>NZ_JBIRFL010000003.1:0-58594 GCF_044327445.1 Streptomyces sp. NPDC018045
CCCGTTCGGCGTTTCCGCCTTTCCGTATCCGGTCCCTGCTGGAGCGGGGCGGCCGTCCGGCTTTCGCTTTCCGGCCTTTCCGACTCTATCAGATCTGTTTTTCGTTCCGGGCTTCCGGTGAAGGAAGCTGTCGGTTCGAATGTGAATCCGAATTCCCCGTCGGAGGGGGTTTGTTCGCGCCTTCCGGCGTGATCACTACTTTAGTGCTTTTCCCCGGTGACGCCTAATCGGGTCACCGGCCGGAATTTCGGCATGCCGAAATTCGTCCCGTCCGGGAGTCGAGCAGTAGTGGTTGTGCCGCCGGTGCGGCGCGAGGGGCTACCGCAGAACCGTTACGGCTCCATGGCAACTCGAAGAACCTTACGTACGGCGACGGGTCATGTCAACCACCACCGGTCAACCGGTTTTGGCGGCGCCGGGACGACCTGCGCCCGTACCGTCCTGGCCCGCTCCTCGGCTCAGTCGAGGTCGTTCAGCCGGCCGTCCGCGTCCGGCTGGGCGTCCTCGACACGGCAGAGCAGGCGGGTCAGCATCTCCCCGAGCTGGCCACGCTCCTCGGTGGAGAGGTCCTGGAGCAGGTCCTCCTCGAAGACCGAGGCCATCCGCATCGCCTCGACCCACTTCTCGCGGCCTTCCTGGGTGAGCTCGACGATCACCCGTACGCGGTTGGCCTCGTCGCGCTCCCGTGTCACCAGGCCCTCGCTCGCCATCCGGTCGATGCGGTGGGTCATGGCGGCCGGCGTGAGGCCGAGGCGCTTGGCCAGCTCACCGGGGCCCAATTGATAGGGCGCCCCCGCGACGACGAGGGCCTTCAGCACCTCCCACTCCGCGTTGCTCATGTTGAGGGTGGCGGTCTGCCGCCCGTAGGCGACGTTCATCCGGCGGTTGAGGCGCTGCAGTGCGGAGACGACCTGCTCCACCTGGGGATCGAGATCTTGGAACTCGCGCTGATAGGCCGCGATCTGTTCCTCGAGGCTCGGCTCCGCAGGACTGTGGGCCGCATCTGAGGGCTCTGACATGCCGGGAAGTATGGCATGTAGCTCATTGGCGTTGAAGTCCTTCGCCATGTACTCTTTAGCTTCGAACTTTAGTGTTGAAGTCTTCAGGGTGTGACTGTCCAGTCCCCTTCGATCTGACCTAGGTAGGTGAGTGTGACCACCGCGATGGGCGCCGCGCTGCGCCGGATCCAGCTTGGCAACGCGCTGAGCGCGTTCGGCAACGGCTTCACGGTTCCGTATCTCTACGTCTATGTGGCGAAGGTGCGGGATCTCGGCGCGAGTACGGCCGGTGTCGTACTCGCGATGCTGGCCGTCGCCGCGCTCGCCGTGCTGCCCCTGACCGGTCGGGCGATCGACCGGAAGGGTCCGCTGCCGGTGGCTGTCGTCGGTGCCGTCACCGCGGCCGTCGGTTCGCTCGGACTGGGCCTGTCCACCACTGAACCGCTGGTCATCGCCTCCGCCATCGCCCTCGGCGCCGGTATAGCGGTGATCCAGCCGGCCCTGGCGACAATGATCGTTTGGTGCTCGACGACGGTCACCCGCTCGCGGGCGTTCGCCACCCAGTTCTTCCTGAACAACCTCGGTCTGGGCATCGGCGGCCTCATAGGCGGCCTGCTGGTCGACGAGTCCGCGGCCGGCAGCTTCGTCCGCCTCTTCGCGATCGAGGCCGTGATGTTCCTGGTGCTGGGCGCGGCCATCGCGACCGTACGGCTGCCGCGGACGCCGCGGGTCGACGACCCGGTCCCGAGCGAGGCCCGGGCCAAGGGCGCCTGGCGCGCGCTCTTCGCCGACCGCCGCATGGTGTGGCTGTGCGTGCTGGGCTTCGTGCTGTTCTTCGCCTGCTACGGCCAGTTCGAGTCGGGGCTGGCGGCGTACGCGACCGAGGTCACGCGGATCTCGCCGTCCACCCTCGGCATCGCCCTGGCCGCCAACACGGCGGCGATCGTGGCGGCGCAGTTCATCGTGCTGAAGCTGGTCGAGCGGCGGCGGCGCAGCCGGGTGATGGCCGTGGTCGGGCTGATCTGGACCGTGGCGTGGCTGGCCGCCGGACTGTCGGGCCTGGTGCACGGGGCGCACGCGGTGGCCACCACTCTGCTGATCTCGACCTACGCCTTGTTCGGTATAGGGGAGTCGCTGCTGTCGCCGACGGTGGCCCCGCTGGTGGCGGACCTGGCACCGGCCTCGATGGTGGGCCAGTACAACTCGGTCTTCGCCCTGGTGAAGCAGCTCGCCCTGGCGATCGGTCCGGCCGTCGGCGCCCTGATGGTGGGCCACGGCATGGCCGCCCCGTACATCGGGATGCTGGTGCTCTGCGCCGTCGGCATCAGCCTGCTGGCGCTGCGGCTGGGGCGGATGCTGAGCCCTGCCCAGGACAACCCGCACATCCGGGCCTTCACTCCGCAGGCACCGGCCGGTACGGCCACGGAGGTGACGGTCGGCGCCGATGCGACGGCCGAGGGGCCGGGCGAGGCGACGGCCGACGCGGGTGCGCCACGGCGTGAGTCCGTGACGGCGGTGGCGTAGGCCGCGAGTCCGCTGCTCCGGACGGGCCGGGTCCTGCCGCTTCAGGCAGGACCCGGCCCTTTCGGCTACGTGCGCCCGCGCGCTGCCCCTCCCCTACTCCCGCGGCAGCGCGAACTCGCACCACACGGCCTTGCCGCCCCCGGGTGTCCGCCGCGAACCCCACGCCGAGGCGATCGTCGCGACGATCGAGATGCCGCGTCCCGCCTCGTCGACGGGCTCGGCCCGGCGCCGCCGCGGCAGGTGGTCGTCGCCGTCGGTCACCTCGACGATCAGGCGGCGGTCCGTACGGCGCAGCCGCAGCCGCATCGGTGGTGTGCCGTGCTGGAGCGAGTTGGCGACCAGTTCGCTGGCGGCCAGCACGCCGAGGTCGTGCAGCTCCGGGGAGAAACGCCAGGAGGCGAGCACCCCGGAGGCGAAGGCGCGGGCGCGGGGCGCCGCTTCCGTACCGCCGTGCAGTTCGAGGGCGGCGTTGTGGAACAGCTCGGCGTCGTGCCCCGTACGGGCGGGGTGCTGGAGGACCAGGACGGCCACGTCGTCGTCGTGATCGGTGGTGATGCCCAGGGCGCGCAGCAGGCGGTCGCAGATGATGTCCGGCGCTCCGGTCGCCCCGGCGACGGCGCGCTCCAGGGCCTCCACGCCGTGGTCGATGTCCTTGTCACGGCGCTCGACCAGGCCGTCCGTATAGAGGACGGCGGTCGAACCGGGCCCCAGCGGGACACTGCCGGAGGTGTGCAGCCAGCCGCCGGTGCCCAGCGGCGGTCCGGTCGGCTCGGCGGCGCGGTGGACCGTGCCCTCGGCGTCGCGCACCAGGATGGGCAGATGGCCGGCGGAGGAGTAGACCAGACGGCCCTCGTTGGGGTCGTGGACCGCGTAGACGCAGGTCGCGATCTGGCTGGCGTCGATCTCGGCGGCCAGCCCGTCCAGCAGTTGGAGGACTTCGTGGGGCGGCAGGTCGAGCCGGGCGTAGGCACGGACCGCGGTACGGAGCTGCCCCATGACGGCCGCGGCGCGCACGCCCCGTCCCATGACGTCACCGATGACCAGGGCCGTCCGGCCCGCGCCGAGGGTGATGACGTCGTACCAGTCCCCGCCGACCGCGGCGTCCGTGCCGCCCGGCTGGTACGTCGCGGCGACCCGTAGGTCGTCCGGCTGCTCCAGCTCCTGGGGCAGCAGGGACCGCTGGAGCGTCACGGCGGCCGCGCGCTGACGTGCCTCACTGGCGCGCAGCCGTTCGGTGGACTCCACCTGGTCGGTGACGTCCGCGCCGAAGACGAGCACGCCCTTGTGCGGCGCCACGCAGGCGACCTCGGGGTCGGGCGCCGGGCCGCTCGCGGCGACCTCGATGGGGGTGCAGGTGAAGGTGTAGTACCCGTCGCGGGACTGGTCGGCGCCCGCGCCGCCGGGCACCCGGCGGGCCTTGACCGTACGGGGCCGGCCGCTGCGCAGCACCTGGTCCATCAGCGGCAGCAGGCCGAGCGCGTCCAGTTCGGGCAGGGCCTCGCGCGCGGTGGCACCGGGCGGACGGGGGCCGAAGACGGTGGCGTACGCGCCGTTGACGTACGCGATGCGGTGCTCGGGTCCGTACACGACCGCCACCAGGGCGGGCACCTTGCCCAGGATGTCGTGCACGGACAGCGCGTCGACGCTGGGCGTGCGGCCCGGGGCGGCGGACGGGCCGTCACCGGCCGCGCCGGAAAGGGGGTGTTCGGCGCGGGCGGCGGGGACCGCGCCGGGGCCCGCGGCCGGCGGGCCGCCCGGAGCCGGGGCGGCGGACGTGGCCGGTACGGCGGTGGACGTCGGCGCGGCACGGTCGGGCCGGGCGGCGCTCCGCCGCTGCGTGCCGGGGAGACGGGCGCTCCAGCGCGTGAAGTTCACGGAGGTGTACCTCTTACTTCGCGTCGTCGCGCGGGATCGGGCCGTCGGCTCGGTGGGACTCCCCGCGCGCACGCCGGAGGGACGCCTGCCCGGCGGACGCGGGGAGCGGTGTCGGCTGGGGGCACGCTCGGCGCCCTCTGGCGGATTGCAGCAAACGTCCAGAATCCTCGTGATTGTCACTCTTCGCAGATACGAGCCCACCCATGGTCACACGTCCAGTGTGGCCGACCGGACTGACATCCGTCAGACGCCGGAGGTACGAGGTGGAGTTCCTGACTCCGGGTTCGGGGGACACGGCGGGCCGACAGGCCGTACGGGCGGCGCCCCGGCCGGCAGGCCGTACGGGCGCGGAACCGGCACGGCACGTCGTACGACCGGGGGACCCGGCTCCGGCGGCCCGTACGGCTGTCGGTGTACGACGGGCCGTCAGCCCGGGTCGCGGCGCCGGCCGGTGCCCGCCGCCAGCTCGAACTCGGCACGTGGGTGTTCCAGGGAGCCGAGAGAAACGATTTCCCGCTTGAACAGCCCGGCCAGGGTCCACTCGGCCAGCACCCGCGCCTTCCGGTTGACCGTGGGCACCCGGCTCAGGTGGTACACGCGGTGCATGAACCACGCCGGGTAGCCCTTCAAGCGGCGCCCGTAGACGTGCGCGACCCCTTTGTGCAGGCCGAGCGAGGCGACCGACCCGGCGTACTTGTGCGCGTAGTCCGTGACGGGCCCGCCGCGCACCGCCGCCGCGACGTTCCCGGCCAGCACCCGCGCCTGGCGGACGGCGTGCTGGGCGTTGGGCGCACATTCCTCGCGCGGTGCGTCCGGCTCGGCCGGCTGCTGCGCCGTCAGGTCCGGCACCGCCGCGGCGTCCCCCGCCGACCAGGCGTGTTCGACTCCGTCGACCCGGAGGGCGGCGGTGCATTTGAGGCGGCCGCGCGCGGTGCGCGGCAGGCCGGAAGCAGCGATGAGCGGGTGCGGCCGGACGCCGGCGGTCCACACGAGAGTGCGAGCCGGCAAGCGCGTGCCGTCACTCAGGACGGCGACCCGCTCCAGGTACGACTCCAGGCGCGTCTCCAGCCGTACGTCGATGTTGCGCGCGCGCAGCTCCCGTACCGTGTACCGGCCCATCGCCGTCCCCACCTCCGGCAGGATGCGGCCGGTCGCCTCGACCAGGATCCACTTCATGTCATCGGGCTCGACGTTGTGGTAGTAACGCGCCGCGTAGCGCGCCATGTCCTCCAGCTCCGCGAGGGCCTCCACCCCCGCGTACCCACCACCGACGAAGACGAAGGTCAGGGCGGCGTCGCGGATCGCGGGGTCGCGGGTCGAGGAGGCGATGTCCAGTTGCTCCAGGACGTGGTTGCGCAGCCCGATGGCCTCCTCGACGGTCTTGAAGCCGATGCCGCCTTCGGCGAGGCCGGGGACCGGCAGGGCGCGGGAGACCGAGCCGGGGGCCAGCACCAGCTCGTCGTAGGCGAGTTGCAGGCCGCCGGTGCCGTCCTCCCGGGAGGCCGGCGTGGTGACCGTGGCGGTACGCGCGGCGTGGTCGAGCGCGACGACCTCACCGACGATGATCTCGCAGTGCGGCAGCACCCGGCGCAGCGGTACGACGACGTGCCGCGGCGAGATGGATCCGGCCGCGGCCTCCGGCAGGAATGGCTGATACGTCATGTACGGGTCGGGATCCACCACGACCACTTCGACGGCGGCCCGCCGCAGTTCCTGTTTCAGTTTCCGCTGGAGGCGCAGGGCGGTGTACATCCCCACGTAGCCCCCGCCGACAACGAGAATGCGCGCCGGTTCCTTCACAGAGGTTCTCCTCGCGACATCGAAAGACCGGCCCGCGCGGACTGCCGCCCGCCGGCCGACCGGCCTGCCACCACCAGGCACTGTGCCCCCACAAGGACGCAGCACTGTTCCATGACGCACCGGCGACACGCCTTTGTCCACAGGCCCGACGAAATGTATGACCGGCCCGGCGTATGGGCCCGGAGGGCCGGATTCCGCGCGGCCGGGTGCAGGAGTGCAGGTCAAGTGGCAGTTCTACGGCGTATGGAGGGTACGGAATCGGGGCGGATGGGATCCGTACTCCGATCGGTGCACGGACTGTGCGGAACTGCCCCCTTCATTCTTGACCTGGGCTCAACTATGTTCGTACCTCGTTGGGGTGCAGCCTCTCGTCGTCACGTGTCACACCCCAGCAGTCAGGGCGGGGAGTCTCCGGGGGGAGACGTCATTACCGGGGGATCATCTATGCACATTCAAGGCTCTCAATGGCCGACTGCCGTAACTGCCACCGCGCACGCTTCCGGAGGCGGGGGAAACGGCACCACGCACACGCACACCGCGCCAAGCGCGCACACCGGCGCCGGAGCCGGTGGCCGGAGCACACCCCTGCGGGTGGACGCGCAGCGCAATCTTGAGCACGTCCTGCGGGCGGCTCGCGAGGTCTTCGGCGAGCTGGGCTACGGCGCGCCCATGGAAGACGTGGCGCGGCGTGCCCGCGTCGGGGTGGGGACGGTGTACCGGCGCTTCCCGAGCAAGGACGTGCTGGTCCGGCGAATAGCCGAGGAGGAGACCTCTCGGCTCACCGACCAGGCGCGTACGGCGCTCGGACAGGAGGACGACCCGTGGTCGGCGCTCTCGCGCTTCCTGCGGACGTCCGTCGCCTCCGGTGCCGGGCGGCTGCTGCCGCCGAGCATATTGCGGGTGAGCGCCAGCGCTCCGGCCCCGGACGGCTCGGCCGGTCCCGGTGCCGCTGAGGCGCGGGTCCCGCAGCAGCGCCAGGCGTACGGGCCGGACGGCACGACGGCCGGCGGACCGGCCGCGGGCCTGCCCGGCGTCCGTGCCGACGGCGGCCTAGGCGTCGGCGGGCCGGCGGTGTCCGCGGCCCCGGCCGACGTACCGGCCGTGTCGGCGGACCTTCCGGCAGACGTGCCCGGCGCGCTGACGGCCGACGTACCCGCGGAGTTCCGCGTGGTCGCGCAGCGCGGCGCGCCCGAGGCCGAGGTCTCGGACGTACCGGCCACAGTCCCGAACGGGGTCCCGGCCGGCCCGTCGAACGGCGTGTCCGCGCGCGGCACGCTGGAGGCGCCGGCCGGCTTCGGCGAGGCGGCGGCGGACGGTGGCGCCCGGGCGCTGCTGGAGGTCGTCGGGCAGCTCGTCGAGCGGGCCCGCGAGGCGGGCGAGCTGCGGGCGGACGTGACCGTGGCCGACGTACTGCTCGTCATCGCCACCGGCGCACCCTCCCTGCCGGATCCGGCCCAGCAACAGGCCGCCTCGGCCCGGCTGCTGGAGATCCTGCTGGAGGGGCTGCGGTCGCGGCCTGCCGAGTGAGGAGCGGGCGGACGCCGTAGCCGGCCGGTGGCCGGGGCGCGGTAGTGGCCTGCTGCCTGACTGAGGTCGGGCGGCAGGCGTCGTCAGAGGGGGCGGGGTGTGGGACCGGCTGTGGCCGGTGCCGCGCCCCGTGCTTCCTGCGCCGCGCGCCCGGGACGCGAGCCGGTCGAGTATTCCCCGTACGAGTGACGTCTAGTGCTCGCGGCCGTGAACTCGCCCCGGACGAGTGGTTGGTCTGCTTGCCGGGCGAGCCAGGAGCCCGCCTGTGGCACGCTTGCGCCGTCTTACCGCAGTGACGGCGTGTTCGGGGGCCTCGACGATGGGTGTGGACGGGCGGGACGAGCGGCGTGGCGGCAACGCCGGGGCGGAGGAGGCGGCCGGTAAGGGCGGCATGGGTCGTACGGCCGGGCCGCGCGGGCCGCAGGTTCCCGGGCAGAAGCGGTCGTACGGGGCGGGCAGGGGGGATGGGCGGGGCGGTATCGGTGGTGTCCGCGGTTCCGACGGAGGTACAGGCAGCGCGGGTGCGTCGGGTGCTTCGGGCGCGTCGGGCCCCGGTGGCTCGGGCCGTCCCATGGAGCGGCACGACCGGGCCGAGGACGACTACCGGCCCGGGCCGGCCGAACGAAGCGTTCCTCCCCAGCGCGAGCGAGCGAAGGCTCCGCTCGGTCCGGGCGACGCACAGGAACGTAGTGACACCCAGGACCTGAGGAGCGCGCGGGGCGCGAAGAACCGGGGCGCCCACCGGAAGCCGGGCCGCCGGAAGGCCCCCGGGGCGGGAGACTCGGCCAGGCGGGACGGTTCTGCCGAGCGGGATGGTTCTGTTGGGCTGCGCGGCTCTGTCGGCACGAATGGACCGGACGGGGCGAGCGGGACAGGCGGTCCGGACGGGGCGAGCGGGCCGCTCGGGGCGGGCGCCCAGGTGGGCCCAGGCGCGGCAGAGGGGCCCGCCCCGCAGGAGGACCCGGTCGGGCAGCCCGGACTGCCGTCCTCGGACTGTGAGTTGATCGACCGTATGCGGGGCGGGGACGACAGCGCCTACGAGGAGCTGTACCGCCGGCACGCCGACGCGGTCCGGCGCTACGCGCGTGGTTGCTGCCGGGACGCCCACACCGCCGACGACCTGACCGGCGAAGTCTTCGCCCGCACCCTCCAGGCGGTACGCGGCGGCTCCGGCCCCGACTCCTCCGTACGCGCCTATCTGCTCACCACCGTCCGCCGGGTGGCCGCCGCCTGGGGCAGGAGCGCGAAGCGCGAGCAACTGGTGGAGGACTTCGCCGTGTTCGCGGTGTCGGCGGCCGGTTCCGCCCTGGACGACGACACCCTCGACCTCGGCGCGGACGTGCGCGCCATGCACGAGGCCGAGCAGTCCATGGCCGTACGGGCGTTCCGGAGCCTGCCGGAGCACTACCAGACCGTGCTGTGGCACACCACGATCGAGGAGGAGTCGCCGAGCGAGGTCGCGCCGCTGCTCGGGCTGACGGCCAACGCCACCGCCGTCCTGGCCCACCGCGCCCGTGAGGGCCTCAAGCAGGCCTACCTACAGGCGCATGTGAGCCGCTCGCTGACCGCCGAGGGCGATTGCGCCCGGTACGCGGACCGGCTCGGCGCGTACGCACGCGGCGGGCTGCGAATGCGGGCCGAGCGCGGGCTGCGCAAGCACCTGGAGGACTGCGCCCGGTGCCGCACGGCGGCCTCGGAGGTCGCGGACGTCAACGAGCACATCCGCGTCGTCCTGCCGGTGGCGGTCATCGGCTGGTTCGCCGCCGGATACGCGGTCAAGGGGGCCGCGGCCGTGGTGGGGCTCGGTGGTGCGGGCGCGGCGGCGGGGGCCGGTGCGGCCGCGGCGGCCGGCGGCACGGGGGCGGGGGCGGCCGGTGGGGCTGGTGCTGCTGCCGGGTCTGGTGGGGCGGCGGGAGCCGGCGGGGCCGCGGGGGCGGGCGTCGGCGGGGCAGGTGGGGCCGGCGGTGCCGGTGGTGGTGCCGCGGTGAGTGAGGGGCTCGGTGCGCCTGCGAAGGTGGCCATCGGTGCGGGAGTGGCGATCGTGGCGGGCGCCGCGCTCGCCCTGGCGCTGATCGGCGATCCGCAGCCCACACCCGAGCCGCAGGCCAAGCAGCCCGGCGCGGCCTCGGCCGCTCCGCAACCCTCCGCGTCGAATCCGCCGGAGCGCACGCCGGAGCAGTCACCCCCGACGCCCGCCCCCACCCCCACGAAGCCGGTCCCCGGCCCCACCGCCACACCCCGGCCGGATCCCACGCCCACACCCACGCCGACGCCGAAACCGTCACCGGCGCCGACGAAGCCCTCCCCCACTCCCGCGCCCGAGCAGCCGCCGCACTCCCCCGCACCCACCGATCCGCCCCCGCACTCCCCGAGGCCGACGCCGACCCCACCGGCCCCCGCCCCGTCCCCGTACCAGATCAACAAGTTGACGTGGGACTTCATGGGTGACGGCACGAAGCCCGAGGTGCGCATGGCGGACAGCGACTGGCTGTGGCAGCGGCAGGGGCTGCGCATCGGCGGCCGGACGTTCCGGCACGGGGTGACCGTGCACGCGCCGTCGTCCGTGACCATCGACCTGAACCGGCAGTGCACGGCGTACGACGCCTTCGCCGGCGTGGACGACATGGGGCTCGGCCTGGGAGCGCTGCGCTTCTCCGTGTACGCGGACGGGCAGCGGCTCTGGCGCTCGGGGGTGGTGCGCGGGGGCCGGTCCGCCGTCCCGGTGCATGTGCCGCTGCGCGGCCACCGGACGTTGCGGCTGGTCGTCGAGCCCGGCTCGTCACACACCGTGATGTTCCTGGGCGACTGGGCCGAGTCGCAGATCACCTGCCGCTGACGGCACCGCCCCTCCCGGCCTCCCGCTGACGGCACCGCCCCTCCCGGTCTGCCACTGACGCGGGGCGCCGCCCCCGGCCCCGCCCCCGACGCGGGCGCCTCGCGGCAGACCTCCTCTCAGAGGCTGGTCCGCGGCGGTACCCCGCCCGCCACCGCGCGCCGGCGGGGTGCGGCCGTGCCGGTCCAGCAGGTGCCGCGCCGGGCGAGGAGCCGCCGCAGCCACAGTTCGGTGGAGACGAGTTCGGCGAGCCCGTCCAGGGGGAGCGGGGCGCCCTCGGCCGCCGCGCGCAGGGCCTTCCGTACGACCCGTGCCTCGACCAGGCCCGCGTCGGCGAGCAGTGGCGCGTCGAAGAGGCCGACCACGTCCCCGATGGAGGTGCGCAGGCCGGCCCGTACGGCTGCGGCGTGCGTGATGTGGGACGTGGCGCCCCAGCCGGGCGGCAGGTCGCGGACGCCCGCGCCGGACAGGACGGCGCGCAGCACAGCGGCCCGCGCCCCCGGCTGGACGCGCAGCGTGTCCGGGAGCGCGCGGCAGGCCAGCACCACCTGGTTGTCCAGGAAGGGGGCGTGCAGCCGTTGGTTCCGTACCTCCACGGCCTGTTCGAAGATCCGGTGGTCGGCGGCGTGCCGGGCCAGCGCGGCGCGTGCCCGGCGTTCTCCCGGCCGTCCGACGGCGGGTGTCCGGGCGGCCGCGCCATTGAGACGAACCGATACTTCGGCCAGCGCCTCCCCGGTCAGCCAACGCGCCGCGGGACCGGGCCGGCACCAGGAGAGCGCCGCCAGCGACGCGTCCACCGCCCCACCGCCCGCCACCGGCTCGTCGGCGAACTGCCGCTCCCTCAGGCGCGTCGCCGTATCGGCGATGCCCGCCCCGTACGTCGTACGGGCCAGCTTGCGGGCCGCACGGTAGACCGTGAACGGCACCAGGGCGGACTGCGACAGCGGCCCGTCGGCCTTGGCCAGTGCCGTGACGGGCCGCAGCAGATGGCGTCTGCGGCGGTCCAGGAGCAGGTCGGCGAGGCGGGCCGGGTGCGCGTCCAGGACCTGCCGGGCGCCCGCGCCCACGAAGTGGTCCGCGCTCCCCGCCAGCAGCCGCCGGCGGTGGCGGCCGGCCGTGATGAGCGCCGGCCCCGGTTCGTCCGTGAGCGGCCCGGCCTCCAGGCCCGCGTACGGGAGGGCCTCCTCACCCGCCGCGACGACGACGTGGTGGAGGCGCGGGTTGGCGGCGATGCTGCGGGCCCGTTCCAGCTCGGCCTCGCGGTAGGGGCGGCCCCCGTGGGTGGCGCGGTCGTTGAAGGTGACGGCCAGGAGGCGCTCTCCGCGCCCGTTGACCGTGCCGGGCACCCCGGGCAGTCCGGCCGCGAGCAGTGCCAGGGTGGCGGAGGCGCTGCCCCCTGAGAGGTCGGCGCCGACACCGGGCGCCGGCGCGCCGCGCGCGGCCCGCCGTTCGGCCGGGCCCATGCCCGGTACGGGCCCCGGGTCCAGGCCGTTCAGGCCGTCCGGGTCCGGTGCGTGCCGGGGCCCGGACAGCCGCGCCCGTACGGCCTCGACCAGCGCGTCACGGACGCCGTCGACGGCCTGTTCCGGGGGCAGTTGCGGCGCGGCGACGGCGAGCGAGGCCGTCGGCTCGTAGGAGGTGATGTCGTGGCTGCCGCCGCGCAGGACGAGCGCATGACCGGGCGGCACCCGGCGCACCCCCTCGTACGGGGTGCCGGCGCCGAGCGCCTCGGGCGCGTCCGGGCAGGCCAGCAGCGCGGCCAGATGCCCGACGTCCAGGCCCGCCTCGATCAGGTCGGCAAGCGGCAGGGCTGCGGTCGCGTACGCCGTACCGCCCGCCCAGGGGGTGTGGAAAACCGGCCGCGCGCCCGCCAGGTCACCGGTGACCGTCACCCGCCGGCCGACCTGGACGACGGCCGTGTAACTGCCGGGCCAGGCGGTGAGGTGGCGCAGCGCGCCCCCGCGGGCCGCGAAGAGGCCGACCCGCAACTGGTCGTCGGTGGCGCCGCAGACGCCGAAGACGGCGAGCCGGGTCTCGGAGTCGGCCTGGACGACGCGCACCTCGTCGGGGCGCCAGTCACCGACCGCCCACAGCGGATCGGGGTCGCCCCACAGGAGCTGGGCGCCTACGGGGAGGACCGTACGGGCCTCCTCGGTGGGGGCCGATCCCGTGGCGGTACTGCTCCACCCCACCAGCCAGCGCATCGCCGCCTCCACCCTGTTCGCCGCCGCCGGGCGGCCCCCGTCCGTCCGCCGAGCGGACGCCCGCCCACCTCAGGATCGCCCTGGTGGTCGGCAGGGTGGACCGGACCGCCGCCCCGCACAGCGGATCGCCAAGCCATTGCCAAGCCGTTGCCAAGCTGTTGTGCGGACCATGCTGCCACGACAGCGGCGCTCGGGAGGCGTCGCGGAGGGCCGGTGTACGGGGTGTTCGGAAGACGTTACCGAGGGCGGACGGGCCGGGCGCGAGGGCGAGTTCGGGCCCGGCCGCGCACGGCGGGGTGCGCGGTGGTGCAGGAAAGGTCCTTCTCCTACGGCCTCCCTGCCTTCAGGGGCGCCCCCGCCCCCACGCGCGAGCGCGCACGGAGACGCGCGCACGCCCCCGATCCCGAAGGCAAACCCTCGTACGTCGATTTTCGGCCAAAATCTGTGCTGCGAAGGCCAGTTGGCCCGATACCGGCCAGGGCCGCCGGACCCCGGCCGATCACCCGCCGGGCTGCCCTCTCGAACGCCCGGGCGCACCCCTCGGGACACGGCGCCGAAACGGCCGGGCACCCTCCCGGACGCCGCCGGGATCGAGTGGACACCCTCAGGCCGTCCCGGCGGGCCTCTCCCGCACAATGCGACAGTCCGGGAGGCGGGACTCGCCCCCCGGACCGGACCGCCACCCGCGGGGAATGAGGTGGCGGTGTCCCCCAGCCCACTGGATCCAGTGCAGCGGGCCGACCCACGCAGGTCTCATGGAAGCGCTCCCGCACCAACCCGGCCAGCGCGCACACACGGGCGCACGGCAACACGTACCCGGAGCACATGCCAAACCCCCTACGGACGCTTGGACTTGAAACCCGCCATCCGGGACATCGGGCCTTAACGGTAGGGATTCGGCGAACTACTCTGGGTGGACGCGTGCCCCGGGGTACCGGGGCTGCCGTCGCTGTGTCGAGGGGTGCGCATGTCAAGGGATATACGCGGGCCGAACGAGAAGCTCGGCACCGTTCTCGCCCTCGCGGGGATCAGCAATGCCGGGCTCGCCCGCCGGGTCAACGACCTGGGGGCGCAGCGCGGGTTGACGCTTCGCTACGACAAGACGTCGGTGGCCCGGTGGGTGTCCAAGGGCATGGTGCCGCAGGGCGCCGCGCCCCATCTGATCGCGGCCGCGATAGCCGGCAAGCTCGGCCGCCCGGTGCCGCTCCACGAGATCGGCCTGGCCGACGCCGACCCGGCCCCCGAGGTGGGCCTCGCCTTCCCGCGCGACGTGGGCGCCGCGGTCCGGTCCGCGACCGAGCTGTACCGCCTCGACCTGGCCGGACGCCGCGGTGGCGGGGGCATCTGGCAGAGCCTGGCCGGATCCTTCTCGGTGAGCGCGTACGCGACGCCCGCCTCGCGATGGCTGATATCCCCGGCCGACAGTTCCGTCGCCCGCGAAGCGCCTGACCTTCGGGAGGTACGGGACGGCAACGGCGCGGCCGGCAAGGACGGTGCCGCCGGCGCCGACACCGCGCCCCAGCACGTCGGCCACAGCGACGTCACCAAGCTGCGGGAGGCCGCCGAGGACGCCCGCCGCTGGGACTCGAAGTACGGGGGCGGCGACTGGCGCTCCTCGATGGTGCCCGAGTGCCTGCGGGTGGACGCGGCGCCGCTGCTCCTCGCCTCGTACAGCGACGAGGTGGGCCGGGCGCTGTTCGGCGCGACCTCCGAACTGACCCGACTCGCGGGCTGGATGGCCTTCGACACCGGGCAGCAGGAGGCGGCCCAGCGCTACTACATCCAGGCGCTGCGCCTGGCACGCGCCGCGGCCGACGTCCCCTTGGGGGGATATGTCCTGGCCTCGATGTCACTCCAGGCGACGTACCGCGGCTTCGCCGACGAGGGCGTCGACCTGGCGCAGGCCGCTCTGGAACGCAACCGCGGACTGGCCACCGCCCGCACGATGAGCTTCTTCCGCTTGGTGGAGGCCCGCGCCCAGGCCAAGGCCAACGAGGCGCGCGCCTGCGAGGTGGCCCTGAAGGCCGCCGAGGGCTGGCTGGAGCGCTCCCGCGAGGGTGACCCGGACCCGTCCTGGCTGGACTTCTACTCGTACGAGCGGTTCGCCGCCGACGCCGCCGAGTGCTACCGGGACCTGCGACTGCCGCGCCAGGTACGCCGCTTCACGGAACAGGCGCTGTCCCGCCCCACGGAGGAGTACGTCCGCTCGCACGGGCTGCGGCTCGTCGTCTCCGCAGTCGCCGAGCTGGAGTCCGGCAACCTGGACGCGGCCTGCGCGGCCGGCACGCGGGCCGTCGAGGTGGCCGGCCGCATCTCGTCGGCCCGTACGACCGAGTACGTACGGGATCTCCTGCACCGCCTGGAGCCGTACGGCGACGAGCCCCGCGTCGTGGAGCTGCGCGAACGGGCGCGGCCACTGCTGGTGGCGCCGGCTTAGGGGCGGCGGGGGGTAGGGGCACTTACGGGGGTGTGGGGTGGGGGCGGGGGCACGTGCGGGTGCTGGAGTGCGGGTGCGGGGCGGATGCGGATGCGGGTGTGGGGTGCTGGGGTGGCTGATGGTGCTGAGGTGGGGCGGGTGGGCAGACGTGGGCGTAGGTGGCGGGGGGCGCGGGCTGGCAGGCGGGCGCGTAGGGGGCGCGGGCGGGCCGGGCGGGCCGGGCGGACTTGGACGCGTATCTGGCCTGAAGCGCGGGCAGGCTACGGCGATGGCGCGCGGGGATGCGAGTGCCCGAGGCGAGGGGGCGTGACGCGAGGAGTCGTGACGGGGGCCGTGACGGGCTGGGTCGTGACGGGCGGGGCCCCGCGCACGGACGCTCGTCCTCCGCTCGCCCGGCCCGTTGTCAGACCCCCGGGTCATGATGGGATACGTCTGATTCCAGGGGAGGTGCTGTGATGGCGTACGACTGCGACGTGCTGGTGATCGGTGCCGGCATCGTCGGCCTCTCGACGGCCTACGCGATCACGCGCGCCGCTCCCGGCACCCGTGTGGTGATCCTGGAGAAGGAGCCCGGCCCCGCCCGCCACCAGACCGGCCGGAACAGCGGCGTGATTCACAGCGGCATCTATTACCCGCCCGGCTCCCTGAAGGCCCGCTTCGCGCTCCAGGGCTCGGCGGAGATGGTCAAGTTCTGCCTCGACCACGCCATCCCTCATGAGGTCACGGGCAAGCTGATCGTCGCCACCGACCGCTCCGAGCTGCCCCGCCTGCACAGCCTCATCCAGCGCGGCCGGGAGCACGGCATCCCGGTCCGCGAGCTGGGCCCGGCCCAGCTCGCGACGTACGAGCCGGAGGTCAGCGGCCTGGCCGCCATCCATGTCGGCACGACCGGCGTCGCCGACTTCGGTGCGGTCGCCCGCCGCTTCGCCGCCCTGGCCACGGACGCGGGCGCCCACATCTCGTACGGCAGCGAGGTCACCACCATCGCCCGTCGCCCCGGCCGCGTGGCGGTCCGCACATCCGGTGGTACGGCCTTCCGCGCCCGCACCCTGGTCAACTGCGCCGGGCTGCACTGCGACCGGATCGCGCGCCTGGCGGGCGACGCGCCGGGCATGCGCGTCGTCCCCTTCCGTGGCGAGTACTACACCCTGGCCCCGGCCCGCGCCTCTCTGGTGCGCGGCCTGGTCTACCCGGTCCCCGACCCCGCCTTCCCGTTCCTCGGCGTCCACCTCACCCGCGGGATCGACGGCTCCGTCCACATCGGCCCGAACGCCGTCCCCGCGCTCGCCCGCGAGGGATACGACTGGCGCACCGTCCGCCCCACCGAGCTGGCCGGCACCCTGGCGTACCGGGGCTCCTGGCACATAGCCCGCCGCCACTGGCGCTACGGCGCCGGCGAACTGCGCCGCTCCCTGTCCCGCCGCGCTTTCACCGAAGCGGTCCGCCGCCTGCTGCCGGCGATCCGCGAGGAAGACCTCCAGCCGTCCCCCGCCGGCGTCCGCGCCCAGGCCGTCCTGCCCGACGGCACCCTCGCCGACGACTTCCTCATCACCGAGTCCCCCTCCACCGTCCACGTCCTCAACGCCCCGTCCCCGGCCGCCACGGCGTCCCTCCCGATCGGCAGGGAGATAGCCGCGCGAGCCCTGCGAATGCTGGAGGGGGCGGGGGGCCAGGGCTGAGGGGACGGGGCCGAGGTTGGGAACCGGGCCGAGCCGGGGGACGGAGCCGAGGCCAGGGATCGGGATTGCCACCGAGGCCGACGAATGCGCCGGCCTATGGGGTACACCCCATCTCCCGCCGTCTCCAGCCCCCGCCTCTTCCCTCCCCTCCGCCCCGTCCGCATCCGCACCCCTCCTCGCCCTCATTTCCGCCCCCGCTCCCGCCCTACCTCCACCCCCGCCCTCTCCCTCCCCTCGCCCGTAGAATCGACCCACTGTGTCCGAGAACCCCGCCACCCCCGAATCCAGCCCCGCCGCCGAGCCCGGTCCCGACGCGGTCGCCGGCGCCGGCGCCCACGCCGCCCCGCAGCGCCGCCGCCCCGAGCCGATGTTCCCCGTCGGCACGGGCCCCGCGGCTGACCCGGCCGGTTCACACCACGAGCGGCGGATCCGTTCTTTCCAGCCGCGCCGCAGCCGGGTCTCCCCCGGCCAGGCCGACGCCCTGCGGCGCCTGTGGCCCAAGTGGGGCCTGGACATCGACGGCCTCTCCCGGATCGACCTGGACGAGCTCTTCGAGGGCCGTCCGGTCGTCCTGGAAATCGGCTTCGGCATGGGTGAGGCCACGGCACAGATGGCCGCCGCCGACCCGGACACCGGCATCCTCGCCTGCGACGTCCACACCCCGGGCCAGGGCAACCTGCTCGGCCTCGCGGAACGCAACGGCCTGTCCAACATCCGGGTGGCCAACGGCGACGCGATCATCCTGCTGCGCGAGATGCTCGCCCCCGCGTCCCTCGCCGGCCTGCGCGTCTACTTCCCGGACCCGTGGCCCAAGAAGCGGCACCACAAGCGCCGCCTGATCCAGCCCGAGTTCCTCTCCCTGGTCACGACCCGTCTCGCGCCGGGCGCCCTCGTCCACTGCGCGACCGACTGGGAGCCGTACGCCGAACAGATGCTGGAGGTCCTCTCCGCCGAGCCGACGCTCGAAAACCTGCATTCCGGCTACGCCCCGCGCCCGGACTTCCGGCCCTTCACCAAGTTCGAGGGACAGGGCCTGGACAAGGGGCATGTCGTCCACGACCTCCTCTTCCGGCGGCGCCCGGCATAGTCCACCCCGCGGTGGTTAGGGTCGATGGGTGAATCCGCCGCAGCCGCCTCCGCTTCCGCCGAAACCGGCGTACGCGCCCGATCCGCGCTACGCCGCTCCCGCCGCGTCGCCCGCGGCGGCGCAGTGGCACTACGCACCGCGCCGCCGCCCGGCGCCCTGGCACAGCAAGACAGCGCGTGCCGTCGCCCTCTTCTCCCTCCTCGCCCTCTCCGGCGTGATCATCCTGGCGATGGTCCGCCAGCAGACCGGTACCCAAGGGTTCCTCGTCGGCCTCGGCCTGGCGGTCTTCCCCGTACCCGTCCTCATAGCCGGCTTCTGCTGGCTGGACCGCATAGATCCCGAACCACGCCGCAACCTGCTCTTCGCCTTCGCCTGGGGCGCCTGCGCCGCCACCCTCGTAGCGCTCCTGGCCAACGGTTTCGCCACGAACTGGCTGGAGAACAACCTCTCCACCCTCTCCCCGGACGACGCCCAGACCTGGGGCGCCACCGTCTTCGCGCCGATCATCGAGGAGACCGTCAAGGCCGCCGCGGTCGTCCTGCTCTTCCTCTTCCGCCGCCAGAACTTCGACGGCGTCACGGACGGCCTCGTCCTGGCCGGCATCACGGCCACCGGCTTCGCCTTCACCGAGAACGTTCTCTACCTGGGCAACGCCTTCGGCCAGGACCAGTCCCTCGGCCACACCGGCCTCGACTCCCTCACCGCGGCGACCTTCTTCGTACGCATCATCCTGTCGCCGTTCGCCCACCCGCTGTTCACGATGCTCACCGGTCTGGCCTTCGGCATAGCCGCCGCCGGCTACCCCCACCGCCGGCCGCTGCGCCTGACCCTGCCCTTCGTCGGCCTGGCCACCGCCGTCCTCCTGCACTCCATCTGGAACGCCGCCACCACCCTCGGCGACCTCGGCTTCATCACCGTCTACGGCCTCTTCATGCTGCCGGTCTTCGCCACCCTCACCTGGCTGGCCGTCTGGGCCCGCCATCGCGAACTCCTGGCCCTGCGCACCTACCTCCCCCCGTACGTCAGCACCGGCTGGCTCTCCCCCACCGAACCGTTCTCCCTGTCCTCCCTCAAGACCCGCTCGGTGGCCCGCGACATCGCCCGCCGCACCCACGGCCCCACCGCCGCCCGCGCCGTCTCCGAATACGCCGCCGCAGCCACCTCCCTCGCCTTCCTCCGCCGCCGAGCCCACCGCACCGGCCCCACCCCCACCTTCCAAACCCAGGAAAAAACCCTCCTCCACCACCTCTGGCACCACAAACCCCTGGCCCACCCAGCCCTGCTCCAGGCCTTCCACACGACTCATCGGCCGGTGCCCGGCCCATCACCGTGGCCATCATGTGGACGGCACTTGCCGCCCTACGGTCAGTGACTCATCAGGAGCAGGAGGTACCTGCCTGCAGCCAGACGGCGGATACGTCAACTCTCCGTCTGTGGCAGGCTCACGAGCCTGACGCTGGTGTGGTGCCAGCTAGTTGATGAGGTGACGTCATGTTTCCGTTGGATCATTCGGCCACTCTCAATACTGTGGCCTCGGACCTAGCCGAATCGGACGGCGGACTTGTCGCTGTCCGCGAGAACCTCCGGCAGCTTGACCCAGAAGGCGAGCGATTCGCTCGAGTACTGCGCGACACCATCGACCAGCTACTCAACGGCGAAGTCACCGGACGTTACGACTGGAAAACTCTGTCCAAGACGGAGAAGACGCACGCAGGGTCAATTGTCGAGATCAACTTGCAGCGCGAATTCGGTTTCGATGACGGTGACGTCACGGACTACCGCATAGCCGGGATCCAGGTCGACTGCAAGTACTCCCAGCAATTCGGAGGGTGGATGATTCCTCCCGAAGCAGAAGATCACATCTGCCTGCTGGTCTGGGCCGACGATGAGAAGAGCCGCTGGAGCGCCGGACTGCTTCGTATCCGCCCGGAACTCCTCAACAAAGGCAACAACCGCGACCGCAAGCTGACCATCAAAGCTGAGCACCGCGACAAGATTTACTGGCTCTGGCAGGACGCTCCACTGCCGGAGAACGTACTCCTGCACCTTGATCAGAAAACACGCGAAATGATTCTCGGCCCTTCCTCCGGACAGACGAGAGTCAACGAACTGTTCCGCCGCGTTCAGATGCGCCCGATCGGCAGAGGAGTCGTGCGTACCGTCGCTCAGCAAAGCGACTATATGGCCCGAGTACGTGAGGCAAAGGGCCGTGCGCGAACAGTCCTCCGCGAGGAAGGAATCCTCATTCCAGGGCACTACGGCAGCCACCAGGCCGTCGCGCGCGGGCTCGGAGCTCCTGTGCCGCGCGTCGGTGAGCTGGTGAGTTTCCGGGTCGCTGAAGCGGCCGCCCACCACGAAGGCCGCCCACGTGTCATCCTCGATAACCGGGCGTGGGTGCTCGCGACCCCGGAGGACCCGCCCCAGGCAGCGCCCTTCCTCCCGAAGCACACTGAGAAGAACCGTGACTGACAAGAACAGCTCTGCTCAGGGGCAGCAGCCGCCTGACAGCGCGGCATGGATCCCGCCGGACGGCTCCTGGGCGTCGACCGCCGCCCGGCGGCGCAACATGCAGGCGATCCGCAGCCGCGACACCAAGCCAGAGCAGCTCATCCGGCGGCTCGTACATGCGCAAGGGCTCCGGTACCGCGTCGCAGCCAGGCCTCTCCCGGACCTCCGCCGGACAGCCGACATGGTCTTCCGTCCGGCAAAGGTCGCGGTGTTCATCGACGGATGCTACTGGCATGGCTGCCCGGAGCACTATGTACCGCCGAAGACCAACCCTGGGTACTGGTCAGACAAGGTGGCGCGGAACATGGCGCGCGACCGGGACACTGACCAGCGGCTCATCGAAGCGGGGTGGACCATCCTCCGGTTCTGGGAGCACGAGTCACCGGGCGACTGCGCCCTCAAGATCGCCAGCACGGTCAGCAGGCTCCGCGGAGATCAGCGTTGACTGGCCCGGAATCTCGAACAGAGCCGCCTCCCGTACCTCCCTCGCCGCCTCCCGCTCCAGTGTCTCTTCTACGGGGAGGGGGTCTTTCAGCCCCTTCTCCAGAGCAGCGACGATCTGCTCGCCGACAGCCCTCGCGACCGGCGGCGGGAAAGCGTTCCCGACCTGCCGGTAAGCCGCTGTCTTACGGCCGAAGAACTTCCACTCCGCAGGAAAGCCCTGGATGATCGCTGCCTGGGTGACGGTGAGTTTCGGACCAATCAGTTCACCCTGCTTGTCAGTGCTGTAGAGATCGCGATCCGGATCCTTCATCTCCTCAGGACTGTTAGCTACGCCCATGGCATCGACCCCGAGCTTCAGCCAGGCTTTCTTCGCTCGCGTAGGTCCAAGGTCGGCGCCGCCGTGCTTCTTGGACCCGCCTACCAGCGTGGGTGCTACTCCGGCGGCGGCTTTTTCATGCCAACGCTTGAACGCTGCTTTGCCTTCCTTGGAGTCGCCGAAGCGCTCCTTCATCGTCGGCGCGAGCGCCTCCGCCACCGTTACAAGCTCGATCTCGTCCGGGTCCGGCCACGTGTAATGACCGGCGAACTCCGGCCTCATCGCGACAAGAATGGCACGCGGCCTGAGCTGCGGCACCCCGTAATCACAAGCCTCAATCACCCGCCAGTCACAGATGACATAGCCCTCTTTGCGGAGGCGTGCCTTGATCTCATCGCGGTAGGTCTCGAATTTCTTCGGCGGTTCGAGCAGGCCCCGCACATTCTCAATCATGACGGCCTTGGGCTTCAGGTAGCTCACCAGGTCGAGCATGATGGGAAACAGGTCGCGCTCGTCGTCCCGGCCCAGTTGCTTGCCAGCGGCCGAGAAAGGCGGGCACGGCACACCGCCGGCCAGGAGGTCGAGGGCGCCCTCCGCCAGCTCCAGCTCTGCCGGATCGAACTTCGTCAGGTCGGCCGGAATGACTTTGCAGTCGCCCCAGCCGTTCTCCTCCGTGACGTTCAGCTTCAGCGTCTCGCACGCGTGCTTGTCGATCTCGATCAGCGCGTGGTGACGAAACCCTGCCTGGTGCAGCCCCAGCGCCTGCCCCCCGGCTCCAGCACAGATCTCCACTGAGGTGAACTTGGACTCAGTGCGGGTCATGCACCCTCCTTCCTACGTGCCACGGCGGACACACCTTGCAGCCCGCCCTCACAGAGGGTGACAGACCCCACTGACAACTCGACCTCCATCAAGTGTGCGGTACATTCCGCGTTGCCGCGGACACCTCGCACATCACAGCGCACTGTCTAAGTATTGCTTCCCCGGCACACCGGCCGGCTCCGGGATGACTCACCGCGCGGAAGCTGTGTCGTAGCAGAGGACATCATGCTGTACCCGGACCATGCCGCTCTTCAGTTCCGTCAAGCCTCCACGGGCGTATCGGGAGCCCGCAGGTCCGCGTGGGAGGTGGCTCACACTGGTCGGCGGTTGGCCACTTCGTCCATATGCTGGAGCAGGGCCTCGATGTCAGCAGCATCCATTCCGCCGACGACAGACGTCTCTTCCTGCAGGTCAGCGAGCTGGCAGACGGATGGGTCGTCGAGAATGCGGCCCATGAAGTCGAGCTTTTCCTTCATGCGGAGCTCTACGACCTCATCGACCGTGCCCGAGGCGGCGAGCACTGTGACGCGCGTCTCGGCGTCGGGGTCGAGGCCTAGCCGGTGAATACGGTCCAGGCTCTGCAGAAACCGTCCCGCCATGAAGTCCCTGTCTACATAGACCGCGTCGTGGCACACCTGGTGAAGACTGATGCCTTCCCCCAGGGTCGCCGGGTTAGAGAGCAGTACCAGGCAGTCCGGATCTTCCCGGAAGCGCCGGAGCTGTTCCTCACGGTCAGGCGTACCACCGTGAACCATGGCCGGCTGGTACGGGGCGAGCATCCTCTCCATCGTTGTCAGGCTGCGTACGAACGTCGACCAGACCAGGGTCTTCCGGCCAGCGGCCGCGTTCTGGCCCACCAGGTTCAGCGTTTCCGCGTACTTCGGTGACAGTTCGTAGCTTGGGAGGTCGCGCATGAGCGTGAAGAGCGAGTCGTCCTCGGGGACCTCGAGCGGCTGAACCCGGTAAGACAGCGGTTCGTACCGGCTGCTTCCCTCCCGCAGCAGGGCGGGACTGGTCGCCGCCATAAGGAGCCGGAGCATGGCTTTGCCCAGGGCGTCGAAATCCGCTTGCGACGCCTGAGCCCGGGCAGTGGTCTCCGTGCCGATCAGCGCGTCATAGATCTCGCGGTGCAGCGGCGGAAGCTTCACGTACCGGATCTTGGTTTCGTATGGCGGGAGACCAAGCTCGTGCTTGGTGGTCCGTGTGAAGAGCGGCCGCAGCACTCTGCTGGCGTGCGCGAGGTCGCCACCGTCAACGGCGCTGGTCACTACCCGCCTGCCGTGCCCGGGCCAGACGAAGGACAGCAAGTTCTCCAGATCGCGGGCGCCGTTCGGGGCCGGCGTACCGGTCAGGATCAGCCGTCGGCGGCTGAGCGGGCCGAGCATCATGCAGGAGCTTCCGTAGACGCCTCGTGCGCCCAGCTTCATCCGGTGCGCCTCGTCCAGAATGACCATGGCCGGCGCCGCTCTGAGCCATGCGGCCAGATGGGGCAGGGAGCGGTCCAGTCGTTCATAGTTCACGAGCAGCAGCTCCGTACCGATCTCGGGGCTCTTCGACAGCACCTCTGCCGCGAGAGGCTCCTTGAAGCAGACACCGCTTTCGTAGAGCCATGACTCATACGCCGATTTCGGGCTGACGACCAGCAGCCGTCTGGCCTCGCCGCGCTCACGCAAAGCGGCGTACACCGCGAGCCCCACACGGGTCTTCCCTGCTCCGGGCACGCTGAAGTTGGCTCCGTGCCGCATTGACAGCAGGTGGGCGATGTCCCGGCGCTGAAACGATGTGAGGTCAGCGGCCCAGTCGTCACCGAGAAGAGGAACCACATCCTCCGCGGCGACCGACAGCCCTCCAGAGCCCTCACCGCTCAGTGCCCGCTCGGCGGCTTCCGCATCGTCGAGGACCCCGCCAACGAGTTCCGCGAAGGCCTCCTCCCACTCGACGTCCTCTGGTGACGGCCATCTGCCCAACGCGTCCAGACCAACCAGGAAGTCGTCCAGTTCGATGTCCACGGCCTGCGGCCCGCGCCGCGTGCTGGCGGGAAACCAGCCCACTAGCTGCGTAAGTGCACTCTCGTGGGCTGGGTTCACCCGCAGGGCTGCCTTGGTCCGGGTGACGTCGAACCCGATCCGCAGCGAAGGCTCCTGGCTGTCTGCCACGTTCCGTCAGTCCTTCTGCCGCATCGCGTCGAGCAGCCACTCGACGCCATCGCCAGGTACCTCGATGCTACGGGCGGTCTCCACGGCCAGTTTTCCCAGGCTTTCGCGCAGCTTCAGCACCGCCTCATCGAACGCCTCTTCATCCAGGCTCCGAGACGCCCTGGCCATGACGAGGTCCGTCACACACTGCTCGATGTCCTGGCACGCGTCTGTGATCCGGCCTGGAGCGGCCTGCTTGCGCTTGCGGATCCTGGCATCCTTGCCGGCGGGAACCAGGGCCTCTTCGAACGCCGCCTTGGCTATGGTGAACGTCTGCTCGGTCGCCTGCACCCGCTCGGCGGAAACGCTTGCCGCTGCCGTGCTCACTGCCTTCGCCTTGAGGACCGTGTCGGTGAGCGACTTGGCGATAGTCACCTTGGTATCGGCAGCCTTCATAGTCCTGCCGAGCCCTGGGATGGTGACCGACGACGACGCGGCAGACTGAGTCTTCAGCTCATCGGGCAGGTGCCGGTCAAGGTAGCGGCTCCCGAAATCCGGCTCTATCAAACGGAGATCCGTCTTGGAGAAGCCAAGGACGACCGCCGCCAGCCGCGTTTCCTTCATCGCGTCGGCGTTGGCCTTGCTCACCTTGGCTTCCTTGACGTAGCGGCGGTGCAGTTCGCGAAGCTTCTCCTGGTGCTGCTCGAAGTCGATCAGTCGCAGCTCAGCCCCCTCCCCGCGGCTCCGCTCGATCAGGTCCCGCAGGCAGGACAGAATCCAGCGGTCCTGCTCGCACGTCTGCTGATGGATACGGAACTCGCGCGCTATGTCCTTGGTCGAGCGCCCCAGTTCGTATTGCTCTTCGATGGCCAGCAGCCGGTTGATGTATGAGTACTCGCGCCGATGGTCTTTGCGGAGCTGCAGGGACAGCTCTACCGCGTTGACATCGGCCCAGGTGCAGGACTCCGGGAGCACGCCGACCCGGATATGGGCGGCTCCCAGTTCCTTGAGTGCGGCCCGTCGGGTGTTGCCGTTGACCAGCACACCATCACGCGTGATGAGGCCCGGCTCATTCTGCTTGAACTCACGCAGGCTCTCCTGCAGGGCAAGGAAGTCCGGGTCCTCCTTGGAAGGATCGGAGGGCAGTCCCTTGAGGAGGTGGTGCAGGTAGTCCTGACTGGTGACGCTCCACGGGGCCTCGCGCAGCTCGCGGTCACGTGCTGGGTCGTAGGTACGCTGAGCCCTGATGCGATGAGTGCTCGGGTTGTAGTACAGCGCGTCAACCGGCATGTCGATGACCTCGACATGCATGGGGTTGCCCCGCCATTCGATGGTCAGTGTTTCTCTGGTGCCAGAAGCCGACTCGGCGTCCCTGATCCGCTGCCGGATCAGCTCCTGGTTGGCGGCCGCCTGCGGCGGGCTTCCATACTCCGTGGTGTTCATGTCCTGCTTTCCTGGCTCACAGTGGTCACGGGCCCTACGCCGGCCTGGCCTCTAGATACCGTCCTTCAGGGCGAGCTCCTGGCGGACCTTTTCCCGGGACTCCTCGGGAAGAGACCGGTAGTCGGCCCAGAGCCGCTCAAGGTCGCTGAAGTCGCGGCGGTCCTTCGCTACCCAGCCGGCCAGGAGCTTACGTTCCATCTGCCCGAGCCTCCGCACTTCTCCAAGAACATCACCCAGGTCAGACGTCAGTCCCCGGCCACCCACCCGGCACCGGTTGCACTCGGTGACCAGCTCCACCTCCGTGCTCCCATCAGCCCGGCGTACCTGCCGACGGGCGATGTCGAGCTGAGCGGCTTCGTATGTGCCGGCATAAATCTGGCCACCGGAGATACCGCACGAGCGGCAGAAATTCCCGTCCTTGGCGATGATCTCCCGGCGCTGCGTCGCCGTGATAGCGACGGACGACTTAGGGCGCCCCTTACCCGGTTCCCAGACCGGCTCGCCCTGCAGCACAAACCGCTGTTCATGAGATTCGAGACTACTGTCCTCTCGGTTCGTGTCTATGCGCCAGCCGTGATCCCGCAGGTCCCTCATGCGCCGGTCGATCTGCGCGGTTCCGGGGAAGGCCTCCCGCAGGTCGGCTTTGGTGAACACGTTCCCTTCACCGACAACGGTGACAAGCCACAGCGCGGCACGCTTCATCGTGCCGAACTTCTCATCAGTCCAGGACGGCAAGTCCATCATGCGGCTACCTCTCACTCACATAAGGAAGTTCGTCGCAGGCGGCGACTCGGCTTCAGGAGACCGTGCGCACCAGCGTCAGGTCGGCACTCGTGTCCCTTCCATGATCCAGGCAACAGCCCAGAATGCAACCGAATTCCTCTTGCCCCTGTTCGCGGAACTGCGAACAGGGGAGGCTTGACGAGGAATCCCGGACCAGCTAGCAGAAAGAGAGATGCCAAAGAATGTGTGATGCGCGCCACAATTTAGCCGTCGCCGGGCGCCCGAACCCCGAAAAGGGGGGGACCGGGCAAGCCGAGCCCGCCACCCGCCGGACACCGAAAAGGAACCGACCGGCAACTGTTCGCAAGCCGAGACGGCACAGCCCGCGAACACGCGCGCGAACACGCTCACCATTCCTCTGTAGGGCTTCTACCTGCAACTTTCACCAGCATGGCACTCACCGGCAGCCTTCCCGAGGGGGACCGGCAGGCAACCACAGGCGCCCCCCATGTCGGCGCGCGGATTCGGTTCCCGCCGACCCCACCCTCACCTAACGACTCGAATCGCCACTAATAGGTCGAAAGCGGCATTGCAGACCAACTGGCATGAAGTTTCGCGGCCACCGCACCTCCGTGCACGAAGGGCGAGAGGGTAAGGTCTGACGGCATTGCCCACGTGTCGACGAGAGCCAGCCTTGCCTGACACCGGGGCAGCGAAAGGTGAATCCTAAACATCGATATCGACTGCCGCCATTTTTTCCTTGACATTCCCCATCCCCTTGGGGGGAGAATCTTCGGACAGAATCCGTCGCGGAACGCTCGCCGCGGGGAGAAGCAGCGCGCCGACACCAGGGCGACCCGAAAAAACCCGTCTAGAACCCGGCATACAGAAGGGAAAAAGGTGCCTCCGAGAGGGCAGGTCAGCGACCGCATCCACCCCGACGCCACGCCCGAGGGGCGGAAGCTCGCCGTATTCCTGGCAGACCTGTGCAGGCTGGCCCGCAAGGAATCCGCCAGCCAGCAGTCCATTGCCGACGCCATCCTGGTTTCACGTTCGTCGCTCTCAGACTTCCTGCGTGGCCGCCGAATCCCCTCGGAGGACGTTCTGGTGCGGCTCTGGACCCTCGCTGACCATTCCAGTTCTTCCGACGGCCCGCCGCCCCTGGCCGATGCGCTTGAGGCGCGCTGCGACGCCATCCTGTCCCGGCACGGTTCTGTACCGGGAAACCGGGCTAACGTGCCCAAGCCCCGTTTCTCTCGCCCGGCGCCGGCAGTGCGGGCATCTTCCGCTCCCCCGGATGACGAAGCACTGCGGTACCTGCAGGCGGGACGGGAGGGGGACGCCTACACCTTGCTGTGGCATGCAGGCCGCAATCACACGCCGTCCGAGATCCGGGACGCGGTCGCCGCGTATCACATCGCCGGGCGGAAGGATGCGGCCGAAACTTTGCTCTCCAGCGCTGCCGCCCGCGACGCCCAAGCGGTTCTCCGGATCGTCGGAGCGCTCCTTGATGCCCAACGGCCCGATGACGCCGCGACGCTGGTCAGCGCTGCCATTCGCCGGACGGGCTCAACCGTCCAGACCTCATAAGCCGGACAGAGCACGGTCAGGCGGCCCGGAACTCTTACAGAAAGGACCTCATGAGGTTCCTCCCGCTCACTCCGGCTGCGCGTCCGGAAGGGGCACAGAGCTGCTGCTCGGTCATTCCTGAGGCCACCGGCCCGCGACGCTCCTCCGTGCATGCCGGAGAAACCTTTCGCCGAAGCAACGCCAAGCCTCCCCGCAGACCGCTGGGGCGCGCCCCGCCTCAGTCAAGAACCCGCTGCTCCCGGTTGTCTAGGCCGGGGGAGCAGCGGGCCTCGCGCCGACCTTGTCCTCATCCAAGAACGAAGGAATGACGCATGACCTACGATCCCACGAACCCCGGTTCCATCGCTTCCCCGGCCCAGGCCGTGGCCACCATCTGGAACGTTTCTCCGTGTGTGATGATCGCCATCGGCCAGCCGGAGGATGCTCAGCACCTCTGGGCCATGGTGATCGTGTACACCGTCGGCACGCTGTATGCGGCGTGGTGTCAGCGGAACCAGGCCCACGGCGGGCTGCGCCGCCGCCGTGCCAGTGGCCGGCGGCGGTAGTACTGAACACTAAGCACCACTGACCATCTGTTTCAGAGACCAGGTCGCGGCCGTCAGTTGAACCTCACCATCTGACGGCCGCGACGCCGTGGCACAGAATCCGAGGGGAGCTGCCACGGGGCGGTCACAGTCATGCGCGCTAGCCAGGCCCGCGCGGGCTGCCTGGCGGCTCGTTCCCCGCCTGTGTGACCTGCGCCGACGGTGCAGAGCACAGCGGTGTACATCTGTCTCGCGCTCACCGAAAGAGCTGTTAAGCCCGAGCGTAAGGTCGGACCAGTTGTCCCCAATACGGAGGTACAAGCATGGCCAGGGTGCCAAGTTCGTTGGTTGCTATGACGGGGCTCGTGGGTGGTTATGGCGTGGCCCGGTGGACGAAGAAGCGGCCGCTTGGTGGGGTGGCGCTGGCGGCGGTGGGGGTTGTGGCTGCGCGGGAGTGGGAGCGGAAGGTGGGGAAGAAGGGGGCGGTGGCGTTGAGTGGGGCTTATGTGGCGGCGTTTGCCGGGGCGCATCCGTTGGCCAAGAAGGTGGGGGCCTGGCCGTCGGTGTTCGCGGTGGCGGGGGTCGTGGGGGCGGCTTCGTGGGTGGTGGCTGATCGGCGCGGCAAGTAGGCCGGTGGAACGTACGAAGGGCGGTCGCGCATCGGGTGCGCGGCCGCCCTTTCGCGTGGGGGTGCGGGTTTCAGGCTGAGGCCTCGTTGAGGAGGGCGAGGTCGTCGTTGGTGAGGTGGAGGTCGGCGGCGGCCATGAGGGCGGGGAGCTGGTCGACGGTGCGGGCGCTGGCGATGGGGGCCGCGACGGTGGGCTGGGCGGTGAGCCAGGCGAGAGCGACGGTCGCGTGCTCGGCCTGGTGGGCGGAGGCGACCGTGTCCAGGGCAGCGAGGACCTTACGGCCGCGGTCGGTGGCCAGGTACTGGGCGGCCTTCTCGGACCGGGCGCTGTTCACGTCGCTGTCCGGGCGGTACTTGCCGGTGAGGAAGCCGGACGCGAGGGCGTAGTACGGCATGGCGGAGACACCGTGACGGGCGGCGGTGTCGGCCAGTTCGCCCTCGTATGTTTCACGGGAAACCAAGTTGTAGTGCGGCTGGATGGCGACGTAGCGGGCCAGGTTCTCGCCGGCCGAGAAGGTCAGGGCGGCTTCGAGGCGCTGGGCCGAGATGTTGGAGGCGGCGATCTCGCGGACCTTGCCGGCCTTGACCAGTTCGTCGAGGGCCGGGAGGAACTCCGAGACTTCCAGGGACTCGTCGTCGTAGTGGGTGTAGTAGAGGTCGATGTAGTCGGTGCGCAGGCGGGTGAGGGAGGCGTCGACGGCGGCCTTGATGGTGGCCGGTGCCAGGCCCTTGAGGTCCGGGTGGGCACCGACCTTCGTGGCGATGACGACGTCCTCGCGGTTGCCGCGGGAGGCGAGCCAGTTGCCGAGTACGGTCTCCGATTCACCGCCCTTGTTGCCCGGCACCCAGGCCGAGTACACGTCTGCGGTGTCGATGAAGTTGCCGCCGCCGGCGACGTAGGCGTCCAGGACGGCGAAGGACTGAGGCTCGTCCGCTGTCCAGCCGAAGACATTGCCTCCGAGGGAGAGCGGCGAGACGGACAGGGAGCCGAGAGTCTTCTGTGTCGCAGTCATGATCTTTCCAACCTAAGGGGAGCGAGACCAAGCCGCAGTCGGGCGGGGGGAAACGGGAGGCAAAGGGTCAGGAGCCCGGGGCCGTGGACAGCGGGCTGGCGATGCTTTCCAGGGAGCGGCGTTCCGCGCGTACGGCCAGGAAGGCGGCGGTCAGGCCGGCCAGGCACATGAGAGCGGCGCCGATGCAGAAGGCGAGGGCGGTGTCGGCGGCCACGCCGGACTCCGTCAGCTCGGCGAAGACCAAGGGGCCGCTGATGCCGCCCGCGGCCGTGCCGACCGCGTAGAAGAAGGCGATGGCCATGGCCCGGGTCTCCATCGGAAAGATCTCCGAGACGGTCAGGTACGCGCTGCTCGCGCCGGCCGAGGCGAAGAAGAGGACCACGCACCAGCAGGCGGTGAGCGTGGTGGCCGTGAGGTGGCCGCCGGAGAAGAGCCAGGCGGTGGCGAAGAGGAGCACGCCGGCGAGCAGGTAGGTGCCGGAGATCATGATGCGGCGGCCGACGGTGTCGAAGAGTTTGCCGAGGACGAGCGGGCCGAGGAAGTTGCCGGCCGCCATGACGGCGAAGAAGTAGCCGGTGCTCGATGTGGACACGTCGAAGAACGCGGTGAGGATGGCGCCGAAGCCGAAGGTGACGGCGTTGTAGAGGAACGCCTGGCCGATGAAGAGGGCGAGGCCCAGGACGGCGCGCCGGCGGTAGCGCGAGAAGACGGTCCGGGCGATCTCCAGGAAGCCGATGCTCGACCGGGGGTGGATGGTGATCTCGCCCGCCGGCTCGGGGAGGGGCTCGCCCTTCTCGTCGGTGATCTGCTTCTCGATGGAGGCGACGAGTCGGTCCGCCTCGTCGCCCCGGCCGTGGATGAACAGCCACCGTGGGCTCTCGGGCACATTGCGGCGTACGAGGAGGATGACCAGGCCGAGGACGACACCGAGCGCGAAGGTCAGCCGCCAGCCGAGATTCATGGGGAAGAGGGCGGTGTCCAGCATGACGATGGACAGCAGGGACCCGCCGATCGCGCCGAGCCAGAAGCTGCCGTTGATGACGAGGTCGACGCGGCCCCGGTAGGCGGAGGGGATCAGTTCGTCGATGGCGGAGTTGATCGCCGCGTACTCGCCGCCGATCCCGAAGCCGGTCAGGAAGCGGAAGAGGAAGAACCACCAGGTGGAGAAGGAGACCGCGGTCAGGGCGGTGGCCGCCAGGTAGACGGCCAGCGTGATCAGGAAGAGCTTCTTCCGGCCGAAGAGGTCGGTGAGCCGTCCGAAGAACAGCGCGCCGAGGCAGGCGCCGGCCACGTACAGCGCCGCGGCGATACCGGTGACCTGGGCGGACGAGATGGGCAGCCCGCTGCCCCGCTCGGACAGCCGCCCGGCGATGTTGCCGACGACGGTGACTTCCAGCCCGTCGAGGATCCACACCGTGCCGAGGCCGACGACCACCATCCAGTGCCAGCGCGACCACGGGAGACGGTCGAGGCGGGCGGGGACGGCAGTGGTGACGGCGGCGGGCTCGGCGGCGGACGGGCTGAGGGCGGCGGATGTGTGGGGATCCGTGGCCTTGCGGAGGCCTGCGGGCGGCGGGTGGGGGCCGGTCGGATCGGCGGTGCTGTGGCCGCCGGGCGTCGCGGCTCCCTCGCCGTGCTCGGCCCCGGATGTGTCCCCCGCCATGTCCTTCGGACTCATCGCACCCTCCTGAACCGGGCCGGGGCCGGTCACCCCGGCGGCGCAGCCATCCGAGTGCCCGGCGGACAGCGCGCGAAGCGGGGGAAATGCCCGGGTTGAGGGATTCTCTTATGAGGGGGCGGCCCAGCGGGGCAGGTCGGCCGCGGCGCCGTACGCGTGTCGTGGAGGAGAGGCTGCCCCAGGGGGCGCCCGGGTATCAGACGTCGAGCCCGTGCTCGCGCAGCCACGGCTTCGGGTCGACCGGCGTGCCGCCCGGCCGTACTTCCAGGTGGAGGTGCGGACCGGTGACGTTGCCGGTGGCGCCCACCCGGCCGATGACCTCGCCGGCGGCGACCTTGCCGGTCGTCCGCACCATGGAGGACAGGTGGCAGAACCACAGTTCCGTACCGTCCGCCAAGGTGAGGATGACGCGGTAGCCGTACGCGCCGGCCCAGCCCGCCTGGGTGACCGTACCGCCGTGGACCGCCTTGACCGGGGTGCCGGTGGGGGCGGCGAAGTCCAGGCCCGTGTGGTTGGCCGCCCAGCGATCACCGGCCTGGCCGTACCCGGCGGTGAGGGTGTAGGAGGTGAGCGGGGAGACGTAGCTGCGGGCGAGTTCGGCGCGGCGCTCGGCCTCGGCCTTCTCGCGCGCCGCTGCCTCGGCCGCGCGCCGGGCCTCGCGCTCCGCCGCCTCCTTGGCGGCCGCGGCCTTCTCGGCCTGCTGCTGGTGCGCGGCCGCGTCCCGTGCCGCCTGCTCGGCGGCGGCCTGCTCCGCGGCCCGGCGTTCCTCCTGGTCGGCGGCGCTCTGCTGCCGGTCGGCCTGGTGGAGGATACGGTCGCGCAGCGACTGGCCCGCGCCCATGCCCTGCGCCGCCTCGGCCTGGGTGAGCCCGGCCTGCGAGAGGGGGGCGCCGACCGCGGCCTCACCGGGCCGATCGGCAGCAGAGCCGGAGGAACCCGGCGAGTCGGGTATGAGGTCGCCGATGCCCGGCAGGGACTCGGCGTCCGGCAGTTTCGCCGCGAGGTCGTCCGCCAGGTCGCCGACGTCCGGCAGGGATATCGCCGGCAGCGGCTTCTCCTCGGCGGTGGCCATGCCGCCGGCGCCGACCGCCGCGATCACGCCGACGCCCAGGACCGTACCGCTGCGGGCGAGTCCGCCGCGCTGCCTGCCGGCCACCCGGTGCTTGCCGCGTACGGGCCGTACGGTGTCCTCGGTGGGGTTCCACTCCTCCCAGACGCCGATGCCGGACTCCCCGGGCTCCACGGCGAACGCACCGGGATCGGTGGACGCGCCGGAAACACTGGATGCACCGGAACCGGTGAACGCACCGGAACCGGTGGACGCCCCAAGATCAGTGAACGCACCAGGACCGGCGACCGCAGCGGCGGCAGCAAACCCACCGGAAGCGGCGGCAGCGGCGTCAGGAGCGGGAGCAGAACCGGCAGCACCGGCCGTACCGGCCGTACCGGCGTCGAGCACCGGGAGCGGGCCGGAGGCGCCGGGAGCGGCGCCGAAAGGAATTTCGGGGACGGAGCCGGCAGGGCTGTTGGACGCCACGGGGGCGCACTCCTTTCCTTCCTCTTGCCTACCGGGTCAGCGGTGGGGCCGCCCCCAGGCCTGCCCGGCACCGGGGGCGGGGCCTCCAGAGTCGTACAGGCGCTGGGGAGTTCGGAGCAGGAAGGTCTGCCACGGACGGCGGGCGGCCTCCGAAGGATCGGCGGCCGTCCGGCCCGGCGCACCCCAACGTGGTGGTTCCCCGGTTCCCAGGACACGCGCTCGTACGGCACCGGCCGCGGGCCGGTCCAGCGGTGCCCCAACGGTGATTCAGTTGTGAACCTGCTGACGGGATTAGGCGTCGGCGCACGGTGCCGCCTCTTGCGACGGCTGGGACGACCGCGCTGCGTTATCGGACTGTAATAGAAACGATGGTCCGATACCAAGCGTTCCGCCGAATCCTTGGTCGTTTTGGGGTGGCTTTGGCCTGAACTTAAACGCCCATCAGGGCATGAATGGGGGCGAGTTGCCGGGCGGTCGTCAAACCTGTGATGCGTGATTGTGCGGGAGTTGTTATGCGCAGGGGTGCCCGGTACTCACCCCCTGTGAGCGCAGTAACGTCTGATCATGGTCGTCAACAGCGCGCAGGCCCTGGCGGATCGGTACGTGGACTTCGCGTGGTACCAGGCGCGGGGCCAGTCCGACGCCCACGAGGAACTCGCCGCGCGGATCGGTCACGACCCCGAATTCTGCGGTCACCTCGCGCGCTCCCTGCCCGTCGGCGACAAACAGCAGCCCAACCTCCTGTTCGCCGCGGTCCGCTACCTCGACGGCCCGTACGCCGAGCAGGGGCCGCGCGGCGACGCGGCGTACCGCGGCTGGCGTGAGTGGACGCTGCGCCACTGGGAGGACGTCCGGGCCGTCGTCATGCGGCGTCCGACGCGAACCAACGAACCGGCCCGCTGCGCGACCCTGCTGCCGCTCCTCGCCCGGCTCCCCCAGCCGCTGGCCCTCCTGGAGGTCGGCGCGTCGGCGGGCCTGTGCCTGTACCCGGACCGCTACCGCTACCGCTACGACGACCGGCCGGAGTTCGGCGCCCCGGACAGCGCCGCGGTCTTCTCCTGCCGTACGGGGCCGGGCACGCCCGTACCCGATCGCGTCCCGGACATCGTCTGGCGCGCGGGCATCGATCTGCACCCCCTCGATCCGGCCGACCCCGACGACGTCCGCTGGCTGGAGGCCCTCGTCTGGCCGGGCGCCACCGACGAGCGCGTATGGCGTCAGCGGGCCGCCGTCGAGGCCGTACGGGCGGCACCGCACCCCCGTGTCGTACGCGGCGACCTGATCGACGCGCTGCCCGCGCTGGCCGCCGAAGCCCCGCCCGAGGCGACGCTCGTCGTCTTCCACACCTCCGCGCTGACGTATCTCCCGCCGGCGCGCCGCGAGGAGTTCGCCCGGCTCGTCCGGACCGTCCTCCAGGAGCGCGACCGCCCCGGGCACTGGATCTCCAACGAGCACCGCTCCGTCCTCCCCTGGATCACCGCACCCCGTCCGCCGCACCCCCTCCAGACGACGGAGCGGCTGCTCACCCTGGCCCTCGACGAGCGGCCGGTCGCCTTGACCGGCCAGCACGGACAGAGCCTCCAGTGGCTGTGAGACCGCGCGCCTGAGCCCTGCGGTGAATCGGGGCCCGAGCGGGTGCCCTGCTCCTGAGCCGAACCGGGCACCCGGCCCAGGCCCGCCTCCGCCCCACCTCCGAGCCGGACCGTCCCCCCGCTCCTCACCCCTTCACGGGCCGCTGTACCGCCAGCAACGCCATGTCGTCCGCCGTCGCCCCGCCCGTGTGCGCCGCCACGTCCTCCACCAGCGCGTCCAGCAGGGCCTGTGGCCCCTCGCCGGCCCAGACCCGCCCGCGCAGCCGCTTCGCCGGTTCGTAGAAGACGTTGTCGGCGTCCCTGGCCTCGGTCACGCCGTCGGTGAAGAGCAGCAGGATCGAGCCCGCGGGGCAGGCCGTCTCATCCGCCCGGTCCGGCCAGCCGGCCACCTCGCTCATGCCGAGCGGCAGCGCGGGCGACTTCGGGGTCAGCTCGCGCAGGTCGCCGTCGGGGGCGAGGAGCAGCGGCGCCGGGTGGCCGCGGTTGAGGACGCGGAGCGCGGCGTGTTCGTCCGAGGGCAGTTCCGCCAGTACGGCCGTGGTGAACCCCTCGAACTGGTCGAGGCCCTCCCGTCGGCTGCCCTCGCGTTGCAGCGCCCGCTCCAGCCGCCCCGCCACCGCCTCCAGGCTGGCCTCCTGCTCCGCGGCCTCACGGAAGGCGCCGATGACGATCACCGCGGCCTCCACCGCCTCCAGGCCCTTGCCCCGGACGTCGCCGACAATCAGCCGTACGCCGTACGGGGTGTCCTGGACCGCGTACAGGTCGCCGCCGATCCGGGCGTCCGCCTGCGCCGCCACATAGCGCGCCGCGACCGCCAGCCCGCCGATCCGTTCGGCGGGCGTCGGCAGCACGGCCCGCTGGGCCGCCTCCGCGACGTACCGTACGGAGGCGAGCCGGGCATCGCTCATCCGTACGACCCGGTTGATGCCCAGCGCGAGGACGGCGACGACCAGGACGGTCAGGCCCTCGGTGAAGGACTGGTTGGTGTCGCGGTCCCCGTGGTAGAGCACGACCCAGGTCTCGGCGAGGACGGCGGCCGCCGCGATGACGGCCGTACTGCGCAGCGAGTACAGCGGTGCCGCCACCAAGGGCGCCGCGGAGAAGAAGGGCGCGGCCGTGTACCGGGCGGGGGTCCCGCTGTCGAAGATCAGCCCTGCCACGAGCAGGATGAGCGGCAGCCAGCAGACCAACTGCCGGCCGAACGGCGACATTCCGGAGCGGCGGCGCCGCCGCTCCCGATCGCCCGTACGGCCCCTGCCGCCTCGACGCACCCGCACCGGCCTGCCTCCCACTCCCGCGCGCCCGTCCGTACGACCGCCGTCGCCGTCCCAAGGTTTTCCGCTGGCGGGCCGGGCGGCGAATCAGATTGGGCCGAACGGGTCATTCGGGCCGCGGGAGAGCGGCAGCGCGCACGGCGCCCGCCCTCTCCCCCGCGCGACTTCACAGCACTCCCTCACCCCCCGGAAACACGACAGCGCCCCCGGCCGGTGATCCCCGGCGCGGGGCGCTGTGCGGTGGTCCGGAGGCTCTCTTCCGGTGTGTACCTGGTGGGCCATCAGGGGCTCGAACCCTGAACCAATGGATTAAAAGTCCACTGCTCTGCCAATTGAGCTAATGGCCCGCACCGAGCAGCATAGCCCGCGTTCCCGCCGCAGCCCGAAGGCATGGGTCATCGAACCGGCGGAGGCGCCGCGTCCGCTTCGGGGCGGGCGTGGCGCGCGGAGCTGCCGTGCGGCGGGGTGCGCGGCCAAGGTGGCGCGCGGGGCGCGGAGTTGAGACGCGGGGCCCGCGCCCACCCCGTACCGGAGTACGGAAGTGCGGCGCGGGCCCCGCGGTCCCGGAGGGCGACGCCCGTCAGGCGTCACGCTCTCCGTCAGCCGTTGCGCTTCCAGCGCGGCTTGTCCTCACGGCGGCCGAAGGAGGAGCCGGTGCCGGCGCCGCGGTGGTCGTCCCGGCGGCCGTACGGGCGGTCGCCGCCGCCCGAGCGGTAGCCGCCCGAGGCGGGACGGTCGTCGCGACGGTCGCGGTTGTACGGACGGTCGCCGCCGCCGGAGCGGTAGCCGCCGGCCGAGCGGCCGCCGGAGCGGTCGTCACGGTTGAAGGAACGGTTCGGGCGGTCGCCGCGGTCGCGGTTGAAGCCGCCACCGGAGCGGTCGTCACGACGGTCACGGTTGAAGCCACCACCGGAACGGTCGTCACGACGGTCACGGTTGAAGCCACCACCGGAACGGTCATCGCGACGGAAGCCGCCACGGTCACCACCGCGGTCACCCCGGTCGTCACGACGGTCACGGTTGAAGCCGCCACCGGAGCGGTCGTCGCGGCGGAAGCCGCCACCCGAGCGGTCGTCACGGCGGTCACGGTTGAAGCCGCCACGGTCGCCACCCCGGTCGTCCCGGCGGTCGCGGTTGAAGCCGCCACCGGAGCGGTCGTCGCGACGGTCACGGTTGAAGCCGCCACGGTCGCCACCGCGGTCGCCGCGGTCGCCACGGTCGTTGTCCCGGCGGTCCCGGCGCTCGTAGTTGCCCCGCTCGTCACGGTTCGAGGTGCGGCGCGGCGCCTCGTCGGCCTCGGGGGCGGCCTGGGCCGGCACGACGGCCTCGGCGGCCTCCTCCACGGCGGCCTCGGCGGCGGCCACCGCCTCCTCCGGGTCCTCGCCCCGCTCACGCGCGGCGCGGGCGGTCAGCCGGTTGGCCTCCTCGCGCAGCTCGGTGGCGCGGCGCTGTGCGCGCTCCAGCTCACGGGAGAGCTCCTGCGCCTCGCGCTCGGCCTGCTTGGCGGAGTTGGTCGCCGAGTCGGCCTGCACCTCGGTGAGCGAGCGGGCGCCGGTGATCCGGGCCACGTCCTCGTCGAAGGCGCCGGCGCCGCCGACGATGTGCCGCGAGGCGTCCACGCCCGCGTCCTCCATGAGGCGGAAGATCTGGCGGCGCTGGTGCGGCAGGGCCAGCGACACGACCGTGCCGGACTGGCCCGCACGGGCGGTACGGCCGGAACGGTGCAGGTAGTCCTTGTGGTCGCCGGCCGGGTCCACGTTCAGGACCAGGTCGATGCCGTCGACGTGGATGCCGCGGGCGGCGACGTCGGTGGCGACGAGGACGTTGACGTAGCCGTCCTTGAAGTCGGCCAGCGTGCGGGTCCGCGCGCCCTGCGTCATACCGCCGTGCAGCGCGTCGGCGCGCACACCGGAGTCACAGAGCTGCTCGGCGACGCGGTCGGCGCCGAGCTGGGTGCGCACGAAGATGATGGTGCGGCCCTTGCGGGCGGCGATGGCGGCGGTGACCGGCGCCTTGTCCTTCGGCTTCACGACCAGCACGTGGTGGGTCATGGTCGTGACGTTGCCCTGGGCGCTGTCGACCTCGTGGGTCGCCGGGTCGGTCAGGTAACGCTTGACCAGGGTGCCGATCTCGTTCTCCATCGTGGCGGAGAACAGCATCCGCTGACCGCCGGACGGCACCAGGTCGAGCAGCTCGGTGACCTCGGGCAGGAAGCCCAGGTCGGCCATCTGGTCCGCCTCGTCCAGGACGGCGGTCTCGACGTCGTCCAGCGAGCAGGCGCCGCGGTTGATGATGTCGCGCAGGCGGCCGGGGGTGGCGACGAGGACGTCGACGCCGCGCTCCAGCGCGTAGATCTGGTTGCCCATGGACGTACCGCCGCAGACGACCTTGAGCTTCAGGCCCAGGACATCGCCGTACGGCTGCAGCGCGTCGCTGACCTGCATGGCCAGCTCACGGGTCGGGGTGAGGATGACGCCGCGCGGGCGCTTCTTCGCCGTGTTGCCGCCGGCCAGCCGGCTCAGCAGCGGCAGACCGAAGGAGAGGGTCTTGCCGGAGCCGGTACGGCCGCGGCCGAGGATGTCGCGGCCGGCCAGCGCGTCGGGGATGGTCGCGGCCTGGATGGGGAACGGGGTGGTGACACCGTTCTGGGCCAGCTTGCGGACGATCTTCTCGTCGAGGCCGAGGTCGCCGAAGGTGACCTCGGGGGCCGCGTCCTCGGTGGCCTCGGTGGCCTCGGTGGCCTCGGTGACCTCGGGGGCCTCTGTGACCTCAGCGGCCTCAGTGACCTCAGGGGCCTCGGCAGGCGTCTCGACGACGGCCTGGTCCTGCTGGGGGACCGCCTGCTCGTCGGCTGCGGGCAGGACGGACTGATCAAGGGAAACAGACATGCTAAATGCGAAACCTTCCGGAGTCTCGGCACAGGCACGCGCCCAAACTCCGTGAGACTTCACAAACGACCGCCTCAATGCGGTCAGCCACGGCAAGGGAGAGAACGCGCCACACGGCGCTGCATCATGCGCCGGGCAAATGGGATCAAACGATCTACCACCATACTCACTCCGGCCCCCGGAAGGCAAATGCCCTCCCGAATCCCCGTGCCCCACCGCGTCTCCCCGGCCCCTCGCCCAGCTCTGTCCACCCCGTGCCCGGCCTGCCCGCCCCCTATCCGCTGCCCTCCGGCTCGGGGGGCGCGGGCGGCACGGACGTCGGGGACGGCGCGGGGGAACTCGGCTGCGGGTCCGGGCTCGCGCTCGGCGTCGGCTTCACGGTCGGTGTCGTACGGGGCGGGTGGGCGGAGGCCGAGGGCCGGCCGCTGCCGGGCCGCGCCGGAGCGGGCGCCGCGGGGCCGGAGCCGGGCGGCCCGGGCTTCTCGGGGCCGGGCGCGGCGCCCGACGCAGGCTCCGGTTTCGGCTCCGCCTCGCGAGCCGACGGCGTGTGATCGCTCGCGGGCGCCCCCGCGTGCCCCTCCACACCGTGGCCGCCGCCCGCGCGCCCCTTGCGGTCCGGGCTCCCGCCGCGGGTGTCCACCGTGCCGCCGTCCGGCGCGGGCCCGCCGTCGGGCCGCGTGGAGGAGCCCGACGGCTTGGGCGGCTCCGCGTCGCTCACGCTCATGCAGCCGCTCAGCGACGCGGCCAGGGCGGAGGCGGCTGCCACGGCGGCGGCGAGCCGGTTCAGGGCCGGGCCGGTAAGGGGGGAAGCGATCGGGCGCACGGGCGGGACCTCCGGATCCGGAGCGCGGAGACTGCGGAGAACGAGACTGCGGAGATGAACGCCCTGCCCAACTCCCGCCGACCGTCCGAGGACACGCGCCGTACGCACGAGATCGCGTCCGTACGGGCCGGCTCACCTCCCCGGACACCACCGGCACCACCTCGAACGCCACGAATGCCGCGAACCGGCCGCCCCCGCCGCCGGCCCGCTCCGGCCGCCCGCCGGCGACCGCCCGCCGCCGGCCCTCAGCCGTACCCCAGCGCGTGCAGCCGTTCGTCGTCGATCCCGAAGTGGTGCGCGATCTCGTGCACCCACAGATACCCACCGAACACGGGTCCGAAGGCCGGGCTTAGTCTGCTTTGGGTATCCATGGGAGAAAAAGTGTCACCGCGAGAACTTATGGGCGCGTTGCTCCGCGCCATCCTCTACTGCCGAATCTCGGACCTGACGGACACGTCCACGTCCATCCCCAGGCAGGAGAAGGCAGGCCGAGCGAAGGCCGATGACCTGGGCGCCGAGGTCGTGAAGGTCTTCACCGATGAGGACAAGAGCGGTTACCACACCTACGTGGAGCGTCCCGACTGGGACGCCGCCCTGGACATGCTCCGTCAGCGACTGGCGGACGTGCTGATCGTCTTCAAGGTGGACCGTGCCACCCGCCAGGGCATCCCTCAGGCATCCGAGATCATCCGGGTTGTCTACGAGACCGGGTGCCGGTTCATCTCGATTGCCGACGGTATCGACTCCAACAACGAGGGCTGGGAAATCCAGCTCACGTTGGCGGCGCACCAGGCGCACAAGGAGTCCAAGAACACGTCTATCCGGGTCACTGACCTACGGGCGGACGAGCGGGACGCGGGCCGGTGGATGGGCTCACGCCCCTACGGCTTCATGGTCACGCCGGAACGGAAGCTGGAACTTCACCCGGAAGAGGCCGAGATCATACGCGCCATAGTGAAGAAGCTCTTGGACACAAAGGAACCGGCGTCGCTGCGCTCCATCGCGGCGTGGCTGAACGCCCAGGGTTACGACTGCCCGCGCTGGGCAAGCCGCAAGATCCGCATTGCCCAGTTGGAGGCCAAGGGCGAGCCACTGAAGGCCCAAAAGCTTCGAGAGAAGCCAATGAAGTCTCCTAACTCTTGGTCATGGCCGGTCGTGCGCCAGCTCGTGACTAGCGTTGTGCTCACCGGATACCTTCCTCACAAAGGCGAGATATATCGCCATTCCGAGTCAGGTGAAATGGTCCGCGTCGCCCCGGAACTCATCTCTCTGGCGGACTCAACTCGACTCCGGGCCTTGTTCGGTAAACGCGTCCCAGTGCACTGGAAGCGCTCCGCCGTCCCTGCATCTCGATCCAAAGAAACCGGCCGTGCTGTAACTGGCCTTCTGTCTGACTACCTCCACTGCGGCGAGTGCGGAGCGCGAGAGTCGTACGACGCGTACTGGGTCCGAAACGGGAAGCCCTGGCCTCGTTACCGGTGCCTACGACGGCAGTTCGCCGGGCGGTGCCCAGGAACTCTCATGAAGGGTGATTACGCAGACCGCATAGTCACTCAGGCAATGGTTTCCCGTCTGGCTGCGTTGGATGATGACCATCCGGCACTGCTCGCCATTGCAGAACGCTGGACCGACTTGCGACACCCCGAACGAGTCACCCGCAGGCGGGACCTGGAAGCCCGAATACAAGAAGAGGAACAGTTCCTCGACCGACTGGAAGACGAAAAGCTGAACGGCCTCTTCAAGGGCAACCGAGGTGAGGCACGTTTCCGCAGTAGGTACAACGCCAGCAACGACCGACTGGAGCAATACGAAAAGGAGTTGGCCGCCCTCCCAAGTGGCCAGACCGCAGATATCACTTTCCTGCGGGACTGGATGCTGTTTGAGGAGGCATGGGAGAACTGGCCCCTAGCCGAACGCCGGGAAATCCTCGGCCTTGTCCTAGAGCGTGCTTGGCTGTTCAAGGCCCCTACCTCCGGTGTGCGGCCCTCTGTAGACCGATTCCGGTTCTGGTGGGTTGGCGATCCCGAACCGACAGATATAGGCGTCTCCATGGTCTTGGCTGACGACCGGTAACTAAAAAGGCGCCAATGAGCCCCAGGGCCCGTTCCTTCTTCTGGGAGGAACGGGCCCTTTGCGTTGTCCCGCTGTCCCGTCCTGTCCCGCCCCGCGCGGCGGTTGCGTGGCTGTCACGGTCCCCGGTAGATGCGCACAGCGGCGGCACACCCTTTGGGCGCCCGGTTGTCACGGGCCCCGGTGGATGCCACCACGAGGCCCAAGGCGTAACGGGTCTCTGTGAATGACGCTAGCGCGCGGTACGCACCGTGAGCTGAATGAGAGGAACCCGGAATGTGCCACACCGAAGAACTACCCGACGCGCCCGCGCGTCCGGTAGAGCCACAGGCTCCCGGCGACCCGTGGACGTATCGGGTCGAGTGCCCCTACTGCCCCCGCATCCATATTCACGGTGCCGGGCGGTCCGCCACAGACGCAAGTACCCATTACGGCCCCCGTGGCTCTCACTGTACGGACATCGTGCTGCGGGGCAGGCGCGTGTTCGACGCCACTCCGTACCGGGGCCGTTCTTACCGCCTTGTTCCGGCGGTGGACGCATGACGGACATCATCGAGATTGATGGGTGGACTTTCCAGGCGGACAAGCTGGCAGAGACAGAAGCAAAGGCAGAACCACCGATCCCGACCGGTGCGGAAGCATTGGCGGACATTGAGGCGGCGCTACGGCGGTTCATATGGTTCCCCAGTCCGCACCATTTCACGGTGGCGGTTCTGTGGACGGCCTACACACACCTGCTGACGCAGTGCCCCGGACTTCCCATTGCACCACGACTCGGCATCTTTTCCGGCGCTCCCGGGTCCGGTAAGACACGCGCTCTGGAGATCCTTTCCAAGCTGGTCGCCAATGGCCAGGACGTGGGTTCGATGTCGTCGGCGGCCATGCTGCGACTCATTGCGGCGGCGGAAGAGTCGGGAGAACTGGGCGCCTTCCCCATCGTGCTCTTCCCTGATGAGCTGGATCGGACCTACTCCGCCAATTCAGCCGGTAGCCAGGATGACCTAACCATCATCCTTAACGCCGGATACAAGCGCGGCGCGGTGGTACACCGTGCACACAAGGACAAGCAAACGGAAGTGATCCGGTACTCGTGTTTCGCCCCGGTGGCGTTCGCCGGACTGGCGACGGCTCGTCTTCCTGACGCCCTCCTGACGCGCACGTTCGTTATTCACACCACGCGCGCTCGCCGGGAGGAACGGCCGGAGTCGTATTTCCCGTTGGCGCATGATGATGAACTGGCCGAAGTTCGAGAAAGCGTGGCCCGGTGGGCCAAGGACACGGCCCACAGGTTCACCAAAAAGGAAAAGCTGTTGGCTGAACTCCTGGCTTCGGAAGTCAGGGACAAGGTGGACGGTCGCGACCATGAGATCTGGTCGTGTCTGTGGGCCGTTGCGGCTACCGCCGGAGATTACTGGCAGGAACGCTGCATGGCGGCGCTAGATGCGGCCCAAGAGGAATCACGCGACGGGAGCGCCACAGGCTCCGCCTCCATGCGTCTCCTGGCGGCGCTACAAACCCATTTCAGGGACTTGGAGCGCCGGGGCAGGCTCACAGCCAGCATCAGCCGTAATGACGCCTGTACGGCCGCACTGGACCTCGACCCCTTGGCGTTCTCCCGGTTCGACGGACGAGAGGAATTGCGGCCGGAGGACGTGGGGCGCCTACTGCGGGAACACGGATTGAAATCCGTCCGCGTCCGGAGTGGCAGCGAACGGACATATGGCTGGCGTTGGGAAGACCTCCGCGACGCGTGGGAACGCGTTCTGCCTCCCCTGGACGACAACGAACCGGAGGAGCCGGAATCCGAGTCGGCGCCCCCGGCGACCGACATTTTCAACCAGGCCCGATAGCTCCGCGCGGGGCGGGACAGGACGGGACAACGGGACACTCAGGAAAGGCAGCAGCATTGCGCTGGCGGAAAAATGCAATAGCCCGGCCGGCCGCCCCATTCCGGGGGCGATGTATCCGCGCCATCCCCCTGGTGTCACGCCCCCCAGTTAACCCTCACGTAGAAAGCCCTAGGCGTCTCTAGGGCTTGCCTCATCCGGCGGCGACCGGGCACCAACCGGCCCACCACCCTTGCGTCCCGGAACTCCGGGGCACGGGGTTTTCATATGCCCAAATCCCATGGAGATCACGTGATCCTCAACCGCATTCGCCTTTCACGGCGGATCATCGCTGCTCTTGGCGATGCGCATGAGCTGGCAAACCGCACAGATTCCGGCGACCTCGCCGCCAAGTTCTCCGCCTTGCAGGGCGAAGCCTGCCGGGACCTTGGTGACGTTGTGTGCAACGCCTACAACAACGGCGGAATAGCCGAACCCGATGCCCGCTCCGCCCTCCGGCCCATCTACTCAACGCGGCATGAGGATCAGCAAACAAATTCCTAAGCATCTCGCCCCGGGCAAGCACCTGAGCCGGAAACCAATCTCAACTCATCTGGAGAAATGAATCATGAGGAAAATGGACGAGCTGGATCGTAAGTCCGGCCATCTGCATGGCCGCCTCTACAATCACCTGACGGTTCGGGAACACCTCCCGGAAGCGCCGGAACGGGTGCACTCTGCCTGGGCCAAGGTCACGGAACTGCACGACCAGGCATCGGACGCCCTGGACAACTGGCAGCGGGCGGGGCACGAGGGAGAAGAGGCGGAAAAGCGCCGACTGGCGGAGCACCATGCCTACCTCTCAGGCGAGGGACCGAAGCCCAAGGGTGCATACAAGCGCATGGACATTGAGGCGCGGCGCGCGGACGCACTTTTGGAGTGCGAAGCTCGCGTGAAACTGGTCGAAAGCGCACGGCATGAATACCGCCAGCTCCTCAAGGAAACCGGTGTCATTGAGGAGACCCGGGAACGTCTGCTGACCAAGTTCGACGGCCTCCAGGCCAAGGCGCTGGAGGCCGTCACGGCGGCCGAGACCGCGTTCAACACCTGGATTCGAGTGAGTAACAGCCTGGGTCAGGTCACCGCAGACCTGGGCCTGGGAGGCGGTCCGAAGGGGCACGCCCCGTCTATCGATAAGGAGCGACTGGGCTGGTTCTACGAGGCGCATGAGACATGGGCCAAGCTGTACCGCGTCCTGGGCACCAACGACCCTGTGGCATCCGGCCGTTGGGCGACCATGAGCCGTGAGGAACTGCTGGCGGACCCTCCGGTGTGGCAGCGGGAAATCCTGGCCCGCAACCACCCGCGCAGCCAGGACCGGGCCAGGCTCCGACGAATTGAACTGAAGGAGCGGGCGGAGGGTCGCCTGATCAGCGCTCTGGAGGTACCGGCGGATATGTCCCCGGCGGAGGCCAAGGATCTGCTTCCCGGCGCCTGACACACCTTCTGGCGGGGGTCTGGCATACCTGGGCCCCCGCCTTCCGCACGCGGCTCCGCGGGGCCGCTGAGACGCCGCGGAGGCGCACATGAACTTTGCCACCTGGCTCACGGGCCAGACTCACCGCAGCGACGCCACAGGCCGTGTGGCTCTGGCGCTGACCAATCACCTAGCAACGGGGTGGACGCCGCACTCCGGCAGCGTGGATGAGATCCGCACGCTAGCCCCCGCCCTGGGCCTGGAGGCGGCGGACGTGGACGTGGCGGACGCCCGCTACCGCGTCGGCCACATGGCTGACCTGTTCCAAGAGGAACGACACGAACTGACCGGGAGCCGAAGGTGATCTGCTCCCCACAGAGGTGGGGCATGCCCCCTCCGCCCCGGCCAGCGCACCGAAGCGTGACGGCTTCCAGTGCCGGGGAGTCCTGCGGGACACGGGGGCGCGGTGCACGGCACCAGCCACGGAGGTGGACCACATCGTCCCGGGTGATGACCACGACGTGGCGAACCTTCAGGCTCTGTGTCGTTGGCATCACGCGCGGAAGTCCAGCGCGGAGGGCGCGGCGGCACGTCGGCGGCGCCCGTCCCGGCGGAGGCCGGAGCGTCGGCATCCGGGCGACCTGGCGTGAGTGATCACGCTGTGTCGTCCGCCGGCCTCACGGTCCGTGATCGCAATCCGAAGCCCGCGGCGCCTGGCATGTCCGTTTCGCCCTGGGGGGTGACCCCCTTCGGCCGGGTCGGAAGACCGAAGCGTGATAGCGGGCCGCTGGCTGTACGGGTTCCAAGGTCCGCCAAAGACCGCCGACCACGCACCAACTGGCCTGTGACCAGTGGGTACGTCGGATCGGCGGCTTCCCGTAAGGGCCCGTAACCGGGGTTTCGGCGCTCCGAGTCCCTTCGATCCGAAGGCTTGCCCCCGGCCGGCGTGAGGTGCCCGGACGGCCGGACGCCTTGGCGTTACTGGGCTCCCGCTCCCCTTCGTTTCCATGGCCCCGCGCCTGCCCTTCGCTGGGCAGGTGCGGGGCCTTTCCCGTGTCCTGGGCGGGGTCCGCGTCGTACGCTCGGAGCATGAGCACTGCGGGGCAGAGGGTAAAAGAAGTCCGCAAGCGTCGCGGGCTGTCACAGCGTGAGTTAGCGGACGCGTCGGGAGTCTCCCTCTCGGCCATCCGGAAACTCGAACAGGGCGAGCGGGAGACGGCCCGTCTGGAGACACTGCGCAAGCTCGCACACGCGCTGAGGGTGCCGACGATGCGCCTGGCCGGTGAACCGAACCCGGAGGATGCCAGTGCGGACACAGTGGATCGTTGGGCGGCCGTTCGGGATGCCCTGGAGCGTCCCCCCGTCGCCCCAGGGCTGGACGACGAGCCGCCGACGGTCAGCGGGGTACGTGGCGCCCTGAAGGATTCGGCGCCCCTATTCTCCGGCGATCAGTACACGGCACTATCGGTGCTGCTGCCGCCCCTGCTGCGGGACGCTGACGCGCTGGGCTCAGAGGGCCGTGCGGTCCGGGTACGGCTATTGCAGCTCGCTGGGTGGCTCATGGTCCAGACCCGCCAGTTCAAAGCCGCCGAGACGGCGCTAGACCGCGCCCTCGACGACTCGGCGGATCGCATGGAGGGTGCGGCCACGGTCAACACGCTGTGCTGGTTGCTGCTACGTCAGGGCGAGTTGGGCAAGGCGTATGACCTGGCCGTGAAGTGGGCCGACGAGACCGAGCCCCGGATGTCCCGGGCGACCCCGGCGGAGCTGAGTACGTGGGGCTGGATGCTGCTACGCGTGTCCGCTGCGGCCGTGCGGAACTCGCAGCCTGGCGACGCCGAGGACGCGTTGAAGTTCGCCACAGCGGCAGCCGTGGCGCTGGGGCGTGAGCACGCCCCGAATAATGACTTCCTTCGCACGTTCGGGCCGACCACGGTCAAGCTCAAGGCCGCCGAGAACGCCAGCGTGACCGACCGGCCTGACATGGTGCTCCGTATCGCCGAACGCGTGCCCGTCTTCAGCCTCAAGCCCACGTCTAACAACCGAAACCGCCACTTGCTGGACGTGGCCGACGCGTACGCCAAGACCGGCGACTATGCAGAGGCGTTCGGCAAGCTGGAACAGATCCGCTCCGACAGCCCGGAATGGCTACCGAACCAGCGCTATGCCCGTGACATCCTCGGCCGGGTGATCCGGGGGCGGCGGACGTTGACGACGGACATGCGGGCCATGGCTGACGTCGTGGGGCTGCCGCTCTAAAGGCTTGTGGTACTTCCCGCTGGCGGGTCTCCAAAGTGCCACAGACAACTGAGAGTTGCCGTTCCTAGCGTGGAATGTCATCGGACCACGCGAGGGGACGGCGATGCATCATGGCCCACGACTGGACCCCCACCACGGGCACATACGCGGTGGACACAACGAACGATCGGATCGGCGAGGTACGCAGACTCCTCGAAGGGTCCGCGTACCTCGTTCCTCCGGGTGGCGGTGCGGAGTGGGCAGTCCGGCCGGACCAGTTACGCAAGCCCACCGACGAGGAGCACGCGCGGGCGCGGGTCTGGACTCGCCCCGTCGGGAGCTGGTCGTGAGCCGGGCCTACTTCGCGCCGCGACGCAGCTACTCGGAACCGTTGGTGGAACTGCCGTTGCCGGACCTATGGCCCGTGCCGGTGGAAGGCTGCCCGGTATGCGCGCACGCTGCGAGCTGGCGGACGGCGTACGAGACGGGCAACGGCGCGCCCAACGGCTACGTGGACCGGTCGGCGGCAGCCGATTGCAACGTGGAGATCCGCAACCACCCCCACGAGCGGCGCATGGTGGCGTTGCCGATCGGTCCCCCGGTGGTGCGGCCGTGAGCACCCGCAGCGTGATCCGCGCCGTGAAGCACGCCATCGGCACACATCCGCAAAGCGAGGTCACCGTGACGGCGCAGTGCCTGAGCGGCGGATGTTCGTGGACGCTGGCGGCGACCACCGACCTGAAGGCGGCCGACCTGGCGATGATGGCGCACACAGGCCGCGCGGGGCACCCGACGTTCGCCCGTACCTACGAGGACGTGGCGCTCGTGCGCCGTCTGGAGCTGAACGAGGGACGGGCGGCGATCCCGCCGCTTCCGTCCGAAGGGCCGCAACAGGAACGCACGGCCCGCTAGCCCCCGCCCCTCTCGCGGTGGCCTGACGGCGCGCAACACCGTGTTCCCCCACGCCGCGCAACCCGCTTGAGGGGCGGGCAATCTCTCATCCACAGTCGCAAGGAGGCGGCGATGAGCCCTGCCCGGAACCGACTGAAATTCGCATGGCTGGAGGTCACGGGATTCTGCAACGAGTTCTGTGATCACTGCTACGCGGACTCGTCCCCGAAGGGGACGCACGGCACGATGACCCTCCAGGACTGGAAACGCACCATTGACCAGCTCGCGGCCCTGGGCGCGCTGGACGTGCAGTTCATCGGCGGAGAACCGACGCTCTATCCGCACCTGTCGAGCCTGATCCGGCACGCCCACGGGGCGGGCCTGTCCGTGGAAGTCTTCTCCAACCTCGCCCACGTTCGCGATCACCTGTGGGCGACCTTCACGGACTGCGGGGTCAAGCTCGCCGCGTCGTACTACTCCGACACGCCGGACGACCACGACAAGGTGACCAACCTCCGGGGATCACACCGCCGGACCCGAAGGAACATCCAAAAGGCGCTCAGCCTCGGTATCCCAGTGCGCGGTGGCGTGGTCGCTGTCCGCCAGGAGCAGCGCGTCCAGGAAGCGGCCAAGGACCTTATGAACCTTGGCGTGGGCACGGTCGGAGGTGACCGGGCCCGGGCGTTCGGACGGGCCAGCCGAGGGGCCGCACCGACGATCGCCGACCTGTGCGGGCACTGCGGTCACGAGAAGTGCGCTATCAGTCCGACCGGTGATGTGTGGCCGTGCGTGCTGGGCCGGTTCCTGACCATGGGCAACGTGCGGGAAACGCCACTCGCCGACATCTGGGGCGGCGCACGGATGGCCGCCGTAACGGCCGGCATTACCGCCGTACACGGCGAGGGGGCACAGTCCTGTACACCCCCGCAGTTCCTGCCCATGTGCGGCCCGTGCACGCCCTGCGTCCCCTCTGTGGGGCACTGCGATCCGCAGGAGGCAGACGCGGCGGCGAAGGCCGCTACGATCGCCGCACCCGCGTAACTCAGAGGACCGCAGGAGCGCACGTATGGATGATCACGGAGACGACTTCGGCCGGTGGTTTCAGGAAGGACAGACGGGCGCTCATCGGTCCGAGGACCAGTGGCTGACGATCGCCCGGTGCGTGCGACACGCGGCGAACAAGGTAAGTCCGGCCCTCCCGCTCTGTCTGCCAGGTGAGCCCCAGGAGTGCGGCCGAAGTGCGCAACAGCACGTGCTGGCGTGGGCGGCATACCTCAAGGCGGCGGCCCACCACCTCATCGAGGAGGCGGCGCCGTCTGAGGCGCGAGCAGCGCACGTCGCGGGCCCTCTGTACCAGCGGCAGCTAGCCCAGCTCCGGGCCCAGGGCGCTCCCGTACACGCCCAGTCGTAACCCGGGCCCCGGCCCCGCCCGTGCGCTCCCTCGTGGCGTGCGGGCGGGGTCCTGTGCTCCTCCCAGCGTCCTCCAGACCAAGCGACAATGGCTGTGTGCTGGAAATGACGCGAGAGACGTTCGAAGAGTTGGTGTCCGACGCGCTGGACACCATCCCGCCGGAGCTGACACGGGTCATGGACAACGTGGCCGTTTTCGTGGAGGACGAGCCTCCAGCCGAGGCCCCCGACCTCCTGGGGCTGTACGAGGGCACGCCGCTGACCGACCGGGGTGAGTGGTACGCGGGTGTACTGCCTGACCGGATCACGATTTACATGGGGCCTACTCTCCGCATGTGCGGGGACCGGGATGAAGTGGTTCACGAGGTGGCCACGACGGTCGTTCACGAGGTGGCGCACCACTTCGGCATCGATGACGAACGGCTCCACGCACTGGGCTGGGGCTAGCTGCAAACCTTGCGGCATCACCCGATCAGGCGAAGATCACCCAGAGAGGTGTACGACGGGGTATCGTGCACGACGGTCACCTCGGTCTCCGCCACCACGTCCTCGCGGGTGTCGCACATCCGCAGGGTCGGGTTGCGGTAGACGGTGATCCGGTCGGGCAGCACACCCGCGTACCACTCGCCGCGGTCGGTCAGCGGCGTCCCCTCGTACAGCCCCAGGAGATCGGGGTCCTCGGCCGGTGGTTCGTCCTCGACGAACACCGCCACGTTGTCCATCAGCCGTGTCAGCTCCGGCGGGATCCGGTCCAGCGCCTCGGCCACCAGTTCCTCGAACTCCTCGCGCGTCATCTCCAGCACACCACCCATTGTCCGCCACGCCGCCGTACGGCAGCGGTGCCGCGCGAGATCGCCGACGGCCGGCACCGGGGGCCGCTTTCCGGGCATGACGGGCGCGGCGCCCGGGCATGCGTGCCCAATGGCCCGTGTCGCGCCGCCCGGGGGCTCCTCCCCCGGCTCTCCCGTGCTCCGGCTGCTCCGCGCCTCGCTCGCCCGGGTGCGGGGCCTGCCCGCCGCCGTCCTCCGCGACTACCGCTCCCACCACACCGCCCCCACCAGCACCCTCACCCACACCCCGCACCCGTATGCCCGGGGCCTCGGGCTGCTCGCCGTCACCCTGCTCGGCGCCTGGCTGGGTCTGCTGATCGTCGGCAGCGTCCACACCCCCGTGGGGCCGGTGGACACGAACATGACACTGCGCCCGTCGTTCTCCGGCGGCACGAAGATCAACGTCTCGCCACTGGGCGCCCTGGAGCTGCGCAGCCACTACGCGCCGATACGCCTGGACGTGGACGTCGACCGGCTGGACCCCGTACGGGCCCAGGCCCTGGTCGACCACCCGGAACGGTTCGCCGGCCTCCAGGAACAGGTCACCCGCGACGTCCTCGGCGGCACCGGCACCCTCGCCTTCCGCTCCTGCGTCGCGGTGGTCTCCGGCGCCACCGCGCTGGGCCTGGCCGTCTACCGGCGGCCCCGCCGCGCGCTGGCCGCGGGCGGGCTGGCGCTCGTCCTGCTGGCCTCGTCGGGCGCCGCCGCGTACGCCACCTGGAACCCGAAGTCCGTCCTGGAGCCGAAGTTCTCCGGGCTGCTGTCCTCGGCGCCCTCGGTGGTCGGCAACGCCCGCAACATCGTCAGCGAGTTCGACGTCTACCAGCGGGAGTTGGCGCGCCTGGTGACGAACGTGACCAAGCTGTACGAAGCCACCTCGACCCTGCCCGCCTACGCGCCCGACCCCACCACGATCCGCGTGCTGCACGTCTCCGACATCCACCTCAACCCGGCGGCCTGGCAGATCATCAAGTCGCTGGTGAAGCAGTACAAGATCGACGTGATCATCGACACCGGCGACACCATGGACCACGGCTCGGCCGCCGAGAACGCCTTCCTGGACCCGGTCGCCACGCTCGGCGCGCCGTACGTCTGGGTGCGCGGCAACCACGACTCCGCCACGACGCAGAAGTACCTCCAGAGCCGCGAGAACGCCACGGTCCTCGACGACGGGCGGGCGGTCACCGTCGGCGGGCTGCGGATCGCGGGGGTCGGCGACCCGCAGTTCACACCGGACCGCTCGGTCGTCGCGGAGGGGGACTTCTCCGAGCGCACGGCCGGCGGCAAACTGGCCGACTCGCTCCGTACGCAGCGGCTCGCGGGCACGCCCGTGGACATCGCGCTGGCCCACAACCCGGTGGCGGCGGGCGAGGCCGACGGCCTGGTCCCGCTGGCCCTGGCCGGCCATGTCCACCACCGCGAGAACAGCGTGCTCCCCCAGGGCACCCGGCTGATGATCGAAGGCTCCACGGGCGGCGGCGGGCTGCGCGCGGTGCAGGGCAGGAAACCCGCTCCGGTGCAGGCGTCCGTCCTCTACCTGGACCGTGAGACCCGGCGCCTCCAGGCGTGGGACGAGATCACCCTCGGCGGGCTGGGACTGTCGAAGGCCGAGGTCAGCCGCCACCTGCCGCAGGAGAACCGGCCGGGGGCCACCCCGTCCCCGGACACCCGCTCCCCCGGAACCTCCTCGGCCCCGCCCGGCTCGCCCTCCCCGGGCACCCCGTAGGCCCGCGGGGCGGCCGGGGAGCACGGGCGGCACCGGCCCCGGCCGCCCGCCGGTCACCCTGCCGAACACCTCCGCCGCCGGGCTCGAACAAACCGTTTTGGCGAACGGTCCCTGCATCCCATATGCTTCTCACGTCCCCGACGGCGCCCTACAAGGCACCAAGGCGGGCCATCAGCCCTCATCGTCTAGTGGCCCAGGACGCCGCCCTTTCAAGGCGGTAGCACGGGTTCGAATCCCGTTGGGGGCACGCATTACCGTGTGCGAGACTAGGTACGCCTGATCTCGCACAGTGCAAGGTCCTGTGGAGCAGTTTGGAGTGCTCGCCACCCTGTCAAGGTGGAGGCCGCGGGTTCAAATCCCGTCAGGACCGCTGTGGCTGGGTAGCTCAGTTGGTACGAGCGATCGCCTGAAAAGCGATAGGTCGCCGGTTCGACCCCGGCCCCAGCCACCAGCAGTGGAAAGAGGCCCCGATCTTCGGATCGGGGCCTCTTTCGTTCGTTGCCCTTCGTTTCCTTTCGCTTCCTATCGCTTCCTTTCGCTGTCCTTCGCCCGTATGGCGGACGCCGGGGCCGGCCCCTCGCGGGCCGGCCCCGCGTACGTCAGGCGCCCGGCGCGCCCGGAGCGCTCGCCCGGTGCGCCCCCGAAGTGAGCGCCCCCACCTCGCGCCCGCCCGGGTGCCGGTGCCGCCACGTCCAGAAGACCGCGCACGAGACCAGCGCCCAGCCGGCCAGCACCAGGAACGGGAAGAGGTGCTGCGAGCCGCCGAAGTAGACGGCCGTGTGCTGCGCGTTGATCGAGGCGCCCGGCGGCAGCCAGCGGCCGATGTGCCCGAGGACGGACGGCAGCAGCGGCCAGGAGACCGCGCCGCCCGAGGACGGATTGCCCAGCAGCACCATCAGGCCCCACGTCGGGATCATCGCCCAGCGCCCGATCAGGGTGTTGAACATCGTGAAGACCATGCCGGACGCGAACATCGTGAGCGCCAGGATCAGCCAGGACTCCACGAACGGCAGGTCCAGCGCGCCCAGCAGCCAGTCCACGACCGCGGCGATCGCGAAGGCGCCGAGCAGCGCGTACAGCGCGGTGAAGGCGATCCGCTCCAGCGGATTGAGCCCGCGCGCGTGCACGCTCAACTGGATCGCGCCGACGAAGCCGATGATCACCGCGGCGAGCGAGATGTAGAAGAGGGCGAGCCCGCGCGGGTCGCCCTCCTGGAGCGGCTTGAGGTCCTTGACCTCGACCGGTACGCCGACCGCCCGGCCCACCTCGGGGCCCGCCTGTTCGAGCACCTGCGCGACCTGGGCACCCGCCGCCCCGGCCACGTCCAGCTCCATGCTCTTGTCCCGCACCCGCAGGATCGCGAAGACCTCCTGCTCCTCGATGCCCTTCTCGGCGGCGGCGTACGAGTCGTACGCATGGAGCTGGAGGGAGGCGTTCAGGGCCTTCTCCATGCCGCCGACGAAGGCCTTGCCGTGCGGGGAGTCCGGCGGACCGACGACGGCGGTCGGGATGTGCCGCGGGGTCGGGTTGGCCATGGTGTAGGTGTACGAGCCCGCGAAGAGACCGGCGGCGATGGCGAGGATGAAGACCAGCACGGTGGCGGGCAGGAACGGCGACTTCTTGAAGGCGGCCCATCTCTCGGCCTTGCTGGGAGGCCGTCCGTGGGCGCCGTGCGGCTGGGGGAGGTCACCGTGCTGATCAGACATATGGCCACGCTAAAGCACCCAACCCGGACATTCTCCTGCTGGTCGGCCCACTGTGCGAGGGAACAGCGAGGAGGGCGGCGGGCGCGCCCACCGGGCGGCCCGGGACGCGCCGGCGACCCCGTCCGTACGGGCGCCGCGTCCCCTCCCGTCCGCGCACCGCCCGCAATTCGTTCGCCACCGTATTCGCGGAGGTGAGATCCTGGGGTTCGTATGTCCAGTCAGCCTGCCTCCGCCCGGCCCGACGGTGCCGCCCCCGCCCTGCCCGCTCTCCTGGAGCGGCTGCCCGAGCTGATGCTGCGCGACCAGCAGCGGCTGGGGCGCCGGCTCGACGGCGCGCGCCGGATCCGCAAGCCCGAGGCCCGCGCGGCCGTGCTCACCGAGATCGTCGCCGGGATCGAGGAGGCGGAGCTGCGGGTCGAGCAGCGCCGCGCCGCGGTGCCCGCGATCACGTATCCGGAGCAGTTGCCAGTCAGCCAGAAGAAGGACGAGATCCTCGAAGCGATCCGCGACCACCAGGTCGTGATCGTCGCGGGTGAGACCGGGTCCGGCAAGACGACCCAGATCCCCAAGATCTGCCTGGAGCTGGGCCGCGGCGTACGCGGGCTGATCGGGCACACCCAGCCGCGCCGGATCGCCGCCCGCACGGTCGCCGAGCGGGTCGCCGAGGAACTGAGAACCCCGCTGGGCGAGGCGGTCGGCTGGAAGGTCCGCTTCACCGACCAGGTCGGCCCGGACACCCTCGTCAAGCTGATGACGGACGGCATCCTCCTCGCGGAGATCCAGACCGACCGCGAGCTGCGCCAGTACGACACGATCATCATCGACGAGGCCCACGAACGCAGCCTCAACATCGACTTCATCCTCGGGTACCTGGCCCAGTTGCTGCCCCGGCGGCCGGACCTGAAGGTCGTCATCACCTCCGCGACCATCGACCCGGAACGGTTCGCCCGGCACTTCGGCTCCTTCGCCTCCGTACCGGCGGCCGGCGCCGGAGGCGGGGACGAGCCCGCCGGCGCGCCGATCGTCGAGGTCTCCGGCCGTACGTACCCGGTCGAGGTCCGCTACCGCCCGCTCCTGGAGGAGGGCGGCAGCGACAGCGACCGCGACCAGATCACCGCGATCTGCGACGCCGTGGACGAGCTGCGCGGCGAGGGCCCCGGCGACATCCTGGTCTTCCTCTCCGGCGAGCGGGAGATCCGCGACACCGCGGACGCGCTCAACAAGAAGAATCTGCCGCAGACCGAGGTGCTGCCGCTGTACGCGCGCCTGTCGCACGCCGAGCAGCACCGCGTCTTCCAGCGCCACACCGGCCGCCGGATCGTGCTCGCGACCAACGTCGCGGAGACCTCGCTGACCGTCCCGGGCATCCGGTACGTCATCGACCCCGGCATGGCCCGGATCTCCCGCTACAGTTACCGCACCAAGGTCCAGCGGCTGCCGATCGAGCCGGTCTCGCAGGCCAGCGCCAACCAGCGCAAGGGCCGCTGCGGCCGGACCAGCGACGGCATCTGCATCCGGCTGTACTCGGAGGAGGACTTCCTCACCCGGCCGGAGTTCACCGACGCCGAGATCCTGCGCACGAACCTGGCCTCCGTCATCCTGCAGATGACCGCGGCCGGCCTCGGCGACATCGAGAAGTTCCCGTTCATCGACCCGCCGGACCGCCGCAACATCAAGGACGGCGTCGACCTGCTGCACGAGCTGGGCGCGCTCGACCCCCAGCAGAAGGACCCCAAGAAGCGGCTCACCCCGATGGGGCGCAAGCTGTCCCAGTTGCCGGTGGACCCGCGGCTGGCCCGGATGGTGCTGGAGGCCGACCGCAACGGGTGCGTACGCGAAGTCATGGTGATCGCGGCGGCGCTGTCCATCCAGGACCCGCGTGAGCGGCCCGCCGACAAGCAGCAGCAGGCCGACCAGCAGCACGCCCGGTTCAAGGACGAGACCAGCGACTTCCTGGCGTATCTGAACCTGTGGCGGTACGTCCGCGAGCAGCAGAAGGCGCTGTCGTCCTCGGCGTTCCGCCGCATGTGCCGGAGCGAGTTCCTGAACTATCTGCGCATACGCGAGTGGCAGGACATCTACTCGCAGCTCCGGACGGTCGCCAAGACGATGGGCGTCCACCTGAGCGAGCAGGACGCGGCGCCCGCACCCATCCACACCTCCCTGCTGTCCGGTTTGCTTTCGCACATCGGGCTGAAGGACACGGACGCCAAGAACGAGTACCTCGGCGCCCGCAGCGCGAAGTTCGCGCTCTTCCCCGGCTCGGCGCTCTTCAAGAAGCCGCCGCGCTGGGTCATGTCGGCGGAGCTGGTCGAAACGTCCCGCCTGTGGGCACGGGTGAACGCGCGGATCGAGCCCGAGTGGATCGAGCCGCTGGCCCAGCACCTGGTGAAGCGGACGTACAGCGAGCCGCACTGGGAACAGAAGATGGCCGCGGTGATGGCGTACGAGCGGGTGACGCTGTACGGCGTGCCGATCGTCGCCCAGCGGAAGGTGAACTACGGACGGATCGACCCGGAGACCTCCCGGGACCTGTTCATCCGCAACGCCCTGGTCGAGGGCGACTGGCGCACCCACCACCAGTTCTTCCACGACAACCGCACCCTGCTCGGCGAGGTCGAGGAGCTGGAGCACCGCGCCCGGCGGCGCGACATCCTCGTGGACGACGAGACGCTCTTCGACTTCTACGACCAGCGGCTGCCCGAAGACATCGTGTCCGGAGCCCACTTCGACTCCTGGTGGAAGAAGAAGCGCCATGACGAGCCGGAGTTGCTCAACTTCGAGCACTCGATGCTCATCAACGAGTCCGCCGAGGCCGTCACCAAGGACGACTACCCGGACTCGTGGCGGCAGGGGAAGCTGAAGTTCCGTGTGACGTACCAGTTCGAGCCGGGCGCGGACGCGGACGGCGTGACCGTCCACATCCCCCTCCAGGTGCTCAATCAGGTCTCTTCCGAAGGCTTCGACTGGCAGATCCCGGGCCTGCGCGAACAACTGGTGACCGAACTGATCCGTTCGCTGCCCAAACCGATCCGTCGCAACTACGTGCCGGCGCCGAACTTCGCCGCCCGCTTCCTGGACTCGACCGTGCCCCTCCAGGGCGCGCTCACCACGTCCCTGGCGGCCGGGCTCCAGCGGATGGTCGGCGTCCCGGTCGACCCGGCCGACTTCGACGTGGCCAAGGTCCCGGACCATCTGAAGATCACCTTCCGGGTGATCGACGAGCGCCGCCGCAAGCTGGCCGAGGCCAAGGACCTCGAAGCGCTGCGCCTCAAGCTCAAGCCGAAGACGCAGGCGGCCCTCAGCAAGGCCTTCGCGCAGGCCGCCGAGCGGCCCGCCAGGAGCGGCGGCAGCGGTGCGTCCGGGGGCGGCGGTGCGCCGGCCGGCCTGGAACAGCGCACCGGCCTGACGTCCTGGACGCTCGGCACGCTGCCGCGCACGTTCGAGACCCGGCGCGGGGGCCAGCCACTGAAGGCGTACCCGGCGCTGGTGGACGAGGGCACGAGCGTGGCCGTACGCCTCTTCGACACCGAGGCGGAGCAGCAGACGGCGATGTGGGCGGGGACCCGCCGTTTGATCTTGTTGAATATTCCGAGCAACCCAGCCAAGTTCGCGCAGGGCAAGCTCACCAATCAACAGAAGCTGGCACTGTCGGCGAACCCCCACGGTTCCATACAGGCCCTCTTCGAGGACTGTGTGACCGCCGCCACCGACCGGCTGATCGCCGCGCACGGCGGCCCGGCCTGGGACGAGGAGTCCTTCCGCAAGCTCTTCGACGCGGTCCGGGCCGACCTGGTGGACGCGACGATGAAGACGGTCCAGCAGGTGCGCGAGGTACTGGCGGCCTGGCAGGCGTGCGAGCGCCGCCTCAAGGCCACCACCTTCCCCTCCCTGCTCCCGTCCCTCACCGACATCAAGGAACAACTGGCCGGCCTCATCAAGCCCGGCTTCGTGACCGCGCACGGCACGAAGCGCCTGCCGGACCTCATGCGCTACCTGGTCGCCGTGGACCGCCGCCTCCAGCAGCTCCCCAACAACGCCGAGCGGGACCGCTCCCGTATGGCGAAGGTCAAGGAGATGCAGGACGAGTACGCCTGGCTGCTGGAGCAGTACCCGCAGGGGCGGCCGGTGCCGGCCGAGGCCCGGGAGATCCGCTGGATGATCGAGGAGCTGCGGGTGAGCTACTTCGCGCACGCGCTCGGCACGGCGTACCCGGTCTCCGACAAGCGGATCGTCAAGGCCGTGGACGCGGCGGTGCCCAAGGCGTGACCGGTCCCGGGGCCCGTCCCGGCGGCCCTCCGGGACCGAGTTCGACCGCACCCCCTGACCTGCTGTAGAGTCTTGCTTCGCAGCACCGCGCAAGCGGAAGCCGCACCAAGGTCCTGTGGAGCAGTTTGGAGTGCTCGCCACCCTGTCAAGGTGGAGGCCGCGGGTTCAAATCCCGTCAGGACCGCATTGTTCGGCCCGTATCCCCCTGGGATGCGGGCCGTTTGCGTGGGGGCGCGCCACGAGGGCAGG
>NZ_JBIRFL010000003.1:58693-715224 GCF_044327445.1 Streptomyces sp. NPDC018045
GCCGCGCCCGCGGCGGAGCCGTTGTCGGACACGGCAGAGCCCGTCAGGACCGCACTGCTCGGCCCGTATCCCCCTGGGATGCGGGCCGTTTGCGTGGGGGCGCGCCACGAGGGCAGGCCGCGCCCGCGGCGGAGCCGTTGTCGGACACGGCAGAGCCCGTCAGGACCGCACTGCTCGGCCCGTATCCCCCTGGGATGCGGGCCGTTTGCGTTGCCCTGGGTCTGGGGAGTGTGGACGGGAGCGGCGTCGTGCCCCGTGGCCCGTGGGTCCGGGTCGTACGGGCCCGGGCCGACGCGTGTATTGACCGGGGCTCGTACCACCGGTAATCACGAGGAAGGGCGCGGCGCCGGGAGGAGTGTGCGATGTCGACAGTCGCCAGGCACGAGACCAGGGCGCTGCTGCGGGCCCATCTGTCGGCCGCCACGGGCTATCGCCATCTGACCCGCCACTGCCCCGTCTGCGCCCGTCTCCTGCGGCTCGCCATGGAGCCCCGCAGCCGCGCCGCGGACGCCCCGGCCGCCGACTCCGCCGCCCAGGTGCCCGCCAGGCCCTCCAGGGAGCCTTCCGCGGCCTCTGACGCCGTGCCGGGCTCGGACCCGGCGTCCCGTGTGGCACCGTCGGACGCGGCCGGCGCGCCCGCCGCGGGGCATCCGGAGGCGGGCGGGGACCAAAGTCCCCCGGCCCGGTGACCAACGGCGCCTTCCCCATCAGCCCTTCGGTGGGAGGCTGTTGAGAGGGCGAGGGGGCGCGGGGGCCCTTTATCGCAGCGGCGCCGACGCCACAACCTTCCCGTGCTGTGACGGGTGTCACCGCCCCGGTTTCGGGAACCGGGAATCTTACGGTCGCCCTACACCCGGTCAATTTAATATGTGCAATTGCACCGCCCGCCCGGCAGCCCTTGGACTGGACCGGAGAACAGCGGGGACCCGCCCCCGCCGGCGCCCGCGGGCGGTGCCCAGACGGCCGGACCGGCCGCCCCGCCCGGGCTCGCGCGCACAAAAAAGATCGCGCTGGACCCGGCGGAGTCCAGCGCGATCGATGACGTACCCAGATGGTGCGGGTGTGGGGCCTGTTGGGGCAGGCTCCGCGTCGTATGGAGCTGTGTGGTGCTAGGTGGTGCTGAGCGGAGCCGGGTGGGGCTCCATGGGCCGAGGTCGGGTTGGGGGGCCCGAAAACAGCCCGGTCATGCGGTTGTTCAGCTTTCGCTGCGCTGCTGCGGAATGCCCGCGAGCAGAGCGCGAACCTCGGCTTCGCGGTAGCGCCGGTGTCCTCCGAGCGTGCGGATGGACGTGAGCTTGCCTGCCTTGGCCCAGCGGGTCACCGTCTTCGGGTCCACGCGGAACATCGTGGCGACCTCGGCGGGGGTAAGCAGCGGCTCGGCGTCAGGGGTGCGAGCGGTCATGAGCGGCCTCCTCGGGAGAACCGAACCATCACGGTTCTTTCCTCTAAATTCTGCACCTTGACCCGCGTTGCCCGAAATGGCGGACGCGGGCCGAGTCGGTTATAGGACGAACGGCTTGTCCTCGGCACTACAACTACACCATCTGTCCAGCCACGTCGGCCAAACCGATGGAATTGCCCTCTCAGGTGTTCAACCTCGGCGGAAGCCGATGGACCATGCCATAGCGGACAGTCACACCACCGTGACGATCAGTCACACGGTGATCAGCCGCCATCAGACCCACCAAGGAGCGCAATACCGAACTATCCGCCCTTAGTAGGACGGAAGGGGCCCTTGTCAGGCTCCTTGTCCTATTTTGGCACGAGGGTATGGCTTGGCCGCAAGGCCCGAAGTCAGTGCTTTAGGTCACGCTTGAGGCAATCGCCCGGATCGGGACCTACGTCCTACTGCTCCGTACCAGTAGTGTGCACGAGTTTCGACGGCCGCAGATCATTTTGTCGTTCCGCGAAGACGCCGACGACCGACCGTGGGCCCCGCGTTCCTCCCGAACCACCGGCTCAGCTCGCGAACTGACGCTCCCGCACCTCGCGCCACCGGTCCGACAGCTTCTCGTACGCCTCGCCGGCCCGGTCGCTGTCCCCCTCGCGCAGCGCCGCCAGCCCCGCCGCCACCTCGGCGGCCGACCGGTCCTCGGCGAGCTGCCCTTCGGGCACCGCGTGCACCAGCCCGCCGTAGTCCAGCTCCACCAGCGCCCGCGGATGGAACTCCTCCAGCCAGCGGCCCACGTCCACCAGGCCGTCGATCAGCGGCCCCTCCTCCAGGGAGTCGCGCAGCGTGCGCAGGCCCCGCGCCACCCGGCGCCGCGCCTGCACCATGGGCGTCCGATACCGCAGCACCGGGCCGTGCTCGCTCTTGGTGTACTCCCGCTCGCCGTCGCCGAAGAGCGCGAACCAGCGCACCGGTACGTGCCAGGTGGCGGTGCGGATCCAGGGCCGGGCGTCCGGATTGCGCTCCAGCCACTCCTCGTAGTCCGCGGCCGCCTGGCGCCGCACCACCGGGGGCAGCGCCGCGTCCAGCACGGGCGCCGGAAGCAGCTCGGCCAGCCCCTCCAGGGCCTGCCAGCCGCGCAGCCGCGTCCGCCAGGGGCAGACGCACGTCACGCCGTCCACGACCGTGACGAAGGCGTCGCTGCTCTCGTGGACCGGGACCGGTACGGGCGGGGTCGGCAGCAAATCGGCCAGGGATCGCCGAAGTTCGTCCTGAACCGTGGGGGTCTCCGCGCGCCGGGCATAGCGCGCCCAGTAGGAGCGCTCCGGTTCGGGGAACGCCGCGAGCGGCTCGTAGACCCGTAGATATGCCGCGTACGGGACCATCACCGACGACGCCAGGGCCACGCCCGCTCCTTTGTCTCCTACAACGTGACGTCCGCAGAACAACCGCAAAGAATGGCAAAGAGGTGCGAAGTGCCGGGAGTTGGCTCGCACCACCCGGCTCGGGATACGGCAAATCGTCCCACGTCCGTCCCTCAGGAGAGGGTGATCCTCCGCACTGCACCGATCAGCGTGCCTTCCAGGTCTTACTCTCTTCCCGACCGGCCCTCCCGCCCTCCCCCTGCCACAAGCAAAGGGAGCCGTCGGAGAGCGTCCTCCGCGACTTATGGGAGTCACCACCGTGACCGACGTACGTCCTTCCTCCTCCCCCGAGCACTCCTCGCAAGGGGCACCCCCGGCCGACGGGAGTGTCCTGCACACCCTGTTCCGCTCCGAGCAGGGTGGCCACGAGCAAGTGGTCCTCTGCCAGGACCGCGCCAGCGGCCTGCGGGCCGTCATCGCCATCCACGACACCGCCCTGGGCCCGGCCCTCGGCGGTACCCGCTTCCACGCGTACGCCTCGGAGGACGAGGCGGTGCTGGACGCCCTGAACCTCTCCCGTGGCATGTCGTACAAGAACGCCCTCGCCGGGCTCGACCACGGCGGCGGCAAGGCGGTGATCATCGGCGACCCCGACCTGATCAAGAGCGAAGAACTCCTGCTCGCCTACGGACGGTTCGTGGCGTCCCTCGGCGGCCGCTATGTGACCGCGTGCGATGTCGGTACCTACGTCGCGGACATGGATGTCGTCGCGCGGACGAACCGGTGGACCACCGGCCGCTCCCCCGAGAACGGCGGCGCCGGCGACTCCTCCGTACTGACCGCCTTCGGTGTCTTCCAGGGCATGCGCGCCTCGGCGCAGCACCTGTGGGGGGACCCGACGCTGCGCGGCCGCAAGGTCGGCATCGCGGGGGTCGGCAAGGTGGGCCACCACCTCGTCGAACATCTGCTCCAGGACGGCGCGGAGGTCGTGATCACGGATGTGCGGGCCGAATCGATCGAGCGCATCCGCAGTCGGCATCCGCAGGTCGGCGTGGCCCCGGACACCGGGTCGCTGATCCGTACGGCGGGTCTGGACGTGTACGCGCCGTGCGCGCTCGGTGGCGCGCTGAACGACGAGACCGTGCCGGCGCTCACCGCGAAGGTGGTCTGCGGCGCGGCCAACAACCAGCTCGCGCACCCCGGTGTCGAGAAGGACCTCTCCGACCGCGGCGTCCTCTACGCGCCGGACTACGTGGTGAACGCCGGTGGCGTCATCCAGGTGGCCGACGAGCTGCGCGGCTTCGACTTCGACCGCTGCAAGACCAAGGCGGCGAAGATCTTCGACACCACGCTGGCGATATTCGCTCGTGCGAAGGAGGACGGCATTCCGCCCGCCGCGGCGGCGGACCGGCTGGCCGAACAGCGCATGGCGGACGCCCGGCGGGCCTGATCTGCCCGGCGCCGCCGTTCCCGGTGGCGCCGACCCGGCCGGGACCGTCAAGTTCAGGCCAATTTTTCGGCCGGTCATGGCCGAGACCGCGACCGATTCCGCCCAACAAAGTCCGACAATGCTCGGGTCCGACCGAAGCCGATCGCGATCCGATCGCGCTCACGGAGGGTCCCGAGCGAGTCCCGTACACCCCCGCGGACGCCGTACCGGTGACGGACCGTGCCGGTCGCCGCCACCGGGCGTACGGAAAACCGCCCCCGGAGCGCTCGCGTAACGATCACCGAGCGCTCCGTAAGGGATCACGGGCGGTGAAGGAGACATCCCTCACCACCCGTCGGCGGGTCGCCCGGGCGGACAGGTTAAAATCGGAGCTGACCAGCGGGGACGGGGCGTCCTGCCGGTCGCGCCGAGCGGTCGGTGATGCGGGCGACGTACCGTATGGCCGCGGAAGCAGGTACCGTTGAAGCCCTACGGGCCGGTCTCTCTGTCGAGAGTCCGCTCTGAATCATGAACGCGTGTCAAGACTCTGGGGCCGTCGAGCCCCGTCGTTGAGGGGGTCGAGCCATGGGGCGCGGCCGGGCCAAGGCCAAGCAGACGAAGGTCGCCCGCCAGCTGAAGTACAACAGCGGTGGGACTGATCTCTCACGCCTGGCCGAAGAGCTGGGTGCATCGCCGCAACAGTCGGCACAGCAGCAGCCGCCGAACGGCGAGCCGTTCGAGGATGAAGAGGACGACGACCCGTACGCGCGGTACGCCGACCTTTACAACCGAGACGACGATGACGAGGACGAGGGCAACTCGTCCCAGCAGCGTCGTCGCGCCTGACGTACGACGTCTTAACTGTCGTGCGTGCACGGTGTGCACAGCATTTCCACGGACCCGGTCCGGGGTAGTCACCTCGGACCGGGTTCTGTGCTGCCCTGGGGGCGGCCGGCTCAGGCGGAGTAGTCACCGGTCAGGGTCACTGCCTCGGTGTGGTCGCCACGCTCGACGATCTCGCCGCTGACCCAGGCGTCCACGCCGCGGTCCGCGAGGGTGGCCAGCGCCACGTCCACCGACTCCTGCGGGACGACGGCCATCATGCCGACCCCCATGTTCAGGGTCTTCTCCAGTTCCAGCCGCTCGACGTCGCCGGCCTTGCCGACCAGGTCGAAGATCGCGCCCGGGGTCCAGGTGGACCGGTCGACCGTGGCGTGCAGGCCGTCCGGGATCACCCGGGCCAGGTTGTTGGCCAGGCCGCCGCCGGTGATGTGCGAGAAGGCGTGCACCTCGGCCGTTCGGGTCAGGGCCAGGCAGTCCAGCGAGTAGATCTTCGTCGGCTCCAGCAGTTCCTCGCCGAGCGTGCGGCCGAACTCCTCGACCCGCTGGTCCAGGGACATGCCGGCGCGGTCGAACAGCACGTGGCGGACGAGTGAGTACCCGTTCGAGTGAAGACCGGAGGACTCCATCGCGATGACGGCGTCGCCCGTACGGATACGATCCGCGCCCAGCACCCGGTCCGCCTCGACGACACCCGTACCGGCGCCCGCGACGTCGAAGTCGTCTGCCCCGAGCAGCCCCGGGTGTTCCGCGGTCTCGCCGCCGACCAGCGCGCAGCCGGCCAGCACACAGCCCTCGGCGATGCCCTTGACGATCGCCGCGACCCGCTCCGGGTAGACCTTGCCGACGCAGATGTAGTCGGTCATGAACAGCGGTTCGGCACCGCAGACCACCAGGTCGTCGACGACCATGCCGACCAGGTCGTGGCCGATGGTGTCGTACACGCCCATCCGGCGGGCGATGTCGACCTTGGTGCCGACGCCGTCGGTGGCCGACGCGAGCAGCGGCCGCTCGTAGCGCTTGAGGGCCGAGGCGTCGAAGAGGCCGGCGAACCCGCCGAGGCCGCCGACGACCTCGGGGCGGGTGGCCTTCTTGACCCACTGCTTCATCAGGTCGACGGCGCGGTCGCCCGCTTCGATGTCCACGCCCGCGCTTGCGTAGCTGGCGCTGGTGCCCGCGTGCTGGGCAGGCTCAAAAGACTCGGCAGACATGGCGTTGAGATCTTTCCTGTCGGTGGGTACGAGCTCTACGGGCGGCGCAGCGCGTCGGCGCCGCCGACCCCGGCCGTCAGCGTCTCGACGCCGTCCAGGTCCGGCTTGGCCTGGCCCGCGGTCTCCGCCTCCAGGAGGTGCTTGCCCAGCAGCTCCGGGTCGGGGAGATCGACCGGGTACTGGCCGTCGAAGCAGGCGCGGCACAGGTCCGGCTTGGCGATCGTCGTCGACTCGATCATGCCGTCGATCGAGATGTACGCCAGCGAGTCGGCGCCCAGCGACGTACCGATCTCGTCCACGGTCAGACCGTTGGCGATCAGCTCGGCGCGGGTGGCGAAGTCGATGCCGTAGAAGCACGGCCACTTGATCGGCGGCGAGGAGATCCGGATGTGGACCTCGGCGGCGCCGGCCTCCCGGAGCATCCGGACCAGGGCGCGCTGGGTGTTGCCGCGGACGATCGAGTCGTCGACGACCACCAGGCGCTTGCCGCGGATGACTTCCTTGAGCGGGTTGAGCTTGAGGCGGATACCGAGCTGGCGGATGGTCTGCGAGGGCTGGATGAAGGTCCGGCCGACGTAGGAGTTCTTGACCAGGCCGACGCCGTACGGGATGCCGCTGGCCTCGGCGTAGCCGACCGCGGCCGGCGTGCCGGACTCCGGGGTCGCTATGACGAGGTCGGCGTCGGCGGGGGCCTCGGCGGCCAGCTTGCGGCCCATCTCCACCCGGGAGAGGTACACGTTGCGGCCCGCGATGTCGGTGTCGGGGCGGGCCAGATAGACGTACTCGAAGACGCAGCCCTTGGGCTTGGTCTCGGCGAAGCGGGAGCTGCGCAGCCCGTTCTCGTCGACGGCGATCAGCTCGCCCGGCTCGATCTCGCGGATGAAGCTGGCGCCGCAGATGTCCAGGGCGGCCGTCTCGGAGGCCACCACCCAGCCGCGCTCAAGGCGGCCGAGGACCAGCGGGCGGATGCCCTGCGGGTCACGGGCCGCGTACAGGGTGTGCTCGTCCATGAAGCACAGCGAGAAGGCGCCCATGACCTTGGGCAGGACGCGCGGCGCGGCCTCCTCGACGGTCAGCGGCTTGCCGTCCTCGTCGACCTGGCCGGCCAGCAGGGCCGTCACGAGGTCGGTGTCGTTGGTCGCCGCCACCTGGGTCGCGCGGCCGCCCTCACGGGGCAGCGCGGCGACCATCTCGGCGAGTTCGGCGGTGTTGACCAGGTTGCCGTTGTGCCCCAGGGCGATCGAGCCGTGCGCGGTCGCGCGGAACGTCGGCTGGGCGTTCTCCCACACCGAGGCCCCGGTGGTGGAGTAGCGGGCGTGGCCCACGGCGATATGGCCCTGGAGGGAGCCGAGGGATGTCTCGTCGAAGACCTGGGAAACCAGGCCCATGTCCTTGAACACGAGGATTTGGGAGCCGTTGCTCACTGCGATGCCCGCGGACTCCTGACCGCGGTGCTGCAGGGCATACAGCCCGAAATAGGTGAGTTTGGCGACCTCTTCACCCGGAGCCCAGACACCGAAGACGCCGCATGCGTCCTGGGGGCCCTTCTCGCCGGGGAGCAGGTCGTGGCTGAGTCGTCCGTCACCACGTGGCACAGCACCGAGTCTAGGGCAGGTCCGCGATTCATCCGAACCGGGGATCGAACCGGGGCCGGGTCCGGGGCGCCTGGCCCAGGTGGCCGAGTGCCTGCCGTGAGCCCCGACTCACGGACGGGATGCCGAGGGAGCGGCCGGGTCACCACGGATTCCGGTACGCGGTTCCCTGCTTGTTCCCCGGGCTGTCTCGGTGCTGCCGGGGGTGTCGTACGGGGTACCGCAGGGGGCGCCGACCGGATTGGAGTGAGATGCGCCACACCGCTGTTGAGGGTGGTGTTCCGGTGGCTGCTTCTGGTGCTTTCAGGGGCTTTTGGAGCGATCTGGCGCTGCTTCTTTCCGCGTTTCCGTGGTGCGTCGTCGGGGGTGTGCGGGCGCCGTTATCGGGGTGCGCGCGGGCGCCGTTCCTTCACCTCGAAGGTCACCACGGACGTCGCCGTGGACGTCGCCACGGACGTCGCCTGGAAGGTCACCCGGATGGCCGTATTTCGTGTCGTGTTCAACCACTGGTTCCGCTTCCTCCTTGCCGTCCTCGGTGTCCGGTTCATCCCGGGGAGTAGAGCCTTTACGAAGGCAACCTCGCTGGGGGTTCTCGGGCTGATCAGGAAGGGGGTGGGGCCGGGGTCCGGCCCGGGGGCGGGTTCCGGCGGGGGCGGGTCCCGGCGGAGGCCAGGGACCCGGCTGCGGTCCGGGTCCGGCGAAGACCCGGACCCGGCGGAGGTCGGAGCCCCGCCGCCGTTGCGGTGTTCAGCCCATGAGGGGCAGGTAGGGGGCGAGGTCGGCCCGTTCGCCGCTGGCGCTCACGGCGGCCTCGTCGACCGCGTCGGGCCAGGCCGTACGGCCGGTGGCCAGGCGGAGCCAGGTCAGCGGGTCGGTCTCGACGACGTTGGGCGGGGTGCCCCTGGTGTGCCGGGGGCCCTCGACGCACTGGACGACGGCGAACGGCGGCACCCGGACCTCGACGGAGCCGCCGGGCGCCTTGGCGGCGAGCGCGTCGGCGAGCAGCCGGGTGGCGGTGGCCAGGGCATGGCGGTCGAACGGGATCTCCAGACCGGTCGCGGCGATCAGATCGTCGGTGTGCACGACCAGTTCGACACAGCGGGCCACCAGGAAGTCGTCCAGGCGCATCGCCCCGATACGGACCGCCAGCAGCCGGTCGTCGGGAGCCACCGGGACGGCCTCGGCGTACCGCGCCGCGGCGAGGTCCAGGAGGTCGGCCGGTTCGCCGCCGGCCGCCGTGTCGCGGGCGTTCTCGTCGACCTTCGCGGCCAGTGCTCGGCTCGCGAACGGCCAGGTGGCGAGGGTGACTTCCGGGGCGGGCGGCGCGGGCCGGCCGAGTGCCGCGGGGACCTGCTCCACCGCCATGGCCAGGTGGGCGACCAACTCGCGGACCGTCCAGTCACCCAGGCGGGTGGGCAGCGCGAACTGCTCGGGAGCCAGGCGCCGTACGGCGGAGCGTACGTGTCCGAACTGTGCGATGACGGCGGCGCGGGTCTTGGCGGAGTCGTAACTGCGGGCGCGGGACCGGCCGGACGGCTTACGGGCACTTGGCATGGCGTCGAGGCTACTCGGCGGGGCGCGTCGCGTAGCCCCCGAGCCCTCGCTCCACCAGGCCGAAGGCCCGGTGGGCGGCGGCGACCGCGTCGGGATACACCGCGTCGGCGGCCTCTCCGGCCAGCAGCCTGCGGTGGTTCTCGTTGATCAGCGCGTTGCGGGCGGCCATGAGCTGGCCCGCGGCGACCTGGGCGTCCATCCGGTCGCCGCCGGACTCCCGCTCCAGCACCTCGGCGAGCTGCTGGAGGCCGTGCAGCCGGTTGGCGTACGCGCGAAGCAGCAGGGCCGGCGTCTCCACGATCAGCCGGCGGATGCTGAGCACCTCCTCCTTGTCGCACAGGCCGACGGAGGGGTCCCGCAGTTCCAGCATCTCGACGAACTGTCGGCAGACGGCCGCGACCGCGGACTCGCCCCGCCCGCGGGTGTTGACGGCCTGGGCCACGTCGCCGGCGTGGTGCTCCATCGGCTTGAGGACCAAGTCCTCCTTGGAGCCGTAGTAGTTGAAGACGGTCATCTTGGAGACCTCGGCCGCGGCGGCGATCTCCTGGACGGAGACCTTCTCGAAGCCGCGCTCCAGGAAGAGTTCGACGGCGGTCCGCCAGACGCGCCGTTCCGTCTGCAGTTTCTTGCGCTCGCGCAGTCCCAGCTCCTCGGCCATGGCACCACTGTACCAGGGCAAAAAATAATACCGGCTTAAATATTGACTCGGTCCATGCTTTGCGGGCATGGTGCTGCCATGAACGCTTCCACCGCTCCGTCGCCGACCGTCTCCGACCACACCGCCACCGGCGGCGCCGGGCCCGGCGCATCAGGTCCCTCCGTCGGCAGACCGGGCGCCGACGGGCCGGATGCCGACGGGCCGGGCGGCATGACATCGGCCCAGCGCAAGGCCGGGTTCGCCGTCTGCCTCGCGACGATGCTGCTCGCCGTCCTCGACCAGAACATCGTCTCGGCCGTGACGGTCCCGATCGTCCGCGAGCTGGACCCGCTGCACGGCGTCGACCGCATCCCGTGGCTCATCAGCGCGTTCTCGCTCGCCGCCACCGCCGCGCTGCCGCTGTACGGCAAGCTCTGCGACGCTTTCGGCGCGAAGCGGGTCTTCCTCGGGGCCGTCGCCACCTTCCTGCTCGGCTCGGTGCTGTGCGGGGCCGCGCAGGACATGGACCAGTTGATCGCCTTCCGCGCGGTGCAGGGCCTGGGCGGTGGCGGGCTGATGAGCGTCACCATGGTCGTGATAGCCCGGCTCAAGGGGCCGGGGACGCGCGGAGCGGGCAAGGGCGCCGGGGTGGGCGGGCTGGTCGCGGGGGCCGGCATGGCCCTGGGGCCGGTCGTCGGCGGCCTCCTCGCCGAGCACGCCGACTGGCGCTGGATCTTCTACGTCAACCTGCCGGTCGGCCTCGTCGTGCTCGTCACGTCCGCACTCGTCCTCAAGCTGCCCCGGCACGGCGAGCGGCGGCGCATCGACTTTCTCGGGGCGGCCCTGGCCGCCGCGTTCTCCACGGCACTGCTGCTGGTGACGGAGTGGGGCGGCCGGGACCACTCCTGGGGCTCCCCCGTGATCCTCGGCCTGGCAGGCGGGGCCGTGGCGCTGCTCGCCCTGTTCCTGTGGCGGCAGGCCACCGCCGCCGAACCACTGCTCCCGCTGTCGATGTTCCGTATCCGTACGCTGCGCTCCGCCTTCGCCGTCCAGGGTCTGGTCGGCGTGGCCCTGATGGGCTCGCTGGTCTACGTCATGATCTACCTCCAGTTGGTGCGGGGCATCGAGCCGACCTCGGCGAGCCTGTTCATGATTCCGGTGGCGCTCGGCATGGCCGGCGCGGGCCTGGTGACGGGCCGGCTCGGCGCCCGCGGCTGGTCGGGGAAAGCCTCCGTGATCAGCGGTACGGCCTGCGCCACCGTGGCCACGCTCCTGCTCGCGACGAACGGCACGGACACCGGCCTGTGGACCGTACGGGCCGAACTCCTCCTGCTCGGCGCCGGTTTCGGCCAGACGCTCGGCCAGTTGATCGTGCTCGTCCAGGGAGCCGCACCGCGCCACCAGCTCGGGGTGGCGACGACGGCGGTCCGCTTCTTCCAGACCCTGGGCAGCTCACTGGGCGCGGCCCTCTTCGGAACGGTGCTGGCCCGTGTCTACGCCGACCGCGGCCCCGGCGGCTCCACCAGCGCCATACCGGCCCTGAAGGGCGAGGCCCACACCCGCGCGGTGGACGCCTTCAGCTCCTCCATATCCGTGGTCTTCCTCTGCTCCACGGCCGTGCTGGTGCTGGCGCTGCTCCTGGCCCTGCGCATACGAGGGGATGCCGCCGCGGCCGAGGGCTCAGGCGAGGTGGCGGCCACAACCGGGAAGACCACCGTCAGCGGCTGAACCGCAGACCGACGGCAACGTCCGCGACACGCCGCCCGGGCCGGCGGATCGACCGCACCGATCCTCTGGCGCCCCGGCACGCGGGCCCCGGCTCGGCAGGCCGGCGGCCCGGCGGCCCAGCAGGCCAACCGCCCCCACACCCCAGACGGCCCCGGAACCACGACAGCCCGCCCCCGGAAAGAATCCGGAAAGGGCGGGCCGCCGGGCGGGCAGGGGCGTGACGGGTGGTGTCCTCGGGTCGGGTCAGGCGAACAGGGACGGGAGGGTGGCCTCGTGCGCTGTGCGGAGGTCGCTCAGCGGGAGGGTGAACTGCCCCTGGACGTCGATCGTGTCACCGTCGACGACACCGATGCGGGTGGCCGGGAGGCCGCGCGCACCGCACATGTCGGTGAAGCGCAGCTCCTCGCTGCGCGGGACCGCGACGATCGCGCGGCCCGCCGACTCCGAGAAGAGGAGGACGAAGGGGTCCAGCCCGTCGGGGACGACGATCCGGGCGCCCTTGCCGCCACGCAGGCACGACTCGACGAGGGCCTGGATCAGGCCGCCGTCGGACAGGTCGTGCGCCGCGTCGACCATGCCGTCGCGGGAGGCCGAGATGAGGATCTCGCCGAGCAGCTTCTCGCGGCCCAGGTCCACCCGCGGCGGCAGGCCGCCCAGGTGGTCGTGGACGACCTGGGACCAGGCCGAGCCGCCGAACTCGTCCTTGGTGTCACCGAGGAGGTAGATGAGGTGGCCCTCGTCGGCGAAGGCGACCGGCGTGCGACGGCTGACGTCGTCGATGACGCCGAGCACCGCGACCACGGGGGTCGGGTGGATGGCGGCCTCGCCGGTCTGGTTGTAGAGCGAGACGTTGCCGCCGGTGACCGGCGTACCGAGTTCCAGGCAGCCGTCGGCGAGACCGCGCACGGCCTCGGAGAACTGCCACATGACCGCCGGATCCTCGGGCGAGCCGAAGTTCAGGCAGTCGGAGATCGCCAGCGGCTTGGCGCCGGTGGCCGCGACGTTGCGGTAGGACTCGGCCAGCGCCAACTGCGCGCCGTGGTACGGGTCGAGCTTGGCGTAGCGGCCGTTGCCGTCGGTGGCGATGGCCACGCCCAGCCCGGTTTCCTCGTCGATACGGATCATGCCGGCGTCCTCCGGCTGGGCCAGCACGGTGCCGCCCTGCACGAAGTGGTCGTACTGGCTGGTGATCCAGCTCTTGGACGCCTGGTTGGGCGAGGCGACCAGCTTCAGGACCTGCTCGCGCAGCGCCTCGCCGGTCTGCGGCCGCGGCAGTTGGCCCGCGTCGTCGGCCTGCAGCTCGTCCTGCCACGCGGGGCGCGCGTACGGCCGCTCGTAGACCGGGCCTTCGTGGGCGACGGTCTTCGGGTCGACGTCGACGATCTTCTCGCCGTGCCAGAAGATCTCCAGCCGGTCGCCGTCGGTGACCTCGCCGATGACGGTGGCGGTGACGTCCCACTTCTCGCAGATCGCCAGGAACCGCTCGACCTTCTCCGGCTCGACGACCGCGCACATGCGCTCCTGCGACTCGCTCATGAGGATTTCCTCGGGCGAGAGCGTCGAGTCGCGCAGCGGTACGTCGTCCAGTTCCACGCGCATGCCGCCGGAGCCGTTGGAGGCCAGCTCGCTGGTGGCGCAGGACAGCCCGGCCGCGCCGAGGTCCTGGATGCCGACGACGAGCTTCTCGGCGAACGCCTCCAGGGTGCACTCGATGAGCAGCTTCTCCTGGAACGGGTCGCCGACCTGGACGGCGGGGCGCTTGGACGGCTTCGCGTCGTCGAAGGTCTCGGAGGCCAGGATGGAGGCGCCGCCGATGCCGTCACCGCCGGTCCGGGCGCCGTAGAGGATGACCTTGTTGCCGGCGCCGGACGCCTTGGCGAGGTGGATGTCCTCGTGCCGCATCACGCCGATGGCACCGGCGTTGACCAGCGGGTTGCCCTGGTAGCAGGAGTCGAAGACGACCTCCCCGCCGATGTTGGGCAGGCCCAGGCAGTTGCCGTAGCCGCCGATGCCAGCGACGACGCCCGGCAGGACGCGCTTGGTGTCGGGGTGGTCGGCGGCGCCGAAGCGCAGCGGGTCCACGACGGCGACCGGGCGGGCGCCCATGGCGATGATGTCGCGGACGATGCCGCCGACGCCGGTGGCGGCGCCCTGGTAGGGCTCGACGTAGGACGGGTGGTTGTGCGACTCGACCTTGAAGGTGACCGCATAGCCCTGGCCCACGTCGACGACGCCCGCGTTCTCACCGATGCCGACGAGCATCGCGTCGTTCTCGGGGACCTTCTGGCCGAACTGCTTCAGGTGGACCTTGCTGCTCTTGTACGAGCAGTGCTCGGACCACATGACGGAGTACATGGCGAGTTCGGCGCCGGTGGGGCGGCGGCCGAGGATCTCGCGGACGCGCTCGTACTCGTCCTGCTTCAGGCCCAGTTCGGCCCACGGCTGGTCGGTGTCCGGCGTCTCGGCTGCGTGCTTGACCGTGTCGAGCGTCATGCGGTGACCAATTTCTTCAGGATCGAGGTGAAGAACCCGAGGCCGTCCGTACGGCCGGTGCCGATCAGCGGCTCGACGGCGTGCTCGGGGTGCGGCATGAGGCCGACGACGTTGCCCGCCTCGTTGGTGACGCCGGCGATGTCGCGCAGCGAACCGTTGGGGTTGCCGTAGCCGTCGGCGGTGTCGCCCCCGGTCAGGTAGCGGAAGGCGACCCGGCCCTCGGCCTCCAGCATGTCGAGGGTGCGCTCGTCGGCGACGTACCGGCCGTCGATGTTCTTCAGCGGTACGGAGATCTCCTGGCCGGCGGTGTAGTCGGCGGTCCAGGCGGTGTCCGCGTTCTCCACCCGCAGCTTCTGGTCGCGGCAGATGAAGTGCAGGCTGTCGTTGCGCAGCATGGCGCCGGGCAGCAGGTGCGTTTCGGTCAGAACCTGGAAGCCGTTGCAGATGCCCAGGACCGGCAGGCCGCCCTTGGCCTGTTCGATCACGGTCTCCATGACCGGCGAGAAGCGGGAGATGGCGCCGGCCCGCAGGTAGTCGCCGTAGGAGAAGCCGCCGGGCAGCACCACGGCGTCGACCTGCTTGAGGTCCTTGTCGCGGTGCCACAGCGGCACCGCCTCGGCCCCGGCGAGCCGGATGGCGCGCTGGGTGTCACGGTCGTCGAGCGTGCCGGGGAAGGTCACGACTCCGATGCGCGTGTTTCCGCGGCCCGAAGGGCCTCCGCTCGCGGCGGTGGTGGGCGACGGGTGGGTCATGATCCGGCCCGGTCCTCGACGTGGACGGTGAAGTCCTCGATGACGGTGTTGGCGAGGAAGGTCTCGGCCATCTCGCGGATCCGGGCGAGGGCGGCGTCGTCGACCGGACCCTCCACCTCAAGTTCGAAACGCTTGCCCTGACGGACGTCGCCGATCCCCTCGAATCCCAGGCGTGGCAGTGCGCGCTGCACCGCCTGGCCCTGCGGGTCGAGGATCTCCGGCTTGAGCATGACGTCGACTACGACGCGTGCCACTGGCACTCCCGATGGTGTGGTGCGTAAGGCGGTGCCATCACAGTACCGTGTTCGAAAATCTACGCGCATAGATATCGTGACGGCGCAGTCACCGTACGACGCCGGGCGCGGTAAGCGGTGGGGAAAATCTCAGAAAAGACCTAGGGTCCGCATTGCGGAAGGACACGCTGAGGAAATTAACTGGGCTTCACCATGCAATGCCCGCCGCTGTACAAATGAAAATGCATTGATCCCAATCAGCCGGATCTGCAGCATCCCCCCATGTCACGGCGGGGTTGCTGCTCGAAAGGACCGATATCCGTGGCGCAGCGCGTAGTAGTCACGCTCTCCGATGACATCGAAGGCGGAGAAGCCGCAGAGACGGTCACCTTCGGTTTGGACGGGAAGTGGTACGAGATCGACCTCAATCCCGCCAATGCGAAGAAACTGCGCGGCACCCTCGCCCCGTTCGTGGAGGCCGGCCGCAAGCGGTCGAAGTCCGGCAAGGCGTACCACCACACCTCCGTGACGCCGGACCCCGCCGCCGTGCGCGCCTGGGCCCGTTCCCACCGCATGGACGTGCCCCCGCGCGGCCGGATCCCGAAGAAGGTCTACGAGGCTTTCGACGCCGCCAACAACTGACCCGGGCCCGCCGCCGGGCCGCCGCCGCACCCGCCCTCCTCCTCGCCCGTCTCCGTCCGGCCGCCGGTCCGCGGCCGGACGGAGACGGGTACGGCTCCCCGACGACAGGCGGGCGACGGTCAGGGGAGGGCGGTCCGGCGGTGCCCCGACGGCGGCCGGGCGACGGCCGGTTTCGGCTGTCCCGCAGCGGAGTTGCGCGGCACCCCTGTTGATCAGCTAGAGTCTGGAGCACGCCGAGGGGCGAGGCCGAAAGGCCGGATCCCGAGGAGTCACGCGGGTGTAGCTCAGTAGTAGAGCGCCCTCTTTCCAAGAGGGAGGCGCAGTGTGCGATCCCTGTCACCCGCTCTGACAGCATCAACCGGTCCCTACGGGCCGATTGATGGTGGTCATGCGGGTGTAGCTCAGTAGTAGAGCGCCCCCTTTCCAAGGGGGAGGCGCAGTGTGCAATCCCTGTCACCCGCTCCGGCAGTACCGACCACTCCGGTGGATCAGGTAGAGTAGCTGTCGCGCCGCCCGGTGAAAGCCGGTCGGATGCGTGCGGACGTAGCTCAGTTGGTAGAGCGCAACCTTGCCAAGGTTGAGGTCGCGAGTTCGAGCCTCGTCGTCCGCTCAGGAAAAAGGCCCCGGTCATCGCCACCGGGGCCTTTTGTCTGTACCCACCGCGGCCCCGGGCGGCTTTCGGGCCGCATCCCGGGCCCGGCCCGCCCGCACTCCACACGCTTCTCCCTCCCCTTCTGACATTTGTCATCTGCGGTGATGACAAGCCGCACTGCCCGGGGCCGGGTTCCGCCGGGAGCCTTGAAGCATGAACATCGGGGACACGACCGAGCGCGTGATAGACGTCACGGGCCTGCGCAGGCGGTACGGGCCGTCCGGGGGCGGCCGGCAGAACAAGAAGGGCGGCACGTCCTTCGAGGCGGTGCGGGGCATCGACTTCTCCGTCCACCGCGGCGAGCTGTTCGCCCTGCTGGGGACGAACGGAGCTGGTAAGACCTCCACCCTGGAGCTCCTGGAGGGACTGGCCGCACCGACCGGCGGCACGGTGCGGGTGCTGGGCCACAACCCGTACACGGAGCGGGCGAAGGTCCGGCCGCGCGTCGGCGCGATGCTCCAGGAAGGCGGCTTTCCCGCGGAGTTGACCGTGGAGGAGACCGTACGGATGTGGGCCGGCGCCACCACCGGCTCCCGGCCGGTCGGCGAGGCGCTGGCCACCGTCGGCATGACCCAGCGCAAGGACGTACGGGTCAAGCAGCTCTCCGGCGGTGAGCGGCGACGGCTGGACCTGGCCACGGCGACGCTGGGACGGCCCGAGGTGCTCTTCCTCGACGAGCCGACCACCGGCCTGGACACCGAAGCCCGCCGCGCGACCTGGGAGTTGATCCGCGAGCTGCGGGCGGGCGGCACGACGGTCGTGCTGACCACCCACTACCTGGAAGAGGCCGAGGAGCTGGCCGACCGTCTCGCGATCATGCATCGGGGCCGGATCGCGACGGCCGGGACCGTCGCGGACGTGGTGGCCACCCACCCCGCACAGATCTCCTTCGAACTGCCCCCGGGCCGCACGGCGGACGACCTGCCGCCGCTGCCGTCGCTGGGCGTCGAAGGGCACGAGACGGTGGGCCGGACCCTGCGGCTGCGGACGTCCGACCTGCAACGGGCCGCGACCGGCGTACTGCTATGGGCGCGCGACGAGGGGATCGAGCTGCGAGGGCTGGACGCCCGCTCGGCATCGCTGGAAGAGGCGTTCCTGCGGATCGCCAAGGGTTTGGAGGACAAGTGAGCGCCACCGACGTCAAGGCCGTCGAGGAACGGCCCGGGGCAGGGGCCGCGACGGCCGCCCGCAAGGGCTCACGGGAGCGGCTGGCCGCGTTGTTCCGCGCGGAGCTGACCCTGCTGGGCCGTAACAAGACCGCCCTGTTCATGACGCTGCTGATGCCGCTGATCATGGCCTTCGCCATGCGGCAGGCGGTCTCCCAGATGCCGTTGCAGGACAACGGCCTGTCGGTCGGCACGGTGCTGCTGCCGGGGACCATCGGCTTCGTCCTGCTCTTCGCGGTGTACTCGTCCGTCACCGGGTCGCTGGTGACGCGGCGCGAGGAGCTGGTGCTCAAGCGGCTGCGCTGCGGTGAGCTGACGGACCGGGAGATCCTGGCCGGGACGGCGCTTCCGGCGGTGCTCCTCGGCCTGGCGCAGTGCGCCCTGCTGGCGGCCCTCGGCGGACTCGTCCTGCACGCGGGCGTCCCCAAGGCCCCGCACCTGGTCGTGCTGGGTGTGCTGCTCGGCATGGTGATCTCGGTGGCGATGGCCGCCGCCTCCACGGCCGTCACCAAGAGCGCCGAGGCGGCCCAGCTCACCACGATGCCGTTCGTCTTCGTCTCGATGGGCGGCTCCGGGATGATCGTGCCGCTGGACGTGCTGCCCGACAAGGTCGCCGCTGTCCTGGAGCTGCTGCCGCTGTCGCCGGTGATGGGGCTGGTCCGGGACGGCTGGCTCGCCGAAGGTGACCTCACCGAAACGCTGAAGCGGCTGGTCATCGCGTTGGCCTGGGCCGGTCTCGCGGTGTTTGCTGTACGTCGGTGGTTCCGCTGGGAGCCACGGCACTGACGATGTACGGCATCGATGACGACGGGGGTGCGGGACCGGTGTTCCACGGGCAACTGCGCAGGTTGCGGGGGCGCGGCCGGGTCGCGCAGGTCCATCTGTGGGCGCGGTGGACGCTGTATGTCACACCGTGGCTGCTGTTCATCGGCTGGCTCGCGGCGTCCCTGCTCGCCGCGGCGGCCGACGCGCACCGGCTGCCGGCGCTGCTCGTGGCGGCCGTGGTGCTGGGGCTGGTGCAGTGCGGTGTCTACATACCCGGCGTCCGGCGCGGACTCTCGCACTACGTGTACGGCACCCCCGCACCATGGCGGCTGATCGCCGTGTCAGGGGTGCTGGCGGCCGGGTCGGTGACCCTGCTGACGGTGCTCGCCACCAGCATGCCGATGCGTGTGTCGGTCTACGGCACGGCGATGCTGTTCCCCGCCCTGCCCGTCGGGTGCCTCCTCTCCCTGGTGATCAAGAAGCGTCGGCAGGCGTTGGTATGGACCGTGGCCGCGGCGGTCACCATGGGGGCGATGGCCCTCGCGGGCGTCCCGCTGAAGTTCGCGTGGGCGCTGCCGCCCGCCTTCGTCTTCTCCGCGGCCTTCGCCGCGCTGGCGTGCCGGAGCTGGGGCTGGATCCTCGCCGCGATGCGTGAGCTGGACGAGGCCAAGGGCGCCCAGGCGCGGCTGGCCGTGACCGAGGAGCGGCTGCGGTTCGCGCGGGACATGCACGACGTGGTCGGCCGGAACCTGGCCGTCATCGCGCTCAAGAGCGAACTGGCGGAACGGCTCGCGCGCAAGGGGCGCCCGGAGGCCGCCGACCAGATGGCGGAGGTGCAGCAGATGGCCCAGGACTCCCAGCGGGAGGTACGGGACGTGGTGCGCGCCTACCGGGAGGCCGACCTCGGGGTGGAGCTGGCGGGGGCGCAGGCCGTGCTCCGGGCGGCCGGGGTGGAGTGCCTCATCGACCAGGAGGACAGTTCCGGCGTGCCGCAGCAGGTGCAGTCGGTGCTGGCCTGGGTCGTGCGGGAGGGCACCACCAACGTGCTGCGGCACGCCGACGCGGCCACCTGCTGGCTGGCGCTGCGGGTGACGGCCGACGGCACGGCCGGGGGCGGCCGGCCGGCCACGGCGGCCCGGGCGGGCTCGGCGGTGGTGTTCACGATGGAGAACGACGGCGTGCGGGAGAAGGCCGTGCACGGCGGTGGCGGGAGCGGCATCGCCGGACTGCGGGAACGGCTCGCCGCCCTCGGCGGCACCCTGGCCGTCGGCCCCCGGCCGGGCGGGCGTTTCTGGCTGCGGGCCCACGTACCGCTGGAGAAGGATCGGGCGGCGGGGTACGGGCCGGAGGCCGCCGCGGACGGGCAGCCGGCCGGGGCGCAGCGGTCTGCGTGAGGACGAGCCGTGCGGGGCGGGTGTCGGGCGCCGGGGCGCCACCGGCCGCAGGGACAGAGCGACGTGAGGGAAGCGGAGACCATGACGGAGGCGCAGCGGGCGAAGGAGCCGGGGGCGGCCGGGGAGCCGGAGCACGCGCGAAGGCCGGAGGACGGCGCGGCGGGGCCGCCGCCACTGCGGGTGCTGCTCGCCGACGACGAGCATCTGATCCGGGGGGCGCTGGCGGCGCTGCTGGCGCTGGAGGACGATCTCCAGGTGGTGGCGGAGGCCGCTTCGGGGCCGGAGGCGCTGGCGATGGCGCTGGCCCATCGTCCCGACATCGCCGTACTGGATCTTCAGATGCCGGGACTGGACGGTGTGGCGGTGGCCACATCCCTGCGCAGCCGGCTGCCCGGCTGCCGGACCATGATCGTGACCAGTCATGGGCGTCCCGGCCACCTGAAGCGGGCCCTGGAGGCGGGGGTGAAGGGGTTCGTCCCGAAGACCGTCTCGGCCCAGCGGCTGGCCGAGATCATCCGCACGGTGCACGCCGGAAACCGTTACGTGGACCCGGAGTTGGCGGCCGACGCGATCAGCGCCGGGGACTCGCCGCTGACCGTACGGGAGGCGGAGGTGCTGGAGTACGCGGAGAACGGCGCGCCCATCGCGGAGATCGCGGAGCGGGCCGCGCTGTCGCCGGGAACGGTGCGCAACTACCTCTCCTCGGCCGCCGCGAAACTCTGCGCGGAGAACCGGCACGCGGCGGCGCGCATCGCCCGCGCCCGAGGTTGGCTATAGTGGAGCCCGCACCGCGCCGCTGAGCGCGGGCAGGCGGACGTAGCTCAGTTGGTAGAGCGCAACCTTGCCAAGGTTGAGGTCGCGAGTTCGAGCCTCGTCGTCCGCTCAGGGAAAAGGCCCCGGTCATCGCGACCGGGGCCTTTCTGCGTTACGGGGCACCAGGGCTTTTCCGCAGTACGGGCACGGGCCGGGGCGGACCGGCCGGGGCGGAACCACTGCCCCGTACCGGCCCGGCGTCACTGCCCGCCCGGCGTCACGACCAGGCCAGCCCGGTGAGCCGCTCGTACGCCTCGATGTACTTGGCGCGGGTGCGCTCGACCGTCTCCTGGGGCAGCGGCGGGGGCGGCTGCTCGCTCCCGCGGTCCCAGCCGGAGGCCGGCGAGGTGAGCCAGTCGCGGACGAACTGCTTGTCGAAGGAGGGCTGCGGCCGGCCCGGCTGCCACACGTCGGCGGGCCAGAAGCGGGAGGAGTCCGGGGTGAGCACCTCGTCCGCCAGCGTCAGCCGGCGCTCTTGGTCGAAGCCGAACTCGAACTTGGTGTCCGCCAGGACGATGCCGCGTTCGCGGGCGATGTCGCGGGCGCGCCCGTACACGGCGAGGGTGTTCTGCCGGAGCTGGGCGGCGACCTCGGCACCGACCTGGCGGGCGACCTCCTCGTACGGGACGTTCTCGTCGTGCTCGCCGACGGCGGCCTTGGTGGCGGGGGTGAAGATCGGGCCGGGCAGCTCCGAGCCGTCGGCCAGCCCCTCCGGCAGCGCCAGCCCGCAGACCGTGCGGGTCTGCTCGTACTCGGCGAGGCCGGAGCCCGTGAGATAGCCGCGGGCGACGCACTCGACGGGGACCATCGCGAGGGACGTGCAGACCGTCGTCCGGCCTTCCCAGTCCGCCGGGGCGCCGGGCGGCAGCTCCGTGGACAGGACATGGTTGGGGACGAGGTCGGCGAGCTGGTCGAACCACCACAGCGAGAGCTGGGTCAGCACCCGCCCCTTGTCCGGAATCTCGGTGGGCAGCACCCAGTCGTAGGCGGAGATACGGTCGCTGGCGACCATGACCAGGTCGCCGTCGGCGTTCTGGTAGAGGTCGCGCACCTTGCCGGTGTGGAGGTGGGTGAGCCCCGCTACCTCCACGGCCTCGGGCTTTTCTACAAAACCGGACACGCTGCCTCCGCGTAGGTTGATCCAGGCCCCTCGGCCCGATTCTCCCGTATGCGGGGCGGGAACGACGTCGCAGGGTCCGGTCAGGTCCGGTCGCGGCGCGCCGCGCGGCCGACCGCGCCCAGGGTGAGCAAGGCCAGCACGGCGGCGGCCGCGAGGATGACCGGCGGTGCCACCAGCGCGCTGAGCAGGGTGACCCCGTACGGGGCGAAGAACCCGAGGTAGGCGAGGGTCCAGAAGCGGGCGGTGAGGCGGGCCAGCCGGTGGGGCGGCGCCAGGACGGCGACCTCGGTCAGCCCGTACGCCACGCACAGCCCGTAACCCCCGCCGAGGACCATCGCGGCGATCAGCGCCACGGCGGGCCGGCCGGCCGCGACGGCGACGGCGGCGACGAGCAGGCCGAGCGCGATCGCCGCCAGTCCGGCCGCGGCGGTGGCGAGACGGTGCCGGGCGGCGAGGCGACGGGCGAGGGGCGCCACGAGGAGCCCGGCGCCGGGGGTCACGGCGGTGGCGATGCCCGCGTACACGGTCTGCCAGCCGTCCAGACGGGCGCCGACGAGCCCGGGGAGGGTCACGAAGGCGATGGTGGGGGCGGCGAACACCCAGGGGGCCACCGGGGCGACCAGCCGCCGGAAGGGCGCGCCGGGCGGCCGGGAGGCCGCACCGGACCGGCCGGAGGCAGCACCGGACGGCCGGGGGGCGACGGGACGCGCCGCTTCCCAACCCGCGCGGTCCGCCTCGCCGGTGGCCCCGCGGTGCGCGGCCCCGCCCCGGCCCGTCTCCGGTGCCCGGGCGGCCGCCACCGCGGCCGCCGCCGAGAGCACCAGGTGCGGGACGTACGCGGTGACCATCGGGAGCGGTGCCCACTGGGCGATCAGCGCGGCGGCCAGCCCGCCGGAGGCGAAGCCCGCGGAGAGGAAGAGCCCGGAGCGGCGGGCCGCCGTACCGGGTGCGGTGGCCGGGTCGTACGGCGCGGAGGAGAGTTCCTTGATCCAGACGCTGCCCGCGGTGAGCAGGGCACCCGCGCCGAGGCCGGTCAGGAAGCGGCCGGGCCACAGCAGCCAGGCGGCGGCCGGGCCCGCCATCAGCAGGCACGTCGCCACGGCGGCGGTGGCGAGCGCGGTGAAGACGACGGGGCGGCGGCCGCACCGGTCGGCCAGCGGGCCGCCCAGCAGCAGCCCGGGGATCAGGCCGAGGACGTACACCGCGAAGAGGGCGGTGGTGGTGGCCGTGGTCAGGCCCAGGTCGTCGCGGTAGGCCGCGAGGAGGGCGGAGAACTGGTTGGCGCTCCAGCCGGAGGCCGTCATCATCCAGCCGGCGCGCAGCCAGTGGCGGGGCGCGCGGCGGGCCGCGGTGGGCGGGAAGGCGAGGGCGCCGGGCCCGCCGGCGGGCGGCGGGGCATGGGAAACGGTGCGGGTGTCGGCTGGGGACGTGCTCATGAGAGCCGTTGTACGAGGCCGGAGGCGCGCGGCGCCGCCCCCGTTCAGGAATCGTGAACGGCCCCCGGGGTCGGTCGCCCGTTCGTTTTATCGTGGCGGGTATGGACCTGCGACGGCTGTCTTCCTTCCTGGCGGTGGTCGAGGAAGAACACTTCGGGCGGGCCGCGTCGCGCCTCTTCCTGTCGCCGGCCGCGGTCACCCAGCACGTACAGCAACTGGAGCGCGAACTCGGCACCCGGCTGCTGGACCGCGGCAACGGCCCCGTACGGACGACCGCCGCCGGACAGCGGCTGGTCTCCCACGCCCGTACGCTGCTGGCCGCCGCGAACGCCGCCGTGGAGGACGTGACCGAGGCCGCGCGGCGCACCTCGGCGGCGTCGTCCCTGACGGCGCGCGGGTTGCGGGTGGGGGTGATGGGGCACGGCTCGTCCGAGGTCACGCCGGCGGCCGTCAACGCCTTCCGGCGGGCGCGCCCGGAGGTCCCGCTGAAGCTGGTCGAGCTGAACTTCACGGAGCACTGCAGCGCGCTGCGCGAGGACCGGGTGGACGTGGCGTTCGTACGGCCCGCGATCGAGGCCGAGGGCATCGAGGTGGACGTCCTGACCACCGAGCAGCGGATCGTCGCGGTGCCGGCCGCCTCGCGGCTCGCGGACGCGGCGGCGACCGGCGTCCGGGTCGCGGACGTCATCGACCTGCCGTTCCTGAAGCTGCCCCGGCACACGCCGCGGCCGTTCACCGACTACCTGTACTTCGACGCGGGCGAGCGCCGCGCCCCGGACTGCGCGCTGACCCCGCACGACGTGCTGACGAGCGTGGCGGCGGGCCGTGGCGCGGGCTCCGGGCTGAAGTCCTTCGCGCGCTATTACCCGTGGCCCGGAACGGTGTACGTGCCGGTGCTGGACGCGCCGTGCGCGCACAGCGTGCTCGCGACGCGGGCGGGCGACCCCAATCCCGAGACCCGGATCTTCCGGGCCCTGACGGTGGCGCTGGCGCGGGAGCTGGGGGTGTTCGCGGCGCGGTAGCCGGGGCGTTCGCGGCGCGGTGGTGGGGTGGCGTTCGCCGCGCGGTGGTGGCGGGCTGCGGTCGGCGGGTGGTGGACAATGGCGGGCCGTTGGCGGACGGCGGCGGACCGTGGGCGGACGCGGGCCGCCGGCCCGGATCAGTCGCGCTTGCAGATGCGGTCGAGCAGGTTGGCCGTGGCGCGCTGGACACGCTCGTCGACGTGGCCGGGGCGGTCCAGCGCCGGTGACCAGGCGAAGGTGCCGGACGCGAAGACCAGCGCGCCGCTGAGGGCGCGGTACAGCGAGGTCTCCTGGTGGCGGCGCGCGCCCTCGCTGTCCTCGTACGGGGAGTGCGCCAGCAGGATGCGGTGGCTGTGCTCGGGCAGGGGCGTGCGGGGGAAGTATCGGTCCGCCTCGCCCGCGACGAGGCCCGGCAGTTCGTCGCCCTCGTGGGCGCCGGTCGCCTCCCACATCCAGTGGTCGGCGTTGCGGACCACCAGGGGGGCGGGCTCCGGCACCCGGCCCGCGTACTGGATGCCCATCAGGTGCTGTTCCGGGTCTCCGGCCTCGCGCCAGAGGGCGGGCCGTCCGGGGCCCTGGCGTTTTCGGCAGCTCAGCAACGAGTCCGGGCCGGCGGGCGAGGGGGCCAGGTCGACCTGCCAGTACATGGTGTTGGCGGACAGGAAGACGAGTGAGGTGCCGCTGTCGCGGGCCAGTTCGGCGGTCCGGCGCATGGGCTGGGACCAGTACTCGTCGTGGCCGGGGAAGACCAGGCCGCGGTAGCGGGACGGGTCGACCAGCCCGGCGTGCAGGTCGCGGGCGTCGGCGTAGGCGAGGTCGTAGCCGTAGCGCTCGGCCCAGCGGATGAAGTCGTAGGCGTGGCCCACGTGCAGGGGCAGGCCGGCGCCCGCGTACGGACGGTCGAAGGAGACGGTGGTGGCGGCGTCCGCCTCGCCGAGCAGCGCGCCGTCCGCGTCCCAGGCGTGGTACAGGCTGGCGCCGGTGCGGCCGTCCTCCGGGTAGAGGTTGTAGGCCTGCCAGGTGATGTCGGGCAGGAGCAGCAGGAGGTCGGCGGGGTGGGCGTCGCGGACCGTGAAGGGGACGTGGCTGCGGTGGCCGTCGGCGGTGGTCAGGACGGCGACGTACGCGCCGAGCTTCCAGTACGCGGGGACCTGGAGGCGCCAGGACAGCCACCAGTGGTGGCAGGAGACCGTGCGGTCGGCAGCGAGCGGCGCGGGCTGCACGATGCCGGCCAGCCGGGGGCTGGTGGTGATCTTGGCGGCGCCGGTGCCCGCGTAGTGGCCGATGCGGTAGATGTCGATGCTGAAGGGCTGCGGCGGATCGACCGACACGCGGAAGTCGATGGCCTCGCCGGGGGCGACCGCGCCGGTGCTCACGAAGCCCTTGATCTGCTGCCGTACGTCGTCGGCCGTCCGCGGGCCGGCGCTGGAGCGGGGGGAGGGCAGGCGCTTCTCGCCGGGGGCCACCGCCGGGTCGACGTACCAGGGGACCACCTGACCGGAGTCGAAGTAGTTCTCACTGCCGCGCAGCCAGGGCAGCGGGCCCTGTCCGAACGGGTCCGTGACCGCGTGCGCAAGTGCTCCCGACTCCCAGCGCCGGATCTGCTCCGTCCCCACCTCGTACTCCCCTCCCTGCGTCCCCCCGCCGACTGAGCAGGCCGCCGCGGCACTCAGATTTCGTGCTCGATTGAACGACTGGGGCCGACCCCAGCACATCACATTACGCACTTACTCCGTCACCCTTCGTCGTGAATTCGCGAGGGTTCCGGCCATGAACGACGAACTGGAGGGGAACATTCAGCCCGGTCGTGCGGGTGATGCGGAGCGGGTGCCGACAACAGGCGCACTCGGCTCCTTCATGCCCCCGAATGCGCCCCCGTACGCTCCCTACGCGCCCTTGGCGCCCCTCACACGAGCCGTACCGGCTTCTCGGGCCGCACCCCGACCGCACCGAGCCACTCGCCCAGCGGCCCGGCGTCACCGTCGTCGACGAGCCGGAGCACCGGGTGGCCCAGGTCCGACCGGCGCGCCCCGTCGACCAGCAGCACCGGACCGTCGAGCCAGTCCAGGCCGGGGGCGGCGCCGGCGGTGTCCACGGCGGCGCAGCACACCATCGCGGTCACGTGGTCGGCAAGCAGCTCGCGGCCCGTGCGCGGGGGCTGCATGGGGAACAGCGGGAGCCCGTCGGCGAGCCCGTCGCCCCAGGACACACCGGCGTCCGGGCCGTCGGGCGCGGGCGCGCGCGCCGCCTGGCGCTCCGCCTCCGCACGCTCCTCGCGCGCCAGCTCGGCACCGAGCCGGGCGGCGACGAGGTCGCCCGCGCGCTCGTCCGCCAGCAGTCGTTCGATGACCCGTATCAGCGTCGGCGCGCTGCTCTCCGGGCCGGGGTCGGCGAAGCGGGGGGACGGCTGCGGCTTCGGCTGCCGCTCCGGCTCCCGCTCGGCCCGCGCCTCCTTTCGCTCACCCGGCATCGGGGACTGCGGCGCCGGGGCCTGCGGCATCGGGCGGGGTATGCGGCACTCGGGCGGGGCGGCCCGCTCCGGCGCCGCCGGGGGGCGCGGTGGCCGCGCGCCGTCGCCGGGGACCGACGGGAGGGCGTCCAGCACCCGGTGCAGCCGGGCCGCTTCCTGCCGCCACTTGCGGTCCACGACCTCCTCCGGATACTGCTGCCAGCCGACCGGGGACCAGTCGGGCCCCGGCTCGGCCGGGCCGCCGTGGAAGAGGCGGGCGGCGAGCAGGGAGGCGGCGCGGTCCACGGCGCCGGGCTCCTCCAGGAGGTCGCACGCCGGGCGCTCGCCCAGGCGGGAGGTGAAACCTTCGGCCAGACGGTCGCGGCGGGAGAGCTCGGTGAGCGCGGAGACCACCCCGGCGTCCAGCCGGGAGGGCCAGCGGCCCATGCGCCAGGCGGGCAGCGCGACCCGGGTCAGCAGCCGGTCCCAGCCCGCGTACGCGAGCCCGACCTGCTCCTGGGCGACGATCCGCAGGCCGTAGTCGACGCTCTGGGCGCGCTCGGACGCGGCGGCGGCCACGCACCGCTCCATTTCCAGGGCGTGCTCGCGGCAGGCCCGCAGCAGCAGCCGCGCGGCCCAGCCGACGAACGCCGGCGCCGGTGCGGCCAGGGGGCTCCTGCCGCGCGCGGAGACCGCCACCGCGGCGTCCAGGCCCCGTACGAAGCGGCGGGCCGCGGCTATGTCCGGGTTGGCGGAGGGACCCGTGCCGGCCACGACGGGCGCCAGCAGCGCCCGCAGCTCGGCGACCCGCATCCACCACATGAACGGGGAGCCGATCACCAGGACCGGCGCCTGCACGGCGCGCGTCCCGTCACCCGCTCCCGCTCCCCGACCGCGTGCGGCCCGGCCGCGCGCCGGAGTGTGCGCGCGGTGCGTACGGTCCTCCAGCCAACTGTCGCAGTCGGGCGTCAGGGCTATCGCGGACGGCGCGGGCACCTCCAGCCGGTCGGCCAGGTCCCGCACCAGGCGGTACAGGTCGGGGGCCGAGGACTCCGCTATGGGGACCGAGGGGCTCAGCGCGGGCCGGGCCCGGACGATGACGGCCGTGACCAGCGCCGCCAGCAGCAGCACGACCAGCGCGATACCCGTCACGGCCCAGCGCGCCGTGTCCCAGCCGCTGGAACTCGTGACCGGGTCGGCGCGGCCGATCCGGCCGGTGAGGCCACCGACGAGCAGCACCACGGCCACCGCCGCGGGCACCAGGGCCACGCCCAGCGCCGCGCCGCGGATCCGCAGCACCGCGAGCGCGCGGGCGCGCGCCGCCTCTGCTCCTGCTTCCGGACCTGCCACCAGCCTGTACACCCCCTGCTGCCCTGACCAACGGGACGACGAGAACACGGGACGACGAGAGCGGGGCAACGGTGCCGGGGCCGTGGACGGCTTCGGCGGCGTTGCTCACTCTCCACCACTGTGGCACCGGCCACCGACATCGCAATGCCGGTGAGCCACTTGCCGGACGCCGCCGTGACAGCCGTGCCGCCGGGCGGCACGGGCGCCACACGACGCTTGCCGGGAACCCTAGTTGGGGCTCCCCGCCCCGTCAGCCGGATGGCGGCGCGGTCACTCGATGGAATGGCTTTGGGTAAAGCCGGGAGCCTTTTCCCGGCCACATCCGTCCCGGCCGCCCGGAAAACGGGGCGAAACGGGCGCGGCCCGGGACCGGACCGGTCAGGAACCGGCCCCGGCGGCATCCGCCCCCGGGCAGGCCCGGGGGCGGATCGAGCCGGGGACGGACCGGCCGCTCAGCTCTCCCCCGCCGCGCGCGCCGCGATGTCCGTACGGTGGTGCGAACCGTCCAGCGTGATCCGGCCGAGCGCCCGGTAGGCACGCTCCCGCGCCGCGGTCAGATCGGTGCCGGTGGCCGTCACGGACAGCACCCGGCCGCCCGCGCTGACGACCTCACCGGTGGCGGCGTCCTTCTTCGTGCCCGCGTGCAGGACGTACGCGCCGGGCGCGTCCTTCTCCGCGACCTCGGTCAGGCCGCCGATCGGGTCACCCGTGCGCGGCGTGCCGGGGTAGTTGTGCGCGGCCACCACGACCGTCACCGCGGCGTCGTCGCTCCAGCGCAGCGGCGGCAGCGCGGCGAGCGTGCCGGTCGCCGCGGCGCGCAGCAGGGCGGACAGCGGGGTACGCAGCCGGGCCAGCACGACCTGGGTCTCCGGGTCGCCGAAGCGGGCGTTGAACTCGATGACGCGCACCCCGCGCGAGGTGATCGCCAGGCCCGCGTACAGCAGCCCGGAGAAGGGCGTGCCGCGGCGGCGCAGTTCGTCGACGGTGGGCTGCAGCACGGTCCGCTGCACCTCGTCGACCAGCTTGGGGTCGGCCCAGGGCAGCGGGCTGTAGGCGCCCATGCCGCCGGTGTTCGGGCCCTGGTCGGCGTCGTGGGCGCGCTTGAAGTCCTGGGCGGGCTGGAGCGGCACGACGGTCTCGCCGTCGGTGACGGCGAACAGGGAGACCTCGGGGCCGTCGAGGAACTCCTCGATGACGACGCGGCCGCAGGCCAGCGCGTGCGCGCGAGCGGCCTCGACGTCCTCGGTGACCACGACGCCCTTGCCGGCGGCCAGGCCGTCGTCCTTGACCACGTACGGCGCGCCGAACGCGTCCAGCGCCGCGTCGATCTCGGCGGGGGTGGTGCACAGATAGCTGCGGGCGGTGGGCACCCCGGCGGCGGCCATCACGTCCTTGGCGAACGCCTTGGAGCCTTCCAGCTCGGCCGCCTGCGCGGACGGGCCGAAGACCGGGATGCCGCGCTCGCGGACGGCGTCGGCGACACCGGCGACCAGCGGCGCTTCGGGACCGACGATCACCAGCTCCACTGCCAGGCGCTGCGCCAGGTCTGCCACGGCCGCGCCGTCGACGGCATCGACGGTGTGCAGCTCGGCCACCTCCGCGATGCCGGCGTTGCCGGGGGCGCAGTGCAGCGCGGTGACGTCGGGGTCGAGGGACAGGGAGCGGCACAGGGCGTGTTCGCGGGCGCCGCCGCCGATGACGAGGACCTTCACGTGAGCAGCCTAGTCGTCGCGGGCGCCGGTGCGGGGCGGCGCCCCCGCGGGCCCCGTGCGGCCGGGCGGGACGCGGGGACGAGTGGGGCGGAAGCCGGGGAAACCGTACGAGGACGGGCAGTGGCCACTCTTTCGAGTGAGAGCGGGCATGGCCCTATACCTGATTCCGCACCACTTCCGGGCGGAAATAAAGCGATCTTGGGGGCGAGGCCCACCGTTCGGCGGTAGGAAGGTGGATGCGCACCGGCCGTCTCGTACGTACCGCGCGCATCGCACGTATCTGCATGAGGGAGTGCACGGGTGAGTCAGCCGGAGATGCAGCCCGAGGGACTCCCTCGGGAGGAGCGCGGGCTCGGGGGCGGCCGCGGCGACCTGGGGAGCCGCCCCTTCCCGCTCGGGGACTGGGGCGAGCCGGCTGAGCGCCTCGACGAGCTGTACCACTGGGTCGAGCAGGGCGCCCTGCGGGCCGCCTCCTGGTACCTGCACGACCGGGTGGCCAAACGGCGCGGTGCGCGGGCGCTGCGCCTGGGGGCGGCGGCCGGTGTGGCGTCGGGCGGCCTGATGCCGCTGCTCGACCTGACCGGGGTGGCACCCGGGGGCGCGAAGTGGGGGTACCTGGCGCTGCTGGTGGCGGCGGCGTGCGTCGCCGGCGACCGGTTCTTCGGGGTGACCGCGGGCTGGATGCGGGACATGGCGACCGCGCAGGCGGTGCAACGGCGGCTGGAGGCGCTCCAGTTCGACTGGGCCTCGGAGAACGTCCGTGAGGTGCTCGGCCCGACGGAGGGCACCGCGGGCGAGGCGGCGGAGCGCTGCCTGGGCGTGCTGCGCCGGTTCAACGAGGACATCGCGGAGCTGGTGCGGGCCGAGACCGCCGACTGGATGGCCCAGTTCCGTCCGGGCCCGCTGCCGCCGGCCGCGCGGGCGACGGCGCAGTGGGGGCAGCAGCGTCCGGAGCCCGGCGGTGCGCAACCTGGCCGGATCACGCTCCCGCCGGGCACCCGTCCGAACATGCCGCGGCAGCGGCCGCCCGAGTCACCGCGCTGAGAGCCTGCGGCCGGCCCCGGCCGGGGTGAGGAGACGCAGATTCCGAGGCGCACGCCCGCGCGCGGGACGCCGAGCGGGCCCACCGGGCCGTACGCGCCGGTGCGCCGCGTGCCGTACGCGCGCGCCGAGGGGGAAGGTCCGGAGGAACCGGCGGCGGCGTGGCCGGGCCGGCCGGCGCCGTCAACTGAAGACGATCATCGATCCTTGGCCCAGGCTGCGGGTCGCCGCGGCGTGCAGCCCCAGCCAGACGTGCCGCTCCCGCGCGAACGGGCTGTCGTCGAGGGGCAGCCCCGCCACCCGTTCCTCCAGCGTGGTGGGCCGCGCGGGCGCTTGCGGCGCGGCCGGCGGATTGGCCGGATCGATACCGATGGACGGCGCGACCTTTTCGAGGTCGCGCAGCAGGCCGTGCGCGGAGCCCAGCGGCCCGCCGCCCTCCAGCAGTTCGTCGGTGGCCAGCGGGTGCGGGAAGTCGACCGGGACGTACGCCCCGGCGTGGTCGTAGTGCCAGACCAGGTGGGACTCCTGCGCCGTGGTCTCGAACATCTCCAGCAACTGTTCGTAGTCCCCGCCCAGTTCGTCCACGGGTGTCACCTCCAGCCCGCACATCCGCAGCAGGTACGCGCGCCGCAGGAAGTGCAGCGCGTCGTAGTCGAAGCCCGCCACCGGGGCGACGTCCCCCGACAGGCCGGGCATGTAGCTGAAGACGGGGACGGGCGGCAGTCCCGCTTCCGTGAGGGCCTGGTCGTAGGCGGCGATCTCTTCGGAGAAGGGGTTGTCGGGGCTGTGGCACAGCACATCGACAAGGGGGACCAGCCACAGGTCACATGCCACGGGATGAGGCTCGCTTCCGGTCGGGTGGGGGGCGGTCGGGACAGCGTAGTGCTAGCCGGGGCCACCGACGAGGGCGAGGGAGTGCTCGTTGTACTCGCGCACCAGCCGCTGTGCCTCGGCCAGATCGTGCCGGACGACGGCGCCGACCAGGTCGCGGTGGCCGTGCCACAGCCGGCCGCGCAGGTCCGTCTCGCGCCGCAGCAGCGGCACGGCGAAGACCCAGCTCTGGACACGCACCCGGTCCAGGAAGTCACTGATGTACGGGTTTCCCACCAGACTGCCCAGTTCGCGCCAGAAGCGCAGGTCGTACCCGATCAGTACGTCCAAGTCCCCGGCCCGCGCGGCCCGTTCGGCCTCCTCGGCGCGGCGCCTGATGGACATCATCACGGCGGGGGACGCGGTTCTCAGCGCCCGCTCCGCGCGGGTGCGGAAGATGCCCTCGACGATCAGGGTGCGGGCCTCGACCATCTCCCGGTAGTCGGCGGCCGTGAAGGCGTGCACGCGGAAACCGCGGTGCTGCTCGACGTCGAGGAGGCCCTGGGCGCACAGGTCGAGCAGCGCCTCCCGCACGGGCGTCGCGGAGACCCCGTACTGCTCGGCGATCTCCTTGACCGTGAACTGGTCTCCGCAGGGCAGCCGTCCGGCCAGCACCTCGTCGCGCAGCGCGTCGGCGATCTGCTGGCGCAGGGTGTTGCGCCGTATGACTCCGCTGCCTGGGCCGGCGGGCATCGTGTCCGTCTCCTTCGGCGGCCGCGAGGGCCCGGGGGCCCGTACGACCGCATGGTCCGTAGACCGCGCAAGGAGAGCGGCCCTCGCCCTCACGATAGGCGAGGGGGACGGGCGGGGCGACGGTGGCGCGGGGACCGGCCGGGGCGGCAGGGGCCGCCGGGCCGGGCCGTGACCGGGTGCCGCGGCCCCGCGCCCGGGCTGCCGCCACCGGGCTCCGGGACGCCGCCGGACCCGCCCGTCATCGGCTCCGGGGCCCCCGCGCCCGGCCTCAGCGCGTGTGTCCGAAACCCGGCCGGGCGCGGGACGCAGGCCCTCAGCGCGTGTGCGCGTCGGCCACCGACAGGGCCGCGTCCAGGGCCGCCAGGCCCTCCTTGGCCTCGGCCTCCGTGACGGTGCAGGGCGGCACGACGTGGGTGCGGTTCATGTTCACGAAGGGCCACAGGCCGCCGCGCTTGCAGGCCGCCGCGAACTCCGCCATCGGGGCGTTGGCCGCGCCCGACGCGTTGTACGGCACGAGCGGCTCGCGCGTCTCCTTGTCCTTGACCAGTTCCAGCGCCCAGAAGACGCCCAGACCGCGCACCTCGCCGACCGAGGGGTGCCGCTCCGCGAGGGCGCGCAGCTTCGGCCCGATGACCTTCTCGCCGATCTCCGCGGCGTTCTCCACGATCTTCTCCTCGGCCATCGCGTTGATCGTGGCGACGGCGGAGGCGCAGGCCAGCGGGTGGCCGGAGTAGGTCAGGCCGCCCGGGTAGGGGCGCTGGTCGAAGGTGGCGGCGATCTCGGCGGAGAGGGCGACGCCGCCCAGCGGGACGTAACCGGAGTTCACGCCCTTGGCGAAGGTCAGCAGGTCCGGCGTGACACCGAAGTGGTCGGCGGCGAACCAGCGGCCCGTACGGCCGAAGCCCGCCATGACCTCGTCCAGGATGAAGACGATGCCGTACCGGTCGCAGATCTCGCGGACGCCGGCCAGGTAGCCGGGCGGGGGGACCATGATCCCGGCGGTGCCCGGCACGGTCTCCAGGATGACGGCGGCGACCGACTGCGGCCCCTCGAAGGCGATGGTGTCCTCCAGGTGCGCGAGGGCGCGCTCGCACTCCTGGGCCTCGCTCTCCGCGTGGAAGGGCGAGCGGTAGCGGAACGGGCCCCAGAAGTGCACCACACCGGCCGAGGCGGTGTCCGAGGGCCAGCGGCGCGGGTCACCGGTCAGGTTGATCGCGGCGGCGGTGGCGCCGTGGTACGAGCGGTAGGTGGACAGGACCTTGGCCCGGCCGGTGTGCAGCCGGGCCATCCGGACCGCGTTCTCCACGGCCTCCGCGCCGCCGTTGGTGAAGAAGATCTTGTCGAGGTCGCCGGGGGTGCGCTCGGCGACCAGGCGGGCGGCCTCGGCGCGGACGTCCACGGCGAAGCCCGGCGCGAGGGTGCACAGCTTGCCGGCCTGCTCCTGGATCGCGGCGACGACCTTCGGGTGCTGATGGCCGATGTTGGTGTTGACCAACTGGGAGGAGAAGTCGAGGTAGCGGTTGCCGTCGTAGTCCCAGAAGTACGCGCCCTCGGCCCCGGCGACCGGCATCGGGTCGATCAGGCCCTGCGCTGACCAGGAGTGGAAGACGTGCGCGCGGTCGGTGGCCTGTACCGCCGCGCCGGCTGCCGGGTCGGGTTGCGTCGTGGTCACGGTCACTACCTCGGATCGCTCGGGCCCGCCAAGGGCACGGTACGGCGGACGCCCTCAGCCTAGGGACCGGCGTACGGCGCGAGGTACCGACACTGTGTATGGCGCTCACGACGGGCGCGGACAGTCTGTCGGTGGGGCTGTAGGAAGCTCCAGGGCCACGGCGCGACGCGGTGGCCCGGACGGGCGGCCCGGGCCGACGGCTCAGACGGGCGGCTCAGTCGTCATCGTCGTCCTCCGGGGCCGAGGCCGCCCGGGGGCGGCCGTCCGCCGCGCAGTGGAGCGTGTACGCGTGGTCGTCGCCGACGTGGTCGTCGAGCGGCTCGAACTCGATCGCGGCGGTGGCGGCCGGCCCGCGCCGTACGTCGTCCGCGCGGTAGCCGGTGGCCGGGCTCCAGACCGTCAGGTAGACGCGGCCGTCCGTACGGCACTCGGCGGTGGCGCTGCCCCCGGCCAGACGGACCGTTCCGCCGCCGTCGGGCCGGGCCGGCGGGGAGCCGGAGGCGGTGCCGGGCGGGGCGCCCGACGGGGAACCGGACGGCGGGCCGGTCGCGGCGGCGCCGGAGGACGACCCCGGTCCGGGCTTCGGGGAGGCCGGGTCCGGCGAGGCGGCGCGGGCCGCGGCGAGCTTGTCCCGTACGCCTCCGTCGTCCAGCGGGAGCGCCCGCGCGTTGCGCCCGCCGGTGTCGGCGCTCGCCAGCGACCAGGCGCCCAGGCCGCCCGCCGCGGCCACCGCACACACCCAGGCCGCCGTCGCCGCCACACTGCGCCACGCCATCGCGCCGTCCTTCCGTCTGCCGTACGGCCCGCAGGGCCCGTACGGCCGGTGTCACCGTCGCGGCCAGCCTCCCGCACCCTTTCCTAACGTCCGGTTAAGGCGCGGGCAAACCCCTGGCCCGGCACGTGCCGACCGCTCGCGGCGTCTCCCGTCGCGGTGGCGTGCCTGGTTACGGTGAGGGGCATGTCCCATCTCCTCGTCGTCGAGGACGACCCCCAGTTGCGCGGCGCGCTGCTGCGCGCGCTGCGCGACCGCGGGCACGCCGTGGCCACCGCGGCGACCGGCATGTCCGGCCTGGACGCCGCCGTGACGGACCGCCCGGACCTCGTCGTCCTGGACCTCGGACTGCCGGACGTGGACGGCGCGCAGGTGCTGCGGATGCTGCGGGCCGTCAGCGACGTACCGGTGATCGTCGCCACCGCGCGCGACGAGGAGCCGGACATGGTCGCGGTCCTCGGGGACGGTGCCGACGACTACATCGTCAAACCCTTCGGGGCCGCCCAGTTGGACGCGCGCATCAAGGCCGTGCTGCGCCGCCTCGGCACCGCCGGGCCGGAACCCGCGCTGCGCGTCGGCGGCCTGCGCGTGGACGTGGCCGCGCGCGAGGTGTCCCTGGACGGCGAACCGCTCGACCTGACGCCGCGTGAGTTCGACCTGCTCACCTACCTGGCGCGCCGCGCGGGGCAGGTGATCTCCCGGCGGGAGCTGCTGGCGGAGGTGTGGCAGCAGCCGCTGGGCGGCGCGGACAAGACGGTGGACGTCCACCTGTCGTGGCTGCGGCGGAAACTGGGCGAGACGGCCCAGCGGCCGCGCTACCTGCACACGGTCCGTACGGTCGGGGTCAAACTGGCGGCGCCGGAGGGCGCACCCGGCCCGGACACCGTGCCGGACGGGCCCGGCCCCACCCCGCCCCGTGAGCCGTAGCCGTGCGCCGCAGCCTGCTCCTCCTCACCGCCGCGACCACCGCGCTGGTCCTCGCCGCCCTGCTGGTCCCGCTCTCCCTGCTCACCCGCAGCCACGCCGCCGACCGGGCCACCGCCGACGCCACCTCACGCGCGCACTCACTGGCCACCGGTGTCGGCCAGGCGCTGGCCGGCGCGCGGGGCGGCGGGTCCGGCGGGGGCCCGGACGCGCGCCGGGCCGCCGCGGGCATCGTCGACTCCGCCAACGGCCCCGGCCTGCCCCGCACCTCGGTCGTGCTCGCCGACGGCACCGTGCTCGGGCCCGCCGCGCCCATCACCGACGCGGTCCGGCTGGCCCGTTACGGCCGGGCGTTCACCTACGAGCCGCCCGCGGGGGGCCGTACCGTCCTGGTGCCGGTGCAGGGCGTGGCGGGCGGCACCGCCGTGGTCCTCGTCGCCCTGTCGGAGGGCCAGTTGTACGCGGGCACGCTGGCCTCGTCGCTGGAGATCGCCGGGATCGGCGTGGCGCTGGTCCTGCTCGGGCTGCTGGTCGCCGACCGGCTCGGTGCCCGCCTGGTCGGCTCGGCGCGCCGGCTGTCCCAGGTCGCCGACCGGCTGGCCGCGGGCGACCTGGCGGCGCGCGCCGCACCGTCCGGGCCGCCCGAGCTGCGCGCGGTGGCGCGCGAGGTGAACCGCCTGGCGGACCGTATCGACGGCTTCCTGACCGCCGAACGGGAGAACGCGGCCGATCTCGCGCACCGGCTGCGCACCCCCGTCGCCGCGCTGCGCCTGGACGCGGAGGGGCTGCGCGACCCGGCGGAGGCGGAGCGGATCGCGGCGGACGTCGCGGCGCTGGAACGCAGCGTCGACGCCGTCATCCGTACGGCACGCGAGCCGCTGCGCGCGGCGCGGCGGGGCACGGCGGAACCGGGCCGGGCGGGCCCGGCGCCGGGGGCCCGCCCGCAGCACTCCCCGCGCGCCGACCTGGCCGCCGTGGCCCGTGAACGCGCTGATTTCTGGCACCCGCTGGCCGAGGACCAGGGCCGCGAGCTGGGCTTCGAGGCCCCGGCCGGCCCGGTCGCCGTACGGGCCGACGCGGCGGGGCTCGCCGCGGCCGTGGACGCCCTGATCGGCAACGTCCTCGACCACACCCCGGACGGCGCGGGGCTGCGCATCACGGTCGCCCGCGAGGTCACCGGCGGCTGTCGGCTCACCGTCGAGGACGACGGCCCCGGCTTTCCCGCCGGGCACGTCCCGGAGCGCGGCCGCAGCGGCGGCGGCTCGACAGGGCTGGGTCTGGACATCGTGCGCCGGGCGGCGGAGGAGTCGGGCGGCTCGCTGGAGTGCGGTTCGGCGGCCGGGGGCGGCGCGCGGGTCACGGCCCGCTTCGGCCCGGCCGGCACCGGACGACGCACCTGACGGTCGCCGGCTCGCCGGGCCCGCACGCGCTCCGCCCGGGCCGCGCCGCCTACGCCGCCGCCCGCGGGAACGCCGCCCGTACCGCCCGCCGCCACTGGTTGGCCGTCAGCCCGGGCCGCAGCGCCGCCATCGCCCCGCAGTACTTGGTGAACTCGGCGGCGCGCAGCCCGTACGTGTGCAGCAGCCGGTCCGCGTCCGTGAGATGGCCGGTGACCGATGTCTTGGTCTCGACCAGGACCAGGCCGCCGTCGGCCCGTACGCTGCGGCCGGTGCCCGCGTCCCGGCAGACCAGGTCCGCGTCGCAGGTGATGCGCTGCTCGTCGGCGACGAAGGTGGCGCGCCGGTAGTCGGTCACCAGGGACGGCACCAGTTCCTGGGGCGCGGCGATGCCGTACGTGCCGTGCAGGACGGAGGCCAGGAAGCCGCGCGGGCCGCGTCCGAGCGTCGCCTCCCCGGGCAGCAGCGGCTGCCGCCGCTTGAGCGTCTCACCGCGCCGCCCCTTGAGCTTGATCTCGAACTGCCGCTCCCCGGAGTCCTCGTAGAGCCGCTCGCGGATCTTGTAGCGGTGGCGGCGGCCCTGCCGGTGGTCGTGGAAGGCCCGCAGGTCGGGGGTGTCGTAGTAGACGGAGTGGTAGCCGAACCAGCGGCGGCCGTTGATGCACAGCGCCTGGAACGGGCCGCCCGGCCGCCGCGGATCGGTCAGCCGGGCCGCGAAGTCGGCGAACACCTCGACCGGTACGAGGTAGCTGTGGTCGATGCGGGCCATCAGCTCCGCGCGGGCCTGGAGCTCGGAGAGGGTTATCGGGCGCGCCGCCATGGCGGCGCGGGCGATCGCTCGTACGGCGGGAATCACACGGTCTCCTCGGAAAGGGGACGGGGCCGCGGGTGCGCGGCGGAGCGGGTGATCGTGCGGGACCGGCTGCGGTCGGCGTGCTCTGAGGTCGTACGAGCAGGCTTGCCGAAAGGTTCCGGCAGACGGAAGCGGACGTCCACCACCATCAGGTCCCGGACAAAGTCGACTTCCCTGACCGTCCAGTTGAACGGCTCGCCGCCGAGCCGGCGCGCCAGGTCGGCGCGGAGCACCCGCGGGTCGGTGTGGACGGCGTCGAGGGTGACGACGGTGCGGCAGGTACGGGCCATCAGCCGCGGGTGGTCGGCGCCGTACATGACCAGGAGCAGCAGCCCGGCGAGCGTCGCCGCGACGGCGAAGCCGAGGTGCGGCAGGCCGCACAGCAGGCCGAGGACCAGCGTCGTGAAGTAGTACGCGACCTCCTCGTGCTGGATCGAGTCGGACCGCAGCCGGATGATCGACAGCACTCCGAACAGGCCGAATCCGAGGGCCGTGCCGCCCGCCCCGACCTGGGCCAGCGCCGAGACGACCGCGAACAGCGCGACGTTCAGCGCGAGGTAGGCGGGCACCAGGTCGCGGCGCCGGTGGCGCGGGTAGTAGATGGCGAACGTCAGCACGCTCACCGCGGCGAGGTCGAGCACGAGGTGGGCGGCGAGCTGCCCCAGCGTCTCCATGGCGCGTCTCCTGTCGGTTGCTGATCGGTACGCGTCAGACGCTAGGAACGGACGGGTTAACTCCGCCCCTCCTGGAGGGTTAACGCGCCCGGCCCACCCGGACGGCCGACGCCCCTCGCGCTCGTTGACAGCCTGCTGTCATGGCGACAGGGTGCTGTCAACGGGTCGGCGCGGCACCGCGCGGCGCGGCCCGCCCACCGGGGAGCCACCATGACCTGTACGACCGCGCAGCCCCGCACCGCCGCCCACCCCGCCGCCCACGGCACGCTCGCCGGCCGGGAGCCCGGCCTCGTACAGGCGGCAAAGGGAGCGGCATGACCGGGCCCGCGCCGGAGCCCGGCGCCGCACCGGCGACGGGCCCTGCGGCCGACCCCTCCTCCGCCCACCCCACCGGCCCCGCCCCCGAACTCCTCAGCCGTACCGCCCTCGGCGTCTTCCGCCTCAACGGCCAGGTCCTCGCCGTGTCGGAGCGACTGGCCCGCCCGGCCGGACTGACCACCGCCCGCCGGCAGGTGCTCGGCGCCGTGGCGGGCGGTCCGCTGCCCGTGGCCGGGATCGCGCGGGCGCTGGGCATCACCCGGCAGAGCGTGCAGCGGGTCGCGGACCTGGTGGTGGCGGAGGGGCTGGCCGAGTACCGGCCCAATCCCGCCCACCGGCGGGCCAAGTTGCTCGCGCTCACGGACGACGGTCTGACCGCTTTGCACCGGATCACCCCGGACCACGGCGCGTTCGCGGCCGAGCTGGCCGGACAGCTCGGCGGGACGCCGGGCTTCCGCGCGGTCGTGGAGGCGGTGGAGACGCTGTCGCGGGCGCTCGATAACCTCGGCTACTGAGTTCCCCGAAGTGTGGGCCCGCGCCCGCGTCCTGACGACCGTTCCGAAGCCCGCGCCCGGCCCGGCCGGCCCGACCCACCGCCACTCGCCACGCATCACCCGGCCCGGCCGCGGCCCGTACGGACACCGGGGAACCGAAACGAAACCGGCGGCGTCGTCCAGAACGTTCGCGCCTGCGGCCCCGTCCCCGCAGGGCACGTCCGGGAGCACAGGGCGAACAAGGTGAAAGGGCAAGCGGAACGTGAATGAGCGCGCAGAGCGCGGCCGCCTCGGGCCGCTCGGCCCCCAGGACCCGCCACGGATCGGGGCGTACCGGCTGCTGGGACGGCTGGGCGAGGGCGGTATGGGCCGGGTCTACCTCGCCCGTTCCGACCGCGGCCGCACGGTCGCCGTCAAGCTGGTCAAGACCGAGCTGTCGGGCCAGGACGACTTCCGGGCGCGTTTCCGGCAGGAGGTGCAGGCCGCGCGGCGGGTCGGCGGCGAGTGGACCGCGCCCGTCCTGGACGCCGACACCGAGGCCGAGACACCCTGGGTCGCCACCGGCTACATCGCGGGTCCCTCGCTCCGGCAGGTGATCACCGAGGGCCGTACGCCGCTGCCCGAGCGTTCCGTGCGCATCCTCGCGGGCGGGCTGGCGGGCGCGCTGCGCAGCATCCACGCCGCCGGCATCGTCCACCGCGACCTCAAGCCGTCCAACATCCTGCTCACCATCGACGGCCCCAAGGTCATCGACTTCGGCATCGCGCGGGCGCTGGAGGCGGTGACCGTCGGCGGCGGCCTCACCCGCACCAACCAGGCCGTCGGCTCCCCCGGCTTCATGTCGCCCGAGCAGGTGCGCGGCAGGCCCGTCACGCCCGCCAGCGACGTGTTCTGCCTCGGCTCGGTGCTGATGTTCGCGGCCTCCGGCCGGCTGCCCTTCGGCACGTCCGACAGCGGCGTGCACGCGCTGATGTACCGCATCGCCCAGGAGGACCCGGACCTGACCGGGCTGCCGTACGGGCTGCACAGCCTGGTCGCGGCCTGCCTGGCCAAGGACCCGGCACAGCGCCCGACACCGGAACAGCTCATCGCGTACACCCGCTCCGACGACGACGGCCACGAACCCTGGCTGCCGGGCGCGCTCATCGCCGAGCTGGGGCGGCACGCCGTCGAACTGCTCGACGCGGAGAACCCCAACGGGGCGTCCGAGGACCCCGGCCCGGCCTGGGAGAACGGCTCTTGGAGCCACGCCGACGCGGCCCGGGAGCCGACCCCCACACCCCCTCCGGCGCCTGCCTCGGCGCCCATGCCGCCCCCGGCCTCCGGTCCCGCGACACTGCCGCCGTACGCCGCGGCCGGCACCCCGTCGGCCGTACCGGACGCCACGGTGGCTCCGTCCGCCTCCGCCACCACCCACGGCCGCCGCCGCAAGAGCCCCACGGGCCGCACCGGCCACAGCAACAGCCGCAGCGGCCACTCCGGACACACCAGCCACTCCAGTCACACCGGCCGCGGCCGCGGCCGCGCCACCGGCACCGGCAGTCGGCTCCGGTCCCGCACCGCCGGTCTGGCCGCCGCCGTCGGCCTCGGTCTCGCCACCGCCGGCATCGGCATCGCCTACCTCATCTTCAGCCCGGACGAAGGCGACGGGACCGCCGCGAAGGCCGACGGCGGCACCGTGACCGCGGCGGACGGCAAGGTCGGCAAGGCGGCCGGCAAGGAGCCCGGGGTCATCCCGCAGAAGTTCCTCGGCGACTGGCAGACCAAGCGCGGCAAGGGCGGCAGCGACACCATCCGCTTCACCCTCGCCCAGGGCGCGGTCGGCGACACCGTCCTGGCCATGGAAGCGCGCGGGGCCGGCTACCGCTGCGAGTTCAAGGCCATCCTCATGAACGCCGGACCGCCGCTGCGCATCGGCCCGACCACCGTCGTGGCGGGCCCGGCGACCAGTTGCCAGGCGGGCGCCCCCAGCACCCTGCGTCTCCAGCCCGACGGCAAGCTCCGCCGGATCTTCGACGACGGCAAGCCCACTTACACGTACACGAAGAAGGGCTGATGCCCTCGTGGTCAGCTCCCGGGCCCACCGGTGACGGGCTGCGCCGCCGACGGGGCCCCGCCCCGTGGAACGCGAGAGCCGCGCCCCGCTCCGGAGTGGAGCGGGGCGCGGCTCTCGTACGGCTACCGCCGCGTACGCATCGGACCCGTCAGTCCAGGAACGAATTGACCTGGATCGTCTCGTCCCGGCCCGGGCCGACGCCGATCGCGGAGATCGGCGCGCCGGACATCTCCTCCAGCGCCTTGACGTACGCCTGCGCGTTCTTCGGCAGCTCGGCGAAGGTCTTGGCCTTGGTGATGTCCTCGGACCAGCCCGGCAGGTTCTCGTAGATCGGCTTCGCGTGGTGGAAGTCGGTCTGCGAGTACGGCAGCTCCTCGACGCGCTTGCCGTCGATCTCGTACGCGACACAGACCGGGATCTGCTCCCAGCCGGTGAGCACGTCCAGCTTGGTGAGGAAGAAGTCGGTCAGGCCGTTCACGCGGGTCGCGTAGCGGGCGATGACCGCGTCGAACCAGCCGCAGCGCCGGTCACGGCCGGTGGTCACACCGCGCTCGCCGCCGATGGTGCGCAGCGCCTCGCCGTCCGCGTCGAACAGCTCGGTCGGGAACGGGCCGGCGCCGACGCGGGTCGTGTAGGCCTTGAGGATGCCGATGACCCGGCTGATCTTCGTGGGGCCGACCCCCGCGCCGGTGCAGGCGCCGCCCGCGGTCGGGTTGGAGGAGGTCACGAACGGGTACGTGCCGTGGTCCACGTCGAGCAGCGTGCCCTGGCCGCCCTCGAAGAGCACGACCTTGCCGTCGTCGATCGCGTTGTTCAGCAGGAGGGTGGTGTCGGCCACGTACCCCTTGATCTGGTCCGCGTAGCTGAGCATCTCCTCGACGACCTGCTCGGCGACCACCGCGCGGTGGTTGTAGAGCTTGGCCAGCACCTGGTTCTTGAAGTCGAGGGCCGCCTCGACCTTCTGGTGCAGGATCGACTCGTCGAAGAGGTCCTGGACGCGGATGCCGGTGCGGTTGATCTTGTCGGCGTAGGTCGGGCCGATGCCGCGGCCGGTCGTACCGATCTTCCGCTTGCCGAGGAAACGTTCCGTGACCTTGTCGACCGTGATGTTGTACGGCGTGATCAGATGCGCGTTACCGCTGATCAGCAGCTTGGACGTGTCGACACCACGCTCGTTGAGTCCGCTCAGCTCGGAGAGCAGGACCGCCGGGTCGACGACGACACCGTTGCCGATGACCGGGGTGCACCCCGGCGAGAGGATTCCGGAAGGGAGAAGGTGCAGCGCGTATTTCTGGTCGCCTACGACAACCGTGTGACCGGCGTTGTTGCCGCCCTGGTAACGCACCACATAGTCGACGGACCCACCGAGCAGATCGGTGGCCTTTCCCTTGCCCTCATCACCCCACTGAGCACCGAGCAGCACAAGTGCGGGCACAGGCGTACACCCCTTCCGGGCGGGGCATGTCCAACGTGCGTGAGGCCGTATGCGTGCTGATGTATGCGTACGACATCGCTGAAGCCGTCGAACCGGTGCCCCGGAATAGACGAAGCCCCTGGCGCAATAGCGCAAGGGGCTCTTGCACCGAGATGCTACCTGAGGAAGGACCGAGGTGTCGGCGCAGCCTTCTGGGCACTCTCTCCCGGACGGGGTCCGGGGGCACCCCCTGCTCGTGGTCATCGACCCGGCCGCCCGCAGTACGGACGGGGAATCCGTACGGATCGCCAAGGACGTCCTGTGCGCGGGCGCGGCCGCCAAGATCTGCCTTCCCGACGGCCCCGAGGAGTATGCGCGGGCGCTCGCCCGCCGTGGTCATCGCCGCCCCGTGGTGATCGGCGACGACCACGCCCTGCTGCGCGCCGTGGCGCTGCTGCACAAGGAGCGCGATCTGGCGGGGGTGGCGCTGGCGGTGGTGCCGGTGGGCGCGCCGGGCACGGTGGAGCTGACCCGCGCGCTGGGCGTGCCGACGGACACCGTCGCCGCCGCCCGGGCGGTCCTGGACGGTACGGACCACAGCCTGCACCTGCTCACGGACGACAGCGACGGCATCGTGCTGGGCGGCCTGGACATCCCGTCCGGTACGGAGGCAGGCGGGCGGCTCCGCCACCGGAAACGCTTCGGCAGGCCACGCCTGCCACGGCCCCGCGCCGGCTCGGAAGCGACGGCACACGACACGGCGGCGCACCACACGGCGGCACACGACGCGGCCGGTCCGCCCGCCCCCGGAGCGGGGCCGGGGGCCGACGCCCGGCCGGACCGTCCCGCCGTGTGGTGGCACGCGCCGCTCCGTACGGCCCGCGCGGCGCTGGCGCTGCTGACCGCCCGTACCCGTCCCGCGGCTGCCGGCCGGCCGGTCACCCCCGGCCACCGGCTGCGCGTCGAGGCGGACGGCGTGGTGCTGGCCGACCTGGACCGGCCGGTGCGATGGGTCTCGGTGACGCCCGGCGACAGCGACGACGGCACCGGGCTGGCCGAGGTCGTCGTGCACTGGCAGGAGGCCGAACCGCCGGTACGGGCCCGCGCGCGGGCGGTGACCGTGTCGGGCGCGGACTTCCGCTACCGGGCGGACGTGGTCGTGGGCGGCCCGGTCAGGACCCGTACGTGGACGGTGCACCCGGACGCGTGGCGGCTGACGCTGCCGCACGACTGAGGGGGCGGGGGGGCTGGCCTGGGGGCTGAGCCGAGGCCCGGCCTCAGGGCTGACGCCGGGGCACGGCCGTACGGGCCTCAGCTCCCGTCCCGGACCCGGTCCTCCCGCGTCCGGCCCGCCGCCCCGCCCTGGTCCTCCCGGGCCCGGTCCTCCCCGAACCGCTCCTCCCGGTACTCGCGCCAGCGCTCCAGCAGGGAGACCAGTTCGACCTGCAGGAACTCGAAGAACTCGACGGTCTCGGCGGCCCGGGCGCCGGCCGGCGTGTCGGGACCGAGCGTCTTGACGCCCTCCCGCAGCACCTCTTCCCAGCGCGTCAGCAACCGGTCGCGGTTGCCCAGGGTCTCGTACCAGAGTTCGTTGTGGAGCCGGTAGCGGTCCCGGCGGGTGCCCGGTTCGCGCTCCCTGCGGACCATGCCGACCTGCGTCAGGTAGCGGACCGCGCCGGAGACGGCGGCGGGGCTGATCTGTAGCCGCTCGGACAGGTCGGCGGAGGTGAGGGCGGCGGTGTCGGACGCGAGCAGCGCCGCGAAGACCCGGGAGGCCATCCGCTGCATCCCCGCCTCGGTCATCTCCGCCGCGAAGCGCTCCACGAACCGGGAGACGGCCTCCTCGTCCCGCCCGTGCGCCCCGTCCTGAGACCGGCCCTGGGCCTGTTCCCGGTCCTGCTGACGCCCTGCCTGCTCACTCACCCTCTGATCCTCTCCTCTGCTCCCCCGGGCCGGTGTAACGGCTCCCCCAACTTTATACGGTTTCTTAACTTCACAATTTTGTGAAAAAAGCGTATGTTCAGAATCATGACGAAGGCAATCTCGGTGTCCGGCCTCCGCAAGGCCTTCGGCCGGACCCACGCGTTGGCCGGTCTCGACCTCGACGTCGAGACCGGCGAGGTGCACGGATTCCTCGGCCCCAACGGCGCGGGCAAGTCCACGACCATCCGCGTCCTGCTCGGACTGCTCCGCGCCGACGGGGGTGGCGCGGAGCTGATGGGCCGGGACCCGTGGCGGGACGCGGTCGCCCTGCACCGCCGGATCGCGTACGTCCCCGGAGACGTCACGCTGTGGCGCAACCTCTCCGGCGGCGAGGTCATCGACCTCTACGGGCGGCTGCGCGGCGGTCTCGACCCGGCCCGCCGGGACAGCCTCCTGGAGCGGTTCGAACTGGACCCCACCAAGAAGGGCCGGACGTACTCCAAGGGCAACCGCCAGAAGGTCGCCCTGGTCGCCGCGTTCGCCTCCGACGTGGACCTGCTCATCCTGGACGAGCCGACCTCCGGGCTGGACCCGCTGATGGAGGAGGTCTTCCAGGACTGCGTCGAGGAGGAGCGCGACCGCGGCCGTACGGTGCTCCTCTCCAGCCACGTACTGTCCGAGGTCGAGGCGCTGTGCGACCGCGTCAGCATCATCCGCAAGGGCCGCACCGTCGAGTCCGGCTCCCTCGCCGACCTGCGGCACCTGACCCGCACGAGCGTCACCGCCGAACTGGCCGGCGCGCCCGACGGACTCTCCCGCCTCCCCGGCGTGCACGACCTCGACATCCAGGGCCACCGGGTCCGGCTCCAGGTGGACACCGACAAGCTGGACGCGGTGCTGCGCTCGCTCAGCCGGTCCGGCGTACGGAGCCTGACCAGCACGCCGCCCACCCTGGAAGAGCTGTTCCTGCGCCACTACCAGGACGACACCCGCACCGCCCGGGCCCCGGCGCCCGCCGCCTCCGCCGCCGGTCCCGAGAAGGCGACCCTGCGATGACCACCGTGGCGCTCCCCGCGGCCGCCCGTACCGGCGGCCGCCGCGACCTGGCCGGTACCGGCACCCTGCTGCGCCTGGCCCTGCGCCGGGACCGGCTGCTGATCCCCTCATGGGTACTGCTGCTCGGACTGACCGTCGTCAGCATGGGCGGCACCCTCGAAACGCTCTACGACACGCCCGCCAAGCGCGCGGAGGTGGCGGGCTCGATGACCGCCAACGGTTCGCTGCGCGCCATTTACGGTCCGGTGTTCGGCGACTCCCTCGGCGGCCTGACCGCCTGGCGCATCGGCGGCTTCGCCGCGCTGCTGGCCGGCGTGCTGAGCCTGCTGATCGTCGTGCGCCACACCCGCGAGGAGGAGGAGACCGGCCGCCAGGAACTCCTCTCCGCCGCCATGGTCGGCCGGCGGGCCCCGCTCACCGCGGCCCTGCTCGCCGCGCTCGTCGCCGACGCCGCGCTGGCCCTGCTCATCAGCGCCGGGCTGGCCGCCTCCGGTCAGCCCGCGGCCGGCTCGCTGGCCCTCGGTCTCGCCGTCGGCGGCACCGGCCTGGTCCTCGCGGGACTGGCGGCGATCACCGCGCAGCTCACCGAGAGCGCGCGGGCCGCCAAGGGCCTGGCCGGGGCGGCGTTGGGCACGGCCTTCGTCCTGCGGGCCGCGGGCGACGCCGGGACCGAGGACGCCTCCTCCCCGCTCACCTGGGCCTCGCCCGTCGGCTGGGCCGAGAACGTGCGCGCGTTCGCCGGTGAACGCTGGTGGGTGCTGCTGCTCTTCCTCGCCGGCACGGCCGGCACGGTCGGCGCCGCGTACCTGCTCACCGCGCGCCGCGACCTCGGCATGAGCTTCCTGGCCGCCCGACCTGGCCCGGCCCGGGCGCCCGCCTCCCTGAACGGCCCGTTCGGTCTGGCCTGGCGCCTCCAGCGGACCACCCTGCTCGGCTGGTCGGCCGGCTTCCTGCTCGCCGGCGCCGTCTTCGGCGGCATCACCGAAGGCGCGTCCGACCTGGTCGGCGGCAACGAGCAGACCCGCGAGATCTTCCGGCGGATGGGCGGGCAGCAGGGCCTGACCGACGCGTTCGTGGCCGCGCTGTCCGGGATGCTCGGCATGGTCGCGGCCCTCTTCGCGGCGGGCGCGGTGCTGCGGCTGCGCGGCGAGGAGACCGGCGGCCGGGCCGAGCCGGTGCTGGCGGGCGCGGTCGGACGGCTGCGCTGGGCCGCCGGGCACCTGGCCGTCGCCTTCCTCGGCACGGTCCTCATCCTGCTCCTGGGCGGCCTGGGCCTCGGCTTCACGTACGGCCTGACGATCGGCGACGCCGGCGGACGGCTCGGCCCCGCGGTGGGCGCGGCCCTGGCCCAGACCCCGGCGGTCTGGGCGGTCACCGGCCTCGCGGTCCTGCTCGTCGGCGCCCTGCCGAAGGCGTCGGCCGCCACCTGGGCCGTGGTCGGCGCCTGCCTGGGCATCGGCTGGGTGGGCGCGGCCGTCCAGCTCCCCCGGTGGGCGATGAACCTGTCGCCCTTCAGCCATCTCCCGAAACTGCCGGGCGGCGACGCCACGGCGGCCCCGTTCCTGTGGCTGCTCGCCCTGACGGCGGTATGCGTGGCGGCGGGGCTGGCCGCGCTGCGCCGCCGTGACGTCGGCTGACCCCGACCGGTTTCCCCTACGTGCGGCGCCGGAGCTGTAGCGGACTCCGGCGCCGTGCTTTCCCGTGCGCCGCCGACGCGCCGTACGGCGGGAGCGATCCCCGTCCGGGGGCGGCCGGGGCGGCCTGTGCGCTGCTCAGCCTGATCATGACGATGGTGCCCGGACTGCGCACCCCCGGCAGTGGAAATGCGGGCCAGGCCTATGGCGCCGCGGCGTCCTCCACTGCCGTACTGGTGCTTTTCCACATGGCGAGGACGTCGCGCCCAGGTCGCCGGCTTTCCGCGGATACCGGGAAGCGGCGCGCCGCATGCGCGCCGCATTGGACCCCGCTTCGCACGAACGGCGCTTCGCCGCCCTCGTCGACGAGGCGATGACCCAGGCGAACGCACAAGAACCGCACACGCCGAACCTGCGTTTGATCGAAGGTCAACACAACGAGCCATGAAACGCATACAGGCGAACCGGCCCACACCGAAAAGCAAAACTGCCGCAATTCGGCTCGCGCCGCCGCCTACCGCAAGGGTATTCCGGCCCGATGACAGCACTCGAAATCACTCGACGGTTGGGCGCCACCCCTCAGGAGCGCGGCAGCATGGGCAACGGCAGTTGTCCCGATCTCTTCGAACTGAGCGACGGACGCTTCGCCGTCATCGGAACCGACATGACGGCCGACCTGGTCGCGAGGCTGCCGGGCGACGCGAGCCGGGCCGACCACGAAAGGACCTTGGTGATCACCCGCGACACCCTGCTGCGGGCCAAGTCCGACATCGCACGGCTGTGATCCGGCGGCCCGGCCCGCCGCTCCTCACCCGCCCGGCGTGACCAGCCGGGCCTCGTACGCGAAGACCGCCGCCTGGGTGCGGTCGCGCAGTCCCAGTTTCACCAGAATCCGGCTGACGTGCGTCTTCACCGTCGACTCGGCCACGACCAGATGCTCGGCGATCTCACCGTTGGACAGGCCCTGGGCCACCAGCACCAGGACCTCGGTCTCCCGTTCGGTGAGATCGCCGACGCGTTCCTGGGTGGGCGCCCGCGGCGTATCGATCTTGGAGAACTCCGAGATCAGCCGCTTGGTGACGGTCGGCGCGAGCAGCGCCTCGCCGCCCGCCACGATCCGTACGCCCTCCGCGAGCTGCCCCGCCGAGGCGTCCTTGAGCAGGAAGCCGCTCGCCCCGGACCGCAGCGCCTGGTAGACGTACTCGTCGAGGTCGAAGGTGGTCAGCACCAGCACCTTGGCGTCCGCGTCGGCCGCGACGATCTCGCGGGTCGCCTCCAGCCCGTTCATCTCCGGCATCCGGATGTCCATCAGCACCACGTCGGGGTGGAGTTCCGCGACCTTGTCCACCGCCTGCCGGCCGTCCACGGCCTCGCCGACGACCTCGATGTCCGGCATCGCCCCCAGCAGCACCGAGAAGCCCTCCCGGACCATGACCTGGTCGTCCACGATCAGTACCCGGATCACGCCGTCTTCCCCTCCGCCGCGCCCGGCGTCGCCGATACGGGGATGAAGGCCGCGACCTCGAACCCGCCTTCGTCGGTATGGTCCGCCGTCATCTCGCCGCCCAGCATCTGCACCCGTTCCCGCATTCCCAGTACGCCGTGCCCGGCCCCCGGTGACGGTTTGGCCAGGCGGCTCGCCTTGCCGTTGACGATACGCAGTCCGAGGCCGCCGAGCACATACGAGATCTCCACCCGCGCCTCCGCGCCCGGCGCGTGCCGCAGGGTGTTGCTGAGCGCCTCCTGGACGATGCGGTACGCGGACAGCTCGACGCCCTGCGGCAGCGGCCGCGGCGAGCCGGTGATCACGGCCTCGACGATCAGTCCCGCCCCGCGCACGCTCTCCAACAGCGAATCGAGGCTGGCGAGGGTCGGCTGCGGCGCCTCCGGGTCGGCGTCGGCGAAGGCGTCCGGGTCCTCGGACCGTACGACGCCGAGGATGCGGCGCAGCTCGGTCAGCGCCGCCACCGCGTTCTCCCGGATGGTCGAGAAGGAGGTGGCCAGCTCGGGCGGGGTGTCCTTGACGCGGTACGGGGCGGCCTCGGCCTGGATGGCGATGACGGACATGTGGTGCGCGACCACGTCGTGCAGCTCGCGGGCGATCAGGGCGCGCTCCTCCAGCAGCGTGCGCCGCGAGCGCTCCTCGGCGGTGGCGGTCCGCGTCTCGACGACGTTGCGCCGCTCCTCGCGCCAGGCGCGGATGGCGGCGGCGGGAACCAGCGCGAACGCCGTCACCACCGCGAGCGCCGCCACGTCCGAGACCCGGTGGGGTACCAACAGCACCATCACACCGGTCGCGGCCATCGTGGTCAGCCACATCTCGGCGGCCAGCCGGGGCCGGGTACGCAACACGACCAGGACCATCACCGCGGTGTGGGTGGCGAAGCCGATCCCGTACCCCTCGGCGCCGGAGCCGGTGACGACGTAGGCGAGCATCGCGAGGCCGAGCGTTCCGCCGGACAGCCAGAACGCGCCGATCGGGCGGAACAGCGTCAGCGCGAGCGGCGCGGCGAGCAGGAAGCTGAAGGCCGCCGTGAAGACGAAGTCCAGCGGGCTGGAACGGGCCAGCACGCTCGAAATCCCGAGGAACACGACGGCCGCGACGGCCGCGAGCGCGAAGTGCGGTGCCCAGCGCAGATGGCGGCGCAGCCGCCCGGGGACCCACGACCACCCGGTCATGCGGGCGTCGTCCAGGGGCAGCATCGGGCGGAAGGCGAAGGCGTCCACGATCAGGTCCTGACGCAGCCGGTTCAGCGCGCCGCGGACGAGTCGGACTTCCGAGCGCAGGTCGTCGCGCTGCGAGTGGGTCGTCTGGTTCACGCACACCACGGTAAGCAGAGCGCGGCTCCCGGTCGTCCCCTCCTGAGCGGATCTGCGGCCGTCCTCCTCAAGTACTACGGAGGGTGGCGAGGAGGACGCGGAAGGCGGCGGTGCCGGGGGTGACGTGCGCGTAGTGCCCGGTTCCGGCCTGTTCGCGCAGCAGCGGCACGGTCCCGCCGGCGGCCGCCGCGGCCCGTACGTAGCGGCGGGACAGCTCGACGGGCACCTCGGCGTCGGCGGTGCCGTGCAGGACCGTCACGGACACCGTGCCCGGCGGCCACCGCACCGGGTCGGCCGCGGCGAGCCGGTCCGCCCACCCCGGCCCGGCGCCCAGGAACTCCGCCACCGCGCCGTCGCTCAGCCCGAGCTCATGGGCGCGCGCGAGATCGGCGACGGGCGCCACGGCGATGCTCCGCAGCAGCGCGTCCGGTCCGCGGCCGTCCGGGCGCGACGCTGCCAGGAGCAGCGCGAGGTGCCCGCCCGCCGAGTGCCCCACGGCCACCACGGGCCGCTCCACCGCGGCCGCCGCGGCCACCACGTCCTCGTACGTACGCGGCCAGCCGCCGCCCGCGCCCGCCCTGCGGTACTCGGCGAGGGCGACCGGCAGTCCGTGCCGGGCCAGTTCGGCGGCGAGCGGCGACAGGTGCGTACGGTCGTACGCGGCGCGCCAGAACCCGCCGTGCAGCAGCAGCACCACCGGCCCGTCGTTCCGCGGCCCGTACAGGTCGATCACCTGGTCCGGATGCGGCCCGTACGTCAGCGTCGCGTCGGGCGCCTCGGGGGCGAGGCCGAGCAGCGCCGTCTCCTCGTGCGCGGCGCCCGCACCGCTCACCCCACGACCTCGCCCAGCACCCGCGCGGCCCGCGCCACGTCCGCGAAGGACGTGTAGAGCGGCGTGAGGCCGAAGCGCAGCACGTCGGGGTGGCGGAAGTCGCCGATCACCCCGCGCCGGATCAGCTCCGTCATCACCTCACCCGCGTCCGCGCAGGCCAGCGCGATCTGGCTGCCCCGCAGCGGGTGCTCACGCGGGGTGACACAGCGCACCCGCCCCTCCGGTACGTACGTCGCCACGCACTCCAGGAAGAAGTCGCCGAGCGCGAGGCTCTTGGCCCGTACGGCCTCGACGCGCACGCCGTCCCAGACGTCCAGGGCCGCCTCCAGGGCGAGCAGGGACAGGATGTCGGGCGTGCCGACCCGGCCGCGGACGATGCCGTCGGCCGGGGCGTACGCGGTGTCCATGCCGAAGGGCACGGCGTGCGAGTTCCAGCCGGGCAGCGGGGAGTCGAACCGCGCCTGAAGCTCTTCACGCACGTACAGATACGCGGGCGAGCCCGGCCCGCCGTTCAGGTACTTGTACGTGCAGCCCACCGCGAGATCCACGCCGTGCGCGTCCAGCCGGACCGGCAGCGCGCCCGCGCTGTGGCACAGGTCCCACACCGCCAGCGCCCCGGCCTCGTGCAGCGCGGCGGTGATGCCGGGCAGGTCGTGGAGCCGGCCGGTGCGGTAGTCGACATGGTTGACCAGCGCGAGCGCGGTCCGGGGCCCCGCCTCGCCGGGTATCCGCGCGGCCGGCAGCGCACGCAGGGTGCAGCCCGTCATCCGCGCCGCGGACTCCGCGATGTACCCGTCGGTCGGGAAGGACGTCTCGTCGGCCAGGATCTCGTCCCGGCCCTCGCCCGCCATCCGTACGGCGCCGACCACCGCCTTGAAGACGTTGACGCTGGTCGAGTCACCGACCACCACCTGTCCCGGCGCGGCGCCCAGCAGCGGGGCGATGCGGTCGCCGACGCGTTCCGGCGCGGTCCACCAGCCCGACTCCTCCCAGGAACGGATGCGCAGCTCGCCCCACTCCCGGGTGATGACGTCGGCGACCCGCCCGGGCACGTGGCCGGGCAGGGCCCCCAGCGAGTTCCCGTCCAGGTACACGCAGTCGTCCAGCTCGAACTGCTCCCGTACGGCGCGGAGTTCGTCCCGTGCGTCCAGCACCGTGGCGCGCGCGGCCGGGTCAGACATGGCTGCGTGCCGTCCACAGCTCCGGAAAAACGTTCTTGCCCGCCCGTTTCTCCAGCCACGCCACACCCGCCGAACCGCCGGTCCCCATCTTGGCTCCCATCGCCCGCCGCGTCGCCACCAAATGATCGTTCCGCCAGCGCCACACCAGCTCCGCGACGTCCGTCAACGCCTCACCGAGCCGTACCAACTCACCGTCGCGCGGACCCGCGTAGATCTCGGCCCACACGGCCTCCACCCGCGCGTCCGGCTCGTACCGCGCCGTCACCTCACGCTCCAGCACCTCACCGGGGATCGCATGGCCCCGGCGCGCCAGCAGCCGCAGCACCTCGTCCCACAGACTCGGCTCGTGCAGCGCCTTCTCCAGCTCGGCGTACTCACGCGGCGCGCCACGATGCGGTATGAGCATCGACGCCGACTTCTCACCGAGCAGGAACTCCAGCCGCCGGTACATCGCGGACTGGAACCCCGACCCCTCCCCCAGCGCACCCCGGAACGCGTTGAACTGCGCCGGCGTCAGCCGGGCCAGGGGCTTCCACGCCGCGTTGAGCGCCTCCATCTGATACGTCGAACGCTCCAGCGCCTCCATCGCCACCGGCAGGTCGTCCCGGCGCAGCGCCTGCGCAGCGGTGTGCCACTCGTGCACGACGACGGTGAACCACAGCTCCATCACCTGCGTCGTCACCAGGAAGGCCAGCTCGCCCGGATCGTCGGACAGCGGATGCTGAAGGTGGGTGAGCACGTCCGCGTGGACGTAATCCTCGTACGGCGTCGTGTCCGAGCTGCCGATGCTCAGATCGGGCCGGCGGACGTCATCGGTCTCCGGCTGACGCTGCGGGGCGGACTGCTGCGACATGAGGAACTCCTCGATGCTGCTCGCTTCCGGGTAGCGGTCCGCTCCTTCCCGTCGGCAAACGGAGCCCCGGTCCCCTCGGACGCGGAATCTTCCGGCCCACTGGCATCATCCGTGCTCCACCGAAGGCACGCAAGAGGCCGCCGACCGCATGCCAAGGGCCGGTCGCGCATGCGCGACCGGCCCGCGATCCACTCCGGCCCGCAGCCGGAAGCGCAGCTCAGCGCCTTACGAGAGGGTGTCCGCCGCGGTCGGCGACGACTCCCGCAGGAACGTCGTGCAGCGCTCGTACTCCGCCTGCTCACCGATGGCCTGCGCGGCGCGGGCGAGCGCGTGCAGGGCGCGCAGGAAGCCGCGGTTCGGCTCGTGCTCGAACGGCACCGGCCCGTGGCCCTTCCACCCGGCCCGGCGCAGCGCGTCCAGGCCCCGGTGGTAGCCGGTACGGGCGTACGCGTACGACTCGACCGTACGTCCCGCCTGGAACGCGTCGTCCGCAAGCTGCGCCCAGGCCAGCGAGGAGGTCGGATACTTCGCCGCGACGTCCGTCGGCGCGGCACCCGAGGCGAGGAGCTCGCGGGGCTCGGGGTCGTCGGGGAGTTCGGTCGGGGGCGGTCCCCCGAGAAGGTTCTCGTGAATGGCCATGGGTACCAGTTTGCCAAGGTTCCCGGGGGGCAGCCGACGATGGCCTCAGGGGGCTGGGCCTTCTTCGCGGGTGCGCGCCCGTGGGGGTGGACGTTCGCGCTTCGCGCGAGGGGGGACTGCTGATGTCAGTGAGTGACCCCGATGGCGGGATGGCGCTCACGGCGCGGGCTCGGGGACATTCCGGCGCCTCCCCGCAGGCAGCCCGGCGCCAGGGTTCACGATGACCCTCACGTTGCCTCAAGGGTGCTGTGGGGGCACCCCCGGCCGGAGGCTGGGGGAGGGTGACCCCGGAAGGGCCCCGAGCCCCCACCCACCGGACCAAAAGCCGCACAACGCACCCCCCACCAGGCCCCCGCGCCGAAGGCGCAAGCGCACGGAGGCCCCGCGTTCAGGCTGAACGCGGGGCCTCGGCAACCCAGGGGGTTACTTGATCTTGGTGCCGGTGGAGCGGAGGTTGGCGCAGGCCTCGGTGATGCGCTTGGCCATGCCGGCCTCCGCGAGCTTGCCCCAGCTCCGCGGGTCGTAGGTCTTCTTGTTGCCGACGTCGCCGTCGACCTTCAGGACACCGTCGTAGTTGCGGAACATGTGGTCCGCGATCGGCCGGGTGAACGCGTACTGCGTGTCCGTGTCCAGGTTCATCTTCACGACGCCGTTCTCCAGCGCCGTGGCGATCTCCTCCGGCGTGGAGCCCGAGCCGCCGTGGAAGACGAAGTCGAACGGCGCGGACTTGCCGTACTTGGCGCCGACACCCTCCTGGAGGTCCTTGAGGAGCTCGGGACGGAGCACGACGTTGCCCGGCTTGTAGACGCCGTGCACGTTGCCGAACGAGGCGGCGAGCAGGTAGCGGCCCTTCTCGCCCAGACCCAGCGCCTCAGCGGTCCGCACCGCGTCGTCGACGGTGGTGTACAGCTCGTCGTTGATCTCGTGGGTGACGCCGTCCTCCTCGCCACCGGTCGGGGTGATCTCGACCTCAAGGATGATCTTCGCGGCGGCGGCCTGGGCCAGCAGCTCCTGCGCGACGGACAGGTTGTCGGCCAGGGTCTCGGCGGAGCCGTCCCACATGTGGGACTGGAACAGCGGGTTCTGGCCCTTGGCCACCCGCTGCTCGGAGACGGCCAGCAGCGGACGGACGTAGCCGTCCAGCTTGTCCTTGGGGCAGTGGTCGGTGTGCAGCGCGACGTTGATGTCGTACTTCTCGGCGACGATGTGCGCGAACTCCGCCAGCGCCACGGCGCCGGTCACCATGTCCTTGTTGTGCTGACCGCCCAGGAACTCCGCACCACCGGTGGAAATCTGGACGATGCCGTCGCTCTCGGCCTCGGCGAAACCACGCAGCGCTGCGTGCAGAGTCTGCGTCGAGGTCACGTTGATGGCCGGGTAGGCGAACTTGCCTGCCTTCGCCCGGTCCAGCATCTCGTTGTAGACCTCGGGAGTTGCGATGGGCATCTGTCCGCTCCTTGTGATGTGCGGGTGTGCGTTCTGGGCCCTGACCAGGGGGCGACGACATCGCCGTAGCTCATCTTCCCAGACTCGGCGGTTTGCTCCACATCCCGTACACGCCACCCGAACGCAGACGGGTGGCCGGTTTCACGTGAAACCCACCACCCGTTTGCGATAAGCGCTGGTCAGCGCCGGTCCGCCCGTCGAGGCCTAGGCGAGGCCGAGGTCCCCGAGCCGGTAACCGGTGAGGTACGGCAGCCCCGCGCCGGCGATGGCCGACTCCGCCCCGCGGTCGACGATCGTGGCGACCGCGACCACCTCCGCGCCCGCCTCCCGCGCCGCCTCGACGGCGGTCAGCGGCGAGCCGCCGGTGGTGGAGGTGTCCTCGACCACCAGAACCCGGCGGCCCTTGATGTCCGGCCCCTCGATCCGCCGCTGCATCCCGTGGGTCTTCTGCGCCTTGCGCACGACGAACGCGTCCAGCCGGCGGCCGCGCGCCGCGGCCGCGTGCAGCATGGAGGACGCGACCGGGTCGGCACCGAGCGTGAGCCCGCCGACCGCGTCGTAGTCCAGGTCGGCGGTGATGTCCAGCATCAACTGGCCGACGAGGGGCGCGGCCGCACCGTCGAGGGTGATCCGGCGCAGGTCGATGTAGTAATCGGCCTCCTTGCCGGAGGAGAGCGTCACCTTGCCGTGCACCACGGCCTTGTCCTTGATCTGCCGCAGCAGATCGCCGCGTACGTCGTCAGTCATGCGCACGAGCTTAGAGCGTCTGCCGGGGCCGGGACGGACGCCGGTGGCCGGGGGCCGCCGGTGGTCAGGACAGGACGCGCCAGGCCCAGGTGGTCGAGATTTCCAGCGGCTCGATCGGGGTGACCAGGCGCGGCGTCGTGTTGAGGCCGTTCGGCGGGCCGGACTGCGGCTCCACGCAGACCGCCTCCTCCTGCTCGTCGTAGACCACCACCCACTCGGCGCCGCTGGTGACCTTCAGCTCCAGGCGGCCCGGCCAGGTGAGGGTGACGTCCACACCGTCCGGCATGCCGAAGCAGTCGTCCCAGGGGCCGGGCTTCGGGTCGGTCCGCCGTCCGGTGGGCAGGTGGTTCTCGCCCCGCTCCTCCTGCCACGCGGCGGTGAAGTCGATCCGGACGTCCTCGCCGCGCCGCCCTTCCCCGTCCAGGCTGCGCAGGAACCACGGGTGCCAGCCGGCCTGCGCGGGGAAGGAGTCGGCGCTCGCCTCGACGCCCATGGTCAGGGTGAGGGAGCTGCCGTCCTCGGCCAGCTCGACCAGTTGGGTGACCCGGCCCGGGTACGGCCAAGGGGCGGCGGCCGGGTCGAGGAGGTCGTAGGTGAACACGGCGCTGGTGGCGTCCGTACGTGCCGTCGTCCAGGCGACGTTGCGGCCGGTGCCGTGGATGGCGTGCGGCGGGGAGTTGAGCGGCATCTGGTGCACCTCGCCGCCGTTGCGGAAGCGCCCGTTCTCGATGCGGCCGCACCACGGCACCATCGGGAAGGAGCCGTACTTGGCACCTTGCCGCAGCAGTTCCGTCCCGCCGATCCGCAGGCCGGCGACCCGGCATCCGTTGGCCGGGTCCACGGTCACTTCGGCGTCGCCGGCGGCCAGCCGTACCCGGCCCTGTGCGGCGTTTCGCGTGTCGTTGTCACTCACGGTCCGACCCTAACGGGGAGCCGGGGCGGTACGGCGGTGCGGCAGGCGGGTTGTCGCCGGCGGCCCGGACGGGCCCGGTGCGGACCGGAGCCGCCCGGTCAGCGGCGCCGCCGCAGCACCCGGCCCACCACGACCGCCGACGCGAGCGCGAGGGCCGCGGCCGGTGCCGCCCAGCGCAGAGTGGCGGAGGTGGTCGCCGACTGCGGGGCGGGCACGGGCGCGTACCGGCCGCGCGGCGGCGCGTGGTCGACTTCCTCGGCGCTGCGCCCGATCATCGTGCGCCGCGCGTGCGCGGCTTCGGCGGGCGGGGTGCCGTCCTGGTCGTCGGCGTCGGCGAGCGGGTCGAGCGACGGCGGCGGTACCTCGGAGTCGAAGGCGGGCGCGGTGGTGGGGGGCGTGGCCGGGGCGCCGCTGTCCTGGGGCTCCGGCGGGTTGTCGGCGAGGTCCGCCGCAAGGTTGGCGGCGAAGCGGTCCAGGACGCGGCGTCCGGCGGACTCGGCCGCCTGGTCGGTGGCGTCCGCGAGGCGGCCCGTGCTGATGACCGTGCCGGCGCACCGGAGGACCGTGGAGGCGGAGTCGTCGGGCGCGGCGGCGAGCCGCACGGTGAGGGACAGCTCGGCGGAGCCGTCACCCCGCGACTCGATGCCGCTGGCTTCGACCGTGACCGTGTCGGCACCGCGGCCGGTGACGGTGAGCGTGCCGCGGTAGGTGATGGTGGAACTCCCGATGCGCAGCCGCAGCCGCCCGCCGGGGGTGCCGGGGTCCGCGTCGGCGTCGAGTTGGCATCCGGGGATGCAGCGCGCCACGCGCTCCGGCTCGGTCAGCGCCTGCCGTACGGCCTCGACGGGAAACGGAACGTACACCTCGTGCTCCATGGCATGGGAGCCTACCCAGCCCTCCCGGCCCACGTGTCCGGCCCGGCACCATTTTCTCCCTCGGAGGGACGCGGGCGGGGGCGGGAGCCCGGAGTAGCACGCCCCCGGGCGTCGGACCGGCGGGCTGAGCGGTCTCAGTCCAGGTAGCGCGGGTGCATCAGCGTCGACGGGGGCAGGCCGGGGACGCGGGTGAGGGAGCGGGCCGCTCTCTGGAGGGTGACGGGGGTCAGGGAGCGCAGCGCGGGGGTGTCCGGGGAGAGGGTCAGGCGGGGTGTGTGGCGGGCCGCGAGAAGGAGGCCCCAGCCGCAGGCGGGGCCCGGGCGGTGGGCAGCGGGGCGGGCCGTTCCGCAGGAGCGTTCCGGCGCGCCGGTGCGGGGCGTGGGGCGGCCGGAGATGCGGTACGGGACGGTGCGCAGGCCGGCGGCCCGTACGGTCGCGTCAACCGTCCAGAACGTGCGGGGACGGGTCGCGGGCTCCCCGGCGTGCACCGCCAGCCGGCCGCCCTCGGCCAGCGCGCGGGCGGCGAGGCCGTAGAACTCCTGTGAGTAGAGCTTGGTGCTGGCGGTGCTCACCGGGTCGGGGAGGTCAGCGATGATCACGTCGTACGGTCCGCCGTTCCGGGGCGCGCCGCCGCCCCGCCGCAGCCACTCGAACACATCGCCCGCGACCACCCGTACGCGTGGGTCGTCCAGCGCGTGCCCGTTGAGCGTGGACAGCCCCGGGTCCGTACGGGCCAGGTGTGCCACGCCCGGGTCGAGTTCGACGATCGTCACGGCCGTGACGCCGGGGTGGCGCAGCACCTCGCGGGCGGCGAGACCGTCGCCGCCTCCGAGCACCAGGACCCGGCGGTGCGGGCCGCCGGCCATGGCCGGGTGCACCAGCCCTTCGTGGTACGGGGGGTCGTCGTCCGCGCTGGCCCGCAGCCGCCCGTCCAGGTAGAGCCCGAGCGGGCCGCCGGTCTTCCCGGCCGCGGCACCGTGCGTCCCGGCCCTCGGTGTGGGCCGCCCCTGCCGAGCCGGGCCCGTGCCGCCGGTGATCACGACTTCCTGGATGCCGGTACGGACCGCGACCCGCGCCGCCGTCCCGTACACCGCGTCCCGCGCGGCCCGTTCGAAGGGGGCGACCAGTACCGTCCCGGCCGCAAGCAGTGTCAGCGCCAGCACGTTCGTGCCGATCAGCGCCCAGCGGGCCCGTACGGACAGGTCGTTGCGGAAGAGCCAGAGCACCAGTCCGCCGCCGGCCACCGCGTTGACCGAACCGGTGAGCAGGGCGCCGGAGACCTGGCCCAGCACCGGCAGCAGCAGGAAGGGAAAGGCCAGTCCGCCGACCAGGGCGCCCACGTAGTCGGCCGCGAACAGGTCCGCCACCGCGCCTCCGGCGTCCTGGCGGCGGACCCGCTGGATGAGTGTCATCAGCAGGGGCACCTCGGCGCCGATGAGCATGCCGATGGCCAGCGAGAAGGCGACCAGGGCGGAGCGGGACTGGCCGAACCAGGCGTAGCAGGCGTAGAGCGCCATCACGGAGAAGCCGCCGACGAGCGCGAGGACCGCCTCCAGCGCCCCGAAGCCGACGGCCGCCCGGCAGCGCAGCCGCTTGGCGAGCAGCGATCCGACGCCCATGGCGAAAACCATGACGGACAGCACGACGGAGGCCTGGGTGACCGAGTCGCCGGTCAGGTAGGAGGCGAGGGCGACCAGTTCGAGTTCGTACACGAGGCCGCAGGCGGCGCAGACGAAGACCGTGGCCAGGACGAGCAGCCGGCCGAGCCCGGCGGGTACGGGCAGTGGCGCCTGGCTCCCCGCCTCGGGCGGCACGGGGGAACCGCGGTGGACTGGAGCAGGCGGGTCGATCATGTCGTGCAACGCTACGTGACCGCCGGATGGCCCTATGTCACCCACACGAGCGTAGTGAGCGTCCCACACGGGCGACTTGGAGCACTACGGGCACGCCCCCCGGCCCGCGAGCCAGTAAGGGCGCCCACGCGGGTCGCCACCCACAGCGGGGCGCGTCGCCGCTGTTCAGAGCGCTGCCGCCATCCGGACGCCCACCCGCGTACGGGTCGCGACCAGCCGCCCCTCCTGCGGGTAGGCGTGCCAGGTGCGCCAGCGCACCTGTCCGTCCTCGCGCTGCGCCAGCATCGCGGTGAACGCGTGCGGTGAGCCCGGGAACGTTCCGGCAAGGCCGAGGGGATGTTCGGCGACCAGGGCGAGCAGTTCCTGGGCGCGTCCGGCGAACGAGCCCTGCGAGAGCGTCTCGACATGGGCCGCGAATTCGTACTCCCAGTCGCCGATGCGTTTCGCCACGCCCAGGGGGAGCGGGGTGCTGCTGCCGGGTATGCAGGCGACGGTTTCGGAGCAGGTGCCGCGTTCCTCCTCCAGGAGCACCTGATGGGAAGCTCCGAGCAGCCGCAACTGCACGTGGGCGTCGGCGAGTTGGAGGTCCAGCACGGCGAGGGCCGGCAGCGGCTCCCTGCCGAGTGCCCAGGCCAGGTCACAGGCGCGGGTATCGGTGTAGGGCGTTTTCAGGGTCGTGAGCATGGGTCGGCTCCGCAAGCACGCAGTGGATGGTGGGCCGGCCTGCCCCGGAGACGGGATCAGGGTTACGACTGTCTGCCGGCTCGTGCCCACGTGGGGTCCGAGAACTGGGATTCTCTAGGGAGAGGGAATCATGAAACGAGCGGGGCCCACAGCGTTTTTACCCATCTTCGCCGGGTTTCCATCCCCCAGAGGGCCACTCAGTTCAGTTGTTCAACAACCCACCCCTCAGCGGGCGTTGACCCTGCTGAACGCATATGCGGGCCGGTATGGGCCGCCTGCATGTGTACGGGGCAGCAACGCTGCCGTGGCCGCCCCGCGAACGAAACCCCGCACCTTTCAGGAGCTGCCTCCGCCGCAGCCGCCACCGCCGCCGCAGGACGAGGACGAGTGGTGCCCGCCGCCACCGCCGCCGCAGGAGAGCGAGCCGCCGCAGGAGTTGCCGTGGTGGTGGTGTCCGCCGCCCACGCCCGGGTCACCGGCCACCCACCAGCCGGCGCCGTCCCGCCGGCGCTTGCCGAGGCTGTGGCAGCCGCCCCCGTCGCGGCTCCGCGCCGCCGTGGCCACCAGGGTCGCGACCACCACACAGATCACGAGAAAGACCACAAAACCCATCACTGCCCCACACTCCTTTCCGTCCCCCGAAGCGAGGCACCCGCTCCGCCCGCCGCCGGGTCCCCCGGCCCGGCCGAAGCGCTGTCGTACTGACCGTTTGTGTCCCTGGATCCCTCTCCGGTCCGCGCTGATCCACTCCGGATCCGGCGTCCCCTTTCGGGCCGGCCGGTTCCGTGCGTGGCATCGGTGCGGGGCTCATGCCCGGGCCCCGGCGGCCGCAAAGCACAGTTGAGGAAGTCCAGAGGTTCGGCGGAGGATGGCGGGCATGTCACGACCGCTGCTCAACCGCCGCCTCGCCGAGTTCGGTACGACGATCTTCGCCGAGATGTCCGCCCTCGCCGTACGCACCGGATCGATCAACCTGGGACAGGGCTTCCCCGACACCGACGGGCCGGAGGAGGTCAGGGAGGCGGCGGTCCGCGCGCTGCGCGACGGCCGCGGCAACCAGTACCCGCCGGGCCCCGGCATCCCCGAACTGCGCGCCGCCGTCGCCGCGCACCAGCACCGCTTCTACGGCCACCTCGGCGTCGCGTACGACCCCGACACCGAGGTCCTGGTCACCGCGGGCGCCACCGAGGCCATCGCCGCCTCGCTGCTCGCCCTCCTGGAGCCCGGCGACGAAGTGATCGCGCTGGAGCCGTACTACGACTCCTACGCGGCCTGCATCGCGATGGCGGGCGGCACCCGCGTCCCGGTGACGCTGCGCCCGTCCGCCGAGGACGGCACGTACACCCTCGACCTCGACGAGCTGCGCGACGCCATCACCGACCGCACCCGCCTCATCCTCCTCAACACCCCCCACAACCCCACCGGCACCGTCCTCGACCGCGCCGAACTCACCGAGATCGCCCGCCTCGCCTGCGAACGCGACCTGCTGGTCATCACCGACGAGGTGTACGAGCACCTCGTCTACGAGGGCGAGCACATCCCGCTGGCGTCCCTGCCGGGCATGCGCGAGCGCACCGTCACCATCGGCTCGGCCGGCAAGACCTTCTCCTTCACCGGCTGGAAGGTCGGCTGGGTGACCGCGAGCCCGGAGCTGACCGGTGCCGTCCGCTCCGCCAAGCAGTTCCTCACGTACGTCTCCGCCGGACCGTTCCAGTACGCGGTCGCCGAGGCGCTGGCCCTGCCCGACAGCTACTTCACCGGTCTGCGGGACGAACTGCGGACCAAGCGCGACCTGCTGGCCGACGGCCTCGCCGCCGCCGGATTCCGGGTCTTCCGCCCGTCCGGCACATACTTCGTCACCACCGACATCCGCCCCCTCGGCGAGAAGGACGGTTTCGCCTTCTGCCGCGCCCTCCCGGAGCGCGCCGGCGTCGTGGCCATCCCCAACGCCGTCTTCTACGACCACCAGGACCAGGGCGCCCCATACGTGCGCTTCGCCTTCTGCAAGCAGGAAAAGGTCCTCCAGGAGGCGGTCGACCGCCTCCGTGGCCTCTGACCGGGCGGCCCGGGCCCCGCGCCCCTGTGCACCACCCGGTCGGCCTACAGCCGGGCCACAGGGGTCGCGAGGCGGGCGGGCGGCGCCGAGAGTCGTGGTGTCGGGGTGCGCCGGGCCGCCGAGAGCGCGGCGTGTGGCCGCCGCGCGCCGTACCGGAGGTGTTTCGTGTCCGCCGAGACCGTCGACACCACAGCCGCCGCGGCGGTACGGCCAGGATCCGTACGCGTCCACGTCCGGGCCGCCCTGCGCCGCGCGGCACCCGCCCTCGCGCTGTTCGCGGCCATCCGCTGCGCGGGGGTGCTGTGCACGGCGCTCTGGGCGTGGCACACGGGCCGCCACCCCCGCACGCTGCTCGGCGCCACCTGGGACTCCAACTGGTACCTGAGTGTGGCCCGGTACGGGTACGGCTCCCCGACGCCCCACCACATGTGGCCGCCCGACCCCCTCGCCGACCTGGCCTTCTTCCCCCTGTACCCCGGGCTGATCCGCGCCGTGTCCGCCGCCGTGCCGATCGGCGCGCTCAACGCCGGGCTGCTGCTCGCCTGGACGGCCGCCGCCGTGGCCGCCTGGGGCATCTTCGCGGTCGGCGCACATCTGTACGGACGGCGCGCCGGCACCTTCCTGGTGGTGCTGTGGGCCCTGCTGCCGCACGCCGTCATCGAGTCGCTGAGCTATACGGAACCGCTGCTCACCGCGCTGGCCGCGTGGGCACTGTACGCGCTGCTCACCGACCGCCCGCTGTGGGCCGGCGGCCTGGCGGTGGCGGCCGGTCTGGCCCGGCCGAACGGCCTCGCGGTCGCCGCGGCGGTCATGGCGGCGGCAGCCGCACGGACCTGGTGGCGCGGGCGCGACCGGGGCGGCCCCGGGCCCCGTCCCCGGCGCCCCCGCTGGCCCTACTGGGCCGCGGCCCTGATCGCCCCCGCCGGATGGCTCGGTTACGTCCTGTGGGTGGGGGCGCGCACCGGCGCCGGACCGCGCGGCTACTTCCGGGTACAGGAGGTCTGGGGCTCGCGTTTCGACTTCGGCCGGGACACCCTGCGGTCCGTGAAGCGGCTGTTCCTGCACAACGAGCCGCTGGCGCAGCACATGGCCGCCGCGGTCGTCGCCGTGGCGGTCCTGCTCCTGGTCCTGCTGGTGCTGGACCGGCCGCCCCTGCCGCTGCTCGTCTACACCGCGGTCCTGGTGGCCGTGGCGCTGGGCGGCACCGGCTACTTCCCCTCCAAGCCGCGGTTCCTGCTGCCGGCCTTCCCGCTGCTCGTACCGGTGGCGGTCGCGCTGGCCCGCGCCCGGCCACGCTCGGTGGTCCTGGCGACCGGCTCGCTGGCCGTGCTCTCCCTCGGGTACGGCGTGTATCTGCTGGCCATGGCGCCGCTGCCGCTGTGAGCCGCGGCCGCCCCAAGACGACCACGGGCCCCGGAGCACATCGCTCCGGGGCCCGCGAGACCCGTGGTCACGGGAAGGCTCACGCCTCCGCGTCACCCGGCTTCTCGTCGTCTTCACCCTCGATGTCGGCCTCCAGGCCGAGCTGCTCGACGATCCACTTGTCGAACTCGATCGACGCGCGGACCCAGCTCACCGTGCTGGACACGAAGTGCTCCAGAGCGACGCCGGTGCCGATCAGCATCGACGCCTCGCCGATCAGCCGGACCGTACCGTCGTCATGGGTGTGGGTGTAGGCCTTGGGCCACAGCGTCCGGCGGTTCCAGTCGTCGAGCGCCTCCAGCAGCTTCGGCTTGTCGTCGATGCCGTGCGGGCGGTCGTAGAACGTGCGGACGGAGAAGATCTGCTGCTCCTCCTCGCCGCGGAACATGAAGTACGTGCGGAACTGCTCCCACGGGGCGGCGAGGTCACCCTCGTCGTCGACTACGTACTTCAGCTCCATCTGGTCGAGGAGCTGCTTGACCAGTTCCTGGTCGGGCAGGACGGGACCATCAGGCCCCGACGGCTGCGGTTCGGGCTGGCCCCCGAAATTCGGGATCGAGGACGGGTCGATGCTCACCGTGGAATTCCCTTCGTATGGTCCCCGCCATCCTCCCCCATCCCGGCCCCGTCATGGCAAGCCCGCCGCCGTCTCTCCGCTGTGGGCCAAAAAGCCGACGGGCAGGACGGCGGCGGGACACCTCGTGCGACGGTCCGGAGGCCGGCGGTCCGGTGCGGCTCACCGTACGGGACCGACCACCAGCGACCTGCCGTCCTCGGCCACATCCACCCGTACCGTGTCGCCGTCCAGCACCTCGCCCCCCAGGATCGCCTTGGCGAGCTGGTCGCCGATGGCCGTCTGGACCAGGCGGCGCAGCGGGCGCGCCCCGTAGGACAGGTCCGGCGCGGACTGCGACCGGTCGGCGGCCGGTTCCTGGCCGAGCCAGGCCAGCCAGGTCAGGGCGCGGTCGGTGACGTCCAGCGTCAGCCTGCGGTCGGCGAGCCGGCGCTGGAGGTGGTCGAGCTGGATGCCCGCGATCCGCTGGAGCTGGTCGGTGCCGAGCGGGTGGAAGACCACCAGGTCGTCCAGCCGGTTGAGGAACTCGGGCCGGAACGACGCCCGTACCGTCTCCAGGACCTTCTCCCGCTTTTGGTCCTCCTTCAGCAGCGGGTCCATCAGGAAGGTGGAGCCCAGGTTGGAGGTCAGGATCAGGATCGTGTTGCGGAAGTCCACCGTGCGGCCCTGGCCGTCGGTGAGCCGGCCGTCGTCGAGGACCTGGAGCAGCACGTCGAAGACCTCGTGGTGGGCCTTCTCCACCTCATCCAGCAGGACGACCGAGTACGGGCGGCGGCGGACCGCCTCGGTGAGCTGGCCGCCCTCCTCGTAACCGACGTAGCCGGGCGGGGCGCCGACCAGCCGGGCCACGCTGTGCTTCTCGCCGTACTCGCTCATGTCGATGCGGACCATTGCCCGCTCGTCGTCGAAGAGGAAGTCGGCGAGCGCCTTGGCCAGTTCGGTCTTGCCGACGCCGGTCGGGCCGAGGAAGAGGAACGAGCCGGTGGGACGGTCCGGGTCGGCGATGCCGGCGCGGGTGCGGCGCACCGCGTCCGAGACCGCCCGGACGGCCTCGGTCTGGCCGATCAGCCGCTTGCCCAGCTCGTCCTCCATACGCAGCAGCTTCTGCGTCTCGCCCTCCAGCAGGCGCCCGGCCGGGATGCCGGTCCAGGAGCCGACCACGTCCGCGATGTCGTCCGGGCCGACCTCCTCCTTGACCATGGAGGACTTGGTGTCCTGGGACGCCTCCTGCTCGGCCTCGGCCGCGGCGGCCTCCTCCAGTTCCCGCTCCAGGCCCGGGATCTCCCCGTACAACAGCTTGGAGGCGGTGTCGAAGTCGCCGTCGCGCTGGGCGCGCTCGGCCTGGCCGCGCAGCTCGTCCAGCTTCTCCTTCAGCTCACCGAGGCGGTTGAGGCCCTGCTTCTCCTTCTCCCAGCGGGCGGTCAGGCCGCGCAGCTCCTCCTCCTTGTCGGCGAGGTCCTTGCGCAGCTTCTCCAGGCGCTGCACGGAGCCGGCGTCGGTCTCGTTCTTGAGCGCCAGCTCCTCCATGCGCAGCCGGTCGACGGAGCGCTGGAGTTCGTCGATCTCCACGGGCGAGGAGTCGATCTCCATACGGAGGCGGGAGGCCGCCTCGTCGACCAGGTCGATGGCCTTGTCCGGCAGGAAGCGGGAGGTGATGTAGCGGTCGGAGAGGGTGGCGGCGGCGACCAGCGCGGAGTCGGCGATCTGCACCTTGTGGTGCGCCTCGTAGCGGCCCTTGAGCCCGCGCAGGATCGCGACCGTGTCCTCGACGGTCGGCTCGGCGACCAGCACCTGCTGGAAGCGGCGCTCCAGCGCCGGGTCCTTCTCGATGCGCTCGCGGTACTCGTCCAGGGTCGTGGCGCCGACCATGCGCAGCTCGCCGCGGGCCAGCATCGGCTTGAGCATGTTGCCCGCGTCCATGGCGGAGTCGCCGCCGGCGCCGGTGCCGACGACCGTGTGCAGCTCGTCGATGAACGTGATGATCTGGCCGTCGCTGGACTTGATCTCCGCCAGGACGGTCTTGAGCCGCTCCTCGAACTCGCCGCGGTACTTCGCGCCCGCGACCATCGCGCCCAGGTCCAGGGCCACCAGCCGCTTGTCGCGCAGCGACTCGGGGACGTCGCCCTTCACTATCCGCTGCGCCAGCCCCTCGACGACCGCGGTCTTGCCGACGCCGGGCTCGCCGATGAGCACCGGGTTGTTCTTCGTACGCCGTGAGAGGACCTGCACCACACGGCGGATCTCCTGGTCACGGCCGATGACCGGGTCCAGTCGGCCCTCGCGCGCGGCCGCCGTGAAGTCCGTACCGAACTTCTCCAGCGCCTTGTACGTGCCCTCCGGGTCCGGGGTGGTCACCCGGCGGCCGCCGCGGCTGTCCTCGAAGGCGCTCAGCAGCTTCTTGGCCGTGGCGCCCTGCTCCGTCAGCAGTTCGCCGGCGCGGCCGCCCTTCGCGGCGATGCCGATGAGCAGGTGCTCGGTGGAGATGAACTCGTCGCCCAGCTCCTTGGCGCGCTGCGCCGCGTCGGCGATGACGGCCAGCGTGTCGCGGTCGGGCTGCGGCGGCGCGACCGTGGAACCCTGCACGCTGGGCTGTCCGGCGAGCTGGCGCTCGGCGCCGGAGCGCAGCGCGGCGGCGTCCGCCCCGACGGCGGCCAGCAGGTCGGTGATGTTCTCGTTGTCCCCGCCGGCGAGGAGGGCGAGCAGCAGATGCGCGGGGGTCATGTCCGCGTGTCCCGCGGTCACCGCCCGCTCGTTGGCGGCGCTCAGCGCCTCGCGGCTCTTGTTGGTCAGCTCGGCGTCCACTCGCGCGCTCCTCCTTGGGCTCGGGTGTGTGATCGGTGCCGTGGTCCGGCAGTGGAACCTGCTCAGCTCAACGTCCGATAAGTTGAGTCTATTCCACTCAAGGCCGTTCCGGGGACTCCACGGCGTCTTCCGGCCCTCCTACGGGTGCACCGGGTGGCACGGTCCATGCCCGGGCCTCGCCGCCGCGGCGCCGGCCGGCCGCCGCGCGGGTACGCTCCGGACCGGCGTACGGCCGCCGCCGCGGCCCGGCCGATCCCGCCCGACCTGCCTCCGTCGTCCCGGTCCGGGCCGTCCGCCGCCGTGGCGGGACCGCCCGCCGTTCTGCGCGTTTCATCAGGGCGGATGGCGGTTCCATGGCGTCTTCACGCCTCCTCCACGCCACCTTCGCCGGCCCTTCGCGGTCCCTCCGCACGGCATCCCCACAGGTTCCCCAATTACTCTTCCGGTCATGGCCCACGACCTGGACGACCTCAGCCCCGAGTACCTCGCCTTCTGGAGCGAGCACCTCCTGTGCACGCTGACCACCCTGCGCCCCGACGGCACGCCGCACGTCGTCCCGGTCGGTGTCACCTTCGACGCGAACCAGCGCATCGCCCGGGTGATCACCCGTAAGGACAGCAGCAAGGTCGGCCATGTCCTCGCGGGCGGCCCGGACGGCGCCCGGGTCGCGGTGTGCCAGATGCAGGGCAGGCGGTGGGCCACCCTGGAGGGCGTCGCCCGGATCCGTACGGACGCGGACGTGGTGGCGGACGCGGTACGGCGCTACGCCGAGCGGTACGGCCGCACTCCGACCCCCAAGCCGGACCGGGTGATGATCGAGATCACCGTCACCAAGGCGCTGGGCCGGGCGTAACCACGGGGGCCATGCGTGCGGATACGCCTCGCCGCCCGGCACCGCCCCTGCGCCGCGCCGGTCGCGCGGCGGTATCGTCACCCCCACACCCGCCACGTCCCGGGGGGCACGATGAACTCGGTCCGAGTGACGGCGATCGCCTGCCTCATGCCGCTGTCGGGGCTGGACGACGACCCGTTCCTGGTGGACGACCACAGCCAGCACGCGATGTGTACGCAGTGGGCGCAGGCCCGCGACTACGACCTGACCTGCCGGCTGAGCGTGCACCGGCTCCGCGCCGACCACACCGCGCTGTGGCAGGACGTGGCGGCCGGCCTGGTCGACGTGTTCGTCGCCCCCGGCCGCCGTGCCCTGGAGAGCGCGATCGCCTCGGCCGACGACTTCACCGTCCGGTGCGCCGCCGCCGGCGTCCGGCTGGAGATCGCCGACTACGACGAGCCGGTCTACACGTCCACCATGAAGTCCCATGTGCACCGCCGCCTGTCCATGCCGACGGCCGGCTACAACGGCTGCTGAACGAGCGGCAGGGGCCGGGGTGCGTGTGCACCCCGGCCCCTGCCAGCAGACGATGGCGGCCTACTCGGACCGCTTCTTCGGACGCCACACGACCAGCGCACCGGCCTGCTGCACGTCCTGATACGGGACCAGGTCGCGGCGGTACGAGGCGTGCACGGCCGCCTCCCGCTGCTGGATGGCGGCGGCCGCGCCCTCGACCGCGTGCTGCAGCTCGGCGACCCGCTGGCGCAGGGCCGCGACCTGATTCTCCAGTTCGATGATGCGCTTGATGCCGGCGAGGTTGATGCCCTCGTCCTGCGACAACCGCTGCACTTCCCGGAGCAGATCGATGTCCCGGGCCGAATAGCGCCGGCCGCGCCCCGCCGTACGGTCGGGCGAGACCAGCCCCAGGCGGTCGTACTGACGCAGGGTCTGCGGATGCAGACCCGAGAGCTGAGCCGCGACGGAAATGACGTACACCGGCGACTCTTCGGTCAGTTCGTACGGGTTCCGACGCCCGCCCCGGCCATCCATCCGACTCAAGCTCCCTTCGCGGCCTGGAACAGCTCCGCCCGCGGGTCCTCGCCCGCGGTCGCCTCGCGGTAGGACTCCAACGACTCCCGTGCGGCGTCGCCGAGATCCTTGGGGACGCTCACCTCGACGGTGACCAGCAGGTCGCCGCGGGTGCCGTCCTTGCGCGACGCGCCCTTGCCGCGCACGCGCATCGTACGTCCGTTGGGCGTCCCGGCCGGGAGCTTGAGCGTCACCGGCGGGCCGCCGAGGGTCGGCACCCGCACCTCGCCGCCCAGCGCCGCCTCCGGGAAGGTGACCGGGACGGTGACGGTCAGGTTGTCACCCTTGCGCCCGAAGACCGGGTGGGCCTCGACGTGCACGACGACGTACAGATCGCCGTTCGGCCCGCCGCGCTCGCCCGGGGTGCCCTTGCCGCGCAGCCGGATGCGCTGCCCGTCGGAGACACCCGCCGGGATGCGCACCTGCATCGTGCGCGAACTGGTCGCCCGGCCGCTGCCCTTGCAGACATCGCACGGGTTCTCCGCGATCAGGCCGCGGCCCTTGCAGTCCACGCACGGGTCGGTGAGCGAGAAACCGCCACCACCGCCGCGGCTGACCTGACCGGTGCCGACACAGGTCGGGCACACGCGCGGCGTGCCGTTCTTGTCGCCGGTGCCGGAGCACGTCTTGCAGGGCGCCTGGCTGGACATCCGCAGCGGGACCGTGGCCCCGTCCGCCGCCTCGGTGAAGCTGAGCGTCACCTCGGACTCGATGTCCTGACCGCGGCGCGGCTGCGTACGCGTGCCGCCACCACGGTTGAACAGGCCGCCGAAGACGTCACCGAGCCCGCCGCCGAAGCCGCCGCCCGCCGTGCCGCCCTGCGCGCCGCCTCCGAAGAGGTCGCCCAGGTCGAAGTTGAACGATCCGCCACCGGCGCCACCGGGGCCGGCGCGGAAGCCGCCGTTGCCGAACAGCGCCCGCGCCTCGTCGTACTCCTTGCGGCGCTTGGGGTCACCGAGGATGTCGTTGGCCTCGGAGATCTCCTTGAAACGCTCCTCGGCCTTGGCGTCCCCCTTGTTGGCGTCCGGGTGGAACTCCCGGGCCAGCTTGCGGTACGCCTTCTTGATCTCCGCCTCGGTGGCGTCCTTCGGGACGCCGAGGACCTTGTAGTAGTCCTTCTCCACGAAGTCCTTGGTGTTCATCCCCGACGTCCCTCCTCCCGAACTGCTTCCCGCGCCGCCGCGTCAGCCCTCCTCCGGGCCACCGCTCTCCTCGTCCGAAGCCTTCGCGTCGTCCTCCGAGGCGGCCTTGCCGGGCTGCGGTTCGGCGACCGCGACCCGCGCGGGGCGGATCGTTCGTTCACCGATGCGATACCCGGGCTGGAGGATGGCGACGCACGTGGTCTCCGTGACATCCGGAGCGTACGAGTGCATCAGGGCCTCGTGGATCGTCGGGTCGAAGGGCTCGCCCTCCTTGCCGAACTGCTGGAGGCCCAGCTTCGCGGCCACCGTCTCCAGCGACTCGGCCACCGACTTGAAGCCGCCGACCAGCTCGCCGTGCTCCCGGGCCCGGCCGATGTCGTCGAGCACGGGCAGCAGCTCGGTGAGCAGATTCGCCGCGGCGATCTCCTTCACCGACACCCGGTCCCGCTCCACCCGGCGACGGTAGTTCTGGTACTCCGCCTGGAGCCGCTGGAGGTCCGCGGTGCGCTCGCCGAGCGCGGTGCGCACCTGATCCAACTGCGCCGTCAGAGCTACGTCCTGGTTCGCATCCCCGGCCGGGGCCGAGCCCGCCGTGTCGGCGGACTCGGCCTGCGCCGCGTCATCAGGGGTCTGTGCGGCTTCGGCGGGGACGTCGGGCTTCTCCTCGAAGCCCGGAGTCTCCTCCGTCACGCGGCACCGTCCTTCTTCGGCTTCTCGTCGTCGACGATCTCGGCGTCGACGACATCGTCCTCGGCCTTGGCCTGCTGGCCACCCTCGGCACCGGCGGCGCCCTCGGCACCACCCGCGGCCGCACCGGCGGCCTGCGCGTCGGCGTACATGGCCTGGCCCAGCTTCTGGCTCACCGCGGCGACCTTCTCGGTCGCGGTGCGGATCTCGGCCGTGTCCTCGCCCTTGAGCTTCTCCTTCAGCTCGCCGACGGCGGTCTCGACCTCGGTCTTCACCTCGGCGGGGACCTTCTCCTCGTTGTCCTTGAGGAACTTCTCCGTCTGGTAGACGAGCTGCTCGCCCTGGTTGCGGGACTCGGCGGCCTCGCGGCGGCGGTGGTCCTCGTCCGCGTACTGCTCGGCCTCCTGGCGCATCCGGTCGACCTCGTCCTTCGGCAGCGAGGAGCCGCCGGTGACGGTCATCTTCTGCTCCTTGCCGGTGCCGAGGTCCTTCGCCGCGACGTGCATGATGCCGTTCGCGTCGATGTCGAAGGTGACCTCGATCTGCGGCACGCCGCGCGGGGCCGGGGGCAGACCGGTCAGCTCGAACATGCCGAGCTTCTTGTTGTACGCCGCGATCTCGCGCTCGCCCTGGTAGACCTGGATCTGCACGGAGGGCTGGTTGTCCTCGGCGGTGGTGAAGATCTCCGAGCGCTTGGTCGGGATCGTCGTGTTCCGCTCGATGAGCTTGGTCATGATGCCGCCCTTGGTCTCGATACCGAGGGACAGCGGGGTGACGTCCAGCAGGAGGACGTCCTTGACCTCACCCTTGAGGACACCGGCCTGGAGCGACGCGCCGATGGCGACGACCTCGTCCGGGTTGACGCCCTTGTTGGCGTCCTTGCCGCCGGTCAGCTCCTTGACCAGCTCGGCGACGGCCGGCATACGGGTCGAGCCGCCGACCAGGACCACGTGGTCGATCTCGGACAGCTCGATGCCGGCGTCCTTGATGACGTTGTGGAACGGGGTCTTGCAGCGCTCCAGGAGGTCCTGGGTGAGCTGCTGGAACTGCGCCCGGGTGAGCTTCTCGTCCAGGTGCAGCGGGCCCTCGGCGGAAGCCGTGATGTAGGGCAGGTTGATCGTCGTCTCGGTGGACGACGACAGCTCGATCTTCGCCTTCTCCGCGGCCTCACGCAGGCGCTGGAGCGCCATCTTGTCCTTGGAGAGGTCGACGCCGTGGCCGTTCTGGAACTGCTTGACCAGGTAGTCGACGACGCGCTGGTCCCAGTCGTCACCACCGAGGTGGTTGTCGCCGTTGGTGGCCTTGACCTCGACGACACCGTCGCCGATCTCCAGCAGCGAGACGTCGAAGGTACCGCCACCGAGGTCGAAGACCAGGATGGTCTGGTCGTCCTTCTCCAGGCCGTAGGCCAGGGCCGCGGCGGTGGGCTCGTTGACGATGCGCAGGACGTTCAGACCCGCGATCTCGCCGGCCTCCTTGGTGGCCTGCCGCTCGGAGTCGTTGAAGTAGGCCGGGACGGTGATGACCGCGTCCGTGACCTTCTCGCCGAGGTAGGACTCCGCGTCGCGCTTCAGCTTCTGCAGGATGAAGGCGCTCATCTGCTGCGGGTTGAAGTCCTTGCCGTCCAGGTTGACCTTCCAGTCAGTGCCCATGTGGCGCTTGACCGAACGGATCGTCCTGTCGACGTTGGTGACCGCCTGCCGCTTGGCGACCTCGCCGACCAGCACCTCGCCGTTCTTCGCGAAGGCGACGACGGACGGCGTGGTCCTGGCGCCCTCGGCGTTGGTGATGACGGTGGGCTCACCGCCTTCGAGAACACTGACGACGGAGTTCGTCGTGCCCAGGTCGATGCCGACCGCACGTGCCATTTCGATTCCTCCATGACTTGAGTGGAACAGGCTCAAGCGTGCAGCACCATCGCCAGCCTGTCAATTGACCTGAGTCGGCACCACTCAACTTTTATGTCGGGCTTACCGTCACTCCCCCTTCGGGGGACGCGGCCCGGGGCGGGAAGGGTTGCCTGCGCGACACAGATCACCGGCCGGGCGGCTTCATGGCGCTCGGGATACTGGGTAACCTCAGCGCAGACCCAAAAAGTTACTGCTTAGTAATCGCTGTAGTCCTTGTACCGCGGACTCCGCGTACCCCTCGTTCGTACGCGCAGCCCCTCAAGTATTCCCCGTAACCCCCGCACCCGCAGGCCCGAGGAGCCACCCATGCAACTCGCCGCGATCATCGTGTCGCTGGTCCTTATCGCGGTCGGCGTCGCACTGTTCGGCCGCGCAATTGTGCAGATCTTCCGCTTCATGCGGCTGGGCCAGCCCGTACCCGCCGGCCTCCGGACCGACGACCCCCTGCGACGCACCGTCACCGTGGTCAAGGAGTTCCTCGGCCACACGCGCATGAACAAGTGGGGCATCGTCGGCGCGGCGCACTGGTTCGTCGCGGTGGGCTTCTTCTCGCTGCTGCTGACGATCGTCAACGCCATCGGCCAGCTCTTCAAGGCCGACTGGCTGCTGCCCGTCATCGGCGAGTGGGCGCCGTACAACGTCTTCGTCGAGTTCATCGGCACCATGACGGTGCTCGGCATCCTGGTCCTGATCGGCATCCGCCAGCTCAGCAGGCCGGGCGGTGCGGGCCGCAAGTCCCGCTTCGCCGGCTCCAACACCGGGCAGGCGTACTTCGTCGAGGCCGTCATCCTGATCGTCGGCGTCTGCATCTTCATGCTGCACGCGCTGGAGGGCGCCCAGCATCACGTGGACGGCTACGAGGCCTCGTTCTTCATCTCGTACCCCGTGGTCTCGTGGCTGGAGGGCATGGACGTCTCGACGCTCCAGAACCTCACCTACTTCTTCGCCGGCCTGAAGATCGCGACGTCCTTCATCTGGATGATCACGGTCGCCCTGAAGACCGACATGGGCGTGGCCTGGCACCGCTTCCTGGCCTTCCCGAACATCTGGTTCAAGCGGGAGTCCAGCGGCGACGTGGCGCTCGGCGCGCTCCAGCCGATGACCAGCGCGGGCAAGCCGATCGACTTCGAGGACCCGGGCGAGGACGACCAGTTCGGCGTCTCCCAGATCGAGCACTTCTCCTGGAAGGGTCTGCTCGACTTCTCCACCTGCACCGAGTGCGGCCGCTGCCAGTCGCAGTGCCCCGCCTGGAACACCGGCAAGCCGCTGTCGCCGAAGCTGCTGATCATGGCGCTGCGCGACCACGCGCACGCCAAGGCCCCGTACCTGCTCGCCGGCGGCGGCAAGGACGAGGAAGGCGCCGAGAAGGCGAGTGCCTTCCAGCTCAAGGACGTGCCCGCGGCGGCGCTCGCCGAGGCCGAGCGCCCGCTGATCGGCGCCCTGGAGGCCGGGGCCGACGGCGGCTCCGCCATGGGCGGCGTCATCGATCCGGACGTCCTGTGGTCCTGCACCACCTGCGGCGCCTGTGTCGAGCAGTGCCCGGTGGACATCGAGCACATCGACCACATCGTCGACATGCGCCGCTATCAGGTCATGATCGAGTCGAGCTTCCCCAGCGAGGCCGGCACGATGCTGAAGAATCTGGAGAAGAAGGGCAACCCCTGGGGCCTGGCCAAGAAGCAGCGCCTGGCCTGGACCAAGGAGGTCGACTTCGAGGTCCCGGTCGTCGGCAAGGACGTCGAGGACCTCACCGAGGTCGACTACCTGTACTGGGTCGGCTGCGCGGGCGCCCTGGAGGACCGCGCCAAGAAGACCACCAAGGCGTTCGCCGAGCTGCTGCACATCGCGGGCGTGAAGTTCGCGATCATGGGCGGCGACGAGAAGTGCACCGGCGACTCCCCGCGCCGGCTGGGCAACGAGTTCCTGTTCCAGCAGTTGGGCGCGGAGAACGTCGCCTCGCTCAACGCGGCCTTCGGTGAGGACGACGAGGACCCGGCGACGAAGAAGCCGAAGTCGGCGAAGAAGATCGTCGCCACCTGCCCGCACTGCTTCAACACGATCGCGAACGAGTACCCGCAGCTCGGCGGCGAGTACGAGGTCATCCACCACACCCAGTTGCTCCAGCACCTGGTCGACGAGGGCAAGCTGATCCCCGTCACCCCGGTCGAGGGCCTGATCACCTACCACGACCCCTGCTACCTGGGCCGCCACAACAAGGTCTACACGCCGCCGCGCGAGATCATCGCCAAGGTGCCGGGCCTGCGCAACGAGGAGATGCACCGCCACAAGGAGCGCGGCTTCTGCTGCGGCGCGGGCGGCGCGCGCATGTGGATGGAGGAGCGGATCGGCAAGCGCATCAACAACGAGCGCGTCGACGAGGCCCTGTCCCTGAACCCGGACATCGTCTCCACCGCCTGCCCGTTCTGCCTGGTCATGCTGACCGACTCGGTCAACGGCAAGAAGAACGACGGCCAGGCCAAGGAGTCCGTCCAGGTCGTCGACGTGGCCCAGCTCCTGCTGGACTCCGTCAGGACCCCGGTCGACCCGGCGGGCGAGGAAGCCCCCACGGACGCCCCGGAGCCCGAGCCGGTGAAGTAGCCGGCTCCTTTCCGCTCGGTCCTTTCCGCTCGGCCCACGGCCGCTCCGCTTCCGCGGGGCCGGCCGTGGATTTTTTTGGGGGGAGGCCCGTCGTACCGCGTACGTGACGTCGCTCCGGGGACGTGACGTCGCACCGGGGACGTCGCGACGTACCGGAGCCGTCGCGACGTACCGGAGTCTTCGCGTCGTTTCGGGGTCTTCACGTCGCACCGTCCCCGTCCCGACGTACCGCGTACGTCACGTCGCACCGGAGTCGTCGCGACGTGGCGGGGCCGTCACGACGTACCGTCCCGTACATGAGATCCGCTTCCGCCGCCCTCGCCACGGCCGCCGCGCTCACCGCGCTCGTCACACTCGCCGGGTGCGGCGGCGCGTCGCGGGCGGCGGATCCCACGCTGCCCTCCGCCCGGCCCTTCGAGGGCCTGCCGTTCGTCGGTGTCCTGATCGCCGACGGCGAGCACTACTGCACCGCGAGCGTCGTCGACAGCCCGAAGGGCAACATGCTCGCCACCGCGGCGCACTGCGTCCACTTCGACGGCGAGGACGCGTCCGACGGGTACGAGCCCGGCCCGGTCACCGGCGACATCCAGTTCGCGCCGCGCTTCTCCGGAGCCGGGGAGGGCACCTTCCCGTACGGAAAGTGGAAGGTCAGCGGCATCCACGTGCCCGAGGCCTGGACCGAGGACGACGACGACCGCGGCGACTACGCCTTCCTGACCGTCGAGCCGGACGCGCAGGGCCGCTCCGTCCAGGAAGTCGTCGGTGCCGCCTCCCCCGACTGGTCCTCGGGCCCTCGCCGCCACGTCACCGTCGTCGGCTACCCGAACGAGGCCTACAACCCCGGCAACCGCCCGGTCACCTGCGCCACGGACACCCGGCGCGACGACGACGAGCCGTACATGCTCCGGATGCGGTGCGGCGGCTTCTACGACGGCACCAGCGGCGGACCCTGGCTCGCCGACCACCACGACGCCCGCCGCCCCGGGCGCCTGGTCGGCGTCCTGAGCGGCGGCGACACCGACGCCGAGTCGACGGCCGTCCTCTTCGGCAAGGAGGCGCGGGAGCTGTACGAGCGGGTGGCGCGGGGCGCGGCGAAGGCGTCCTGATCGGTCCGTCGCCATCCGTCCGCGCCCTCGCGCGAGCCGTGGCCGCCCCGCCCCCTCACCACCGGCCGCCCGCGGCACGTCGCACCTCGCACCTCGCACGCGGAACACTCCGTCGCGGGACACCCACACCCGGACGCGGCACACCCACGCCCGCACGCGGGACACTCCGCACACGGAACATCTGTACGTGACCCCCCGCATGCGGACGCGTATGCGGAACCGTATGCGGATAACCCGCCTCGGCGCCTGAAGGATGCACCTATTCTTTCCCCGTGCGCAGGTGAGGCGGCCTGAGCCGGACGGACGGTTCTGTCTGCCACGGGCTGCCCGGGGGAAGGGTCGTACTGAACATGTCTGCGGAGCCGGGGGCCGCAGTCCCGCCGGTGCCTTCGGTCCTGTCCCTGCGGACGGCGGACCTGGACGAGGCACGGTGGGCGATCGGCGAGACGTTCTACGCCAGCCACATCGACCGGCTGTCCCGGAGCGACGACGTGGGCGCGAGTCTCGACGTCGTACGGCTCGGGGCGCTCACCGTCGGTGAGGTCGGCTTCGGCACCGACCTGCGGCTGCGGTTCGGCGAGTTGGGCGCGTACCACGTGGACGTACCGCTGAGCGGCTCCGTCCAGTGGCGGCAGGGGACGCGGGCGCCGGAGATCATCACGCCGGAACGGGCCGGGGTGTTCCAGCCGGACGGCGTCACCACCATCGACCGGTGGAGCGGCGGGTGCCGGCTGCTGGCGGTGAAGATCCGGACGGCGGACCTGGAGCGGCATCTGGAGCACCTGCTGGGCAGGCCGGTCCGCACCCCGGTGCGCTTCGCCCCCGGCCTCGACGTGTCCCGGGGACCGGGCCTGAGCTGGGCACGGCTGGTCCGGACCGCCGTACGGGACATACAGGACGCGGGCGAGCTGGTGCACCGGCCACTGGTGGCGGCGCCGCTGCAAGAGACCCTGCTGAGCGGGCTGTTGCTGGCCGCCGACCACCCGTACCGCGACGAACTGACCCAGCCGTCGGCCCCGGCGGCGCCGTCCCACCGCCCGGCGCCCGTGAAGCGCGCGGTGGACGCCATCCAGGAGCGGCCCGAGCACCCCTTCGACACCGCCGAGCTGGCCGCCGTCGCGCGGGTCAGCGCCCGGTGGCTCCAGGAGGGCTTCCGCCGGCACGTCGGCATGTCGCCGATGGCCTACCTGCGTGACGTACGGCTGAGCCGCGTACGGGACGAGCTGCGGACGGCGGGGCCCGGCGAGCTGAGCGTGGGCGAAGTGGCATACCGGTGGGGCTTCGTGCACCTGGGCCGGTTCGCGCGCAGTTACCGGGAACGGTTCGGGGAGACGCCCTCACAGACGCTGCACGCGCCCTGAGGGAGCGACGGTTCGCGGGCTGCGGAGGCGACGGCGCGCGGGCCGGGGAATGACAGGCGCTCGGGCCGGGCCCCGGGGCGCTCGGGCCGGGCGCACGGGCCGAAAGGCCGAGACTGCCGCAGGAACCGGGGACCGCAAGAACCGGCGGAACCATAGGAACCCGACGAACCGCGAGCCCTCCCCGACCGCCCTCTCCCCTCCCCCCGCCCCGCCCCATCGGCGAACACGCAGCGTGATCCGGATACCGGCTGCGCAGAATGGATCATGCATCCGCTCCCGCACCGCTACGGTCTGGGGTGCCAGGGCTGATTCGGTGTTGCCGATGCGTTCGTCCGTCCGTGCATACCGACGGCGGCACGCAGCGGTGGGCCGCCCCTGGGTACCGGCCGGTATCCCCCCGTAACCGCAGCCGGACCCCCGCCCGTGAGGCGTCGGACGACGACGATCCGATGCCTCATGGGTCGGCGGACCCCGCGCCGGGCCCGCCTCCCGCGCCCCATCCGCCACCCCGGTTCTCCCTCACCCCTCGCGTGTCATCCGTGCCCCCTCGGGGACGCGCCCGCGCTCCCCTAGGGGATGTCACAGGTCGGCAGCAAAGCCGCCCCGGGCCCCCGGGCCCGGCCACGCGACCCCCGAGACCAGGTACGTTCGATGACGTGGCTGGATTCAGGATGGGTCGCGGACGGGACGCCCGTTCCGCGCAACAGGGGCAGCAGCAGGGGCAGCAGACTCCGTACGGGCAGCAGGGACAGCCGTACGGGCAGCAGCCCCCGTCTCCGCACGGGCAGTGGCAGCAGCAACCGCACCGGCCGCCACAGCCCCCGCAGCCGTACGGCGGCCCGCGCCCCGCAGGCCCGCACGGCGGCGACGGACACGGCGAGCCCGAGTACTTCGGTGACGGCGGCTACCAGCCGCAGCAGCAGTCCTACGCCCCGTACGCCAACGACAACAGCCCGGGCCACACCCAGCAGTTCAGCGTCGGCGAGGCCCCGGACGCGTACGGCCCGCCCGGCGGACCGTCGAACGGCCGGTACGACGACGGCGGGTACGCCCACGGCGCGCCCGGGGGCGACCCGTACGGTGACGCGGGGTACGGCGACGGCGGCACCTACCGCGCGGGCCAGACCTCGGCCCCGCCGGCCGGTCCCCGCCTGCCCTGGAAGCAACTGCTGACCGGCCTGGTCACCCGCCCGAATCCGACGTTCTGGCAGATGCGCGACCACCCGGTCTGGGGCCCGGCCCTGATCGTGACGTTCGGCTACGGCCTGCTCGCGGTCTTCGGCTTCGACAAGGCCCGTGAGGACGTGCTGAACGCCACGCTCTCCAACAGCATCCCGTGGGTGCTGATCACCGCCGTGATGTTCGTCATCGGTGGTCTGATCCTGGGCGCGGTCACCCACACCCTGGCCCGCCAGCTCGGCGGCGACGGCGCCTGGCAGCCGACCGTCGGCCTGTCCATGCTGATCATGTCGGTCACGGACGCGCCCCGGCTGCTCTTCGCGATGTTCCTGGGCGGCGACAGCACCCTGGTGCAGGTGGTCGGCTGGGCCACCTGGCTGGCCGCGGGCGCGCTCTTCACCTCGATGGTGAGCAAGTCGCACGACCTGCCGTGGCCCAAGGCGCTGGGCGCCTCCGCCATCCAGATGGTCGCGCTGCTGGCCCTGGTCAAGCTCGGCACCCTGTAGACGTTCGCCCGCGCCACGCACGGAAGGGCCCGCGCCTCCCGGAGCGGGCCCTTCCGCGTACCGGCGGGCCCCGGCCTCCCCGCCGGCGCCCACCCGCGCGACGGGTTACGCGAACCGCTGCGCCGCCGACCCGTCACACTTCTGCAGCCGTACCGCGTCCTTGGCCGAGCCCAGCGTCAGGCACAGCCCGGGCGCGGCGGCCGGCCGGATCGACCCGCTGGCAGCGTCCTTCGTGAACTGCTGGTTGGCCGCGCCCGAGCAGTTCCACAGGATCAGCCCGGTCCCGGCCTCGTACTTCGCTCCCGGCACGTCCAGGCAGCGGTCCTGCGTCAGCCCCACGTGCACGGAGCGGCGCTCCGCGTCGTGCCACCACTCCTGGTTGCGCTGGCCGTTGCAGTCCCAGCCCACGGCCGCCGTACCGTTACCGCTGCTCGCGCCCTTGGCGTCCACACAGGTGCCGGTGCCGGCGTTCTTCAGCGGCTGGTACACGTCGTCCCAGGCCAGCGGGTACAGCTTCGGCTGCCCGGTGCTCGCGGGGTCGGCGCAGGACGCCTCGCGCCGGTCCGCCGTGTAGAGCTGCGTGAGGCAGGAGGCGAAGGCGCCGTGGCCGCGCGCGTTCGGGTGGAAGGACTGCCGTACGGAGTTGGCGTCCGGCGGGAAGGGGTTGGCGAGGTTCACGTACAGCCCGCGGGCCCAGGTGTCCTCCATGCACACCTCGTGGCCGTGGAAGAGCCGGGAGTTGTCGAGGTAGGTGGCGCCGGTGTCCGCGGCGACCTTCCGCATCCCCTTTTCGAAGGCCGGTACGGCGGCGTCGCGGCCCCACGCGGAGTCGGAGGTGTACCCCGTGCACCCGCCCGGCAGCTTGCCCGGGAAGTTCGGGTTGTCCTCGATGTCCGGCCCGATCGGGCTCGGGTAGCCCATCACGACCAACTTGTAGTCGCCGTCCGCGTACCCCGCGTCCCGCATCACGGTCCGCAGGTCACGCACGCTCTTCTCGACCTTGGGCACCAGCGCGTCGACCCGCCCCTGCCACCCCGGCCGGTACTTGGGCTCGCACGGCCCCTGCAAGGTGAGCCAGCGGGTGACGCAGTCCGTCATCACCGGACCGAACTGGAGGTCGTCGTTGGCGCCGGCGACCAGCAGCACCATCTTCAGCCGGGTGTTGCGTGCCTTGATCGCCAGGCTGTCGCTCTGCACCAGCTCGTCGGCGTACTGCTTGGTCCCGCCGATGTTGATGTTGCCGGTGTACGCGCCGGAACAGGCGACGTTGTACGTCACGTCCGCCGCGATCCCGGTCCGGTGGATGGCGGCGTCGGGCGAGCGGTGGCACCAGTTGTCGGGCCCGTCCGTCCCCGGCTCGTACGTACCGACGCCTTCCCCGGATATCTCACTGTCCCCCAGCGAGATCAGGGACGTCTTGCGCTGCCCGACCGGCCGCTCGGCCGCGTCCCCGTACAGCTTGACGGCCTCGGCCGCCCGGATCTTCTCCAGCTCGGGCGGCAGCGGCCTGGCCGCCGCGGGACCCGCCTGGGCGGCCACCGCCGTACCGGCGCCCACCCCCGCGACCCCGCCCGCTCCACCGAACCCCACCGCCAACGCCGCTGCGGCGGCCATCAGCCGCCCCGCTCTCGCACGCACCCTTGGGCCTCCCCTCCGGTCTGCTGTCTCCGCCGGTTTCTACTCGGAGGTAGCGAACGGCGGAACACCCGGAACGGGATTGGCCCGAATTCACAGGCCGCCCTCTAAACACGGAGGGCACGGGGGAAACAGACGGAGGTGGCGGGGACGCGGCGGGAAGAGGGGCCGGGGACGGGGCAGCGGCAGCGGCAGCGGCAGCGGCAGCGGCAGCGGCGACCGAGAACGAACGGGGCGGATGGGGCGGCCGGGACAGCCGGTACGGCCGGAGTCACCGTATCCGCCGTATCCGCCGTATCCGCCGCATCCGCCGAAGCCATCCGATGTCCCCCTCACCCGGACACCAAGAAGCGCACCGGACCGTCACGCCCGATGCGCTTCCCCACTCAGAGGCCGGTCCCGGATCGCCGCCCGCAGACCACCTGCGGACCCCCGCGGACCGTCCTCACTCCGTCCCCGCTCCGCCCTCGCTCAGGCGTCGAGCACCTGTCCCTCGCGCCGCACCACCGGCGGCTCGACGCTCCACGGGAAGTTGATCCACTCGTCCGTGCGCTTCCACACGTACTCGCACTTCACCAGCGAGTGCGACTTCTCGTAGATCACCGCGCTGCGGACCTCGGCCACCGTCCCCAGGCAGAAGTCGTGCACCAGTTTCAGCGTCTTGCCGGTGTCGGCCACGTCGTCCGCGATCAGCACCTTCTTGTCCGAGAAGTCGATCGCGTTCGGTACGGGCGCCAGCATGACCGGCATCTCCAGGGTCGTACCGACCCCGGTGTAGAACTCCACGTTCACCAGGTGGATGTTCTTGCAGTCCAGCGCGTACGCCAGGCCGCCGGCCACGAAGACGCCGCCGCGCGCGATCGACAGCACGATGTCGGGCTCGTACCCGTCGTCGGCGATCGTCTGTGCCAGCTCGCGAATCGCGCCGCCGAAGCGCTCGTACGTCAGGTTCTCCCGCACACCACTCACTGGTTCTCTCGCACTCTCAGACCTGTGTCCGATGAAAATTCTTGAACGACCGCGAAGGCGTCGGCCCCCGCTGGCCCTGATACCGGGAGCCGTACTTCTCGGAGCCGTACGGATGCTCGGCGGGTGACGTCAGCCGGAACATGCAGAGCTGTCCGATCTTCATGCCGGGCCACAGCTTTATCGGCAGCGTCGCGACATTGCTCAGCTCCAGCGTGACATGCCCGCTGAAACCCGGGTCGATGAAGCCGGCCGTCGAGTGCGTCAGCAGCCCCAGCCGGCCCAGCGAACTCTTCCCCTCCAACCGCGACGCGAGGTCGTCGGGGAGCGTGATGACCTCGTACGTCGAGGCGAGCACGAACTCACCGGGGTGCAGGATGAAGGCCTCGTCCCCCTCCGGCACCACCTCGCGCGTCAGGTCCTGCTGCTCCACGGCGGGATCGATGTGCGGGTACCGGTGATTCTCGAACACCCGGAAGTACCGGTCGAGGCGCACATCGATACTCGACGGCTGCACCATCGACTCGTCATAGGGATCGATGCGGACCCGGCCCGCGTCGATCTCGGTCCGGATGTCCTTGTCTGAGAGAAGCACGCATCGAGGATACGCGCCCGGATCCGCCCGCTCCGCACACCACCACCGCCCCCGCGGGCCGGGCCCGCACGACGAGGGCCCGGCCCCCGCCTCGGGGACCGGGCCCTCGCCCAGAACTCTCACAGCCGCTCCACCGGCTGCCGTCCGCTCCGCATCTCCTGCCGGCCCGCGCTCGGCGGCCGGACGACCTCAGCGCTTCTCGCCACCCACCGGCACCGAATGCCGCAGCCGCGCGCAGCGCGGACACCGCAGCAGCCGGCCGGGGCCGAGCCGGTCCGTGGTCTGCATGGGAAACGAAGCGGTGCTGAACACGTGCCCTTCGGCACAACGTACGACGGTGCGCTCCATCAAGTCCTCTCCCGAATGCGTGGACAACAAAAGCCACATTAGGGGATGAACTGGGCGCCACCGCACGCGGCACTCCGCGCCCCCACCGTACGCCCCAACTCCCGCACCCCACACCGCAACCCACCCCCCACACACGACCGGACCCCACGGTCAACTGCACCGGGGGCCTGCGATGAGGTAGAGTGTGCGACGCTGCACCGCCCTCACCACGGGCGGCGCTCAAGCGGGTGTAGTTTAATGGTAGAACATGAGCTTCCCAAGCTCAGAGCGCGGGTTCGATTCCCGTCACCCGCTCCAGCAGAAAGCCCCAGGCCGTCGGCCCGGGGCTTTTTTCGTACGCGATGACGGGGGCGGAGCAGAATTCCGTGAGCGCCCTCCGCCGGCACCCTCGCTCACGCTTTCCTCCCGCTCCCCGTGCGGTCTCCTGTTCCGACCGGCGGTAACGTGTGCGGCGGCTGTGCATAGACGTGGGGACGCCAAGGAGGGTGCATGGGCAGCTATTTCAAGGTCGAGGCGGAGAATCTTGGTCGCCTGCTGAAGGACCTGCACGACAGTCAGGACAATATGCGCAAAGCGCTGGGCGCGCTGAAGGACACCGGGCCGAAGTCGACCGGTGCGGAGGCCCTGGACAACGCCTGTGACGAGTTCCACGACAGTTGGGACAACGCGATCAAGAAGATCGCCGACGGCACCCAGGCCATCGAGGAGAAGCTGAAGCAGGTCAAGCAGAACTACGAGTCGCTGGAGCACGCGCTGCGCGACGCCTTCGCGAAGAACGCGAAGAAGGCGGCGTGACGTGCACCTTCATCCGAACTGTTCCGCGCTCCACGACCTCCGGCAGGTGACTCGATGACCCAGCAGGACTTTCCGGCCCTCGGCTTCAATCCGGCGCCCGGCGATCTGGGCTCCGTCGACGCCCTCAACGGCAAACTCGACGCGGCCAAGCGCTCCCTGGACTCCGCCCACTCCGTGCTCTCCCGCATCGGCAAGGGCGGCGGTGACTGGGAGGGCGACGCGGCGAAGGCGTTCTCCGAGAAGGTCGGTGATCTTCCGAAGTACGTGAGCGACAGCCGCGACGCCATGGGTGACGCCGTCACCCAGCTCCGCGCCTGGCACACCGCGCTGTCCTCGTACCAGACCAAGGGCAAGCAGTACGAGGCGGAGGCCGCCGCGGCCAAGCAAACGGTCGCCACCCGCAAGACGGAGAACGAGCGCGCGGTCGGCGCGTACAACCAGGCCGCCGCCGATCCGGACCTGCGGCTGGCCGGCACGTACTACACCGACCAGGCCGCCCTGGACGCCGCGCAGAAGAAGATCGACGCGGCCAGCGCCCGGCTGAACAAGGCGGACACCGCCCTGGACTCCGCCCGCAGCCGGCTGGATTCCGCCACCCAGGAGCTGGAGGCGATCGTCAAGAAGGCCGAGGACCTCCTCGGCAACCACCAGGACGAGGCCCGCGGCATCGCCGAGCGCATCCGGCGCGCGACGGAGAAGGCCCCCGACCCGGGCTTCTGGGAGAGCCTCGGCGACTTCTTCACCAGCATGGGCCACAGCATCCAGGAGTGGTGCACCAAGCACGCCGACCTGCTGAAGCAGATCGGCGACTGGCTGTCGATCGCCTCCAGCATCCTGGGCGTCGCCTCCCTGCTGACCCTGTGGTGCCCGCCGCTCTCCGGCGCGCTGGCCCTCGCCAGTGCGGGCGCCTCCCTGGGCGCCCTCGCCACGCACGGAGCGGCGAAGCTCGGCGGCGCGAACGTGAGCGTGATGGACCTGGTGGGGGACGGCATCGGGGTGGTCCCGTTCGGGAAGTTCGGGTCCGTCGCGATGAAGGGCGCCAAGGTGCCCATGAAGCTGGCGCAGGTGGAAGGCCGTACCGTCGCCTCGATCGACAAGGTGAACAAGATCCGCGCCCTGCGGGACGCCGGGTTCACCGGGCGGGCCCTGGAGGGCAAGTCGCTGCTCGGGATGGGCAAGGAGTACGTCGGGGGCAGCAAGGTCTTCACCACCACCGGCTTCGGCAACCGGATGAAGCTGGCGTGGAACAGCCACGTCCAGGACGTGGCGGGAGCGAGCATCAAGGAGGCGGGCATCAGCAAGGGCCTCAACAAGGTCCTGGAGAGCGGCCTCACCCCCGAAGGCATCAAGTCGTCCCTGCGCGGGGCGATGCGGGCCGACGGCTCCATCGACCCGGTCTCCTGGTGGTCCAAGGGCCCGCAGGTGGCCCAGCAGGTGCCGGGCATCGCCATCGGCGCCCACAACCAGCTCACCGATCCCGGTACGCCGGCCGCGGGGAGGCTCTGATGTCCGCGTCCCCGCAGAGCGTGTCGCTCACCCTGGACACCCCGGAGGGTTTCCACGAGCTGCCGCTGCACCTTCCCCCGGACGTCCTCGACGCCGCCCTGTGGGAGCTGGCCGAGAAGATCTGGCCGGGCGGTACGGAGTTCCAGCGCGAAACCACCGCCGTCGCCTACTCCGACCTAACGGCCGCGCTGGCCGCCGACAGCGTCCTCCACGCGTCCGTCGCCCTCTACGAGACGGAGGACGGCGCGGCGAGCACCGCGCACCTGCTCGTACGGGCGGAGGCCGTGGACCCGGACGCCCCGGGCATCGTCGCCGCCTCGATCCAGGAGGGGCTCGCCCTCGAAGAGCACCGCAGCGTCGACCGGGTGGACCTGCCGTGCGGCCCCGCCGTGCTCTCCCTGTACGCCACGGAGACGGAGGGGACGGGCATCCTTCCGGTGCTGGAGTTCGCCCACGTCGAGCTGTACGTACCGGCTCCGGTGCGGGGCTGGCTGGTGGTGCTCGCCCTCTCGACACCGTGCTTCGGCGACCTGCCGCGCTACACCGGACTGTTGCGGCAGATCGGAGAGAGCCTGGACGTCCGGCCGGCGACGCCGGAGGACGACAACCCCGGGGAGCCGGCACCGGGCGGCGTACGCGCGGTGTTCGGCTGAGGCGGCGGTACCGTGCGGCACCTCACCGACGCGACGGGACGGAACACTCCATGACACTCGCCTTCACCCGCCACCCCGACCCCAAGAACTACGAGCTGCGCCCCCGGGGCGCCGACCCCGTCCACGTGCGCCGAGGCGCCCCCGACGGATACTCCCTCCCCAAGGGCTGCAAGCCGCGCTTCACCCTCGCCGCCGATCCCGCCGGCGCCGCGCCGCTCGCCGTGGTCGTCCGGACGGACGGCGGCCGTCTCGCCGTCCTCACCCCGGACCACCAGCACCTGGCCGAACTCCGCCTGCCGCCGCGCAAGAAGCGGTGGCGGCCCGCGTACGAGATCCACCTGCCCGACGGGACGACGCTGCGCGGCCGCGAGGGTACGGTGCCGTCGCTGCTCCTGTGCCTGGTACTGCTGCCGTTCGTTCTGATCTACCAGGTCGGCCTGGCAGTCTCCGACCACCCCATCGACGAAATCGGCTCCCCCCTGCGCACGGCCTGGAAGCGCCCCGGCGGCCTCTTCGGCCGGGCGGCCCTGACGGAGTCCGCACGCGGCCGCTTCCGCGCCCGGGGCGACAGCCTCGACCACCGGGTGGCGTATGCGCAGGCGGTGGCCAAGTACTGGGAGCGGTGAGGCGGGGGCGGGGCGGTCTGGCCCGGGGCCCGAGCGGGTGCCTCGGGGCACGCCGGAGGGCGCGTCCACCATGTGGCCGCGCCCCCGTCAGTTCCGTACCGGCCGGCTGATCAGTTGTGCGGGGTGTTCGCCGGGAGGGCGCGCAGCTTCAGGGCCTTGGCCTTGGTGGTGCCGAAGCCGTGGTCGAGGAGCTCGACGGCGTCGGCGTAGCGGTCCTTGCTGTTCAGGATGGTGCCGATGAGGGTCTTGTCGCCGCGGGTGGCGGCGAAGACCAGGCAGTCGCCCGCCGGGGTGGTCGTACCGGTCTTGATGCCGATCACGCCGTCGTACGAGCCGAGCAGCCGATTGGTGTTGTTCCAGGTGTAGTAGCGGGTGCGGCCGTTGGCGGCCGGGGCCTCGCCCTTGTACTGCTTGGTCTTGACGGCCGTACGGAAGGTGTCGTTCCGCATGGCGTGACGGGCGAGCCTGGCCAGCTCGTTCGGCGTGCCGGCGTCGGTGCCCGCGCCGTCGAAGGAGTCGAACTTGGTGTGGGTGAGGCCCAGTTCGGCGGCCTTCCGGTTCATCTGCGCGATGAAGGACGCGGTGCGTTCGTTGCTGGTGGCGCCGGTGCCGAAGGTGTCGGCGAGGGCGTAGGCGGCGTCCGCGCCGGAGGGGAGGAGGGTGGCGTAGAGGAGCTGGCGGACGGTGAGCTTGTCGCCGGTCTGGAGGTCGGCGGTGCTGGAGCCGTGCTGGGCGACGAAGTCCCGGTACTCCTGCTTGACGGGGACCCGCCGTTCCAGGTCGGTGCCCTGGGCGTCGAGCACCACGGACGCGACCATGATCTTCGCCGTACTGGCTATGGGGCGGACCGTGTCCGCCTCCTTGCCGAAGAGGGAGGTGCCGGTCGCGCCGTCGATCAGGGTCGCGCCCTGGGCCGCGATGTCGGGCGCGGTCCGGGTGGGGCGGGGCGTCCGGGGAGGCTGGGGAGCCTGGGCGGAGGGGGTGTGCTGCGTGGGGGGTGCGGCCTGAGCGGCCTGAGCGGTCAGGGGGGAGAGGGCGAGCAGGGCGCTGCCGACGACGGCCGGCACTAACGAAGTCAGGGCTCTGGCAGGCAAGTTGAAATGCTCCGTAACTGTCGTGCTTCTTGTCGAGCTGTGCTCCCGTGCGGGTCGAGAGTGCAGCGGATGCCCTATGAGGATGCCCTATACATGGAACTTCCCCGGCGGCCTTGCGTGAGCGTCGGGTTCCGGAGCGGGCGGGCGACTTCAGGAAGTATGGCCGCGCATTGCCGGGTACGTCCCTACTTCACCGGATTGCCCAGGGGTTGTCAGAGGCAAGGGGTAAGGTCCGGACCGTAGAGACGCCGCGCGGGGGCGGCGTCCGCGAACGGCCGGCACGGGGGGTCCATGATGCGCGTCGTCCTCGGAGAAGATCTGCTCCTCCTGAGGGAGGGCATGGAACATCTGCTGACGGCCCACGGCTGCACGGTCGTCGCGTCCGTCGACAACGCGCCGGAGCTGCTGCGCGCGCTGCTCGACGAGCGGCCCGACGTGGCCATCGTGGACGTACGGCTGCCGCCGACCTTCTCGGACGAGGGCATCCAGGTCGCGCTGGAGGCCCGGCGCCGCGTCCCCGGCCTGCCCGTCCTGGTGCTGTCGCAGTATGTGGAGCAGCTCTACGCCCGCGAACTGCTCGCCGACGGGGCCGGATCGGTCGGCTATCTGCTCAAGGACCGGGTGCTCAACAGCCGCCAGTTCGTCGAGGCGGTCCGCCGCGTCGCGGGCGGCGGTACGGCCCTGGACCCCAAGGTCGTCGAACGGCTGCTGCACCACGGAGCGCGCCGGGAGCCCCTGGACCGCCTGACCCGGCGTGAGCTGGAGGTGCTGGGCCTGATGGCCGAGGGCAGGTCGAACGCCGCCATCGCCGAGGCGCTGTTCGTCACGGACAAGGCGATCGGCAAGCACATCAACAGCATCTTCACCAAGCTCCAGTTGCTGCCGTCCAAGGACGACAACCGCCGGGTGCAGGCGGTTCTGGCGTATCTGACGTACGCGTCCCCCGAAGCCGCCGAGATTCCCGAAGCCCTCCAAGCCCACCGAGCCCACCAAGCCCTCCGAACCCCAGAAGCCGCGGCTCAAAGGTAGGGCTAACACCACTGATTACCGGCGCCGCGCGGCGGACGATGGAGACGTACGGCGCGGCGAGCGCCCCGCACCGAGCAGGCACGGAGACGGAGACGAGTCGAATGACCGAAGGTACGGACAACGACGTGCAGGATGTACGTCAGGGGCGCGGCTGGTTCCTCGCCGGCTGGGTGGCCATGGGCCGCGGACTGAGCATGTTCTTCCTCGGCCTGCTCGCCATCTTCCTCGCCTGGTTCGCCGTCCTCGGCATGACCCTGGCCCTCCTCGGCTTCGGCCTGTTTCTCATACCGGGCCTGATCGCGGCGCTGCGCCGGGCAGCCCGCACCCAGCGACGTCTGACCGGCCGCACCGGAGTGCCGATCGCCGAGCCGTACCGCCCCGTGCCCCGCGCGGAGCGCGGCTGGAAGGGCGCCTGGCGCCGGTGCGAGGCGATCATCTCCGACAGCGCCACCTGGCGCGATGTGCTGTGGGCGCAGTGCGCCGTCATCGTGACCGGCGTGCTGGCGGTGACCCCGTTCGCGCTGCTCGCGCACGGCCTCTTCGGGATGACGCTGCCGTTCATCTGGGAGCCGGTGACCGGCGTCTGGGACGGCACCTGGTATCTGTTCGTGCCCGTACGCGGCCAGGAGACCGCCTGGATCGCCGGCGGTCTCGGCCTGGCCGAGATACCCCTCAGCCTGCTGATCGCGCCGTACGTGCTCCGCCTGCACGCTCGCATCACCCGCTCCCTGCTGGCGCCCACCACCAAGGTCAGGATGGGCCGGCGGGTGGAGCACCTGGCCCGCACGCGCACCGACGCCGTCGACTCCTCCGCCGCCGAGATCCGCCGCATCGAGCGCGACCTGCACGACGGGGCGCAGGCGCGGCTGCTGGCCATGGGCATGAAGCTGGGCGCCGCCGAATCGCTCCTGGACGAGAATCCCGAGGCCGTCCGTACGCTGCTGGCCGAGACCCGGGACGCCTCCATGCGTGCCCTGGAGGAGCTGCGCGACCTCGTACGCGGCATCCACCCGCCGGTGCTCGCCGACCGGGGCCTCGTGGACGCCGTCCGCTCGCTCGCGCTGGAGAGCCGCCTCCAGGTCCAGGTGACCGCGGAGCTGCCGTCCCGCCCGGAGCCGGCCGTGGAGTCCGCCGCGTACTTCGCCGTCTGCGAGCTGCTCACCAACGCCACCAAGCACTCCGGTGCGGGCCGGGTGCTCATCGACATCCAGTACCGGGCCGGCGCGCTGGCCGTCAGCGTCACCGACGACGGCAACGGCGGCGCGGGCCTGGCGCCAGGCAGCGGCCTCCAGGGCATCCAGCGACGGCTGGCCGCCTTCGACGGCACTCTCGGCATCAGCAGTCCGGTGGGCGGCCCGACGATCATCACCTTCCAGGTGCCGTGCGCGCTGACGGTCATGTCCTGAGTTCGCGCCGTGGATCGTTGGGTTCGGGGCGGTCGGGGCCGGGGCCGGGCGGACGGAGGGCTGGGGCCAGGTGGCGGGCGGGGGCCGCTGGTCCGGGCGGCGTTGGCCGGCCGGGGGAAGCGATCGTCGGGCGCCGCTCGACGGGCGACGGGCGACGGGTGACGGGCGACGGGTGGCGGGCGACGGGTGGCGTTGGCTGGCCGGGGTGTGGTGTTCGGCGGGCGCCGGGCGGTGCTCGGGCGGGTGGTGACCGCCCGGCGGTGCTCGGCGGGTGACGCTCGGCAGGTGGCGCGCGGTGTTCGGTAGGCGGTGTTCGGTAGGCGGTGTTCGGTAGGCGGGCGGTTGTTGGCTGGCCGACAACCGCCCGCGATCGCGCGCAACGGCGCCCGTAACCGGCCCACTTCGCCCGGGCGCTTGCAAAGCCGCGTCCCCTGTCCTTACCTGAGACATGACCGTACGGGGGTTTCACCCCTGCTGTACGCGGTGTCGTACGCCTGCCGTGCGCGCCGCGATGTGACGTGCCCGCTCGCCCGACCGAACCGGTGACATCCATGACCACGCACACCCCCGCAGTCCGGCCCGCGGTCCGCGAGGACCTGCCCCGCGTCCTGCGCACGCTGGACCGCGCGTTCGCCGACTATCCCTTCACCCGCCACACCATCGCGGCCGACGACCACGCCGACCGCCTGCACCGCTTCAACGAACTGTTCGTCACCCGCGTGGGTTTGGATCACGGGCGGGTGTGGGTGGCCGACGACGGTGCCGCGGTGGCCGTGTGGACCACCCCGGAGACCGCCGCGGCAGGTGACGTCTTCGGGGAACTCGGGCCGCGATTCGCGCAGCTCGCCGGGGACCGGGCCGAGGCGTCCGCACAGGCCGAGGCTGCCATGGGCGTGCACCGGCCCACCGAACCCGTGTGGTTCCTCGGCTCGGTGGGGGTCGACCCCGGCCACCAGGGCCGCGGTCTGGGCGGCGCGGTGCTCCGTCCCGGACTCGAAGCCGCCGAGGCGGCGGGGGTGCCTGCCTTCCTGGAGACCTCGGACGAGCGCAATGTGCGCTTCTACCAGCGCCTTGGATTCGAGGTGACCGCCGACTACCCGCTCCCCGGCGGCGGCCCGCGCACCTGGGCGATGACGCGCAAGCCGGGGGCCTGACGGCGGCGGACGCGTGCCCCGTCGCCCGTCCGGCACTTGGCGGGCGCCAGGTACTCGGCGTCCGTCCGGCACTCGGCCGACGCCAGTCATTCGGCGCCCGTCCGGCACTCGGCCGACGCCAGTCATTCAGCGTCCGTCCGGGACTCGGCCGACGCCAGTCATTCGGCGTCCGTCCGGGACTCGGCGGGCGTTGCCCGCTCGGCAGGCGTCGAACACTCGGCGGCCGCCAGGCGCTGGTCGCCCATCCGGCACTCATCGCCCGCCGAACACGCGTCGCCCGCCCACCACGCGTCGCCGGACGGGCGGTACGTGCGCCGCCGCCGTCCGGCGTCTTTTCGGCGGGCGTTGGAATGACCACGGCGGCAAAAGCGTTCAGGGGGCACTCACTTGCACCCATCGGAGGCCGCACCCATGCCGCAGACGACGGACCAGCGCGCCGGGGGTCCGGCGCACGCCGCCCACCCCCCGCCCGATCCCGCCGCGCCGGCCCCCGAGGCACCCCGGGGAGCCCGGCGGGCCGGGCGCGGTGCCGTCGTCCCCGTCCTCGCCTTCGCCGGCATCGTCGTCGCCGTCATGCAGACGATGCTCGTACCGGTCATCAAGGACCTGCCGACGCTCCTGGCCACCGCCCCGAACAACGCCACCTGGGTCATGACGGCGACCCTGCTCACCGGCGCCGTCGCGACCCCCATCATGGGCCGGCTCGGCGATCTGTACGGCAAGCGGCGGATGCTGCTGACCAGCCTCGGCTTCATGGTGGTCGGCTCGCTGATCTGCGGCTTTACGGTTGACATGGCCACGATGCTGATGGGCAGGGCGCTACAGGGCTTCGCCATGGGGGCCATCCCGCTCGGCATCGGCATCATGCGCGACGAGCTGCCGCGCGAACGCCTCGGCTCGGCCATGGCGCTGATGAGTTCCTCCATCGGCGTCGGCGGCGGTCTCGCGCTGCCCGCCGCGTCCCTGGTCGCCCAGCAGGCCGACTGGCACGCGCTGTTCTTCGGCGCCGCGGGCCTGGGCGTGCTGGCCATGCTGCTCAGCGTCGTCTTCGTCCCCGAGACCTCCGTACGCGCCACCGGCCGGTTCGACGTGCTCGGCGCGATCGGGCTGACCGGCGGCCTGGTCTGCCTGCTGCTGCCGGTCACCAAGGGCAGTGACTGGGGGTGGGGTTCGCCGGCCACGCTCGGCCTGTTCGGCGGCGCGGTCGCCGTCCTGGTCCTGTGGGGCGTCTTCGAACTGCGCGTCACCGCACCGCTGGTGGACCTGCGCACCACCGCCCGCCGCGAGGTGCTGCTCACCAACCTCACGTCCATCATGGTGGGCGTCGCCTTCTACGCGATCTCCCTCGTCCTGCCGCAGCTCCTCCAGCTCCCGGCGTCCACCGGTTACGGCCTGGGGCAGACGATGGTGGTGGCGGGCCTGTGCGTCGCCCCGCTCGGCCTGACGATGATGCTCACCGCCCCCGTGTACGCGCGCATATCCGCCCGGCGCGGCCCCAAGGCCACGCTCATGCTCGGCATGCTGATCATCGCTGTCGGGTACGCCGCCGGGCTGGGCCTGATGAGCGCGGCCTGGCAGACCGTGATCATCTCGGTGGTCGTCGGGGCGGGCATCGGCCTGGCGTACTCCTCCCTGCCCGCCCTGATCGTCGGCGCCGTGGACCCGTCCGAGACGAGTGCCGCCAACGGCCTCAACACCCTGATGCGCTCGATCGGCACGTCCGTGTCGAGCGCAGTCATCGGCATGGTGCTGGCCCATATGTCCGCCCCGGCGGGCGCGGCCTCGGTGCCGACCATGGCCGGGTTCCGCACCTCGTTCGGCATCGCCGCCGGCGCGGTCGCCATCGGCCTCGCCCTGGCGGCGTTCCTCCCGTCACCACGCACGGCGTCCCGCCCGCAGTTGCTCGCGCGGAGCGGGGAGGAGACCGGGGACCACGAACGGGTCGCTCCGGACAGCGGGAAGACAGGCACCTCGGAGGGCGCGCACGGATCGGACGCGCTCCAGGCCCCCGCGCCGGGCGCCCCCGCGTCTCCCGCACGCCCCCGTACGCCCATGGACGTTCCCCAGGCGGACACCGCGGGCGCCACCACGCCCGCGTCCACCCTCGTCACCGCGCCCCGGTCCGGCGCCCGCCACGTCCGCGGCACCCTCCTCGGAGGCGCCGACGGCACACCGCTCGACGGCGGACGTGTCGTCCTCACCGACGCGCACGGCGATGTCGTGGCCACCACGACAGCCGACACGCACGGCAGTTGGGAGCTGAGCGGGCTCCCGTCCGGAGACCTCACCCTGATACTGAGCGCCGCCGGCCACCGCCCGCACGCGCGCTCACTCATGTCCGCCGGCACACCCGTACGTCAGGATGCCCGGCTCGTCCCGTCGGCCGCGGTCCACGGCGCCGTACGGGACCCGCACGGACGCCCGCTGCCGGACGTCGTCGTCACTCTCCAGGGCCAGGACGGTTCCCTCGCCGGCCGCACCCTTACCGGCCCGGACGGCACCTTCGCCTTCACCGGCCTCGCTGGCGGCGCCTACACCCTGACGGCCGCCGGCTTCCCGCCGCGCGCCGGCCGGGTCTCACTCACCGCCGGTGACCGGGAACGCCGCCTCGACCTCGACCTCACTCACGAGGCCGCCAAGAGGCCGCTTCCGTAAGCCGGTCGGAACCAGGGCCAGAACCAGGGCCGGAACCGGAACCGGAATCCAGAACCCGAATGCGAACCGCTGCCGGCACTCGGTGCTCGGTACACGGTGCCCGTCACTCGGGGCCCGATGCGCGGTACGCGGCGCTCGATACGCGGTGTTCGATACCCGATGCCCGGTACTCCGTACCCGGCGCTCCGTGCCCGGTACCGCGTTACCTGCCCGGTACCCACCCGATGCGTCCGCCCGTCCTCCGGCACCCACGCCGTACGGCTCAGGCGCCCACTCGGTACGTCCGGCGCGTACTCGACACGTTCCCGACGCGTACTCGGTACGGCTCAGGCACGCACTCGACACACAGCTCGGGCGCGCTCCGGGCGGCTCAGGCCGGGCAGAGGACGCGTTCGGGGCGACGGGCGGCGGGCACCACGGCGCGGGTCGACGGCGCCGTGACGGGGCGGGCCGGCGGTGCGCCGACGGGTCCGGCGTACGGTGCGTCGAAGGCGTCCGACTGCACGCAGCGGGAGCTGGGTGCCGCGCCGTGCGCCTCGGCGCGGATGCGCTGCTTCATCGTCGGTGGCAGCATCCGTCCGTACATCGTCCGGGGGGCGGCGAACAGCGGGGCGGCCGACGAAGGGCCGGAGTCCCGCTCGTACCGCCCGTCGTCCGGGCTTCCGGGGGCCTCGGCCCGCCGCGCCGCGCCCGTCCCGCTGCCGGGCGGCGCGGCCACCTCCCTCGTCGCGGAACCGGTTCCGGCGGCGGCGAGCGTCGCGGCGGTGCCGCGCGCCTCCCCTTCGGCCGGGGCCGGGACCGTGGCGTAGGCCGCGGAGGAAGCCGTGGCGGGGGTACGGAATCCCAGCGCGGCGAGGAACTTGACGATGATGACGGCGAAGGCGGTCCAGAGTTTCGTGACCTTGGTGGCGGCCATGATCCCTCTCTTCTCTCTGCTCGGTCCTGCGGTGATTCGGGGCCGTCGGGGCGGCGCCGCGGTGAAGCGGTGGCACAGCGCCGCTGAGACGCTTGTCCCGATGACCGATTTGCGTACTTTCCTCATGATGTGTAGGCGGCTCGGGAACACGAGCACCGACGACCGCGATTCGCCGTTCTTCCGATGAACACCACCCGGTCGGTCGAACCGGACGGAGCGCGAGCGCCGGGCGACGACCGGCCGTACGGGCCCGGAAGGGCGACCACCGCCGCCCCGCGCCCGCACGGACGCCCTCCGTTGGGGTGGCGGCGGTCAAGGTGCCGTGTGGTGGTCACCGGGCATTCACCATGGGCTGGTGGGCTTCGCTGCGTCGGCATCCGGCCGACGTGCGAAGAGGAGAACTCATGCGAAGACTGCGCCTGTCCCGTCGCGGCGTCATCACCGGTGCCGCCGTGGTGCTCGCCACCGCGGCGGCCGTACCCGCGGGCGCCGCCGCGTTCGGGTCCGAGGACCAGGCGGAGCGGGCGGTCAGGGGCGGAGCGGCGAAGAACGTCATCCTGCTGATCGGCGACGGGATGGGCGACAGCGAGATCACCCTCGCCCGGGACTACACCGTGGGGGCCGCGGGCCGGCTGAACATGGACAAGTTCCCGATGACCGGTACGTACACCACGTACGCCGTCGACCGGCACAAGAAGCCGGACTACGTCACGGACTCCGCGGCCAGCGGCAGCGGCTGGGCCACCGGCCACAAGACGGTCAACGGCCGGATCTCCAAGACGCCGGACACCGACAAGGCGCTGCCGACGATCCTGGAGCTGGCGCAGAGGAACGGTTACGCCACCGGTTCCGTCACCACCGCCGAGCTGACCGACGCCACCCCCGCCGTGCTCGCCTCGCACGCCACCGACCGAAGCTGTCAGGGCCCGGCCGACATGGCCAAGTGCCCCACCGACAAGATCGGCAAGGGCGGCCCCGGCTCGATCGCCGAGCAGAGCGTGAACCACAAGGTGGACGTGCTCCTCGGCGGCGGCAAGCAGCGCTTCGACCAGAAGATCACCGAGGGCCCGTACCAGGGCATGACGGTGGCCGAACAGGCCCGCAAGCTGGGCTACCAGGTCGTCACGGACCGCGATGGGCTCAAGCGGGTCAAGAGCGTCGCGCACGGCAAGCCGGTGCTCGGGCTCTTCGCGCCGGGCAACGTGCCGGTGGAGTGGACCGGCAAGCCCGCCGCTGTCGGCGGTACCGACCCGCAGCGCTGCACGACCTCCAACCCGCAGCGGCCCGCGGGCACGCCCGCCCTCGACGAGCAGGCGGCCAAGGCGATCCACCTGCTGGAGAAGAAGCAGAAGGCGCAGCGCGGCCACGGCCGGGACAAGGGCTTCTTCCTCCAGGTCGAGGGCGCCTCGATCGACAAGCAGGACCACGCCGCCGACCCCTGCGGGCAGATCGGCGAGACCGCGGCGTTCGACCGTGCGGTGAAGGTGGCCCGGGACTACGCCGCCAAGCACCCCGACACGCTCGTGGTCACCACCGCCGACCACGGCCACTCCAGCCAGATCGTGCCGCTGGAGGCCAGCCCGCCCGGCCTCTCCTCGACGCTCGTCACCGACGAGGGCGGCAAGCTGAAGGTCAACTACTCGACGAACACGCCGGGCAAGTCGCAGGAGCACACCGGCACGCAGGTCCGGATCGCCGCGCAGGGCCCGCAGGCGTACCGCGTGCTCGGCGTCACCGACCAGACGCAGCTCTTCGCCACGATCCGCGGCGCCCTGCGCCTGCGCTGAGGACGGCGGCGAGCACGGTCACGATCGCCTGAACACCCGCGGGGGCTTCCGGCGAAACGGGGGGGGAACGGGGGGAACGGGGGCACGGCACCACAAGAACGGGGGCACGGGGGAGCGGGGGAACGGGGGAAGCGTGGGGCCGGGGTACGTACTCCGGCCCTACACCTGTTCCGGCCCGCCACGAGGCCCTACGCCCGTTCCAGCCACCACGAGGCCCTACGCCCGCTCAGAGACCCGCTCTGCCCCAAGCCCATGGCCCCTCCGGCCCGCCCCGGCCCTACGCCCGCTCGGACCCGCCTCGCCCGGGCCCCCGGCCGCCCGGCCCGTACCGCCTGCGCTCGCCGCGTGCCAGCGCGTCCAGCCAGGCCACGGCGATCAGGGAGACCAGCACCAGCCCGCCGACGGAGAACAGGGTGAACAGATGCTGCTGCGCGCCGGTCGGCGCGGGCAGGTAGCCCTGGTCGAAGAGCACCCGGTCCAGACCGCTCGTGGTCAGCCGGGCGACCAGCCAGAGCGCGATGCCGTGCATGGAGTCCCACAGGGCGTGCAGCAGCGAGACGCCGAGGTACGCGCCGATCACCGGACCGGGAAAGCGGAACCGGCCGTCCGGCTCGCGGAACCGCAGCAGGACGCCGCCCGCGATCGCCGTCCACAGCCCGTGCCCGAAGGGCGCCAGCAGGCCGCGCAGGATCTCCGTCTCCAGCAGGGCCCGCAGGTTGAGGCCGTCCATGGTGACGGCGGCGTTGAAGGCGTATCCGGAACTCTCGAACGCGGCGAACCCGAAGCCGACCGCCGCGCCCAGCACCATGCCCGTCCGCAGGCCCCGCAGGCCCCGCCACCGGCGGACCACGAACATCAGCGCGCACAGCTTGACCGCTTCCTCGATCAGCCCGACGCCGAGGAACATCCACAGGGAGGGGTGCAGAAGGTAGTACTCCATCACCGAGGCGCCCAGCACGCCCAGGATGCCGCCGACGACGAAGCAGCTCAGCAGGGCCTGGAGGCCCACGGCGCGGCCGTACTTCTCGTACGCCCACAGGGCGAAGACGACCGGGACGAGGAAGCTGCCGAGGAGGATGAGGGTCGGCAGCAGGGTGGTGTTGCGGGTGGCGTACGTGATGACGGCGGTGAGCACCCAGAGCGCCAGGCCGCCCCACAGGCACCGTTTCCACAGGCCGGGGCGGGAGGGCGGGCCGGCCGGCTCTGTCCGGTGGTCGCCGGGCCCGGCCGGCTCGGCGGGCTCGGCGGGCGAAGACACGGAATCCATGGAACCCCTTCGTCATGCCTGTTTTGCCCCACATTACGAACTCTTCGCCGGGCACCGCAGCGTGAACACCCGACCCGGCACCCCACCCCGCCCCATCAACTTCTACAAGGTTGTAGATTTTGCTTGCGCATGACTCGACCAGCAGCGATGCGCGGCACCACGCGGGAACGACAAGGAGATCCACATGGCTCTGTGGGACCGGATCAAGGATTCCGCCCAGACGATGCAGACCCAGCTCGTCGCGAAGAAGAACGAACTGAAGAGCGGCGCCTTCCGGGACGCGAGCATGGCGATGTGCGCGCTCGTCGCCGCCGCCGACGGGCACATCGACCCCTCCGAGCGGCAGCGGGTGGCGCAGCTCATCGCCACCAACGAGGTGCTGCAGAACTTCTCCGCCGACGACCTGCGCCGCCGCTTCGACGACTACCTGGACAAGCTGACCGCCGACTTCGACTTCGGCAAGGTCGGCCTCATGCAGGAGATCGGCAAGGTGAAGAAGAAGCCGGTCGAGGCGCGCGCCGTGATTCAGATCGGCATCGTCATCGGCGGCGCCGACGGCGACTTCGACAAGACCGAGCAGGCCGTGGTGCGCGAGGTCTGCTACGCGCTGGACATCCCGCCGGCCGAGTTCGACCTCTGAGCCGGCCGCCGCACACGCGGCACGCCGCGCACGCGGCACACGCGGCACACGCAGCACACGCGGCACACGGCGGCGGGCCCGCGGCACACACGCCGCGGGCCCGCCGCCGCACCCCTCACCCGCCGTACGGACCAGGCCACCGGCCGCCGGTCCGTACGGCGGGGAGGGGCCCCGAACAGGGGTACGGATCAGACGTTGACGCCGAAGTCCGCCGCGATGCCGGCCAGCCCGGACGCGTAGCCCTGGCCGACCGCGCGGAACTTCCACTCCGCGCCGTGCCGGTACAGCTCGCCGAAGACCATGGCGGTCTCGGTGGAGGCGTCCTCGGTCAGGTCGTAGCGGGCCAGCTCGACGCCGTCCGCCTGGTTGACGACGCGGATGAAGGCGTTGCGGACCTGGCCGAAGCTCTGGCCGCGGGACTGCGCGTCGTGGATGGACACCGGGAAAACGATCTTGGAGACCTCGGCGGGCACACCGGCCAGGTTCACGTTGACCGACTCGTCGTCGCCCTCGCCCTCACCGGTCAGGTTGTCGCCGGTGTGCTGCACCGAGCCGTCCGGGCTGGTGAGGTTGTTGTAGAAGACGAAGTGCCGGTCCGAGACGACCTTGCCCGACTCGTTGCACAGCAGGGCGCTCGCGTCCAGGTCGTAGTCGGCGCCGGTGGTCGTACGGACGTCCCAGCCGAGGCCCACCGTCACGGCGGTCAGGCCGGGCGCCTCCTTCGACAGCGAGACGTTGCCGCCCTTGGCCAGCGAGACTCCCATGGATGTTCCTCCCGGGTCGGGGTGTGGCCTCCCCTGTGGGGCGGGCCACAAAATCTACAGTGCTGTAGAAGATGACGAACGAGGACCGGGACGCGTTCCCGGACCGCTCAGTAGGATGCGGCGACGCCCCCGCCGCGCGGGGCGCGCGGCACGAACGGGAGGCGACGGCAATGAACGGGGACCCCTTCGACGGCCATCCGGGCGGGCGCGACCGGGCGCGCCGCCGGGGCCAGGGCGAACTGGAGGCGCAGGTACTGGCCGCGCTGCACCGGGCGCCCGGACCCGCGACCGCCGCCTGGGTACAGGACCACCTCGGCGACGACCTCGCGTACACGACGGTGATGACGATCCTCTCCCGCCTGCACGCCAAGAAGGCTGTCACCCGCGAACGCGTCGGCCGGTCCTACGCGTGGACCCCGGCCGCCGACGAAGCCGGGCTCGCCGCGCTGCGGATGCGCCGCGTCCTGGACAGCGAGTCCGACCGGGACGCCGTCCTGGCCAGCTTCGTCTCGGCCCTGTCCGCCCAGGACGAGCGGCTGCTGCGCGCCCTGCTGGAGCGCGCCACCGGCGAGGGCCCCGGAGCGGCCGAGAGTTCCGGGGACTGACTGACCCATGGGCGTCTTCGTCTTCCTCCCGCTCGTCCTGCCGCTGACCGCGCTGCCGATCGCCCGCCTCGCCGGCCAGCACCTGCATCCGCGCAGCACCACCCGCCTGCTGACCGCCCTCGCCGCGGTCCTCGGGGTGTGCAGCACGCTGTGCCTGGGACTGCTGATGGTGGTGGGCACCGCCCAGCTCCCCGGCAACCCGCTGCCCGACGCCTGGTCGGACCCGGAGGTGCGGGCCGCCGTACCGATCGCCGAGGTGGCCGGTGCGACGGCCATCGCCGCGCTCGCCGCCGTCCTGACGGCCTGCGGCGCCGAACTGCGCCGCCACTACCGCGTCCGCTCCCGTACGCACCGCGCGCTGGACGGCCTGCCGTCCGCCACGGAACTGGCGGTACTGCCCGACGACGCCCCGTACGCCTACGCCGTACCCGGCCTGCCCGCCCGCCCCGGCAGGCCCGCGCGGCCCGGCCGGATCGCGGTCTCCCGCGGCATGCTGCGCAGCCTGGACAGCGACGAGCGCCGCGCTTTGCTCGCCCACGAGCGGGCCCACCTCGCGGAACGCCACCACCGCTTCCAGCTCGCCGTACGGCTGGCAGGCTGCGCGAACCCGCTGCTGCTGCCGCTGCGTACGGCGGTCGCCTTCAGCGCCGAGCGCTGGGCCGACGAGGACGCGGCGCGGACCGTCGGCGACCGGCGGCTGACCGCGCGGGCCGTCGGCAAGGCCGCGCTGGTCTCCCGGCCCACGCCCGGCCCGCTGCTGGCGGGCTTCGCCGCTCCGGAGCCGGGCCCCGTGCCGCGCCGGGTGGCGGCGCTCCTGGGCCCGGTGCCCCCGGCCCGCGGCTGGCCGCCGGCCCTCACCCCGGCGGGCCTGGCCGTCCTGGTCGCGGCCGCGGGCACCGCCGCCTCGGCCCTCTCCGCCCTGAACGCGGCGGTGGCCCTCTTCCTCGTCCTCAAGGCGGCCACCCCGCTCTGAGACGCCGGCCTGCCGGGCGGCCCGGCCATCCGGGCGCACCGATCCCCCGGACACACCGATCGCCCGGACGCACCGGCCACCCGGACGCGCCGGCCGTCCGGCCATATCAGTCGCCCGAACGTGCCGCCGACCTTGCCCGCACCGGCCCCGTCAGCCTCTCCCTACACACCCCTCACCCCGCCCCGTGTGATCTGCCCCACACCCGTTCTCTTCTACAGACCTGTAGATCCGGGCTGTAGAGTGCGCCAAAACGTTCGCAACGGGCGTGGCGGGAGGGGGAGATGACGACGAGGTCCGGGCCCCCGCCGGACGGTGGCCCTCCTCCGGAGGCGGAGGTGCGATGGGTCTACCAGCCGGTGGAGCTGCAACACCCGGGCGGCGAGTGGGAATTGGGCCGTATCAGCGCCTGGTGGCGGGACGGGGCAGGCGAACTGTGGTGCCGGTTGCGTACGATGCGCGGCAGCGGCGGCAGTTGCCCGCAGTGGTTTCCGTACGACCCCGACCGGATTCTCGTTCTGCCGAGCGCGGGCATCTGACGCACCAGAAGGACCATTAGGCGTGCAAGACAGGCACCGGCCCCGGCGGGGCGCACCCTCCGGCCAGACCGGAACTTCCGTCACCTCCGGCCGCACCGGCCCCACCGGGGGCTCCCGAAGCTCGGCAGGCTCCGGCCCCGGCGGTGCCGCGGGCTCCGGCGGCCGCTCCGCCCGCCGGGCAGCCGGCCGTTCGGGCTCCGGCCGCGGGCGCCGCGCCGCCGGGTCCGGTTCCGGGCGCGGGCGCAGGCCCGGCAAGGCCCGGATGACCCGGCGCGGGCGCATCCTCGCCTGGACCGGCGGCGTCATCGGCATCCTGCTGCTGATCACGGCCGGGGTCGGCGGCTGGGTCTACTTCAAGCTGGACGGCAACATCCACGGCGCGGACGTCGGCAGCCGCCTCGGCGGCGACCGTCCCGCCAACCTCAGCCCCGGCTCCAAGAACATCCTCGTCGTCGGGTCGGACAGCCGCGCGGGCGCCAATGCCAAGTACGGCAAGAACCTGGAGACGATGCAGTCGGACACGCTGATGGTGCTGCACATCGCCGCCAACCGCGAGTGGGCCACCGCCGTCTCCTTCCCGCGGGACTCCTGGGTGTCCATCCCGTCCTGCGACAGCGGCAACGGCCGGAAGTCGAAGCCCCATCACTTCAAGATCAACGAAGCGTTCACCATCGGCGGCGAGGGCGGAGACGTCGCCAACGCGGCGGCCTGCACGATCAAGACCGTCGAGAAGAACACCGGGCTGCGCATCGACCACTTCGTCTCGGTCGACTTCCAGGGCTTCAAGGGCATGGTCAACGCCCTGGGCGGCATAGAGGTCTGCCCGAAGACCGCGATCCACGACAAGAAGGCGCACCTCGACATGGAGGCGGGCTGCCAGAACGTCCAGGACGAGAAGGCGCTCGGCTACGTCCGTACCCGCTACAGCGTCGGCGACGGCTCCGACCTCGGGCGCATCGGCCGCCAGCAGGAGTTCATGAAGGCGCTCGGCGCGAAGGCGCAGTCCAAGCTGACCAGCCCCGGCGCGCTGTACGACTTCCTCGACTCGGCCACCAAGTCGCTCACCACCGACGACGAGCTGGCGGGCGTCAAGCCGCTGTCCGAACTGGCCTCCACCGTCAAGGACATCCCCAGCGACCGCCTGACGTTCCTGACCGTGCCGAACTACTCGCGCGAGGCGGACGTGCCCACCGACAAGGCCAATGTGGTGTGGCAGTACCCGCAGGCCGGCGGCCTCTTCAGCGACCTCGCGCACGACCGGGAGGTCAGCAAGGACAAGCTGGCCGCCGAGGCCAAGAAGCTCGTCACGGCCCGCTCGGTGAAGGTACGGGTGCTCAACGGCACGGGCACGCCGGGTTACGCGGCCGGCGCGGCGGCGGAGCTGCGCAAGCTGGGCTTCACGGTGGTGTCCACCGGCAACGCGGCCCCGGGCGCCAACGAGACGGTCATCAGCTATCCGGCGTCGCTGGAGGACCAGGCGAAGGTGCTGGGCGCCCGGCTGTCGGGCGTGAAGACGGAGAAGGCGACGGACGGGGCGGCCGCCGGGGCGGGCGTGGTGACGCTGACCGTCGGCGAGGGTTTCAGCACGACGGGCTGAGGCCCGGCCGCACGAAACGGCGGAGCGCCGGACCGGCTGAGTGGTCAGCCGGTCCGGCGCTCCGCCGTCGTACCGGGGTCAGGGCGTCAGCTCTTCTCCTCCAGGTCCCCCTCGGTCTCCAGGAACGCCTCCCGGAGCGCCGTCAGGGTCTCCTTGTCGGGCTCGGCCCACATGCCGCGCGACTCCGCCTCCAGGAGGCGTTCCGCGATGCCGTGCAGGGCCCAGGGGTTGGCCTCCTGGAGGAAGGCGCGGTTCTCCGGGTCGAGGACGTACGTCTGCGCCAGCTTGTCGTACATCCAGTCGGCGACGACGCCGGTGGTGGCGTCGTACCCGAACAGGTAGTCGACCGTCGCGGCGAGTTCGAAGGCGCCCTTGTAGCCGTGGCGGCGCATCGCCTCGATCCAGCGCGGGTTGACCACGCGGGCGCGGAAGACCCGGGAGGTCTCCTCGACCAGCGTGCGGGTGCGCACCGTCTCGGGCCGGGTCGAGTCGCCGATGTACGCCTCGGGCGCGGTGCCCTTGAGCGCGCGCACGGTCGCGACCATGCCGCCGTGGTACTGGAAGTAGTCGTCCGAGTCGGCGATGTCGTGCTCGCGGGTGTCGGTGTTCTTCGCCGCCACCGCGATCCGCTTGTACGCGGTCTCCATCTCCTCGCGCGCCGGGCGGCCCTCCAGGCCGCGCCCGTAGGCGTAGCCGCCCCACACCGTGTAGACCTCGGCGAGGTCGGCGTCGGTGCGCCAGTCGCGGGAGTCGATGAGCTGGAGCAGGCCCGCGCCGTACGTGCCGGGGCGGGAGCCGAAGATGCGGGTGGTGGCGCGGCGCTCGTCGCCGTGCGCGGCCAGGTCGGCCTGCGCGTGCGCGCGCACGTAGTTGACGTCGGCGGGCTCGTCCAGCGAGGCGGCGAGCCGTACCGCGTCGTCCAGCAGGCCGATGACGTGCGGGAACGCGTCGCGGAAGAAGCCGGAGATACGCAGCGTCACATCGACGCGGGGGCGCCCCAGTTCGTCGGCGGGGATCGGCTCCAGGCCGGTCACGCGGCGCGAGGCGTCGTCCCAGACGGGCCGGATGCCGAGCAGCGCGAGGGCCTCGGCGACGTCGTCGCCCGAGGTGCGCATGGCGCTCGTACCCCACAGCGACAGGCCCACCGAGGTCGGCCAGTCGCCGTTGTCGGTGCGGTAGCGCTCCAGGAGGGAGTCGGCGAGCGCCTGGCCGGTCTCCCAGGCCAGCTTGCTGGGCACCGCCTTGGGGTCGACGGAGTAGAAGTTACGGCCGGTCGGCAGGACGTTGACCAGACCGCGCAGCGGCGATCCGGACGGGCCCGCCGGGACGAAGCCGCCGGCCAGCGCGTGCACGGCGTGGTCGATCTCGTCGGTGGTGGCGGCGAGGCGCGGGACGACCTCGCGGGCGGCGAAGGCGAGGATCGCCGCCACCGGCTCGCGCTGGTCCTCCGGCAGCTCCGCGGTGACCCGCTCGACGGCCGCGAGGTCCCAGTCCGCGTCGTCCATGGCCTGCACCAGGCCGCGGGCGCGCTCCTCGACCTCGTCGGCGGTGGTCCGGGTCGCGGCCGACTCGTCCAGGCCCAGCGCCTCGCGCAGGCCCGGCAGCGAGGACGTGCCGCCCCAGATCTGCCGGGCGCGCAGGATCGCCAGGACGAGGTTGACGCGCGCCGCGCCCTCGGGCGCACCGCCGAGGACGTGCAGGCCGTCGCGGATCTGCGCGTCCTTGACCTCGCACAGCCAGCCGTCGACGTGCAGCAGGAAGTCGTCGAAGCCCTCGTCGTCCGGGCGCTCCTCCAGGCCGAGGTCGTGGTGGAGCTTGGCGGCCTGGATCAGCGTCCAGATCTGGGCGCGGATGGCGGGCAGCTTGGCCGGGTCCATGGCGGAGATCGCCGCGTACTCGTCGAGCAACTGCTCCAGGCGCGCGATGTCGCCGTACGACTCGGCGCGGGCCATCGGCGGTACGAGGTGGTCGACGAGCGTGGCGTGCACCCGGCGCTTGGCCTGGGTGCCCTCGCCCGGGTCGTTGACCAGGAACGGGTAGATCAGCGGCAGGTCGCCGAGGGCGGCGTCCGGTCCGCAGGCGGCGGACAGGCCGGCGTTCTTGCCGGGCAGCCACTCCAGGTTGCCGTGCTTGCCGAGGTGGACCATGGCATCGGCGCCGAAGCCGCCGTCCTCCCGGGAGGCGGCGATCCAGCGGTAGGCGGCCAGGTAGTGGTGCGAGGGCGGCAGATCGGGGTCGTGGTAGATCGCGATCGGGTTCTCGCCGAAGCCGCGCGGCGGCTGGATGAGGATGAGCAGGTTGCCGCGGCGCAGGGCGGCCAGCACGATGTCGCCGTCGGGGTTGCGGCTGCGGTCGACGAACATCTCGCCGGGCGGCGGGCCCCAGTGCTCCTCGACCTGCTCGCGCAGTTCCTTCGGGAGCGTGCCGTACCAGCGCTTGTAGTCGGCCGCCGGGATGCGGACGGGGTTGCGGGCGAGCTGCTCCTCGGTGAGCCACTCCTGGTCGTGGCCGCCGGCCTCGATCAGCGCGTAGATCAGCTCGTCGCCGTCGCCGGACTCCAGGCCGGGTACGGGCTCGTCGCCGTAGTCGTAGCCCTCGTCCCGGAGGCGGCGCAGCAGCGCCACCGCGCTCGCCGGGGTGTCCAGGCCGACCGCGTTGCCGATGCGGGAGTGCTTGGTCGGGTACGCGGACAGCACCAGCGCCAGGCGCTTGTCGGCGGGCGCGATGTGGCGCAGCCGGGCGTGGCGGACGGCGATGCCGGCGACCCGGGCGGCGCGCTCGGGGTCGGCGACGTACACCGGCAGGCCGTCCTCGTCGGTCTCCTTGAAGGAGAACGGGACGGTGATCAGCCGGCCGTCGAACTCGGGCACCGCGATCTGGCTGGCGGCGTCCAGCGGGGACAGGCCCTCGTCGTTCTCCTCCCAGGCGCTGCGCGGCCCGGTCAGGCACAGGGCCTGGAGGATCGGTACGTCCAGCGCGGCCAGCGCGCCCGCGTCCCAGGACTCGTCGTCACCGCCGGCCGACGCCTCGGCGGGCTTGGTGCCGCCCGCCGCCAGCACGGTCGTCACGATGGCGTCGGCGGCGCGCAGCTCCTCGATCAGCTCCGGCTCGGGCGCCCGCAGCGAGGCCACGAACAGCGGCAGCGGGCGGCCGCCGGCCTCCTCGATGCGCTCGCACAGCGACTCCACGAAGCCGGTGTTGCCGCTCATGTGGTGGGCGCGGTAGTAGAGCACGGCGACCAGTGGGCCGGTCGCGGCACCGGTGTCGTCCGTACGGGCCACGACCTCCGCGCCGGTACGCGCCTCGGCCGCCAGGTGCTTCGAGCGCTCCAGGTGGCCCCAGGAGGGCGCGGCGGCCGGCGGCTCGAAGCCGTGGCCGGTCAGCAGCACGGTGTCGGACAGGAACCGGGCGAGCTGCTCCAGGTTGGCGGGGCCGCCGTGCGCGAGGTAGGCGTGCGCCTCGGCCGCGATGCCGATGGGAACGGTGGACGCCTCCATGAGCTGCGCGTCCGGGGCCTGTTCGCCGGTGAGCACCACGACGGGGCGGGTCTGGTCGGCGGCGAGGAGCTGGTCCAGGCCCTCCTGCCAGGCGCGCAGGCCGCCGAGGAGGCGGACGACGACCAGGTCGGCGCCGTCCAGGAGCGCGGGCAGCTCCGCGAGGTCGAGCCGGGCGGGGTTGGCGAGCCGGTACGGCACGGGACCGGCGGCCGCACGGGCGCTGAGCAGGTCGGTGTCGGACGTCGACAGCAGCAGGATCATTGCGGCGTCTGGCCTTCCTCGGGGTCCGCGCCCCGGGCGGTGTTCACGGACGGCGGGAGTTCCTGGCTCACCCGGTGGTGGCCGGGCTCACAGTGGCGGGACCGCGCCGGGTTCGCACCGGGCTTCCTCCCTTGGCGCCGTCGCTGGCGTCCGGCGGGCCAGGTGACCCACCGACCTGCATAGTAAGGGCTGTGGCCGGACGGCGGGCGGAGACCGTCCAGGCCATCGTCGGTATGCTCGCCGCCATGCCGCCCACCCCCGCGATACCCCCACACCGGGACGAAACCCTCGTACGGGACCGCGGTGACGCCTGCCCCGGAGCCCTGCGACTGCACTCCGCCGCCGACGGCTTCCTGGCCCGACTGCGGCTGCCCGCAGGTCTGCTGACGGCTCGTCAGGCGCTGGCGCTGGCCGACGCCGCGGACCGCCTGGGCGACGGCCACCTCTCCCTCACCTCCCGCGGCAACGCGGAGCTGCGCGGCCTGGGCGACGACAGCGCCGCGCCCCTCGCGGACCTGCTGCGCACCGCCGGCCTCCTCCCCTCCGACCGCCACGAGCGCGTGCGCAACATCGTCGCCTCACCGCTCGCCGGACTCGACGGACTGGGCGCGCACGGCACCCCACCAGCCGGGACGACCCGCGGCACGGACGCGCGGGAACCCGCCTCCGTCCAGCGATGGGCCCGCGAACTCGACCGCCTCCTGTGCGCGAGCGACACGGCCCCCGCCCTCTCCGGCCGCTTCCTCTTCGCCCTGGACGACGGCCGCGGCGACATGGCCGCGCTCGGCGGCGATGTGACGTTGATCGCAGAAGCCGGCGGCACGGCGCTGCTGCGCGTCGGCGACGACTCCGAAGCCCTGCGCCTGCCCGGCCACGACGCGCCGCGCGCGGCCCTGGCCGCCGCCGAGACGTTCCTCGCCGTCGCCCACGAGGCCGGCAACGGCTCCTGGCGCGTCCGGGACCTCCCGCCCGGGTACGACGCCACGGCCGTACGCGCCCGGCTGCGTGCGCGGCTCCCGCACCCGTACGCGACCGTCCCGGCACCGGCGCCCACCGCGCCGCACCCACCCCGCCCCGGCGCCCTCACCGCCCCCGACGGCACCACCGCCCTCTCCCTCCTCGCCCCCCTCGGCCGTCTCAGCACCGCCCACCTCCGGCGGCTGGCCGCCATCGCCGCCCCGGGCGCGGACACCCGCACGGAGTCCGGCGAAGAGCCCGGCGAACTGCGTATGACACCCTGGCGCGGCGTGATCCTGACCGGCCTGCCTCCCGAGGCGGCCGGACCCCGGCTCCGTGAACTGGCCACGGCCGGTCTGGTCACCGACCCGGCCTCCCCCTGGTACGGGCTCGGCGCCTGCACCGGCCGCCCCGGCTGCGCCAAGTCCCTGTCCGACGTACGGGCGGACGCGGTGTCCACCCTGCGCGCGGACGGCCCCGGCCTGCTGCCCGTCCACTGGTCGGGCTGCGCCCGCCGCTGCGGCCACCCGCACGGCACCTGGGTCGACGTGGTGGCCACCGGCGACGCCTACGAGGTGTCCGTCCGGGGCACCCGGGCCACCGCACGGGACGGGGCGCACACCACGGCCACCGTGCCCCTGACCGACCCCGGCCGCCTCGCCGACGCCGTCGCGTCGGCCCGCGCGGCCACCCGACAACGCCATGCCGGCCACCCGCACGACGCCACCGCCGGCCACCACCACGACATGACCGAGGGCAACGAAGCACAGTGAGCGAGTTCGACTACGAGAGGGACGGCGCGGAGATCTACCGCCAGTCCTTCGCCACCATCCGCGCCGAGGCGGACCTCGCGCACCTGCCCGACGACGTCAGCAGGGTCGCGGTCCGCATGATCCACGCCTGCGGCATGACCGACCTCGTACGCGACCTGGCGTACTCCCCCGAGGTCGTCGCCCGGGCGAGCGAGGCGCTGCGCGCGGGCGCGCCGATCCTCTGCGACGCGAACATGGTCGCCAGCGGCGTCACCCGCAAGCGGCTGCCCGCCGGCAACGAGGTGATCTGCACCCTCGCCGACCCGGCCGTACCGGACCTGGCCGCGCGCATGGGCACCACCCGCAGCGCCGCCGCCCTCGAACTGTGGCGCGACCGCCTGGACGGCGCGGTGGTCGCCGTCGGCAACGCCCCCACCGCGCTCTTCCGCCTCCTGGAGATGATCGAGGAGGGCGCGCCCCGCCCGGCCGCCGTCATCGGCATCCCGGTCGGCTTCATCGGCGCGGCCGAGTCCAAGGACGCGCTGGCCCAGCACCCCTCGGACCTGGAACACCTGGTGGTACGCGGGCGGCGCGGCGGCAGCGCCATGGCCGCGGCAGCGATCAACGCGATAGCGAGCGTGGAAGAGTGACCGAGCAGCACACCGCCGGCCGCACGGCCGAGCAGCCCCCCTCCCCCGCCCCGGGCCGTCTGTACGGGGTCGGCCTGGGCCCCGGCGACCCGTCCCTGATGACCCTGCGCGCCGTCGACGTCATCTCCTCCGCCGACGTGATCGCGTACCACAGCGCCCGCCACGGCCGCTCGATCGCCCGCTCCATCGCCGAGCGGCACATCCGCCCGGACCACATCGAAGAACCCCTGGTCTACCCGGTCACCACGGAGACCACGGACCACCCCGGCGGCTACCGGGGCGCCCTCGACGACTTCTACACCGAGGCCGCCGCCCGCCTCGCCGCCCACCTCGACGCGGGCCGGACCGTCGCCGTCCTCGCCGAGGGCGACCCCCTCTTCTACGGCTCGTACCAGCACATGCACCAGCGCCTGGCCGACCGCTACGAAACGGAGGTCATCCCCGGCGTCACCTCCGTCAGCGCGGCCGCCGCCCGCCTCGGCAAGCCCCTGTGCGAAGCCGACGAGGTCCTCACCATCCTCCCCGGCACCCTCCCCACCGAGGAACTGACCGCACGCCTCGCCGCCACCGACGCCGCGGTCGTCATGAAACTCGGCCGCACCTTCCCCTCCGTGCACCAGGCCCTGACCGACTCCGGCCGCCTCCCGGAAGCCGACTACGTCGAACGCGCCACCATGCCCGGCGAACGGACCGACCGGCTCGCCGCCGTCGACCCGTCCTCCGTCCCCTACTTCTCGGTGGCCGTCGTCCCCAGCCGCATCGCCACCCCGCCCCCCGCGCCGGAGTACGGTGAGGTCGTGGTCGTCGGCACCGGCCCGGCAGGCCCCCGCTGGCTCACCCCCGAGTCGCGCGGCGCCCTCGCCTGCGCCACCGACCTCGTCGGCTACACCACGTACCTCGACCGCGTCCCCGTACGCCCCGGCCAGGCGCGCCACGCCTCCGACAACAAGGTCGAGTCCGAACGCGCCGAACTCGCCCTCGACCTGGCCCGCCGCGGCCGCCGGGTCGCGGTCGTCTCCGGCGGTGACCCCGGCATCTTCGCCATGGCCACCGCCGTCCTCGAAGTGGCCGCCCAGGAGCCCTACCGCTCCCTTCCCGTACGCGTCCTCCCCGGCGTCACCGCCGCCAACGCGGCCGCCGCCCGCGCGGGCGCCCCCCTCGGCCACGACTACGCGGTCATCTCCCTCTCCGACCGCCTCAAGCCCTGGGAGGTCATCGCCGAACGCCTCCACGCCGCCGCCTCCGCCGACCTGGCGATGGCCCTCTACAACCCCGGCTCCCGCACCCGCACCTGGCAGGTGGCCAAGGCCCGCGAACTCCTCCTGGAACACCGCACCCCGGACACCCCGGTGGTCCTGGCCCGCGACGTGGGCGGCCCGACCGAATCCGTGCGCGTGGTGGACCTGTCCTCCCTGGACCCCGAGGAAGTCGACATGCGCACCATCCTCCTCATCGGCTCCTCCCAGACACAGTCGCTACGCCGCGACGGCGACGACCGGGAGACGGTGTGGACGCCGCGGAGGTATCCGGAGAGGTGAGCGAGACGTAGCCCGGGATGAAGGGTCAGGTGCGAACCTGACCCTTCATCCCGGTTATGAAGGCGGCCCAGGCGGCGTGGGTGAATATGAGCACCGGGCCGCCCGGATCCTTGCTGTCCCGTACGGGGAGGACGCCGGGGAAGCCGTCGGCGACCTCGACGCAGGTGTGGTCGCCGCCATTGCTGTAACTGCTCTTCCGCCACAGGACACCGTGCATGTCACGACTGGTGTTCATGGGGTACTGGCCTCCATCACCTGTTGGATGAACGCGACCGAATCGGTCAGCGAGAGGGACATGTCCCGCAATCGATCGTAGGACAGCCTGAGTTGGGCCACCTCGTCCGCGTCATCGATCAAATCGCCCGACCTGTTGCCCTCGAGGTAGGCGACAGCGCTCCCATCGCCCATCCACAGCAGCGTCAGCGAGCCTCCCATCAGGTCATGACCACCTGCGCTGAATGGCAGCACCTGAACAGCGATATTCGGCGCTTCCGCCGCGATCAGGATATGACTGAGCTGCCCATGCCAGACTTCGGGACTTCCCATGGACCGTCGGAGCGCAGCCTCGTCGAGAATGACGCGTACGCTCGGCGGCGGGGTCCTTTTCAGCAGTTCTTGCCTGCCCATCCGGGCAACGACACGGTCTTCCACCAGGGCCGGGCTGATCGGCGTCGGTGACGACGACAGCACCGCGCGAGCGTAATCCTCGGTCTGGAGCAGCCCGGGGATGGCCATCATGTACTTGTGCATGACGGTGGCCTTCTCCTCGTACTCCATGAACCGTCGGAACCGGTCGAGGAAGGCACTGCGGCGCGCCAGCGTCCAGAGCCCGACCAGGAGTTTCCCCGTGCCATAAATGCGGTCCAACGCCACCATGACGTCCCGCCTCGACAGGCGCTCGCCGTTCTCCAGCCGGTTCAAGTACGTACGGTCGTACTTGGCCTCATCGGCCAGCTCGCTCAGCGACCTCCCGGACACCTCCCGCAGGCGGCGCAGTTCACGGGCGAGCACTTCGCGTGCCGACTCCTCCTCTTCCAGATCACGCGCGTCCACCTCGGCCCAACTCCCTCGTTGTCGTGCCCAGGCGGCAACGATGTCCCGCTACCGCCGCCCTTCTCAGAGCGTAACGATGGCTGCACGCAAGGTGTTTGCGTATTTCGGCGACCACTCAAAGGCAAAAGCACATGGCTACGTCCGATCACACCCGAACCACACATACGATCAAAAACGCCGAGGAAGCGCGCGACGAACTCCGTACCGCGCTCACCGCCGTCGGCGTCAAACTCCCCACCCTCAGCCTGGACGCCGCGTCCCTGAGCGGCGACATCGCCCGGCCGCTCGTCACCCTCGGCCGCTGCACCCCCGAAGTGGCCCGCCACCTCGCCGCCGTACTCCGGACGTGTGCAACGTGACCGACGAGCGCCCCCGGCCCCCGAAGCCCGCTCCACCCCCGGACGACGCCGAACGCCGCAAAGCACTGACGGAACGCGTCAGGGAGGCCAACCGGTGGAGCACGTCATGGCCCCGGTGAAGCGCGCTTCTCGCGGGCCCGGCAGGGCCACCGCGGAACCGGAGGCGGCAATCCGCGTCCCGGAGTTGATCACGCACGTAACCGGCCTGCGCGAACCTCGTCTCATCGGGCCGATATGAACCGCGAGGGCGGTCAGCGGAGGCGTCGGGCGAGGCCCGGGGCTCGTGGCGTGATCACGCGAAGCGGTCGCACACCCACGCCATCGCCTCCGCCGGGGACTCGGCGGTCGGCACGTCCTGTGGGGTTTCCGGGCGCCGTACGACCACCACCGGCACCCCTGCCTCCCGCGCTGCCGTCAGTTTGGGGGCCGTCGCTGCCGCGCCGCTGTCCTTTGTCACCAGGACGTCGATGCGGTGGTCCCGGAGCAGGGCGCGTTCGCCTTCGAGGGTGAAGGGGCCCCGGTCGAGGAGGGCCTCCATCCGGGGCGGGAAGGGGGGGTCGGGGGCGTCCACGGAGCGGACGAGGAACCAGAGGTCGGTGAGGTGGGCGAAGGCGGCGAGGCCCATGCGGCCGGTGGTGAGGAAGACACGGTGGCCGAGGGTGGGGAGAGCGGCAGCGGCTTCGGACAGGGAGGCGACCGGGTGCCAGGTGTCGCCCGGCTCCGGGACCCAGCCGGGCCTGCGGAGGGCGAGCAGGGGAACATGGGCCGTGGCGGCCGCCTGTGCCGCGTTGAAACTGATCGTGCCGGCGAAGGGATGGGTGGCGTCGATGAGCGCGTCCACCGCGTGCTCGCGCAGCCAGTGTGCGAGGCCGTCCGGGCCTCCGAACCCGCCGATGCGGACCTCGCCGGCCGGGAGCCGGGGCGCGGCCACACGGCCGGCCAGGGATGTGGTGACACGCAGGCCGGGCAGCCGGTCCGCGAGGCCGGCGGCCAGCCGGCGGGCCTCGGTCGTACCGCCGAGGATCAGGACGTGCGGGCGGCGGACGGGGCCGTCGGGGTCGGTCATGGCGGGCGGTCTTCTCCATGGCTGAGGCGGTTCCGGAGAGGAACGGTACGGGAGGCGGCGCCGACGGGCGTACGGCCGGTACGGGAAGTGATGCCGGAAGCGGCGCCGGAAGTGGTGCCGGCGGGCGTGCCGCGCAGCTCGCGCATACCGGGCTGCGGCACGGGTGGACGACCGGTGCCTGTGCCACCGCGGCGACCACGGCCGCGTACACGGCGCTGCTGACCGGGGATTTCCCGGACCCGGTGACCATCACGCTGCCGAAGGGGCAGACGCCTGCTTTCGCGCTGGCCGCCGAGGAGCTGCCCGGGGACCGTTCGGCGGCCATGGCGGCCGTCGTCAAGGATGCGGGAGACGATCCGGACGTCACGCACGGGGCGCTGGTCCGGGCCACCGTGCGGCGGCTTCCGGCCGGTAGCGGGGTGGTCTTCAAGGCCGGGCCCGGCGTCGGTACGGTCACCCGGCCGGGGCTGCCGCTGGACGTCGGGGAGCCGGCCGTCAACCCGGTGCCCCGGCAGATGATGCGGGAGCACGTCGCCGAGGTCGCGGCGCGGCACGGGGGCAGCGGGGACGTCGAGATCGAGCTGTCGGTCGATCACGGGGAGGAGATCGCGCGCAGTACGTGGAATCCGCGGCTGGGGATTCTCGGCGGGCTGTCGGTCCTGGGGACGACCGGGATCGTGGTGCCGTACTCGTGTTCGGCGTGGATCGACTCGATTCGGCGTGGTGTGGATGTGGCGCGTGCGGCGGGGCGTACGCATGTGGCCGGGTGCACCGGCTCGACCTCGGAGAAGGTCGTGGTCGCCGAGCACGACCTCCCGGAGGACGCGCTGCTGGACATGGGCGACTTCGCGGGCGCGGTGCTGAAGTACGTACGGCGGCATCCCGTACCCCGGCTGACGGTCTGTGGCGGCTTCGCGAAGCTGTCCAAGCTGGCGGCGGGCCACCTGGACCTGCACTCGGCGCGTTCGCAGGTGGACAAGGGGTTCCTGGCGGAGCTGGCCCGGCAGGGCGGCGCGGACGAGGCGCTGGCGGCCGAGGTGGCGGAGGCCAATACGGGGCTGGCCGCCCTCCAGTTGTGCGCGGCGCGCGGCGTGCCGCTCGGTGACCTGGTCGCCGCGACGGCCCGCGACGAGGCCCTGGCGGTCCTGCGCGGCGCGCCCGTCGCGGTCGACGTGATCTGCATCGACCGGGCGGGGAACGTGGTGGGACGGGCGGAGCCACGCGGACCGCGGGGCTGAGCGGCGGACCGCGGGGCTGAGCGGCGGGCCGTGAGGCTGAGCGGGCCGGGACGCCCTCCGCGTCGTCGCCTGCGAAGAGAGCCGACTGGACATCGACGACGATCAGGGCCTCGACGGGCCGCGCGCGCTCTCGCTCATCCGGCTGCCCTTGCCGCTCCGCCCACGGGCCATCGACCGGTTGTTCAGCCCTGCTCCCGGGCGGCGCCGCCGTCCGCGGGGCCACCGTCCGAGCAGCCCCGCTCCCGCTCCGTCGAGTACAGGTGGCTGTCGCGGAACTGCGAGGCGCCCAGCGTGCGGCCCACCATGATGACCGCCGTACGGACCACGCCCGCCGCCTTCACCTGGTCCGCGATGTCGGCGAGCGTGCCGCGCAGCACGAGTTCGTCGGCGCGGGAGGCCATCGCGACGACCGCGGCGGGGCAGTCGGCGCCGTAGTGCGGCAGGAGTTCGCCGACGACCCGGTCCACGTAGCGGGCCGCGAGGTGCAGGACCAGGAGGGCGCGGCCGCGGCCCAGGGTCGCCAGGTCCTCCCCCTCGGGCATGGGGGTGGCCTGCTGGGCGACGCGGGTGAGGATGACGGTCTGACCGACGGTGGGGACGGTCAGCTCGCGCTTGAGGGCGGCCGCCGCGGCGGCGAACGCCGGGACGCCGGGGACGACCTCGTACGGCACGCCCGCCGCGTCCAGACGGCGCATCTGCTCGGCCACGGCGCTGAAGACGGACGGGTCGCCGGAGTGCAGCCGGGCGACGTCCTGGCCGGCCTCGTGGGCACGGATCAGCTCGGCGGTGATCTGGTCGAGGTCGAGGTCGGCGGTGTCGACCAGGCGGGCGCCGGGCGGGCAGTCGTCGAGCAGTTCGCGCGGCACCAGGCTGCCCGCGTACAGGCAGACCTCGCAGCGGGCCAGCAGACGGGCGCCGCGCAGCGTGATCAGGTCGGCGGCGCCGGGCCCGGCGCCGATGAAGTGGACGGTCACTGTGCGTCTCCAGGGGCAGTGGGGGCAGCAGGGGTGTGGGGGGTGGCGGCCGGTCCCGGCGACGCCGACGCGGCTTCCGCCGACGCCGCTTCCGCCGACGCGGCTTCCGTCGACGCGGCTTCCGTCGACACCGCCGGGCCCTCCGCCGCCAGGCCCTTCGTCACCGACCACTGCGTGACCGGCATGGCCTGCCGCCAGCCGGTGAAGCCGCCCACCGGTACGGCGTGCGCGACGGCGAGCCGTACGAGGTCGCCGCCGTACCGCCGGTACCAGTCGGCGAGCAGCGCCTCGGACTCCAAGGTGACGGTGTTGGCGACCAGCCGGCCGCCCGGCGGCAGCGCCGCCCAGCACGCCTCCAGGAGGCCGGGCGCGGTCAGGCCGCCGCCGATGAACACGGCGTCGGGCGCCGGGAGTCCGGCGAGCGCCTCGGGCGCGCGGCCGGTGACGACGCGCAGTGCCGGTACGCCGAGCGCGTCCGCGTTGCGGGTGATGCGCCCGGCCCGTACGGCGTCCCGCTCGACGGCGACGGCGCGGCAGGCGCGGTGCGTCCGCATCCACTCGATGCCGATGGAGCCGGAGCCGCCGCCGACGTCCCACAGCAGTTCGCCGGGCGCGGGGGCCAGCGCGGCGAGCGTGGCGGCGCGTACGTGGCGTTTGGTGAGCTGGCCGTCGTGCTCGTACGCGTCGTCCGGCAGGCCGGGGGCGGCGGAGAGCCGGAGGGTGTCCGGGGCGCGGACGCAGTCCAGGGCGATGACGTTGAGCGGGTCGATGGCGTGGAGCGGGTCGGCGCCATCGGTGGCGGGCGAGGGCGGCCAGCCGGCGGCCGTGCTCTCGGACTGTCGCTCGCGCGGCCCGCCGAGCTGCTCCAGTACGCGTATCCGGGTCGGCCCGAATCCGCGCTCGCGCAGCAGTCCGGCGACCTGGGCGGGGGTTTCGGCGCCCGCGGAGAGGACGAGGAGGCGGCGGCCGTCGTGCAGCGCGCCCGCCAGGCCCGCGAGGGGCCGTCCGACGAGGGTGATCACCTCGGTGTCCTCGACGGGCCAGCCGAGCCGGGCGCACGCATACGACACGGAGGACGGGTGCGGCAGCACGCGCGGCGGCGCGGCGCCCGCCTCGGCGAGCACCTCGGCCAGCGTCCGCCCGATGCCGTGGAACATCGGGTCGCCGCTGGCCAGGACGCACACCTCGCGCCCGGCGTGCGCGGCGAGCAGCCCCGGTACGGCGGGCCGCAGCGGCGACGGCCACGGGACCCGCTCACCGGCGCACCCGGCGGGCAGCAGGGCGAGCTGCCGCGCGCCGCCCACGAGCGTCCCGGCGCGGCGCAACGCCTCCTGGGAGGCGGCCGGCAGCCCGTCCCAGCCGTCGGCGCCGATGCCGACGACGGTGACGCGGGCGGGGGTACGCGGCGGGGGCGCTGCGGGCGGGGCGGGGCTCACTGCCGGTTACCTCATGGCTTCGGTTCGGTCGCCGTACGGGGGTGGTACGGCGGGGCCGGTGGACGCGGAAAGTCAACCGGGTGCAGACACCCGGTCGGCGCGTTTCCAGAGTAAGAGGCGGCCCTCCGCCGCCTCACCGGCGGGCTCTGGCGGCCGGATCCGCCGGTATCGGCACAAGCCCTCCCGATTTCGTTTCGTGGCCGCATAATTGGCTACTCCTAGTAATCGTGGTTTCACCGAACGATGCTCTTCGGTGGAGCGCGACATGGGCACCGAGGGAAGGCGCTGCGATCATGGACACAGTGGAACGCGCGACGGCGGACGGACAGGTCAAGGACGCGGAGGCGGCCCGCGACGAGCTTCAGGCCGCGCTGGCCGGAGTGGGGATCACCCTGCCGTCGCTGGGACTGGACGGCCCGTCACTGGCGGCGGACGCACCCCGCCCGCTGGTGGAACTGGGCCGCTGCGCCCCGGACGTGGCACGGCGCCTGGCGGCCGCACTGCGGTGTACGCCCCGGGACCGGTGACGCCGCGGCGGGCGGCCCGGGGGCGGACCGGGCCGCCGCGCGGCTCAGCGAGCGCACCGCTGTGACCTGCGACGACGCGCCGTTGCGTGGTAATGACAACGGTCACCGCTGCAGCCTTTGGATCTAGCGGAGAAGTGCGGTTTGCTTCCTTGCGCACGTCCTTTCGGACGCCCCAGGGAGGAGCGCGTTCCATGACCGAGCACGCCCACGCCGCCAGCCGCACCACCGCCGACACGGCCACCGACAACGGACACCCGCCCGCCGCGCACGGACCGGACCCCGATCACGCACGCGAACCAGGGGACGGAGAAGGGGGCGGAGACGGCGCCGGGCCCGGAAACGGTCACGGGCGCGGCCACCGCCACCGGGACAGCCCCGGCCACGACCACGGGCACGCGCACGGCCACGGGCACGGGCACTCGCACTCCCACGCCGTCTCCCCCGACGCCGACCGCCGCTGGCTGCGGGCCGCGCTGACGCTGATCACCGCGTTCATGGCCGTGGAGGTGGTGATCGGTTTCCTGGCGAGCTCCCTGGCGCTGATCTCCGACGCGGCCCACATGCTCACCGACGCCGCCTCGATCGTGCTGGCCCTGGTCGCGATGCGGCTGGCCGCGCGGCCCGCGCGCGGTGGTTACACGTACGGTCTCAAGCGCGCCGAGATCCTCTCCGCACAGGCCAACGGCATCACGCTGCTCGTGCTGTCCCTCTGGCTCGGGTACGAGGCGATCACCCGCCTGGTGTCACCGCCCGAGGTGACCGGCGGCCTGGTGCTGGTCACCGCGCTCGCCGGGGTCGTCGTCAACATCGCGGCCGCCTGGTGCATCTCCCGGGCCAACCGCAGCAGCCTGAACGTCGAGGGCGCCTACCAGCACATCCTGACCGACCTGTTCGGCTTCATCGCCACCGCCGTCGCCGGTGCGGTCGTGCTGACCACCGGCTTCGCGCGGGCCGACGCCATCGCCTCGCTCGTCGTGGTCGTCCTGATGCTGCGGGCCGGCACCGGTCTGGTCCGCGAGTCCGGGCGGATCTTCATGGAGGCCGCGCCGAGCGGGGTGGACCCGGACGCGCTGGGGGACCACCTCGTCGAGGCGGACCAGGTGGTGGAGGTCCACGACCTGCACATCTGGGAGATCACGTCCGGCGAACCGGCCCTGTCCGCGCACATCCTGGTCGCGCCGGGCGGCGACTGCCACGCCGTACGCCGCAGCCTGCACGAGCTGCTGAGCCTGAAGTACGGCATCACCCACGCCACCCTCCAGGTCGACCACGTGGGCGGGCAGCCCCGGCCCGGCGAGGTGCTGCACATAGCGGCCGGGCCGGACGCCACGGCGCCGGCGCCCCCGCACTGCGCGGACACCCACGGGCCGGTCCACCGGCCGGGGCCGCACGATCACTGAGATCCACTCTCCCGGCCCGCTCGGCCGTGCTCGCCAAGTTCGGCCGTGCCCGAAGGATCCGGCCGCGCTCAGAAAGTGATGACCGTCTTGCCCTGCGCATGCCCCGTACGGCTGGTCTCCAGCGCCTCCGGGGCCTCCCCCAGGGTGGTCTCGGCGCCGACGATGACGGTCAGCCGACCCGCGTCGAGCTGCCCGGCGAGGATTTCCAGCAGTTGCGGCGAGGGCCGGTTCTGGAAGTTGAAACCGCGCAGGTTGTGCTCGGTCAGGGCATCCGCGTCGGCGGCTCCGACGGTGGAGACGGCCGTCCCGCCGTCCCGTACGGTCCGGGTCATCTCGCCGAACGCGGCCGGGCCGCTGACCAGGTCGAGCAGCACGTCCACGCCGTCCGGGTGGGCCGCCAGCACCTGGTCGGCCACCGGGCCCAGCGTGTGGTCCACCATCTCGGCGGCGCCCAGATCGGCCATCAGGTCCGTCAGGCCGGGCCGCGCGGTGACGATCACCTCCGCGCCCCGCCCGGCCGCGAGCTGGGTGGCGAAGGTGCCGACGCCGCCGGTCCCGCCGACGATCAGGACCCGCTTGCCCTCGCTGATCCGGGTCTCCTCCACCAGGTTGTACGCCGTCGTCCCGGCCGTGGGGACGGCGGCGGACGTCGCGTAGGTGACGTTGCGGGCCGCGCCGGCCAGCGCCTTCTCCTCGGCCGCCGCGAACTCGCCGTACGAACCGCCGCCCCGCGCCGGCCGCTGGAACTGGCCGAACACCGAGTCGCCCACCGTGAAGCGGCGCACGCCGGTACCGACAGCCACCACCTCGCCCGCGCCGTCCGACCCCAGGACGAGCGGGAAGGTGTGCGGCGCGGCGTCCTTGAGGAGCCCGTCGGCGATCTTCCAGTCGAGGGGGTTGACCCCGGCCGCGGACATCCGCACCAGGACCTCGCCGGGTCCGGGGTCGGGCTCCGAGAGTTCCATGAGCTGGGGCTGCTCGCCGAATGCGGTGACTGCTACGGCCTTCATCGTCGCGTTCCCTTCCGCCCGAACGATCCACCCTCCCGACCGATGGCAGGGCAAGGGCCGCCGTCAACGTGGCGCCCGTCGTAGCCCGCCTTCGGGTGAAACGACGCCAGGAGACGACAGCCCTCAGGATCGTAAGCACGCGAACCGGGCGTATCCGGCAGGACGAGGGGCGGTGCCCCGGAAGCAACTCGTACGGCCCCCCGCCGAACCGGTACGGCCGGGCGCGCGTGCGGTCCTCCGGACGGCTGCCGCCCCGCGCCCGGGCCGCGCCGCGTTTGCCCCACGGCCCGGCCGGTTACCCGTCCTCGGTATGAGCGGCAGCAGCGGCGGCGCGGACGACGCACACACCATCAAGGCGGGGCGGCGCACGGTCAGAATCAGCCGTCCCGACAAGGTCCTCTTCCCGGACGACGGGCTCACCAAGGCCGACCTGGCCGACCACTACAAGGCGGTCGCCCGACGCGCCGTACCGCACCTGCGCGACCGGCCGCTGATGTTGGAACGGCACCCCGACGGCATCGGCGGCAGGCCCCTGATGCAGAAGAACGCCCCCGACCACTTCCCCGAATGGGTACGGCGTTCCGAGCAGTCCAAGGAGGGCGGCACCGTCACCCACGTCGTGTGCGACGACCCGGCGACCCTCGTCTACCTGGCGGACCAGGCCACCGTCACCGTGCACCGCTGGCTCTCCCGCGAGCACCGCCCCGACCACCCCGACCTGATCATCTTCGATCTCGACCCGTCGGAGGGCGCGGACTTCGAGGACGTACGGTGGGCCGCCCACCGGGTCTGCGAACTGTGGGACGAACTGAGGCTGCCCGTCCGCCTGATGACCACCGGCTCGCGCGGCCTGCACGTCATCGCGCCGCTGGACGGCGGCTCCGGCTTCGACGCGGTACGCGACTTCGCGCACCTGGCCGCCGAACGGCTCGCCCGGCGCCACCCGGACCGGCTCACCACCGAGCAGCGCAAGGCCGAGCGCAAGGGCCGCATCTACCTGGACGTACAGCGCAACGCGTACGCGCAGACCGCGGTGGCGCCCTATTCCGTACGGGCCAAGCCGGGCGCGCCGGTGGCCACCCCGATCTCCCGCGCCGAGCTGGACGACCCGGAACTGACGGCCCAGCGGTGGACGGTGGCCACCCTCCCCGACCGCCTCGCCGAGGACGACCCGTGGTCCGGGCTCTCCTGGCGCGGCCGGTCGGTCCGGGCGGCGCGGGAGCGGCTGGAGGGACTGGCGGAGTAGGACGGCACACCCGGCCACGTGCCCGTTTGCCCGCATAAGGCGACCGCACCGGGCCCGCGGGCTTCAATGGATCAATGATCCGGTTCGAGTCCGTCACCAAGCGCTATCCGGACGGCACCACCGCCGTGGACGACCTGTCCTTCGAGGTCACCGAGGGCGAGCTGGTGACGCTGGTCGGGCCGTCGGGCTGCGGCAAGACCACGACGATGAAGATGGTCAACCGGCTCATCGATCCGACGAGCGGCCGCATCGTCGTCGAGGACGAGGACATCGCGACGGCCGACCCCGTACGCCTGCGCCGCCGCATCGGCTACGTCATCCAGCAGACCGGCCTCTTCCCGCACCGCACCGTCCTCGACAACACCGCCACCGTGCCGCTCCTGACCGGCTGGCCGCGCAAGAAGGCCAGGGACCGCGCTGCCGAACTCCTGGAGCTGGTGGGCCTGGACCCCGCCGTCCACGGGCCGCGCTACCCGGACCAGCTCTCCGGCGGCGAACGGCAGCGCGTCGGTGTGGCCCGCGCGCTGGCCGCCGACCCGCCCGTGCTGCTGATGGACGAGCCGTTCGGCGCGGTCGACCCGGTCGTCCGCGACCGGCTCCAGCAGGAGTTCCTGCGGCTCCAGGCGTCCCTGCACAAGACGGTGCTGCTGGTCACGCACGACATCGAGGAGGCCATCCGGCTGGGCGACCGGATCGCGGTCTACGGGCAGGGGCGCATCGAGCAGTACGACACGCCGGCGAGTGTGCTGGGCGCGCCGGCCTCCCCGTACGTCGCCGAGTTCGTCGGCAGCGACCGGGCCCTGAAGCAGCTCGCGGTCACCGGCATCGACCCCGGCGACCTGGAACACCCGCCCTTCGTCCGCCTCGGCGAACCGGCCGGCCGGGCGGCGGACCGACTGCGCGCGGAGGGCGCGCGCTGGGCCGTCGCCCTGGACGAGGAGGGCGGGCTGCACGGCTGGGTGGGCACGGAGGAGGTGTCCGACGCGCGGGGAAACGTTTCGGAGCACGCGCGCCGGATGGAGGCGTGGGTGCCGGTGAGCGGCTCGCTCAAGGACGCCTTCAGCGAGATGCTCAAGTACGACGCGGGCTGGATCGCCGTCGTGGACGGCACCCGCTTCCTGGGCGTCCTGACCCCCGTCAAGCTGCACGAGGCGCTGCGGCGCACGATCGGGTCGGACGAGCGGGGCGTACCGCGGGAGGAGACCGAGGTGGACTCGGTGCCTACGGAGTGAGGGGCGGGTGGCGGGCGGCCGGGGCGCCCGAGTGGCGGCGGGCGGCCGCGGTGGGCGAGCAGGCGGCCGCGGTGGGCGAGCGGGCGGGCAGGCGGGCGGCCGATACGGATGAGGGAGCGCGCGTTTCCGGCTACGTCCTACGCCCGCCACCGCGCACCGCCCAGCCCCGGCCCGCCCCGCTGGAGCAACCCCTTCTTCCGCAGGTAGTCCCGCGCCACGTCCTCCGGGAGCCGCCGCCAGCGGTCCACCCGCAGGTTCAGCTCCGCCAGGTCCTCCGTCGTCAGGACGGAGTTGAGCTTGCCGAGGGCGGCGGCGACCCCCGCACTGCCCGCGCGGGCCCGGTTGACCACCGGGACGACGTAATCCGCGTTCTGGAGCTTCTTGTCGTCCTCCAGGAAGACCAGCCCGAACTCCTCGACCGTCGCGTCCGTGCTGGTCGTCAGCACCATCTGGTCCTGCCCGTTCTGCACGGCCTGCTTGGCGGGCGTGGTGCCCACCCCCTTCGGGTCGACGGCCGTGATGTCGATCCCGTACGTACGCTTCAGGCCGGGCGCGCAGAACGGCCGCCGTACGCACTCGTCGCCCGCCGCCAGCCGTACCGGCAGCTTGGCGCGCCCCAGGTCGCTGAGGGTCTTCAGACGGTGCCGCTTCGCGTACGAGGCGGCCACGGCGAACGCGTTCTGGTCGACGGCCCGGCCCGGCGGCAGCACGGTCAGGCCACGGGGCGTGGCCAGGTCGCGCAGCACCTTCATCGTCGTGTCGAGGTCCGGTGAGGCGACCGGGTCGGCGTCGGCACCCTTGGTCTTGGCGTTCAGCCAGTCGGCGAAGGTCGCCGCGTACTCGGGTACGACGTCGATCTGGCCGCTCTCCAGGGACGGCTCGTACAGCTCCCGGTTGCCGACGGTGAGGAGGTCCGTCTCGTACCCGGCCCGGTCGAGCAGCACCGCGTACATCCGGGCCAGCAGCTCGCTCTCGGTGAAGCCGGCCGAGCCGATCGAGAGGTGGTGGCTGTCGCCGGGCGCGGCGGTGACCTGACCGCGGTTCTCCAGGGAGGGGCCGGCGGCACAGCCGGCCACGACCAGCGCCACCGCGGCCGCCGGACCGGCACTCCGGCCCGTACGACGGAGCCCGGCCGCCACACCGCGCCGCCACCCGATCACCGCGCCCCGCCACCCGATCAGCACGTCCCCCGCCACACCGCGCCGCCACCCGATCACCGCGCCCTCCCCCGTGCCCATGCCGGGCCCAGCCGCTGGACCACCTCGAACACCGCCTCCATCAGCAGCGCGAACACCGCCACGACCACCGCCCCCGCGACCACCTGCGCGGTACTCGCCAGGTTGAACCCGGCGGTGATGATCCGGCCGAGCCCGCCCCCGCCGACCAGCGCGGCCAGCGTCGCCGTGGCGACGAGCTGCACCGCCGCGATCCGTACCCCGGTCAGCACCAGCGGCAGCGCCAGCGGCACCTCCACCCGCCACACCATCTGCCCGCCGGACATCCCCATCCCGCGGGCCGCCTCCACCACGCCCCGGTCCACCCCCCGCATCCCGACGTACGCGTTGGTCAGCAGCGGCGGCAGCGCGAACAGCACCAGCGCGATGAACGTCGGCCAGTCCCCGTGCCGCCCGAGCGGGGTGAGCAGGAGCAGCACCAGCACCGCGAAGGTGGGCACGGCCCGACCGACGTTGGCGAGGTTGACGGCCAGCGCGCCGCCGCGGCCCAGGTGCCCGAGCGTGACGGCGACGGGCAGCGCGATCAGGCAGGCGGCGAGCAGACAGCCGACGGTCAGCAGCAGGTGTTCCGTGAGGCGGTGCCAGATGCCGTTCTCACCGGCCCAGTTTGCGCCCGTACTGAGCCAGGCCCAGACGTTCCCGAGCGTCCTCATACGCGCCGCCACGGCGTCAGCAGCCGCTCCAGGCCGAGCAGCAGCAGGTCGAAGGCGACGGCGATGACGACGCACAGGACGGACGCCGTCAGCACCTGCGCCTTGAAGAAGGCGTTCATACCGGCGTAGATCAGATTGCCCAGCCCGCCGTGGCCGACGATCGCACCGATCGTCGTCAGCGCGACCGCGGAGACCGTGGCGATGCGCAGCCCGGCCATCGCGGCGGGCACCGCCAGCGGCAGTTCGACGGCGAGCAGTTGCCGCAGCGGCCCGTACCCCATGCCGCGGGCCGCCTCCTTCGCCTCCTCCGGCACGCCGGCCAGGCCCGCCAGGATGTTCCGTACGAGAAGAGTGAGCGAGTACAGCGCCAGCCCCACGATCACGAGGGTGGACGACAGCCCGTACAGCGGCAGCAGCAGCGAGAACATCGCCAGCGACGGAATGGTGTAGAGCACGGTGGTGACACCCAGCACCGGCCCCACCGTCCAGCGCCACCGGCGCGCGATCAGCGCCAGCGGCAGCGCGATCACCAGGCCGAGCAGCACGGAGACCACGGTCAGATGCAGGTGCTGGAGGACCGCGTCGAGGAGGATGTGGCGGCGGGTGGCCAAGTAGTCACCACAGATCCAGTCGTTGCGGGCCAGGCAGTCGTCCGGAGGGGCGGTCACTGCGTCCGGAGCGGTGGTCACTGTAGAAGTCCACCGCGGTGGGGGGCGGGTGTCCTGCCGGGCGGGCCGGACGGGTGAGGGGGCGTGGTGGGCCCGGTACCGAGGCCGAGGGGGCCGGAGCGGGAACTAGGACGAGGGCCGGGGCGGTGCCGGGGACGCTGCCGGCGTCGCCCCCGGCCCCGGCCGCTTCGGTGGTGTGTGCGCGGCCTCCACGTCCTGCGGGAACGTGAGCTGGCGGCCCTGCCACTCCAGCGCCGGCGCGACCTCCCGCCGCCACGTCGAGAACTGGTGGCTGCCGCGCGGCAGGATGATGGAGTCGACGGTCATCGGGGGTTTCGCCGCCTCGATGAACCGCAGGGTGTCGCGGTAGTTCGGCTCGCCCAGGCGGCTGCTGGCCACCAGCGCCGAGACCTGCGGTACGGGCAGGTGCTTCAGGCGCCACAGCAGGTCGTGCTCGCGTTCCCGCCGCTCGGCGCCCGTACCGCTGCCGAACAGGGCCCCGGTCGTCAGGTCGTCCTTGACGGCGTAGTCGCCGGAGAGCGAGACCGCGGAGGTGTAGACACCGGGGCTGCGCAGGGCCAGCAGCAGCGAGCACGTACCGCCGGAGGAGTAGCCGAACGCGCCCCACGCGCTGGGGTCGTGGCCCACCCGGTAGGCCGCCTTGACGGCCTCCGGCAGGTCCTGGGTGAAGAACGTCTCGGCCCGCGGCCCGCCCGGCACGTCCACGCACTCGGTGTCCCGCGGCGGCGCGATCGTCGGCCGGACCATCACCAGCACGGTCGGCTGCATCCGGCCCTCCTCGATCAGCTTTCCCGCGGTCTGCGGGATCTGGAGGTGCTGCGCGAGGTTCATGATGCCGCCCGGATAGCCGCTGATGACGACGGAGACGGGGAAGCGCTGGCGGCGGTACTGGTGCTGGAAGTACTGCGGCGGCAGATAGACGAAGGCCGGGTTGACGACGCGGGTACGGCGCCCCACGATCCGTACGGACTCCACCTTGCCGACCTCGGCGGGCGCGCCCGACGGCAGGCCGGTGACCCGGTCCAGGCCCTGCGGCCCCGCGGGCTGGACCAGCCCGCCCCGGAGACTGCCGGCATCGGCGTACCGCGGGCCGCCTCCCTTGTTCACCGCCACCGGCGCCTCGTCGGTGTTGCCCAGCAGCTCGTCCCAACTGCTGTAGAACTCGAAGCTGGAGTTCACCGCCAGGGCGAGCGAACACAGAATCGCCGTCTGGGTGACGAGGATGGACCCGATCCTGCCCAGTACGGGGAGCACACCGCGCAGGGACAGCCGCGGCCACAGCCACACCGTGAGGGCCACGCAGGCCACGGCCAGCGTGATCACCATGATTTCGAGCGACTGACTGGTCAGCCCCATGCGCCCACCTCTCCCGTCACCCGTACGAGGGCTGTCCGGTCCTCCGGACCGCCGCCAGGGTCAACGGGCGTACGGACGATGGGTCACCACACGGGCCGCGCCCATCACGGCCCCGCCGCCCTCCCCACTCCCCACCCGGACACGCCCTTCTCCTCCCTCACCCCCACGTGACGTGCACAGAAGCACTCGCGGCCCATCCGCACGCGGTCTCCCCCCAACCTCCACTCGCTCCTCACCACTCCGCACCGCACAAACATCCGCCCTCGTACCTGACGTGGCCTCACCTCACCCTCCGCCCCACCGCCTCCCCCTCCCCCTCCCCCTCCCCCTCTCTGTTCCCTCTCTCCTCCCGGCCCGCCCCTTCGCACAGCCGATCGCCGCACATACGCTCTCCTCGTACGCGCCCCACACACGTCCCTCCCACGCAAGCCACCCACACCCCCACCAGCACCCGGACCCCCACACCACCCCGAGTCACAAAACACCCAAACGGGGCGTGCCATGAGACGCGCGGGGTCCCACGATGGGACCGGCCCAGGCGGCTACCCTTACGTGTCCGGCCTGGTCAGGGACATGTCCGCGCTTCTCGGACATTCGCCGCACCCCACACACGCTAGAGAGGTTCGCCGATGGGCATTCGGAGTCTGCTGCGCAACGCTTTCGGTCGCTCCAAGGCGGCCCGCGAGGAATCGAACGAGGCGGCGAGCGGCACGCGGGCGCCGGAAACGGCGACGATCCCGGAGGCCCGCGAAGAGGCCACCCCGGAACCCACCGCCCCCCGCGACCCTGCCGTCCCCACCGCCCGCACCGCCCCCGCCGATCCCCCGGCCGCCACCCTCCCCTCCCAGAACGCACGCCCCGACACGCCGTCCTCCCCCTCAGCGGACTCGGCCTCCGACCTCGTCTCCCAGGCCTTCGACACCCAGAAGCCGACTCGCGGAGCGGAGTCGGCCGATGCGGAGGTGGGCGCGGGGGCGGGCACGGAGCCGGCCGCGGAAGCAAACGCGGAGCCGGCCGTGGAAGCGAGCGACGAGGCCGAGGCAAAGGCTGACGCGGAGGCCCCGCCGGAAGCCGAGGCGAAGACCACGGCCGAGGAGATGGAGGCCGAGGCGGAACCCAAGTCCGAGGCGACGAAGCAGAAGGCGGAGCCGGAGACCGAGGCGGAGGCCGAGGCGGGCCCCGAGGGCGAGACGGCGGAGGCGAAGCCCGAAGCGACGCCGGAGCCCGCCCCCAAGACCGAGGCAGCAGAGGAAAAGGCGGCCCCCGAGGCTGCGGCGAAGCCCGAGCCGGACACCAGGCCCGAGCCCGCCCCCGAGGCGAAGGCCGAGCCCGCCCCCGAGCCGGACACCAAGCCCGTGTCGGAGGCCAAGCCCGCTCCCATTCCCGACGCCGCACCCGACCTCACCCCCGAGGCGAAGCCCGACCCCACCCCCGAGCCGACGGCAGCGGAACCCGGAGTGGCCCCCGCCTCCCTCACCAAGGTCGAGTCCCAGGCCCCCGGCCTCGTCAGCCTCTACAAGGCGGCCCGGGTCTCGCTCGAAAAGCAGGGTCTGGCCACCCAGCGCGCGGCCGTCTACCTCGTGCTCGACCGCTCGGGCTCGATGCGCAACTACTACAAGGACGGCACGGTCCAGCACCTGGCCGAACAGGCCCTCGGCCTGTCCGCCAACCTCGACGACGACGGCTGTGTCCCGGTGGTCTTCTTCTCCACCGACGTCGACGGCACCGCCGAACTCGACCTGGCCACCTACGAAGGCCGTATCGAGGAGCTGCACGCGGGCCTCGGCCACATGGGCCGTACGAACTACCACTGGGCCATCAACGCCGTGATCGAGCACTACGAGAAGTCCGGCGCGACCGACCCCGCCTTCGTCATCTTCCAGACCGACGGCGCCCCCACCTCCAAGCCGGCCGCCGAGAAGGCCCTCTGCGAGGCCGCGAAGCTCCCCATCTTCTGGCAGTTCGTCGGCTTCGGCGACCCGGACGCCAAGGGCTTCGACTTCCTGCGCAAGCTGGACGACCTCGCCGTACCGGAGAAGCGCGTCGTCGACAACGCGGGCTTCTTCCACGCCGGCCGCGACCCCCGCTCCCTCGCCGACGCCGACCTCTACCAGCAGCTCATGGTCGAGTTCCCCGCTTGGCTCCAGGAAGCCCGCACCGCCGGCATCCTCCCCTCCTGACGCACGCCCCCACCCGGCACCCCCCACCGGCCGCGGCCGGGCCACCCGGCCCACCGCGGCCGTCGTCATGTCCCGTACGTACGCCTCGGTGGAATTCTTCCCCACCACAGCGGCCCGGCCGGTTCCCACCGGCCTCGGCTCCAAATGTCAGTGCCGGCCTCAAGGGCCGTTCGAAATTCACTTTTATCACAATGCCGCGACAGGCGAGACCTACCTCTACGACTACAAGATCAAGTTAGGAGGGTGAACGCGTAATGAAGGTGCGCTTCGAAGGCACGTCCAGTCAGGACGCCAGAGTCAACCAAGGATCCGAATCACTGAGGGTTGGCAATGAATACCTGGTCCTCGAGATTTACAGCCAGACAGACAGGGGTAATTACTTTCGCATCGAAAGTATACCGGGTGAACTTCCAGGCCTTTTTGATTCACGACTTTTCAGCGTGACGGCCCGAAACCTGCCACCGACCTGGAGGGCCTTCACTTCTGCGAGTGGGTCGCTTTCAATTTGCCCCGAACCCTGGGGCGAACCGGGATTCTGGGAAAGTCTTATGCACGGCGAGCTTTGGGCCATCGACTGCTACCGGACCGAGAAATTGAGGGTTGAGTCACTTCAGTCCTGAAAACTGCCGACGACTCACAATTCAGCACACCAGTGCTTACATTTTCCCCATCCCAGCCCCCACTCCTGTAATACGGTATGGCCGTTGACCGTTGAGCTTTGGAGAGGGACCCTCATGAGACCAGAGCCAAAGTCGGGTGCAGGGGCGGACTACGGGGCAGAGGCCCCCCCCCGGCAGTGGCCGGGCTCATTGCAATTGCGTCGGCGCAGTTGATGGTTGCGTTGGAGGCGACGATGGTTGATAAGCCCGCCGCCTCCTGCGCAGGGGAGTTGCACATGTCAGATGCCAACCGGCAACGGGTCATCGCGGCATAAACGCTCGTGTTCGGCAGGTTATTGCCGTTGGAGACATCGACAAGCCGCCCTCGGATTCGCCGACCCCCGGTAAAGCGTGCAGACGGTTCCGAGCTGCCACCGATCACACGTTTGTCCTCGATGAGGATGTAACAGTAAAAGTCGCCAGCATCAGCATCCCAGATCGCCAACTTATACTTTCGCTGAACAAGTAAAGGTGACCGAACAGCGGACACGGAACACCCGGCAAAAGGCATCTGTGAACTCGGGCACGAACAGTAGTCGGCGGACCGGGGCGCAGGTGCCCTCCCAACGAGCGCAGCGTCAGTCCTGCGCCTACGCTGGACTGACGCTGCGGCCCCTAACTAACCCGGGCGGCCGTTGACCGTCCGGTGGCGGAGGCGGGTCCTCATGAGCCAGAGCCATAGCCAGAGGGGTGCGCAGGGGCGGGTCGGGGGAGCCGAGGAGCCTGATCCCCGGCGGTGGTGGGGGCTGGTTGTTATTGCGTTGGCGCAACTGATGGTTGTGTTGGATGCGACGATTGTCAATATCGCGCTGCCTTCTGCGCAGCGGGAGTTGCATATGTCGGATGCGAACCGGCAGTGGGTCATCACGGCGTACACGCTCGCGTTCGGTGGGTTGTTGTTGCTGGGTGGGCGGATCGCTGACCTGGTGGGGCGGAAGCGGGCGTTCGTCATGGGGCTGGTGGGGTTTGCCATCGCGTCCGCGTTGGGTGGGGCGGCGTCCGGGCAGGGGTTGTTGTTCGGGGCGCGGGCGTTGCAGGGGGTGTTTGCTGCGGTGTTGGCGCCGTCCGCGTTGTCGTTGCTGACGACGACGTTCACGGACGGGAAGGAGCGGGGGAAGGCGTTCGGGATTTATGGCGCCATCGCGGGTGGTGGGTCGGCTATCGGGTTGATAGCGGGTGGGTTGTTGACCGAATACCTGGACTGGCGGTGGTGTCTGTATGTGAATGTGCCGATCGCGGTGGTGGCAATCGCCGGAGCGTGGGTGTTCTTGCAGGACCGGCGGGGGCATCGCGGGGCTCGGTTGGATGTGCCGGGTGTGGTCTTGGGGTGTGGCGGGCTGGTCGCGATTGTTTTCGGGTGCAGTGAGGCGCAGCCTCGGGGGTGGGGTGACGGGCTGGTCATCGGGATGCTGGTGGGCGGGGCCGCGTTGTTGGTGGCTTTCGCGGGGTGGCAGGCGCGGGCGCGTTCTCCCTTGCTGCCGTTGCACATCGTGCGGGACCGCAATCGTGCGGGTGCGTTTCTGACGATGGCGTTGGCGGTCATCGCCATGTTCGGGATGTTCTTGTTCATGACGTACTACTTGCAGGTGGTGCTGGGGTATTCGCCCGTGAAGACGGGCATGGCGTTTCTGCCGGTGACGGCGGCGATCGTCATCGGGTCGACACAGATATCGGCGCGATTGCTGCACCATCTGCCGCCGCGCGTACTGATGGTGCCGGGGGCGCTCTTCGCGGCGGCGGGACTGTTCTGGCTGACGACGCTGACCGCCGAGCCCGCGTACGTGTCGCATGTACTGCCGTCTGAGTTGTTGGTCGGTCTCGGTATGGGGCTGATCTTCATGCCGGTGATGGCCACGGCTACGGCGGGCGTCGCGCCGCAGGATTCGGGCGTCACGTCCGCGACCGTCAATACGGCGCAGCAGATCGGCGGTTCGATCGGGACGGCGTTGCTGAACACCATCGCCACGTCGACGAGTGCGACGTACATCGGAACTCACCTGGCCACGGCCGCGAGGGAGGCGGGCGGCCGGCTCACGCCCGCGATGCGGGAGGGCGTCGTGAAGGACGGCGTCGTGCACGGGTTCACGGTGGCGATCGGCTGGGGCGCGGGGGTCATGCTGCTGGCGGGGGTGGTCGCGGGCGTGATGGTGAACGGGAAGGCGCCGAAGCATGGGGAGGGGGGACGGGGTGGGGTTCCGTAGGGAGGGGGGCAAGGTTCCGTAGAGGTAGAGGGGGAGGAGCAGAGGTTCTGTAAGTTGCGCGGCTCAGCCCTGCGCACCCCGCGCCCCGCGCCCTGTGCCGCAGGCGCCCCCTCAGGGCCCGCCCCCACAGGCGCGCCCCAAGCGCCCCCCCCTCAGTACGCTGGCCTCGTGTTCACCCCCCAGGGCCCCACGCTCCGTGAGCTGGCCGTGCAGGCCCTCTCCTCCGTGGAGCGCGGCTATGACCTGCTGGCCCCGAAGTTCGATCACACGCCCTTCCGTACGCCCGGTCGGGTTCTCGGCGCGACGGCTGACGCCTTGCGGGGCCTCGGCCCGTCGGACGGCCGGTTCGAGGTGGGGCTCGACGTCTGCTGCGGTACCGGGGCAGGCATCGGCGTACTGCGGTCCCTGTGCCGCGAGCGGGTCGTCGGCGTCGACTTCAGCGCGGGCATGCTCGCGGAGGCGCAGGGGCACCACCAGGTGCAGGACCAGACGCAGCAGGAGCAGCACCATGCGCAGCAGGAGCACCAGACACAGCAGGTGCAGGTGCCCACGGGCGAACGGCCGGCCGACCCGGTCGTGGAGTACGTCCGCGCCGACGCCCGGGCCCTCCCCTTCGCCTCTGCCTTCGACCTCGCCGTCACCTTCGGTGCCCTCGGTCACTTCCTGCCCGCCGAGCGCGCCGCCGTCTTCGCCGGTGTGCACCGGGCGCTGCGGCCGGGTGGGATCTTCGCCTTCCCGCTCGCCGCGCCGCCGCGTCCCCGCTCCGCGCTGTACTGGGCGCTGCTCGGCTTCGACGCGGTGATGCGCGTACGGAACGCGCTGTGGCGTCCGCCGTTCGTCATGTACTACCGGACCTCGTCGCTGCGCGCCGTACGGGCGGATCTGGCCGCTGCCGGGTTCGCCGTGGAGCTCGTACCGGTGCGCGGCGCCGGTCGCCGACCCGACGGTGCCCCCGGCTGGGGGCTCGTGGTGGCCCGCCGGCGGTGATCCCCCGCCGGGGACGATCAAGGGGGTACGGGGGCGCGGAAAACCGGGCGCGGTGGCCCCGTACCGGTCCGATACGATATTGACGTTCCGTAGAACAAAACCTCACTCACCGTAGCGACTTGGGAGCAGCCGGCAATGGCTCGACACCTCATCACCAGCGCCCTTCCGTACATCAACGGGATCAAGCACCTGGGCAACATGGTGGGGTCCATGCTCCCGGCCGACGTGTACGGACGGTATCTGCGCCAGCGCGGCCACGAGGTGCTCTACATCTGCGCGACGGACGAGCACGGCACGCCCGCCGAGCTGGCGGCCAAGGACGCGGGGCTGCCCGTCGACGCGTACTGCGCCGAGCAGCACGACGCGCAGAAGGCGATCTACGACGGCTTCCACCTGCGGTTCGACCACTTCGGGCGCAGCTCGTCGCAGCAGAACGTGGAGCTGACCCAGCACTTCGCGCGCAAGCTGCACGAGAACGGCTTCATCGAGGAGCGGGCCATCCGGCAGGTCTACTCGATCGCCGACGAGCGCTTCCTGCCGGACCGCTACATCGTCGGTACCTGCCCGCACTGCGGCTACGACAAGGCCCGCGGCGACCAGTGCGAGAACTGCACCCGCGTGCTGGACCCGACCGACCTGATCGACGCGCGTTCGGCGATCAGCGGCAGCAGCGAGCTGGAGGTGCGGGAGACCAAGCACCTCTTCCTGCTCCAGTCCAAGCTTCAGGGCGAGGTCGAGCAGTGGATCGACGACAGCAGTGAGGACTGGCCGACGCTGGCGTCGTCCATCGCGCGCAAGTGGCTGACCGAGGGCCTCCAGGACCGGGCGATCACCCGTGACCTGGAGTGGGGCGTTCCGGTGCCGGCCGATGTGTGGCCGGAGCTGGCCGCCGAGGGCAAGGTCTTCTACGTCTGGTTCGACGCGCCGATCGAGTACATCGCCGCGACGAAGGAGTGGGCGGACGCCGACCCGGCCAACCGCGACTGGAAGTCGTGGTGGTACGAGGCCGACGACGTGCGCTACACGGAGTTCATGGCCAAGGACAACGTCCCGTTCCACTCGGTGATGTTCCCGGCCACCGAGCTGGGCACCCGCGAGCCGTGGAAGAAGGTCGACTTCCTCAAGGCGTTCAACTGGCTGACGTACTACGGCGGCAAGTTCTCCACCTCGCAGCAGCGCGGCATCTTCACCGACGCGGCGCTGGAGCTGCTGCCCGCCGACTACTGGCGCTACTTCCTGATCGCCAACGCGCCGGAGTCCGACGACACGTCCTTCACCTGGGAGCTGTTCTCGTCGTCGGTGAACAAGGACCTGGCGGACACGCTGGGCAACTTCGTCAACCGGGTGCTGTCCTTCTCGCGCAAGCGCTTCGGTGACGAGGTGCCGGCGGGCGCGGCGGCCGGAGAGGCCGAGCGCAAGCTGGGCGAGCAGGTCGCCGAGCTGCTGGCGGAGTACGAGGGTCACATGGAGGCCCTCCAGTTCCGCAAGGCGGCGGCGGCCCTGCGGGCGCTGTGGAGCGCCGGCAACTCCTACCTGGAGGAGAAGGCGCCCTGGCTGGAGATCAAGACCGACCAGGAAGCGGCGGCGCTGACGCTGCGTACGGCGATGAACCTGATCCACCTGTACGCGATCGTCTCCGAGCCGTTCATCCCGGCGGCCGCGAAGGCCATGCGCGGCGCGTTCGCGCTGGCCGACGACACGGCGGCGTGGGTCACGGCGGACGAGGCCCGCACGCTGGCCTCGGTCCCGGCCGGTACGGCGTTCACGGTGCCGCCGGTGCTCTTCGCGAAGATCACGGAGGACGACCTGGAGGCGTACCGGGAGCGGTTCGGCGCGGCCGAGTAGGGCGCAGACGACGTCACGAGGGGCCCGGACCGGTCGGTCCGGGCCCCTCGCCGTTACGGTGCGTCAGTGCGCCCAGCCCTTCAGCGGCTCGGTGTCCAGGTCGATGCCCACCGGGTCCGGCAAGGCCTTCTCCCCGATTTTCCCGTTGATCCGTTCCAACCGCAGCGCCTCGTCCACGCGCACACCGAGGCGAGCCAGCTCCTCGAACTGCTCCTGGCTCAGGACACTCGCGTGCTCTTCGACGACGCCCACATCGGTCTCCTCCGGGATCGGTGGTGCCTTCCACCGTACGTCTTCCCGATACACCGCGACCGGATTCTCCGCGAGTTGCGTCCCGCCCGGAGCGTGGCGTGCGAAAGGGCCCGTGATCATCGGATCACGGGCCCATCACACGTACGAATGAACTACTTGACCTGCGGCTTCCGGATCGACAGGTGCAGTTCCTTCAGCCGCGCCTCCTCGACCTCGGTCGGGGCGCCCATGAGCAGGTCCTGGGCGTTGCCGTTGAGGGGGAAGGCGATGGTCTCGCGGATGTTGGGCTCGTCGGCGAGGAGCATGACGATGCGGTCGACGCCGGGGGCGATGCCGCCGTGCGGCGGGGCGCCGAACTTGAAGGCGCGGAGCATGCCGCCGAACTCGGCCTCGACGGTCTCCTTCGAGTAACCGGCGATCTCGAAGGCCTTGTACATGACCTCCGGCTCGTGGTTGCGGATGGCGCCGGAGGACAGCTCGACGCCGTTGCAGACGATGTCGTACTGCCAGGCGAGGACGTCCAGCGGGTCCTTGGTCTCCAGCGCCTCCAGGCCGCCCTGGGGCATGGAGAACGGGTTGTGGGAGAACTCGATCTTTCCGGTGTCCTCGTCCTTCTCGAACATCGGGAAGTCGACGATCCAGCAGAAGCGGAACTCGTCCTCGACGAAGTGGCCGGTGCGCTTGGCCGCCTCGACGCGGACCGCGCCCATGATCTTGGAGACCTCGTCGAACTCGCCGGCGCCGAAGAAGACGGCCGAGCCCGGCTTCAGGTCCAGGGCCTCGACCAGCGCCTTGACGTCGTCCTCGGTGAGGAACTTGGCGATCGGGCCGGTGAGCGCGTTCGACTCGCCGACGCGGACCCAGGCCAGGCCCTTCGCGCCCTGCTGGACGGCGAAGTCACCCATCTGGTCGAAGAACTTGCGCGGCTGGTCGGCGGTGTCCGGCACGGCCAGGGCGCGGACGTGCTTGCCGGCGAACGCCTTGAAGCCGGAGCCGGCGAAGACCGACGAGACGTCGACCAGCTCCAGCTCGGCGCGGAGGTCCGGCTTGTCGGAGCCGTACTTGAGCATCGACTCGCGGAACGGGATCCGCGGGAACGGCGAGGTGACCGTGCGGCCGCCGCCGAACTCGGTGAACAGCTCGGTCATGAGCTGCTCGATCGGGCCGAAGACGTCCTCCTGCTCGACGAAGCTCATCTCGACGTCGAGCTGGTAGAACTCGCCCGGCGAGCGGTCCGCGCGGGCGTCCTCGTCGCGGAAGCAGGGCGCGATCTGGAAGTAGCGGTCGAAGCCCGCGATCATCAGCAACTGCTTGAACTGCTGCGGGGCCTGCGGCAGCGCGTAGAACCGGCCGGCGTGCAGACGGGACGGGACGAGGAAGTCGCGGGCGCCCTCGGGGGAGGTCGCGGACAGGATCGGCGTCGCCATCTCGTTGAAGCCGAGGGCGGTCATCTTGTGCCGGATGGCGGAGATGACGGCGGTGCGCAGCATCAGGTTGCGGTGCATGCGCTCGCGGCGCAGGTCCAGGAAGCGGTATTCGAGGCGCTTCTCCTCGTTGACCCCGTCCTCGGCGTTGATCGTGAAGGGGATCTGCTCGGCGGCGCCCAGCACCTCGACGGCGGTGACCTCGACCTCGATCTCGCCGGTGGGCAGGTCGGGGTTGACGTTGTCCGCGCCGCGCGCGCTGACCCTGCCGTCGATCCGGACGACGGACTCCTTGGTCAGCGAGCCGAGCGCCTCGTTGGCCGGGGTGCCGGGGCGGGCGACGAGCTGGACCAGACCGTAGTGGTCGCGCAGATCGATGAAGAGGATGCCGCCCAGGTCACGTCGATTGTGCAGCCAGCCGCTGAGGCGGACGTCGGTGTCGACGTCCGCGGCTCGGAGCTCGCCACAGTTATGGGACCGGTACCGATGCATCGCTCATCCAAGTCGTCGCAAGTTGAGATGTGACAGTTTCCGCTCAAGGTTACCGGTCACCCCACGGCCATTGTTTGTCATATCCGCGTCATGCAGGCCATGGGATGATGGTCATGCCCGCCGCGCTGGTCGGGCCCCCTCAAACCCACATAAAGTGATGCAATGCGCACCAAGGACCTCCTGGCCGCCACCGCGACCGGCCTGTGGCGCTGGGACAACGTCTCGGGACAGGTGACCCTCGACGCCGAGACCGCCCGGCTGCTGGGGCTGCCCGCGGAACCCACCGAGCTGTCCGAGGCGGCCATGCGCTCCCGCCTCCACCCCGGTGACTTCGCCGAGGTCACCGGCATCGTCAACCTCTCCGTCACCGAGAGCAGCATCGCCGAGGCCCGGCTGCGCGTCATGGACAACGAGGGCCGGGTACTGCGCACCGTCCGCACCCGCTCCCGCGCCTTCCTGCGCAGCGACACCGACCACACGGACTACGAGCTGGTCGGCACCGTCCAGGAGATCTTCGAGACGCAGCCCGGCACCGCCTCCCCGCACGCCCCGGCCGCCGGCGACTGGCGCCGCTCCCGCGAGGCGTTCCTGCTGGACGCGGGCCGCGCGCTCGCCGAGGCGCACTCCACCACCGAGGTGCTGCGCGTCGCCGCCGGCCTGTCCATGCCCGGTTTCAGCCCGGACGGCCTGGCGGTCTTCGCCATCGAGGGCGACCGGATCTCCGTCATCGGCCACCACGGGCACCGGCAGGGCGACACCACCCCCTTCGCCGACATGCCGCTGGACACCGACTACCCGGCCGCCGAGGTGGTGCGCACCGGCCGCGCCGTCTACCTGCCCTCCCCCGAGGACTACCGCCGCCGCTACCCCGCCACCTGGCCGGTGGCCGCCGCCTTCCACCGCGAGTCCTGGGCCTTCCTGCCCCTGGTCAGCGCGGGCCGTACGATCGGCGCCTGGATGGCGGCCTTCGGCACGCCGGTCGCCTTCACCCCCGACGAGCGCTCGGTGCTCACCACCGTCGCCCGGATGCTCGCCCAGGCGCTGGCCCGCGCCGGCGACCAGGAGTCGCGGCGCGAGCTGACCGACGGCCTCCAGCGCAGCATGATGCCGACGGTGCAGCCGGACATCCCCGGGATGACGGTGGCGGCGCGGTACGTGCCGACCGGAGGCGGCCTGGAGGTCGGCGGCGACTGGTACGACATGATCACGCTGCCCTCCGGCCGGATCGCGCTGGTCATCGGCGACGTACAGGGTCATGACGTACGGGCCGCTGGCCTGATGGGACAGCTCCGGATCGCCCTGCGCGCCTACGCCTCGGAGGGCCACCACCCCGACGCGGTGCTCTCCCGCGCCTCCCGCTTCCTGTCCGGCATCAACGACACCGAGTTCGGCGGCGAGGACCCGCGCTTCGCCACCTGCCTCTACATCGAGGTGGACCCGGCGACCGGCCTGCTGGACATCGCGCGGGCCGGGCACCCCGACCCCACCATCCGGATGGCCGACGGGACCGTACTCGTCCGGCCCACCGCGGGCGGCCTGCCGCTGGGCATCGTGCCGGACACCGACTACCCCACCACCCGGCTCGTCCTGGAGCCCGGCGAGACGATGCTGGTCTGCACGGACGGGCTGATCGAGACCGGCGGGCACGACCTGGAGTCGGGCTGGGCCCGGCTGCGGCACGTCATCGAGACGTACGGGGCCGAGGACCCGGCCGGGGAGGCCACGGACGTCGTCGCCCCGACACTGGAGGACGCGGCGGGTCTGGAGAAGCTCGCCGACGCCCTCGTCCAGGCCGTGCACGGCCCGCCCTCGTACCACACCACCGGCCCGTTCATGGATCGTCGCGAGGACGACATAGCGATGCTGCTGCTGTGCCGCGAGGGCGGCAGTTGCGGGGTCGGCACCGGTGGCGCGGCGGCGCACCAGCCCGTCCGCCGTACGGTGCTGACCGTCAAGCAGGCCGAGCCGGAGCGGATAGCGGAGGCCCGTAACCAGGTCCGTGACGTGCTGCACGACTGGTCCGACGAGGACCAGGTCGACTCGGCCGTCCTGATGGTCTCCGAGATGGTCACCAACGTGCTGATGCACACGGACGGCGACGCGCTGCTGGTCGCGGAGATCACCGGCCGCAAGGGCAGCCGCCGCATCCGGGTCGACGTCGCCGACAGCAGCGACGAGCTGCCGCACCGCCGCACCCCGGGCGAGCTGGCGTCCTCGGGGCGCGGCCTGGTGCTGATGGAGCTGCTGGCGGGTGCGTGGGGCGTGGATCCGCGCGGCGACGGCAAGTCGACGTGGTTCGAGCTCTACGAGGACGCGGCGGGCGGCGCCGAGCCTTCGCTGACGGACCTGGCCGCCGTCTCCGGCGACTCGGTGCCCGAGCCCGCGGCGTAGTGCCGGCGCAGCTCCGAGAGCACACCGAAGGCGGCCGCGGTCAGCGGCACGGACAGCAGCATCCCCATGACCCCGGCGACGCTGGCGCCCGCGGTGATCGCGAGCATCACGATCGCCGGGTGCATCTGGACCGTACGGCTCTGCACGATCGGCTGGAGGATGTGGCCCTCCAGGAAGAACACCACCAGGACGATGCCCAGCGTCCAGAGCGCGATGGCCGGGCCGCGGTCGTCGGCGAACGCGACCAGGACGGCCACCGAACCGGACAGGAACGAGCCCAGGTACGGGATGTAGGCGCCCACGAAGACCAGCGCGCCCAGGCCGAAGGCACCGGGCACCTGGAGGACCAGCAGGCCGACGGTGATGCCGATGGCGTCGATCAGCGCGATCAGTGTCGTTCCGCGCATGAAGCCCTCGATGGCCTGGAAGCCGCGGCGGGCCATCTGCTCCAGGCCCGGCGCCGAGTCGCCGGGGGCCCAGTCGTGCAGGGCCCGGACGGCCTTGTCGGAGTCGCGCAGGAAGAAGAACGTCAGGAACAGGGCGAGTACGGAGGCGGCGAGGGCGGCCGCCACGACACCGACGCCCTCCAGGAGGCCGGAGGCCGCGGTGCCGCCGAACTTCCCTATGAAGGGCTTGGCGTTGGAGACGATGTCGTCCAGTGAGGTACCGGCGGCGCCGAAGTGCCGGGACACCTCCTTGGTGGCGTCCTTGAGCGAGGCGATGATCTGGTCGCCGGTGTCGATCAGCGCGCTGACGACGATGTACCCGGCGCCGCCGACCACCACGACCAGCAGCGCGCAGGTCAGCCCGGCGGCCAGCGACCGGTTGAGTTTCATCGCCACCAGCCGCCGGTAGACCGGCCCGAGCAGCGCGCTGCCGAGCAGGGCCAGCAGGGCGGGGGTGACGGCGGCGCTCAGGGTCACGCACAGCCAGACGCCGACGGCCGCCACGGCGGCGACGAGCAGGCCCACGCCGCACCAGGCCGCGGCGCGGCGGGCGGCGGCCGGGAGGAGCGGCTGACGGTCCGGGGATCTCAGATCGTTTCGCACCCTGCCAGTGGATCACGGAGCCGCCCGCGGGTGGCGGCATTCCGCCGCGAGCGGATGCGACCCGGGCCGGTACGGGCCGCATCCGGCCCGTACCCGCCGTCCGGCTCAGCGCTCCTCGGCCGGCACCGTCCCCAGCCGTCCGGCCTGGAAGTCCTCGAAGGCCTGGGCCAGTTCGGCGTGGGTGTTCATGACGAACGGGCCGTAGTGCATCATCGGCTCGCGGATCGGCTGCCCGCCGAGCAGCACGACCTCCAGGTTGGGGCTGCGGGACTCCTGCGCGGCGTCCGCCCGGAGGGTGAGCGAGTCGCCGCCGGGGCCGAACACGACGGCCTGTCCGGTGCGGAACGGCCGCCCGAGCGGGCCCGCGGTGCCGCGTCCGGCCAGCCCGTACGCCAGCGCATTGAAGTCCGAACGCCACGGGATGGTCACCTCGGCACCGGGGTTGACCGAGACGTGCATCATCGTGATCGGCGTGTGGGTGATGCCCGGCCCCTCGTGGCCGTCGATGTCGCCCGCGATCAGCCGCAGCAGCGCGCCGCCGTCCGCCGAGGTCAGCAGTCTGACCTGGCCGCCGCCGATGTCCTGGTAGCGCGGCGCCATCATCTTGTCCTTCTTGGGGAGGTTCACCCAGAGCTGGAGGCCGTGGAAGAGCCCGCCGGTCATGACCAGCTCCTCCGGCGGCGCCTCGATGTGCAGCAGGCCGGAGCCCGCCGTCATCCACTGGGTGTCACCGTCGTTGATGACACCGCCGCCACCGTGCGAGTCACGGTGGATGAAGGTCCCGTCGATCAGGTACGTAACGGTCTCGAAGCCGCGGTGGGGGTGCCAGGGGGTGCCCTTGGGCTCGCCCGGCGCGTACTCCACCTCACCCATCTGATCCATCATGATGAACGGATCCAGGTACGTGTAGTCGATGCCGGCGAAGGCACGGCGTACCGGGAAGCCCTCCCCCTCGAAACCGCCGGGTGCGGTGGACACCGCGAGCACGGCGCGCGGCCGGGCGTCGGCGGGCGCCGCCACACGCGGCAGGGTCAGCGGGTTCTCTACGGTCACTGCGGGCATGACGGCCTCCTCGGTCGTTCGTCTTTCAACTTAGTTGAACTCTGAACAACCTGCAAGGCGTCGCCCGTTCCCACCGGGCTCCCGGCACGGAAAGAGCAGGTGGGGAGGGGTTGGGAGGTGGGGAGGGGAGGGGTGGGGAGGAGTGCGGGGATGCCTGGAGAGGCACGACCGGGTCCGTACGGGCTACGCGGCCAGGAAAAGGCCGATGGCCAAGGAGAAGTGCGACCGGCCGCGGGCCGGGACGGGCGCGCGGCAGGCACCGGACGGCGCGAGCGCGTACGAGAAGGACTCCGGCACCGGCGTCGCCCGCGGCACGGCGGCCGGATGCGCCTCAGAGCGCGGCGGCACCGCCGGGCGGATACGCCAAAGAGCGCGGCGGCACCGCCGGGCGCCGCCGCCGTGCGGTCGTCAGCCGTACATCCGGCGCATCGCGAAGTCGACCATCTGCTCCACCGACTTGGCGTCGAAGACCATGCGGTGGTCGCCCTCCATGTCCAGGACGAAGCCGTAGCCGGTGGGGAGCAGGTCCAGGACCTCGGCGCCGGTGATCACGAAGTACTTGGACTCCTTGCCCGCGTACCGGCGCAGCTCCTTGAGCGAGGTGAACATCGGGATGACCGGCTGCTGGGTGTTGTGCAGCGCCAGGAACCCGGGGTTGTCGCCGCGCGGGCAGTAGACCTTGGAGGTGGAGAAGATGCCCTGGAAGTCCTCCGCCGACATCGAGCCGGTGGTGAAGGCCCGGACCGCGTCGGCGAGGGAGGGCGGGGACGGCTCGGGGTAGAGCGGCTGCTCGCCGTAGCCGCCGGGGGCCGGGTGCTGCGGCGGGGGCGCACCGTACTGCTGCTGCCCGGCGCCCGCGTTCTGGTCGTAGCCGTACATGCGGCACAGCGTACTGAGTCGGCGCGGCCGGTACGCCGCTACGTTGGAACAGCTCCGAGCCCGCCCGACCGACCGAGGCCCTGCACCGATGACTCCACGCGACCGCCCGAAGCCGCGCATCACCCGCGGCGGCGTACTGCTCACCCTCGCCGCCGTGAGCGCCTGCGGGCTGATGCTCTACGGCGCCTTCCAGCTCAGGCAGGCGGGGGCCGCCTGGTCCCTGACGTACGAGGCCGTCTCCACGGGCGGCCCGCCGCACGCCGACGAGGTGCGCTACCTGCGCACGGCGGACGGCGACCGGCGCGAGGAACGGACCGGCGGGACACGGCTGCCCTGGCGCCGGACGGTGGTCGTGGACGCCGGCGAGGAGGCGCGGGTGGAGGTGCGGCCGGCCGGGAACGGCACGGCCTCCTGCCGGATCCTGCTCGACGGCGAGCGTCAGGTCGCGGCGGGGCGGTCCCCGGGGCCCGGCGAGCCCGCCGAGTGCCGGGTGATCACCAGCGACGCGCCGCAGAAGTGGCCGCAGGAGCCGCGGTAGGGGCGTGCGGCGGGCGGTCGGCCGGGCCGTGCGGCCCCTCGGGCCCCGCGACGGCGGGCCCCGCGGCCCCCGATGTGTACGGCAGGGGCCCTGGCGGCGCTCAGGGACGCTCGTCACAGATGGGCGGTCAGGGGTTGCTTCTTATTACCGACGGGTAGCATCATCGTAGCTACTTGCTGGTATTGCGTTTGAGGTCCCTCGCTTCCAAGCGCTGGGTCTCCTCCCGAACCTTACGGAGCCGTACCCATGGGCCACTACAAGTCGAATCTCCGCGACATCGAGTTCAACCTCTTCGAGGTGCTCGGCCGCGACAGCGTGTACGGCACCGGACCGTTCGCGGAGATGGACGTCGACACCGCCAAGAGTGTGCTGAGCGAGATCGCCCGGCTCTCCGAGAACGAGCTGGCCGACTCCTTCGCCGACACCGACCGCAACCCGCCGGTCTTCGACCCGGACACCAACACCGCGCCGGTGCCCGACACCTTCAAGAAGAGCTACCAGGCGTACATGGACGCCGAGTGGTGGCGCCTGGGCATCCCGGAGGAGATCGGCGGCACCACCGCGCCGCGCTCCCTGCTGTGGGCCTTCGCCGAGACCATCCTGGGCGCCAACCCGGCGATCTGGATGTACGCCTCCGGCCCGGCCTTCGCGGGTGTGCTGCACGACGAGGGCACCGAGGAGCAGCACAAGATCGCGCAGCTCATGGTGGACCGGCAGTGGGGCTCCACCATGGTGCTGACCGAGCCCGACGCGGGTTCGGACGTCGGCGCCGGCCGCACCAAGGCCACCCAGCAGGCGGACGGCACCTGGCACATCGAGGGCGTCAAGCGCTTCATCACCTCCGGTGAGCACGACATGTCCGAGAACATCGTGCACTTCGTGCTGGCCCGCCCCGAGGGCGCGGGCCCCGGCACCAAGGGCCTGTCGCTGTTCATCGTGCCGAAGTACGACTTCGACCCGGAGACCGGCGAGCTGGGCGAGCGCAACGGCGTCTACGCCACCAACGTCGAGCACAAGATGGGCCTGAAGGCCTCCAACACCTGCGAGATGACCTTCGGCGCCAACCACCCGGCCAAGGGCTGGCTGCTGGGCGAGAAGCACGACGGCATCCGCCAGATGTTCAAGATCATCGAGTTCGCGCGGATGATGGTCGGCACGAAGGCCATCGCCACCCTCTCCACCGGCTACCTCAACGCCCTGGAGTACGCCAAGGAGCGCGTGCAGGGCCCGGACCTGGCCGCCTTCACCGACAAGACCGCGCCGCGCGTCACCATCACCCACCACCCCGACGTCCGCCGCGCGCTGATGACGCAGAAGGCGTACGCCGAGGGCATGCGCGCCCTGGTGCTCTACACCGCGACCGTTCAGGACGAGATCATCGCCAAGGAGGCCGCGGGCGAGGACGCCTCCGCCGCGACCCGCCTGAACGACCTGCTGCTGCCGATCGTCAAGGGCTACGGCTCGGAGAAGTCCTACGAGCAGCTCGCCCAGTCGCTCCAGACCTTCGGCGGCTCCGGCTACCTCCAGGAGTACCCGGTCGAGCAGTACATCCGCGACGCCAAGATCGACACCCTCTACGAGGGCACCACCGCCATCCAGGGCCAGGACTTCTTCTTCCGGAAGATCGTCCGGGACCAGGGCCAGGCGATGACCGCGCTCTCCGAGGAGATCAAGAAGTTCCTCGCGGAGGCCGTCGGCGGCGAGGCGCTGGAGACGGCCCGCGGCGAGCTGGCGAAGGCCGCCGCCGACCTGGAGGCGATCGTCGGCGCGATGCTGACCGACCTCGCGGCGACCGAGAAGGACGTGAAGTCCATCTACAAGGTGGGGCTGAACACCACCCGCCTGCTGATGGCCTCCGGCGACGTCGTCATCGGCTACCTGCTCCTGAAGGGCGCCGCGGTCGCGAGCGAGAAGCTGGCGGGCGCCTCCAGCAAGGACAAGCCGTTCTACGAGGGCAAGATCGCGGCGGCGAAGTTCTTCGCGCACAACGTGCTGCCCGGCGTGTCCGTGCAGCGTGGCCTGGCCGAGACCGTCGACCAGTCGCTGATGGAGCTGGACGAGGCCGCGTTCTGAGGTGACCCGAGGGACGTGGCGCGCTCTGCGGGCGTTCTAAGGACGGTTTAAGCCCCGTCCGAAAAATACGGTGCACGGGACGCTCTCACAGCGTTCTCAGACAAGCGCGCCAGACTGGCGTTGCCCGCCTCCCATCCCCCGGGGAGGCGGGCATCGTCGTCCCGGGGAAGCGGCCCCCGGCGCCGGGTACCGGGGCTCGGGGCGGCTCCCGGTCGTCCCGTACGGTGCGGGGTCCGTCTCGCACCGTGCCCGAACGCCGGCCGCGCGACTGCCCGAAAGGGCAGTGAGGTTCCCATACCGTGATGCATGGGGACGCCTATACCAGGGAAGGGCACCCGCTACTCCTTATGCTGAAACCATGAGCCATTCCGCCCGCTTCGACCGCGGCCACACCGACGACCTGATGTCCTTCCTCGCCGCCGCCCCCTCGCCGTACCACGCGGTGGCCAACGCGGCCGAGCGGCTGGAGAAAGCGGGTTTCCGGCAGGTGGCGGAGACCGACGCCTGGGACGGGGAGAGCGGCGGCAAGTACGTGCTGCGCGGCGGGGCGATCATTGCCTGGTACGTACCGGAGGGCGCCACCGCCGCCACTCCGTACCGCATCGTCGGCGCCCACACCGACTCGCCCAATCTGCGCGTCAAGCCCATCCCGGACACCGGTCACCGCGGCTGGCGGCAGGTCGCCGTCGAGGTCTACGGCGGCACCCTGCTCAACACCTGGCTCGACCGCGACCTGGGCCTCAGCGGCCGCGTCACGCTGCGCGACGGCAGCACCCGGCTGGTCAACATCGACCGCGCGCTGATGCGGGTACCGCAGCTCGCCGTGCATCTGGACCGCTCGGTCAACGCCGACGGCCTCAAGCTCGACAAGCAGCGCCACATGACACCGATCTGGGGCCTGGGCGAGGTCCGCGAGGGCGACCTGGTCGCTTTCGTCGAGGAGGAGATCGGGCTGCCCGCGGGCGACATACGCGGCTGGGACCTGATGCTCCACAGCATCGAGCCGCCCGCCTACCTCGGCCGCGACCGCGAGCTGGTGGCCGGGCCGCGGATGGACAACCTGCTGTCCGTGCACGCCGGTACGGCCGCGCTGGCGGCGGTCGCCACCTCCGGCGAGGAGCCGCCGCACATCCCGGTGCTCGCCGCCTTCGACCACGAGGAGAACGGCAGCCAGTCCGACACCGGCGCCGACGGCCCGCTGCTCGGTACGGTGCTGGAACGTTCGGTCTTCGCCCGCGGCGGCGCCTACGAGGACCGTGCCCGCGCCTTCGCCGGCACCGTCTGCCTCTCCTCCGACACCGGCCACGCCCTGCACCCCAACTACACCGAGCGGCACGACCCGGGCCACCACCCGATGCCCAACGGCGGCCCGATCCTGAAGGTCAACGTCAACCAGCGCTACGCCACCGACGGCAGCGGCCGCGCCGTCTTCGCGGCCGCCTGCGAGCGGGCCGACGTGCCGTGGCAGTCCTTCGTCTCGAACAACGCGATGCCCTGCGGCACCACCATCGGGCCCATCACGGCCGCCCGGCACGGAATCAGCACGGTCGACATCGGTGTTGCCATCCTGTCGATGCACTCGGCGCGCGAGCTGTGCGGCAGCGAGGACCCGCACCTGCTGGCCGGCGCCCTGACGGCCTTCCTGGAGGGCTGAGTTGGACTTCTCCCTGCTGGGCCCGATATCCGTCACCACCGGCTCCGGTGAGCTGACGCTCGGGCCCGCCAAGCGGCGCAGTGTGCTGGCGCTGCTGCTGCTCCAGCCCAACACCACCGTCCCTCTAGAGCAGTTGATCGACTCCCTCTGGGAGGACGAACCACCCGAACACGCCCGTACGGTCGTCCAGGGCCATGTCTCGCGGCTGCGCGCGACGCTGGCCGAGGGCGGCGCCGACGCGTACGGCATCGAACTGGCCACCCACGGCTCGGCATACCTGCTGCGCCTGCCCGAGGAGCTGATCGACGCCCACCGTTTCGCCGAACTCGTCGCGCTGGCCCGCCCCGAGGCGGCCCCCGGCGACGCGGTGCCGCTGCTGCGCGAGGCGCTCGGCCTGTGGCGCGGCCCCGCGCTCACCGGCACCGTCACCAGCCCGCCGTTCGCCGCCGCCGCGCACGCCCTGGAGGAGCAGCGGCTGGCGGCCACCGAGGCGCTGGCCCGGGCACACGGCGCGCTCGGCGAGCACGAACAGGCCGCGGCGATCCTCTACACGGCCGCGGTCAACAACCCGCTGCGGGAGGGGATGGTCGCCGAGCTGATCCGCGCGCTGTTCCGTACCGGGCGGCAGTCGGACGCGATGGAGTGGTTCCACCGGACGCGGCGCCTGCTCGACGAGGAACTGGGCGTCGGGCCCGGGGCGCGGCTGAAGGGCGCGTACGAGGAGATCCTGCGCGCGGAGGAAGCGGGCGCCGGGGGGCGTGCGCGAAGCGGCGCGGCGCCCGGCGCCGGCCGGGGCGCCACGTCCGCTCCGGCGGGCGGCGCGGGACAGACAGCAGGGGGCGCGAGGCCGGTGCCGGGTGGCGCGGCGCCGGTGGCGGGCACTTCCGCCGACCGCGCGGCCGCCGCTGACCCTCGGACAGCCGCGGATCCCCGCGTACCCGCCCAGGGCGGGCGGGGGCCCGTGGGCGGCGCGCCCGGCCGGGCCGCCGGGCCACCCGCCGTACCCCACCTGCTGCCCCGGCCGCCCGCCCGCTTCCTCGGCCGCGAGCAGCAACTCGCTGCCCTGACCGCCGTGGTGCAGTCCGCCGAGCCGGGCGAGAGCCCGCTCGCCGTCGTCACCGGCCCGGCCGGCGTGGGCAAGACCGCCTGCGCGGTCCAGTGGTCGCACGCGTACGCCGGCGCCTTCCCCGACGGCCAGCTCTTCGCCGACCTGCGCGGCTTCAACGAGGGCGCGGCGGCCGAGCCCGTCGAGATCCTGCGCGACTTCCTGCTCGCGCTCGGTACGCCCCCGGAGCGCGTGCCGACGTCCGCGCAGTCGGCCTCCGCGCTCTTCAGGTCGCTGGTGGCCGGGCGCCGCCTGCTGGTCGTCCTCGACAACGCGCAGAGTTCCGCGCAGGTGCGCCCGCTGCTGCCCGGCGGCGCGCACTGCGCGACCGTCGTCACCAGCCGCAGCCGCCTCGACGGCCTGGTCGCCACCGACTGCGCCCGGCCGGTCGCCCTCCAGGCGCTCGGCGCGGCGGAGGGCACCGCGCTGCTCGGGGCGATGCTCGGCGCGGAACGGGTCGCCGACGACCCGGACGCCGCGCGGGAACTGGTCGAACTCTGCGACGGGCTGCCGCTGGCCCTGCGCGCGGCCGCCGCGCAGCTCACGGCCCGGCCGCGCTGGCGGCTGGCCCGTCTGGCCGCCGCCCTGCGTGACGAACGGCGGCGCCTGGCCCTGCTGTCCGCCGAGGACACCGGCGTCGCCGCGGCCCTGCGGATGTCCGTGGCCCGACTCTCCGCGGACGACGCGCGGCTGCTCAGCGCGCTCGCCGCGAACGCCGACGGGCACCTGAACGCGTCGGTCGCGGCGGCCCTGGCCGGCTCCGATCCGGAGGTCATCCAGGAGGGCCTGGACCGGCTCACCGAGATGCACCTGGTCGACGAGGAGTCCACCGACGTCTACACGATCAGCACCCTGACCCAGCTCTTCGCCCGCGACGAGGGGCCGGCCGGGGGGTCTGTCGAGGACTGAGGGGCGGGGGTTGGGGCGGGGGTTGGGACTGGGTCAGGGGAGTGGGACAGGGGAGTGGGGGCCGGGGCCGGGCGGGGGAGCTGGGGGCCCGGGTCCGGCAGAGGGGCTGGAGGCCCAGCAGGGGCCGGGGGCGATACGGGAACTCGGCACAGTCCGAGAAGCCAGCACCGTACGGGAACTCGGCACCGTACGGGAACTCGCCCCGGTACGAGGCGAAATGGCCGGATGGGCGCCCGGCCCCAGGCGGCTGCCCCCGCCCCTTTCTCCCCACGGCTGTTCCCTTCCCCGGGAGGGACCCCCTACCGTCTGCCCATGATCAGAAGCCGGTACCTGGCCGTGGTCGCCGCCCTCGCCTGTACGGTCCCCCTCGTCGCCACGGGGAGCGCCACGGCCCGCCCGTCAGGCCGCCCCGTGCCCTGGCAGCAGGTGGGGGACGACATCACCTCCGGGGTCAGCGGCCTCGCCGTCGTACCGGGCTCCCGTGCGGGCCGTACCGATCTCCTCGTCGCCCGCGACAACAAGAAGCCCGGCGAGAACCGGCTCGCCACCATACGTCTGCGGCCCGGCGACCGCCCCCGGGTGCGCCCGCTGGCCTGGGAGGGCGGCGAGACGCCCACCGACCTGGAGGCGCTCGACGCGGTCCCCGGCCGGCCCGGTGAGTACGTCGCCCTGGCGAGCGACGGCACGGGCTACCACCTGCGCCTGAACGCGGACCGGAGCGTGGCGCGCACCCTCGGCACCTTCACCGTCCCCGGCGCCTCGGAGGACGACGACTACGAAGGCTTCGCACTCTCCCACCAGGCGGGCCGGCTCGTCGCCGTGTGGGCCGACCGCGGCCGGGACAGCCGTCCCGCCACCCTGCGCGCCGCCCGGCTCGACCTCGCCCGCCACACCGTCTCCGCCCCGGTCGCGGCGACGTTCCGCGCGCCGTACCCCGCGGCGCACGTACGGCACGTCAGCGACCTGAAGGTCGGCGCGTCCGGCGCGCTCAGCGTCTCCTCGGCCTCGGACCCGGGCGACGACGGCCCCTTCGACTCCGCCCTCTACGACGCGGGGACGGTGTCCGCCGACCGCCGGGGCACGGTACGGCTGTCCGTACGGAAGGACCCGAAGCCTCTCGGCCGCTACGTAGGCCACAAGATAGAGGCACTGGCCTGCCTGCCGCACTCCCGGCAGGGCGTGCTCGGCACCGACGACGAGAACGCCGGCGGAGCGCTCCGTACCGTTTCCGGCGGCCCGTGCTGAAGCTCCGCCCGGCACCGCCCGCGCCGGGCGCGTTAGGGAAGCGTTAGCCAGGCGGCAGGGGAACACGTCAGGGTGGCACCGCACCATGGAGCAAACGCAGCGACCCCGGGAGACCCCATGCCGCGCCATACCGTTACGGAGGCCGCCACCGCCCGCCGCGCCCGCCACCGTGCCGGCGGGCGCAGCCGTGCCCGTACGCTGCGGGCCGCTGCCGCCGGGCTCACGGCAGTGGCCGCGCTCGGCCTGCTCAGCGCCTGCGGCGGGCAGGAGGCGCTGAAGACCAACGACGCCAAGCCGTTCCACCCGTTCGGGAAGGACTCCGGCGGCTCGGACGAGCCGCTGGGCCCGGGCATGCCCGGCGACCAGCGCACCGGCCGGGCCACCGGCGACGGCGGCCATCCGGCCTGCGGTCCCTCGAAGGTGGTGGTCGCGGCCAAGCCGCTCCCCCAGCCGCCCGGCCGCCTCCTCCTCCAGGCCACCAACACCTCCAGCGCCGCCTGCGACCTGTACGGCTTCCCGCGCCTGCCCGGCGGCAGCCCGTCCCCCGCCGGCACCCCGGACGCCAAGGGCGCACCCCGCGCACCGCTCACCCTGGCCCCGGGCGGCACCGCCTACGCCGCTCTCACGCCGTCCTCCGCCGGGCCCGCCCAAGAGGTGCGCACCCTGTCGGTCGGCTTCACCGACCACGCCGGCCACGGCATACCCGGCGCCCGCGCGCAGGTACGGCTCCCCGGCGGCGTCCGCGTCGACGGCGGCGCGCGGGTCACCTACTGGCAGCACGACGTGAACCGCGCGGTCCGGCCGTAGCGGCCCGCCTTCGGGACCACGCGATTGGTGCCACCGGCCCCGGGTACCCGGTCAACGACCGGCCCGGAACATCCAATTGCGTACGGAGGCACAACCATGGGCATCGGATGGTGCATCGGTCTACTCGCGCTGGGGGGCATCCTGACCTTCGCGGTGGACTGGCACATGGCCGGAGTCAACCTCCACCTCGTCGGCCTGATCCTGATGGCGGTCGGCATCATCGGCATCGCGGCGTACGTCAGCATCTTCAAGCGCCGCCGGATGCAGCCACCGAGCCCGGCGGCCCCGGTGGTCGAGGAGACCCACCGGATGCGCTACGACGACTGACGGGTGCCGTGGGCACACAGCAAGGAAACGATGCGGCTCCACACCTGGACGCGCTCCCGTGGCGCCCACCCGGCCCGAACGCCACAAAATCCTTGGACACCATGGGCCCGTGGCGAGGACCGTGGGCTCCATGCGACAGGACGAGATCTGGGACGAGGACACCGCTCGGAGCTACGACACGCCCGGCACCGGCATGTTCGCACCGGAGGTGCTGGACCCGGCCGTCGACCGCCTCGCCGAACTCGCGGGCGGCGGACGGGCGCTGGAGTTCGCCGTCGGCACCGGCCGCGTCGCCGTACCCCTCGCGCAGCGCGGCGTCCCGGTCACCGGCGTCGAACTGTCCCGGCCGATGATCGACCAATTGCGTACCAAGGCGGACGAGGCCACCATTCCGGTCGTCGTCGGCGACATGGCGACCGCCTCCGCCCCCGGCCCGTTCCAGCTCGTCTATCTCGTCTTCAACACCATCTCCAACCTGCTCACCCAGGCAGAACAGGTCGCGTGCTTCCGCAACGCCGCCCGCCACCTCGCCCCGGGCGGCCGGTTCGTCATCGAGCTGGGCGTCCCGGAGCTGCGCCAACTCCCACCCGGCCGGCAGGCCGTGGTCTGGAAGACCGAGGCCGACTACATCGGCCTCGACACCTACGACCCCCTCCACCAGCACCTCGTCTCCCACCACTTCCGCTACGACCAGACCGGCCGGGCCCACCTGGCCCGCAGCCCACACCGCTACGTCTGGCCCGCCGAACTCGACCTCATGGCCCAGTTGGCCGACTTCACCCTGGAGTCCCGCCACGCCGACTGGCACGGCACCGAGTTCACCGCCGAGTCCGCCTCCCATGTCTCCGTCTACCGGCTGCCGGGGGGCTGGTAGCGAGTCGGGGGGGGAGCCTCGGCGTGGCCGACGGGTGCGTCTGAACGGGCGGATGGCTGCCGTCACTCCCACATGAGGTGGTGCCCGCCGGGGCCGACATGCAGCCGCATCCGGTCGGCCGACGGGCGTCCGTCCGCCGACCACCGCACCACACGCTCATGGATCCAGGAGAGCGTGGATTCGAGCAGCGCCATGACCACCGGGTCGTCGGCTTCCTTGGCCAGCAGTTTTGCGGAGGTGAGCGCGCTCAGGGCGAGGTCGCGCTGGCCGAAGCCGTTCGCGCACGACGCGGCGACCCGGTACGTGCTCGCCAGCACCAGAGCCAGTTGCTCGCGCTCGCCTCCTGTGGCGCTGTCATAGCGGACCTGCCCTTCCATGAGGACTTTCGAGGCGAGGCTGCTCACTCTCACCGTGTCGCTCGCCCAGTAGGCGGTCCAAGCCAGGTCGCGCGCCCTCGACAACTCATCGAGTGTGCTCGGGTCGTCGATGCCCTCCCAACTCTCCGAGCGCGCTCTCGTGGACGGAGTCAGACAGGTGACGCAGCGCTGCGCGGTCATCGCGGTTCATGCCTCGTCTCGGCACCTGCTGCCCCAATATCACCGCAACGTCCGTCTTGAGCGCGCCGGCGAGCTTGAGCAGTGAACCGACGGACAGCTCGCCACGGTCCTGCTCGGGCGGGGACGTGGAGACCGTCGCGCCCAAGGGGACGATCTGGGCGAGCATTCCCACCGCGACCGCCGCCCAGCAGGGCAGCGGCAAGAAGACGTACGCGACGATCGAGTTCAGCGGCAGCGATCCGAACGGCGCCCCGAAGGGCCCGCCGCAGCGCGTCGACCTCCGTGACGCGCCGGTGGCGGTGGGTGCCTCCCAGGTCACGTACTGGCAGAAGACGCTGAACCGGGCGGAGAGCTACACCAAGCCCCGGAGGTAGCCGGGCGCGTACGGCCCGGGGGCCGCTCCGGGCCGCACGCGCGCCGTCATTCGGCGGCCGCCTCGTCCAGCCCCGCCAGCACCAGCGCCAGCCGGTCCGTGCCGCCCTCGACGACCCGTACCGGAACGCCCCAGTCCTGCTGGTGCACATGGCACGCCGGGTACTCGACCGCCGGGTCGTCGTCACAGGACGCCGCCATCGCGGAGACGTGCAGCACGCCTTCAGTGACGCCGTCCGCCAGCACCAGGTCGCGGCCGAGATCGGTGTCCGCGCCCTCACCCGAGGCGAGCAGTTCCGGGGGTGTGGAGCTGACCAGCAGCCGGGTGGACGGGCCGTAGCGGAGGTCCAGCTTCTGGCCCGCCGGGGCCTGGAAGATGACGTCCAGGCGGAGCTTGCCGGGGCCGACCTCGGTCGCCGCGCGCTGGGTGCGGTGCGCGACCGACTCGACGCGTACGGCCTCCTCGGGCAGCCGCAGCCGGGTCAGCCGGTGCCGCGCCGACTCCACCACGACGATCTCCGGGTCGCCAAAGCCCGCGCCGCCCACCAGCACCGCGCCGGACGGCTCGCGCAGGTCGGTGGCGAGCGTGCTGACCTCACCGGTCGCCGGGTCGTAGCGGCGCAGCGCGTGGTTGTACGTGTCGGAGACGGCCACCGAGCCGTCGGGCAGCGCGGTGACGCCCAGCGGGTGCTGGAGCAGCGCCTGGGCGGCAGCGCCGTCGCGGTGACCGAAGTCGAACAGGCCGGTACCCACCGCCGTGTGCACGACCAGTTCCGTGTCCAGCCAGCGCACCGCGCTGGTCTCGGAGTCCGCGACCCACAGCCGGTCGCCGCCCGCGGCCAGCCCGGACGGCTGCGCGAACCACGCCTCGGCGGCCGGCCCGTCCACCAGCCCCTCGTTCGTCGTACCGGCGACCGCCTCGACGGTGTCCGTGGCCGGGTCGTACGTCCAGAGCTGGTGCACCCCGGCCATCGCGATCCACAGCCGGTCCTGCCACCAGGCCACGTCCCACGGCGAGGACAGGTCCACCTCGCGGGCGGGGCCGGAGGCCGCCGAGCCCTGCCACCACTGCTTGCCGGTCCCGGCCACCGTGGCGATCTCCCCGGTCTCCGGGTCGAAGGTGCGGATGGCGTGGTTGACCGTGTCGGCGACGGCGACCCGGCCGTCCGGCAGCAGCGCCAGGCCCTGCGGCTCGCTGAAGGCGTCCGGGCCGAGGCCGCGCTCGCCGCTGCCGATCCGGCGCAGTACCGTCTCGCCGTCCGCGGCCAGCTCGACGAGCTGGTGGCGGGTGGTGTCCGAGACCAGGAAGGTGCCGCCGGGCAGCCGCAGCGCCTTGCCGGGGAAGCGCAGGTCGGTGGCGACCGGCTCCGGCGGTACGTACGGGCCGTCGCCGCGCCGCAGCGTGCCCTTCGCCGTGTGCTCCGCCTCCAGCTCCGCGACCAGCGTCTCGATGGCGTGCGCGTGCCCCTCACCGGCGTGCTGGGCGACGACGTACCCCTCGGGATCGATGACGACCAGCGTCGGCCAGGCCCGCACCGCGTACTGCTTCCAGGTGGCCAGCTCCGGGTCGTCCAGCACCGGGTGCTCGACCTCGTACCGCTCGACGGCGTCCACCACGGCCTGGTGCTCGGCCTCGTGCACGAACTTCGGCGAGTGCACCCCGATGATCACCACGGTGTCCCGGTGCCGCTCCTCCAGCTCCCGCAGCTCGTCGAGGACGTGCAGGCAGTTCACGCAGCAGAAGGTCCAGAAGTCGAGGACGACAATGCGTCCTCGCAGGTCGGCGAGGGTGTAGTCCTTCCCCCCGGTGTTCAGCCAGCCACCTTTGCCGATCAACTCGGGGGCGCGGACACGGGCGCGGCGCGGGGTGCTCGGGGTGGGGGCGGCGTCGTTCATGGTTCAAGGGTGCCACTTGGGCATGAACACGCGGTCACGGGAGTACTGCGTGCGAGGCGGCGGGGCGGCCTGCCCGGCCTCACAGCCACCCCGCCTCCAGCACCGTCCCGTGTTCCGTGAGCATGTGTTGTCTGATCAGGACGCGGGCGTCCGTTTCGGCGCTGCGGTCGTGGGTGGTCGCCGCTCGGCGGCGTGCTGTGTCCAGGTGGGTGCACCGGGGGCAGCCTGGCTCCGGGGTGAACCGCCGTTTCGTGACCGCTTCTGCCATGGGGTCATGGTCGGTGCGCGGCGGCCCGTGGCGGTGAAGGACCCGCGCACGGGGCGGGCAAGGTCACCTGGCTGTACGGGCCGGGTGGCGGCGTGCCCGGGCCGTACGGGCGCGTCGGTGGGGGAGGCGGCTCCCGGTTACGGGGTGGGCAGGCCGAGTACGCGGTCGCGCAGGGCCGGGAAGTCCGCGCGGGTCTTGCCCACCTTGGCCGGATCCAGCTCCACGGTCAGCACTTCCTCGTACGGTCCGGCCTCCGCGAGCACCTCGCCCCACGGGTCGACGACGACGCTGTGGCCCGCCTGCTCGACGCCGCCGTTGGTGCCCGCGGTGCCGCAGGCCAGCACGTAGCTCTGGTTCTCCACCGCGCGGGCGCGGGCCAGCAGCGACCAGTGGGCGCGGCGGCGGGCGGGCCAGCCGGCCGGGATGACCAGGGTCTGCGCGCCGGCGTCCACCAACTGCCGGAAGAGTTCGGGGAAGCGCAGGTCGTAGCAGGTCGCCAGGCCCAGGGTCGTATCGGGGAGCGGCACGGTGACCACCGTGTCACCGGCGCCCATCAGGACCGCCTCGCCCTTGTCGAAACCGAAGCGGTGGATCTTGCGGTAGGAGGCGGCGAGCTGTCCGTCGGGGGAGAAGACGAGGGAGGTGTTGTAGAGGGTGCCGTCGGGGGCCCGCTCGACGAAGGAGCCCGCGTGCAGCCATACCCCGGCGTCCCGGGAGGCTTCCGACATCGCCTGGTACGTGGGGCCTTCGAAGGGCTCCGCCTCGTCGGCGAACGTCTCGAACGCGAAGGCGCCGACCGGCCACAGCTCGGGAAGGACCACGAGATCGGCGGCCGTGCGCCCGCGGACCAGCGAACCGGCCCGCTCGCGCCGTGTGTTGGCCGGCTCCGCCGGGTCCACGTGCATCTGGATCAGTGAGGCGCGCACAGTACCACCGCCTAAGCATTCGAGCCGGTACGCCGTCAAAAATCGACCTACGATGGTCACCCGAAAGCGCTGTCGGGGTGCCCGTGCGCAGCGTAACTTAACTGAACAGACAGCAGCCCGCGTACGAACCGTCCGAGGGGTCCCGTGACCGTCCATCCCAGCCTGCAGCCTTCCATCGACGCCTGGACGCACTCCATCGAGGCGATATCCGAGCTGGTCAAGCCACTCGTCGAAGGTGAGTGGAACAGGGCGACGGACCTCCCGGGGTGGTCCGTGCGCGACATCGTCTCGCACATCATCGGCCTGGAGAGCGAGATGCTCGGCGACCCCCGGCCCATCCACTCCCTGCCGCGCGACCTCTACCACGTACGCACGGAATTCGCCCGCCGGATGGAGCTCCAGGTGGACGTCCGGCGGCACCACACCGGTCCGGAGATGACCGCCGAACTGGAGTACATGGTCATCCGCCGCGCCCGGTCGCTGCGCAACGAGACCCGCGACCCCGAGACGGTGCTGCGTACCCCGCTCGGCGAGGAGCGCTCGCTGGCGTACGCCCTGCGGCAGCGGGCGTTCGACGTCTGGGTCCACGAACAGGACCTGCGCCACGCGCTGAACGCGCCCGGCAACCTCGACTCCCCCGGCGCGCAGCTCACCCGTGACCTGCTGCTGCTCGCGCTGCCGAAGGTGGTCGCCAAGGACGCGGGCGCGCCCGCCGGCGCGGCGGTGGTCTTCGACGTGAGCGGCGCGCTGGAGTTCATGCGGACGGTCCGGGTGGACGCGCAGGGCAACGGCACGATCGACGCCAGTGTCTCGCTCGGTCCGGCCGTGACGCTCTCGATGGACTGGGAGACGTTCTTCCGGCTGGCCTGCGGCCGGGTGCGGCCCGCCGCCGTCGCCGAGCAGGTGAAGATCGACGGCGACCGGCCGCTGGCCGACGCGGTGCTGGCGCACTTCGCGATCACGCCGTAGCGCCGCCGCCGGCCACCGGCCCCGGCCGCCCCGTCACGCCGGTACGTGCACCGCCTCCACCCGGCTGGTCACCAGCCGCTCCCGCTCCCGCCGGTGCGCCGGTCCGCGCAGCCGCAGGATCTGCGCGACGCCCAGCGCCTGAAGGACGAAGACGGAGACGAACGCGATCCGGTAGTTGTCACCGGTGGCGTCCAGCAGGACGCCGATGGCCAGCAGCGTCGTCATCGACGCGGTGAAGCCGCCCATGTTGACGATGCCGGAGGCGGTGCCCTGGCGCTCCGGCGGGTTGGCCGGGCGGGCGAAGTCGAAGCCGATCATCGAGGCGGGTCCGCAGGCGCCGAGCACCGTGCACAGGACGATCAGCAGCCAGATGGGCGCGTGGTCGGCCGGCCAGGCCAGCGTGGCCGCCCACAGCAGCGCGGTGACGGCGACGGTGCCGAGTGCCAGCGGCGTACGGGCGCTGTGGTGGCGGGCGATGACCTGCCCGTAGACCAGGCCGACGACCATGTTGGACAGCACGACGAGGGTGAGCAGTTCGCCCGCTCCGCCGCGCGTCAGGCCCTGGGCCTCGACGAGGAACGGCAGACCCCAGAGCAGCAGGAAGACCATCGCCGGGAACTGGGTGGTGAAGTGCACCCACATGCCCAGCCGGGTGCCCGGCTCGCGCCAGGCGTCGGCGATCTGGCGGCGGACGTAGGCGCCGCCGCTGTGGGTGGCGGGCGCCGGGGCGGGCTCGTGGCCCTCGGGGTGGTTCTTGAGGAAGGCCAGCACCAGGGCCAGGACGAGGAGGCCGCCCGCCGCGCTGGCCGCGAAGGTCGGTGTCCAGCCGAAGGTGTGCAGCAGGCGGGCCAGGACCAGGGTGGAGACGAGGTTGCCCGCCATGCCGATGAGGGCGGCGATCTGGGCTATCAGCGGGCCCCGGCGGGCCGGGAACCAGTGCGCGCCCAGCCGCAGCACGCTGATGAACGTCATCGCGTCACCGCACCCGAGCAGCGCCCGCGAGCCCAGCGCCATGGCGTACGACTGCGACAGCGCGAAGCCGAACTGGCCGACGGTGTACAGCACGACGCCCAGGATCAGCACCTTCTTGGTGCCGAGCCGGTCGACCATCAGGCCGACGGGTATCTGCATCCCCGCGTACACCAGCAGTTGGAGGATGGAGAAGGTGGAGAGCGCGGAGGCGTTGATGTGGAAACGTTCCGCCGCGTCCAGTCCCGCCACGCCCAGGCTCGTACGGTAGGTGATCGCCACGAAGTAGACGGCGACGCCGATGCCCCAGACCGCCATGGCTCTGCGGCCGCCGGGCGGGTCCCCGGGCAGCAGGGCGCCCCGGCCCGCGGTCGCGCCGCTCATCGCACGTCTCCCTGCGCCAGGTTCCGCACCCAGCTCACGTGGCGGTGCACGGCGTCCACGGCCGCCGCCGTGTCCCCGGCGCGCAGCGCCTGGAGGATCTCCCCGTGCTCCGCGATGTTCTTCGCGATCCGGTCCGGGTTGGCGTGCATCACGGCGACGCCCATCCGTAGCTGCCGGTCCCGCAACTGCTCGTAGAGCCGGTCCAGGATCTGGTTGCCGGCGCTGCGCACGATCGCGGCGTGGAAGCAGCGGTCGGCGACGGACACGGCGGCGAGGTCGCCGGAGGCGGCCAGCTCCACCATCTTGGCGAGCTGTTCCTCCAGCTCGGCGATGAGCGCGGGGGCGGCCGGCACGGCCTTGCGCGCGGCGTGCTCCTCGACCAGCAGCCGGGTCTCCACCACGTCCGCGATCTCCTGCGCGGAGACCGGCAGGACCATGGCGCCCTTCTTCGGGTAGAGCTTCAGCAGCCCTTCGGCCTCCAGGCGCAGCAGCGCTTCCCGTACGGGCGTGCGCGACACGCCGACGGCCTCGGCCAGCTCCCCTTCGGTGAGCAGCATGCCGCCTTCGTAGTGCCGCTCCAGTACGGCCTGCTTGACGTACGCGTAGACGCGCTCGGCGGCGGGCGGGGCTTTGGCGGGTGCGGGGGCGTTCGCGGTGCGTGAGGTGTCCGGGGCGGAAGTGTCCGGAGCGGCGGCTGATGGCATGCGCACAGCATAGATACAACACGTATGCGTCAGGCAGGGCGGTCCAGGATGCGGACGGGAGCGGTGCCGGGGCGCGGAGGGGGCTCGGGGCCGTGCCGGGGCGGAGAGGGGGCGCTCGGCGCCGCGCCGGGGCGGAGAGGGGGCTCGGTGCCGCGCCGAGGGCACAAGAGGGGCGCAGAAGGGGCGCAGAGGGCGCGCTCAGTGCTGGTGGGCCGACAGCTCCTCGTCGCGGTCCAGGGCGTACGCCCAGATCAGGTGGCGTACCCGGGGAGCGCTGCCGGGCCGGGTCAGGCTGCGGGCCCGCGCCTCCAGCTCCTGGTCCTCCTTGGTCCCGCGTTCCAGGTGCTGGCGCAGGTGCTCCCGCTCGGAGACGACGGTGAACGTCTCCAGGAAGACCGTCGGGTCGTCCATGTCCTCATACAGGCCCCAGATGGTCGCTCCGGTACGCCGCCGGGCCTGCCCGACCGGCTGCATGGCCCGGATGAACGCCTCCGCGTCGGCGCGCTCCACCCGCCACTCGACGATGACCAGGACGGGCCCGATGTTGCGGCCCGGCGTCTGCATGCTCTCCGGCTCGGGCCAGTGCTGGACGTGCTCCATGTCGATGTGGCCGGTGGGCATCGGCATCGTCCGCATGCCCACCACCGTCGTCAGCGCCAGCCCGATGCCCGCGATCACGAACGCGCTCCGCACCCCGAACCAGTCGGCCACCAGACCCCAGCCCACCCCGCCCAGCGCCTGGCCGCCCATGAAGACGAGCTGGTAGTAGGCGAGCGCGCGGGTGCGCGCCCAGACGGGGAGCAGGATCTGCGCGGAGGCGGAGAGGGTGGACAGCACCGCCACCCAGGCCAGACCCGAGATGATCAGGGCGACCGCGGCGACGACCGCCGACGCCACCAGACCGATCACGGCCATGGTGACCGCGTACAGGATCATGGCGACGGTGACCAGGCCGTTCGTCGTCGTACGGGGCCGCAGCGCGGGCAGCGCCAGCGCGCCGCCCACCGCGCCCACCCCGACACAGCCCAGCAGCAGGCCGTAGCCCCCCGCGCTCATGCCCAGCGGGCCGCGGGCGATCGCCGGGAGCAGCGCCCACAGCCCGCCCGCGAAGAGCATGAACAGCCCGGAGCGGCCGAGCACGGCACCGAACATGGGTGCCCTGCGTACGTACCGGGCGCCCGCGCGGATCGCGCCGCGGACGTGCTCCGAGCCCAGCGGCCGGTGGGTGGCGGGCCGCCGCCAGGCGTAGAGGACGACCATGACGCCCAGGAAGGACAGCGCGTTGATCCCGAAGGTGGCCGCCGGGCCCGCCAAGGAGATCAGCAGGCCGCCGAGGGCCGGCCCGGCGGCCCGCGCGACGTTGCCGTTGGCGCTGTTGAGCAGGGCGGCCTGGGGAATCTCGTCCTTGCTGACCAGCTCGGGCTGGATGGCCTGGAAGGAGGAGATGCAGAAGGCCTCGCCCACACCCATCACGGCGGTGAGCAGGAGCAGCAGGGTGGGGGTGGCCTGGTCGGCGGCGGTGACGGCGGACAGGCCGGCCGCCCCGACGAACATCAGCAGTTGCCCGCCGAGGAGCAGCCGCCGCTGGTCGAGGATGTCGCCGAGCGCTCCGGCGGGCACCACCAGCGCGAAGACCGGCAGGGTGGTGGCGGTCTGGACGAGGGCGACCTCCAGCGCTCCGCCGCCGAGGTCGCCCATCAGCCACTGGGCGCCGACGGTCTGCATCCAGGTGCCCATGTTGGCGGCGAGCTGGGCGATCCACAGCGCCCGGAACATCCGGCGGCGCATCGGGGCCCACGCGGACGGTTCCGGACGGCCCGCCTCCGGGGGAGCTTCGTCCGGAGGCGGCTCGTCCAGCGTGGGTGGCTGATTCACCGGAAACGCTCTCCTCGCCGTGGGCACCGACCGCTGTGTCTCTGTGTCCGTACCCGCGACACTCCGTACGCCGCCCCTTACGTCCCGAGATTCACCGGTCTGGGAGAGGGGGTGGCGGTTCCGGAGGGCGGCTGCGGACGGCGGCTCCCGGTGCCGGCTCCGCGCCGTCGGCGGCATCGGCGGGTGACGGCCGCGCGCCGCCACGGGAGCGGGCCGCCGGGCCGGGTCTGCCGCCGGCGGCCGAGGCGGGCAGCCGGGTGCCGACACTGCGGTAGCGGACCGGCAGGTCGGCCATCTGCTCCGGGCTGAGGCAGTTCTTGCCGTCGATGACCAGCCGCGGCGCGTCCAGCAGGCCGGCGAGCGCCCGCCAGTCCGCCTCGATCGCCTGCGGCCACTCGGTCAGCACCACGGCGGCGTGGGCGCCCTCGACCGCCTCCGCCAGAGCGGACACCGGGCGGGCACCGGGGAAGAGACCGGCGATGGCGCCGGTGTCGGTGCCCGGGTCCCACACCCGCACCCGCGCGCCCTGGCCGAGCAGCGCCGGGACCACCGTACGGCTGGGCGCGGCGCGCAGGTCGTCGCTCCAGGGCTCGTACCGTACGCCGAGCACCGCGATCTCCGCGTCCGCCAGGCCGTCGGCGGGCCCGTCGCCGAGTTCGGTGCGCAGCATCTGGACGGCCAGCCCGAACTGGGCGTCGTTGACGGCGATGGTGGCGCGCAGCAGCGGGGTCGCCAGGCCCGCGGTACTCGCCCAGTGGGCCAGCGCGTTGGTGTCCTTGGGCAGGCAGGAGTCGCCGTAGCCGAGGCCGGGCTGGAGGAAGGCGTGGCCGATCCGGGGGTCGAAGCCGACGCCCTGCATCACGTGGTCGATGTCGATGTCCGGGCCGTTGCACATGCCGGCCACCTCGTTCGCGAAGCTGATCTTCGTGGCGAGGAAGGCGTTGCTCGCGTACTTGATCATTTCCGCGCCGGACGGCGTGGTCTCGACCCACGGCGCGGCGATCCCCTCGTACAGCTCGCGCAGCGCCCGCAACCCGTCCTCGCCCCAGGTGCCGGCCACGATCCGGGCCGGCACGGCCCAGTCCTCCAGCGCGCTGCCCTGGTTGAGGAACTCGGGGTTGTACGCGAAACGTTCACGCAGCCCGGGGTAGTTCTCGGCGAGCACGGCGCTCGTCCCGGGCGGCACGGTGGACTTCAGCACCACGCAGGGTGCGGGCAGCAGTCGCAGCACCTCGTCCAGTACGGAGGTGACCTGCGTCAGATCGGCGGACCCGTCGGACGCGGGGGGCGTGCCGACGGTCACGAGGACGATGTCGAACGGTGCCCGCCGGTGGCTTTCGGTGACGGAGCCCGAGAAGTGGAGCCGGCCGGTGGCCTGCGCGGCCGCCAGTTGCTCCGGCAGTCCGGGCTCGAAGACCGGGGCCCGGCCCGCGTCCAGGACGCGCAGCCGGTCCGGATCCTGTTCGACCCCGGTGACGTGATGCCCCTGATGGGCCAGGGCGACCGCTCCGGTCAAGCCCACATATCCCTGTCCTATGACCGCTACTCGCATCACAAATCAGCCCCTTCGGTCCTGCTGATTTGATTCGCCCCGCCACGAGAACACGGGAATGTGCCGCGCGCCGGGGCAATTGCCCCCAGTGTGCGGGGAGCGATACGACGGCGCAGCCGGAGCCGCCCTCCTTTAGCAGAAAAGGCGTCCGGGGCGGTGGAGAAACCGCCCCGGACGCCTTTTGCGTCGACCGCGGGTCACCCGTGGCCGGTCACCGGATTCCGGTCACCCGTGGCCGTACGTGACGTATGGGCGCGGGTCAGGGCTTCCAGTCCACACCGGTCGACACCAGGCGGTCCCTGCCGCAGTCCCCGCCGAACGCCCAGTTGCCACGGGTGACCCAGCGGCCGTGCTTGCCGTAGGTCCCCCGCTTCGCGTTGTAGCACTCGGTCGCGGCACGTGCCTTGCCGCTCCGCACGCTGCAGCTCGCGGTCCACTTGTGGCTGTTGCTCTTCCAGTTGCCGCACCGGTAGTCGGGGGACGCGGCGCTGGCGGCCGAAGCCGTACCGAGCACCATGCCGCCGATGAACACCGCCGCGGTCGCCATTCCGGCCAGTCGGCCGCGCTTACCCGAAATTCGCATTCCCCGATACCCCGTTTCCGCCCTGTAGTGCCTGGGCTACGCAAATGAACTCACCCGCAAGGAACCTGCGCGTGACCGGCCCGTCGCATTTCCCGATCGAGCCTTGATCATTATTCCATGGCCGGAAAGCCCGGCAGTGAACGGTGGCCGTTCCCGGCCGGTCTCCTGACGGGCCGGTCCCCTCACGGGCCGCGCCCGAGCCGCCCCGCGTGCTCACCGCGCTCCCACCCGGTCGGCGCGCCCGCCGTCAGGCCGTACCGCCCACCACCGCACCCCGCTCCGCGAGCCACTCCCGGTACCAGTCGACGGTCGCGCCGATTCCCCGGCGCAACGGGGTCGGCGCCATGCCGAAGCGCCGCTCGAACGCGTCCGAGACCATCGTCTGCGCCTCGGTGTGCTGGTGGAACAGCTCGGCGTACTCCGCCATGAAGGCGTCGTCGAACGCCCCCCAGGCGCGCGGTTCCGCCAGCACCTCCGTCCCGAACGGCGTCCCGGTGTGCTCCCGGACGAGTTCCAGCACCTCGCGCACGGTGGGGGCCGGAGCCGTCGGCAGGTGCCAGACCCGTCCGTACGCGTCCGGCTCCTGCCCGAGGCGGGCCAGGCCGCGCGCGACGTCCCCGATGTACGTGAAGCTGTGCGGCAGGCCGAGGCTCCCGAGGGCCAGGACCGTGCCGCCGGTCAGGGCCGCCGGGAAGGTCGCCGCGCCCAGCGACGAGTTGAGGACGCGCGGCCCGTAGAAGTCGGCGGCCCGGGCCAGCACGACCGGCAGCCGGCCCGCGTCGTGCGCCGACAGGTAGGCCCCGTCCAACTGCGCCCGCATCCGGCCCTTACGGGAGGTGGCCCGCCACGGCGAGTCCTCGGTCAGCGGTTCGCCGCCGGACGGGCCGTACGGGTAGAGAGTGTCCATCACGACCAGCCGGGCGCCCGCCGCCGCCACGGCGTCCACGATCACCTTTTGCAGGGCGGGCATCACCTCGACCTGGAGTTCGTAGGCGACGTTGACGCAGTGATAGACCACCTCGGCCCCGGCCACCGCTTCCCGCGCGGCGGCCGGTGACCCCAGGTCGGCGGCGACGGCCTCCGCGCCGGGCGGTCCGCCCCGGCCCGAGCGGTCGACGGTCCGTACGCGAAAGCCCTGCCGCAGCAGCTCCCCGGCCAGCGTCGTCCCGGCCGGGCCGGTGCCGAGGACGACGTGCGGCGGGCGGGACGACTTGGCGGCAGACATGCGGAACCCCTGTTCTTCGACGGAATACGGCAGCGTGGAGTGCGGCAGTACGGAGCGAGACGCCGCACCACCACTCGCTATCTCCCATCACTATAGCTACAGCCTCTAACCAAATCTACGGCCGATATCCTAGCCACCCCGGAAAACCCGCCTTCCGCCCGGATGGAGCCGCCCCATGCCGCCGACCGCAGCCGACACCGCGCAGACGCCACGCCAGCGCTACCGCGCCCAGGTCCAACAGGAGATCAAGCGGGCCGCGCTGGCGCAGATCGCGGCCGGCGGCATCGAGGCCCTGAGCATCAATGCCATCGCCAAGACCCTCGGCATGTCGGGCCCCGCCCTCTACAAGTACTTCCGCAACCGCGACGACCTGCTCACGGCGCTCATCAGCGACGGCTACGAGGACGCCGCCGAGGCCATCCGTACGGCGGCGCACCGGGCCGCCGACCGGTCACCGCGCGAGCGGCTGCTCGCCCTCGCCCACGCGTACCGCGACTGGGCCCTCGCCCAGCCGCACCGCTACCTGCTCCTCGCGGGCACTCCCGCCACGGCGTACGAGGCCCCCGCCCACACCACGGAGAGCGCCCGCGCGGTCATGGGGCCGTTCGTCGCGGTCCTGGCCGAGGGCAGGCCGTGGCCGGCCGCCGAGCCGCTGTACGAGGAGGTGCGCGCCTGGGCGGCCGCCCCGCCGGTCGCCGCGTGGGCAGCCGCCTACGTCCCGGCAGCCGCCGACCCGGTCCCCGCCCTCGCCGCCTCCGTACTCGCCTGGTCCCGTATGCACGGCATCGTCAGCCTCGAAGTCCAGGGCAGCTTCCAGGGCATGGGCCACGACCCCCGTACGCTCCTCACCCTCGAAATGGGCACCTTGGCCGACGCGGTGGGGCTGGCCGTCGGCGCCTGACCGCACACGGCGAGGGCATGCCGTCACCGACCCACCGGACGCGACACATGGCCCGGCGGCGCGTTCGGTCACGCGGTGAGGGACGCCGTGCGTATGTGTCCGTCGATCACGGCGGCCCGGAATGCCAGCCACTGGCGGTCGCCGAAGAGCAGGGTACGGCCCGACGCATCCTTGGAGTCGCGGACAGCCACGACGGCGGGCACGTTCGTCGCGACCTCGACGCACTCCTGAGCGGGGGCTCCGCCGCTGTGGTTGGACTTGACGAAGACGAAGTCGGACACGTCGGCCTACATCTCCTTGCGGATATTGGCGATCAATTCTGTCGAGCTGCGCTGCGCGAGCCCAAGGCGCGTGATGCGGTCGAAGATCGCCCGGTGATGTACCGCGTCAGGTTCGCTCTCCAGCCAGACGGTAGCCGAGGTCGTATCCATGTGCACCACGTCGACGGCGCCGGGCCCTTCGAAGGAAACTATGGTGAAGGCATTGGTCACACCGGGGTGCGCGCCGGCCGAGTAAGGCAGAACCTGGAACGTGATGTTCGGCTGCTCGCTCCTTTCCAGCAACCGGCCGAGCTGAGCGCGCATCACTTGGCGACCGCCGACGAGTTGACGCAGGGCCGCCTCGTGGACGGTGACCCAGAGGTGGAGCGGGCTCTCCCCGTCGAGTCGGGCCTGCCTCGCCATCCGGGCATCGACGAACGACTCGATCTCGGTGAGATCGCTCCACGCTCCGTTCCCAACAGCGAGGGCACGCGCGTAGTCGGCGGTCTGGAGGAGGCCGGGCACGGTGGCCTGCTGCCAAGTACGCACGCTACCGGCAACGTCTTCCAGCGCCACGTACTCCACCATGTCCTGAAGGGCGGGGTATTCGTTCCACCACCCCTTCGCCTTCCGCCGCTCCCGGTCCAGCTTGGCCAACCCCAACAACCGCGCCACCGTATCGGCATCATCCGTCTCGTACAGGTGACACAGCGCACGGACATCCGGATCCCGCATCGGCACCAGCCCGCGTTCCATCTTCGCGACCTTGGGCACCGATGCGGTCAGCGCCTCCGCCGCTTGGGCCTGGCGCAGGCCCCGGCTTTCGCGCATGCGGAGCAGTTCGCCGCCCAGCCTGCGGCCCAGCACCGTGGAGACCGAGGTGCCGCGTTCCGGCCGATCGCCCGCCATCTCCCGCCCCTTACCGTCGAGTTGACCCAACCTACTCGGAGTAAAAATTTCTGCGCGCACGACTTGCCGCGTCACGCACAGCAACACTACCGTCTGTGTCCACTCGCTCGCAGAGCGAGCAGAACGTTGGCACCCCGACGGAGGCGATCAGCCATGCCCGTTCCCCAACTCACCTACGAAGACAAGCTCGACTACACACCCACCGCGCGCAGCGTCTCCCTCGCCCGGCGGCGGGCGGCGCGGCTGGTGGCGGAGTGGGGGCAGGGGGCCGTCGCCGGGGACGCGGGGGTGATCGTTTCGGAGCTGGCCACCAACGCGTTGCTGCACGGCTCGTTGCGGGGGCGGCTGTTCCGGGTGCGGCTGGTGATGAACCCGGTGCTGCTGCGGATCGAGGTGAGTGATCCACGGGGGGAGCGCGTACCGCGCAAGAGGCCTGGGGTGATCTCGACGTCGGGGTACGGGCTCGTGCTCGTCGACGGCCTCGCCGATCGGTGGGGGACCGAGCCCCGTACCGTCGGCAAGACCGTGTGGGCGGAAGTGGAGCTGCGGGAACGCGCCGCTACGCGGCCATGTGCCCCTGGGCGATCAGGCGGTTGACGACCTTCATGTGGGCCGGGGCGCAGCGTGCGCGGGACTCGTCGCGGTCGAACCAGGCGTATTCGGCGATCTCGCGGCCGGGGGCGGGCGCGATGTCCTGGGGGCCGCCCGTGAAGCAGGTCATGTGGAGGGGGCGGCCGGCGTTCACGCCGTGCGCAGTGGCGTGGATGACGAAGGCTTCCCGCAGGTCGCCCGCCGGGATGGACAGGCCCAGTTCCTCGGAGAGTTCGCGGGCGAGGGCCTCGGCGGCGGTCTCGCCCGGCTCGTACTTGCCGCCGGGGAGGTAGAACGTGTCGTTGCCGCGCGTACGGACACTGAGCAGGCGGCCGTCGCGCAGGTGCAGCCAGCCGACGGAGCGCAGGGGCGCCGGGCGGTCGAGGGCGATCAGGGTCTCGCCGGTGGCCTCGTCGGTGCGGCGGGCGCGCTCCGTGAAGCCGAGGCGGGCGTAGAACGCGCGGGCCGCCGTGTTGCGTTCGAAGGCTTCGAGGGTGAGCGCGCCGTGACGGGAGGCGGCGTGTTCCACGAGTTGGGCGCCGATGCCCCGGCCCTGCGCCTCGGGGGCGACGAAGAGGCCGCCGATCTCGGAGCCGAGCAGGCCGAGGAGGCCGAGTACGGTGCCGTCGTGCGCGTCCTCGGCGACCCAGTTGTCCGCCTGGACGAGGTAGACCTCGCGGAGTTGGCGGGCGCGCTCTCCCGTACCCTCGCCCTCGATGAACGGGTGGGCCTGGCGTACGGCACGGGACCACAGGTCCATGACGGCCGGCTCGTCCGTCGGGCGGTAGGGGCGGGTGATCGTCGGGCTGCTCATCCGGCCGACGGTAGGCAGGAAGAGCGGAGCCGGCAACTCCATTTGGGGCGGGACGGTGCCGGTGGCACTGTCGTGGCCGACGGGCGGTGCCGGGGAATCTGCCGAAGGATGTATCCCCGGGCCCACCGGTGTCCGACTTAAGGCTGACGTGGGTCTGTACCTGGCGCGTACGACATCGGCGTTTTCCCGTGACGTAATGGAAGGGAGGGGCCGGCAGTCGGGCTCCGAACCGTACGCAAGGGGAGACCACCATGCAGTCCAGGACGAACGCCGGCCGACGTGCTCGGACCACCGTCATGGTCGCGCTGCTCGTGGCCGTGCTGTGGGGCGGTATCGCGCTGACGAAGGGCGCGGCACAGGCCGACGGCTCGGCACCGGCCGGCCCCGTGGGGCACCTCAGCCGCGCCGTCGAGATCATCCGGGGCTGACGCAAGCAGACGCCACCGGACGGGCCCGGAGCGACCATGCCGGTCGCTCCGGGCCCGTCCCCGTACGGATCCCGCCCGGAGCCCGTGCTCCTACGCCCAGGTGATCAGCCGCTTGGGGTGTTCCAGGATCGCCGCGATGTCCGCGAGGACCTTGGAGCCCAGTTCGCCGTCGACCAGGCGGTGGTCGAAGGACAGCGCCAGCGTGGTGACCTGGCGGGGCTTGACCTTGCCCTTGTGGACCCACGGCTGGAGCTTGACCGCGCCGAAGGCGAGGATCGCCGACTCCCCGGGGTTGAGGATCGGGGTGCCGGTGTCGACGCCGAAGACGCCCACGTTGGTGATGGTGACCGTGCCGCCCGCCATGTCGCCGGGCGCGGTCCTGCCCTCGCGGGCCGTGGTGACCAGCTCGCCGAGCGCGGCGGCCAACTGCGGCAGGGTCTTGGCCTCCGCGTCCTTGATGTTCGGGACGATCAGGCCGCGGGGGGTGGCCGCCGCGATGCCCAGGTTCACGTAGTCCTTGCGGACGATCTCCTGGTTCTCCTCGTCCCAGGCCGCGTTGACCTCGGGGTTGCGCTTGATCGCGACCAGCAGCGCCTTGGCGACCAGCAGCAGCGGGTTGACGCGCAGGCCCGCCATGTCGGGGTCCTGCTTCAGCCCCTGGACGAGCTTCATCGTGCGGGTCACGTCGACGGTGATGAACTCCGTGACGTGCGGCGCGGTGAAGGCGCTGTTGACCATCGCCTGCGCGGTGGCCTTGCGTACGCCCTTGACCGGGATACGGGTCTCCCGGGCGCGGACCGCCTCGGAGCCGGTGGCGGCACCGGTGACCGCGCCGACGGCCGGCTGCGGGGCCGTGGCCTCGGCGGCGGGCGCGGGGGCCGCTGCGGCGTGCACGTCCTCGCGGGTGATCACGCCGTCCGGGCCGGTCGGGGTGACCGCGGCCAGGTCGATGCCGAGGTCCTTGGCCAGCTTGCGGACCGGGGGCTTGGCCAGGGGGCGCCCGGCCGCGGGGACGGCAGCCGGTGCGGAGGCGGCGGGAGCTGCCTCCGCCGCGGGTGCCGGGGCGGCCTCCGCCGCGGCGTGGCCGTTCAGCCCGGTCCGGGCCGCCGCGGCGGCCGGTTCCTGCGCCGGTACGCCCGGCTGCGGCTTGCGCGCCCGCCGCTTGGTGGACGAGGGGGCCGCGCCGTACCCGACGAGGACGGCCTGTCGGCCCTGCGGCTCGGCGTCCTCCTCGGCCGCCGCCGGGGCCTCGGCGGCCGGGGCGGGCGCCTCGGCCGGGCCGGCGCCCGGGTCGGTGTCCACCGCGATGATCGAGGTGCCCACGTCGACGGTGGCGCCCTCCTCGAAGTGCACCGCGTGCACCACGCCCTCGTACGGGCTGGGCAGCTCCACGGCGGCCTTGGCGGTCTCCACCTCGCAGATGACCTGCCCGTCGGTGACGGTGTCACCCGGCTGGACATACCACTTGAGGATCTCGGCCTCGGTGAGTCCCTCGCCCACGTCGGGCATCTTGAACTCGCGGAAGCGCTGCTCGGTTGCAGTCATGGTCACTACTCCTCAAGCCCTTCAGTACGCCAGCGCACGGTCGACCGCGTCGAGCACCCGGTCCAGACCCGGCAGGTACTCGTCCTCCAGCCTGGACGGCGGATACGGCGCGTGGTAGCCGCCCACCCGCAGCACCGGGGCCTCCAGGTGGTAGAAGCACCGCTCCGTGATGCGGGCGGCGATCTCCGCGCCCGTACCGAGGAAGACCGGCGCCTCGTGGACGATCACCAGCCGCCGGGTCTTCTCGACCGAGGTCTGTACCGCGTCGAAGTCGAGGGGCGAGATCGTGCGCAGGTCCAGGACCTCGACCGACTTGCCCTCCTCGGCGGCGACCTTGGCGGCGTCCAGGCAGACCTTGACCATCGGGCCGTACGCGGCCAGCGTCAGGTCCGTGCCGGGCTGCGCCACCCGCGCCCTGTGCAGCGGGGCGGGGATCGCCTCGGTGTCCAGGCGGCCCTTGTCGTGGTAGCGGCGCTTGGGCTCGAAGTAGATGACCGGGTCGTCGCTCTCGATGGCCTGGCGCATCATCCAGTACGCGTCCGAGGCGTTCGAGGGCGAGACGCACTTGAGGCCCGCGACGTGCGCGAAGAGGGCCTCGGGCGACTCCGAGTGGTGCTCGACCGCGCCGATGCCGCCGCCGTACGGAATGCGGATGACGACCGGCACCTTGACCTTGCCCAGCGCACGGGCGTGCATCTTGGCGAGCTGGGTGACGATCTGGTCGTACGCGGGAAAGACGAAACCGTCGAACTGGATCTCGACGACGGGCCGGTAGCCGCGCAGCGCCATGCCGATGGCGGTGCCGACGATGCCGGACTCGGCGAGCGGGGTGTCGATCACCCGGTCCTCGCCGAAGTCCTTTTCCAGGCCGTCGGTGACGCGGAAGACGCCGCCGAGCTTGCCCACGTCCTCGCCCATGACCAGGACCTTGGGGTCGGCCTCCATCGAGGCCCGCAGCGATTCGTTGATCGCCTTGGCGATGGTGATCTTCTCGAAGACAGCCATGGTCAGTTCTCCTCCGCGTCCACGAACGACGCCTGGTACGCGGCGAACTGCGCGCGCTCCTCGTCGACGAGTGCGTGCCCGTCGGCGTAGACGTTCTCAAAGATGGCCAGGGTGTCCGGGTCCGGCATCGCGCGCACCACCTCGCGCACCCGCTTGCCGAGCGCCTCGCTCTCCTCCTCGACGGAGTCCAGGTAGGCCTGGTCGGCGATGCCCTCGGCCTCCAGGTAGATGCGCAGCCGCAGGATCGGGTCCTTGGCCTCCCACGCCTCGCGCTCCTCGTCGCGGCGGTAGCGCGTCGGGTCGTCGGAGGTGGTGTGGGCGCCCATCCGGTACGTGAACGCCTCGACGAGGGTCGGGCCCTCGCCCGCGCGGGCCCGGTCCAGGGCCGCCCTGGTCACGGCCAGGCAGGCCAGCACGTCGTTGCCGTCGACCCGTACGCCGGGGAAGCCGTAGCCGCGGGCGCGCTGGTAGAGCGGGACGCGGGTCTGCTTCTCGGTGGGCTCGGAGATCGCCCACTGATTGTTCTGGCAGAAGAACACCACGGGGGCGTTGTAGACCGCGGAGAAGGTGAAGGACTCGGCCACGTCGCCCTGGCTGGAGGCACCGTCACCGAAGTAGGCGATGACCGCCGAGTCGGCGCCGTCCTTCTGGACGCCCATCGCGTAGCCGGTCGCGTGCAGCGTCTGCGAGCCGATGACGATCGTGTACAGGTGGAAGTTGTTGCTGTTGGGGTCCCAGCCGCCGTTGTTCACACCGCGGAACATGCCCAGCAGATTCGTCGGGTCCACGCCCCGGCACCAGGCGACGCCGTGCTCCCGGTAGGTCGGGAAGACGTAGTCGTCGTCGCGCAGCGCGCGCCCGGAGCCGATCTGCGCGGCCTCCTGGCCCAGCAGCGAGGCCCACAGGCCCAGCTCGCCCTGGCGCTGGAGGGTGGTCGCCTCGGCGTCGAAGCGCCGCGTGAGGACCATGTCCCGGTACAGCCCGCGCAGTTCCCCGTCCGACAGGTCGATCGCGTACTCGGGGTGCTCGACGCGCTTTCCTTCGGGGGTCAGCAACTGTACGAGCTGGTCCTGCTCCGCCTCGGCCGGGGCCGGGGCGGTCGCCTTCACCTTGGCGGGCGACGCCTTTTTTGCGGTGGTGCGCTTGCCGCCACCGCGGGTGTTCTTCCGCGCGGCAGTGCTCTCCACGGTCACGTGCTGCTCCTCCGTCTGTCCGGCCCCCGGGGTCCGCCGGTGGCCGTATTGCGGCTCACCCGGTATCCGTTACGGCGCACGGGGTGTGTGCGGCACGGCGCGGCCCGGGTGGAACAAGGTGCCCCGGCCACGGCCTGCCGGAAGGGGGCGTTGTGCCCCACTTCCGGAGCCTAGGCGAAAGGGGCCCTGACCTGCGACTTTGCTTGGGGTTCCAAGTATTTTGCTTGGATTTCCGAGCATTGCGCCGACCAGTCGGCAATCCCCTGTTCACAGCGTTGCAGTCCGCCGGGACAACGGCACGTTATATCGGTGACCTGGAGCACGGGAAGGGTTCGTGTGTGAGACTGAGCGGGTGCGCGAAGAAGGAAAAATCACGGTATTCCTGCTCGACGACCACGAGGTCGTGCGGCGCGGCGTCCACGAGATGCTCTCGGTAGAGGCGGACATCGAAGTGGTCGGCGAGGCCGGCACCGCCGCAGATGCCCTGGTCAGGATCCCTGCGACGCGTCCCGACGTGGCCGTGCTGGACGTCCGGCTGCCGGACGGCAGCGGTGTCGAGGTCTGTCGCGAGATCCGTTCCCAGGACGAGTCCATCAAATGCCTGATGCTCACATCTTTCGCGGACGACGAGGCGCTCTTCGACGCCATCATGGCCGGCGCGTCCGGATATGTGCTCAAGGCCATCCGGGGCAACGAGCTGCTGTCCGCCGTACGGGACGTGGCGGCCGGCAAGTCGCTGCTGGACCCGGTGGCCACCGCCCGCGTCCTGGAGCGGCTGCGGGACGGCAACAACCCGCGCGGCGACGACCGGCTGGCCAACCTCACCGAGCAGGAGCGCAAGATCCTCGACCTGATCGGCGAGGGACTGACCAACCGGGCGATCGGCGAGCGGCTGCACCTCGCCGAGAAGACGATCAAGAACTATGTCTCCAGCCTGCTCTCGAAGCTGGGCATGGAGCGCCGGTCACAGGCGGCCGCGTACGTGGCGCGGATGAAGGCGGAGCGGCAGTAGCGCGGTGCCGCCGGGGCCGGGCGCACCCTCCGGGGGCGGGCCCGGCCTTTTCGTGTCCCCGGGTTCGACGCCCACCGGCCCGCACCCACATCTCGCGAAAAAACTTTTTGAGTAAAAGTCCTGAACGAATACCGTGGGGGAAAGTTCAAGAGGAGGAAAAAATCGGCGGTCATCACCGCTCCGACCTCCCGAAACACCCCGCCGCGGAGAATCCCCGCACGATTCAGGACCAACGTCCCGTTTTCCCCAGGGCGGGTGCCCCTACTTTCCCGCGCACCGGCACGGCAGGGTGTATCCATGCCCACCGACGACCTCCACGCCATCGAGCTGCTGAACCGCGTCCCCTACGGACGGGTGTCGGCCAGCCAGCGGGCGCTGCCCTTCACCGCCGTCACGCGGCATGTCGTGAGCGACGGCCGGCTCCTGCTGCGGCTGCACCGCGGCCACGGCTACCACCGCGCCCTGGACGGCAACGTCGTCGCCTACGAGGCCGACAACGTCAACTCCGGCGCCAACGACACGTGGTCCGTCCAGTTCACCGGCACCGCACGCGCCATCGTGCCCACGCCGGCCGAGTACGAACTCTTCGGCCGCACCCCGCGGCTGGCCGACGGAGAGCCCTTCGACCCGGTTTTCCTCCGCATAGAAGCGGAGTTTGTCAAGGTCCACTACCTGTGTGATGTCCCTGTGTTCCGTTACGCCCACTCAGTGTGACGTGGTGATCTAACATCTGGCGCGTGCTGCGCTCATCCGATGTCCGGACGGTGACCACGCCCGACGGACACACCCTCGGCTCCCTGCTGCGCCGTTACGGCGCCGGGGAGCCGTTGACGTGCGAGCCGGTCGCCGAGGGGCTGCTCAACCGCGGCTACCGCCTCGCCACCACCCACGGCCGCTACTTCCTCAAACACCACCTCGACGGCGATCAGGCCGCCATCGCCCGCCAGCACCGCGCCACGCGCCGCCTGGGCGCGCTCGGCCTGCCGGTCGCCCCGCCGCTCGCCGACACGGACGGCCGTACGGTCACCGTCCTCGGCGGCCGCTGCTACGCGCTGCACCCCTGGGTCGACGGCCGCCACCGCGACGGCGCCGCCCTCACCCGCCTCCAGTCGTGCCGCCTGGGCGCCCTGCTGGGCCGGGTGCACACCGCGCTGGAGCAGGTCATAACGCGCGACCCGGCGGGCCCCGGGACCCCGTACGAGCACGCGGGCGCCGACCCCGCGCGGACCTTCGAGATGATCGACGAACTGCTCGCGCTCGCCCGCCGGTCCCGGCCGCGCAGCAGCTTCGACGAACTGGCCGAACACCGGCTGCTGGAGCGCCGCGCGCTGCTGGAACGGGAGGCCCACCGGCGGCCGGAGGCGGCACAGGTGCCCGCCGCCGGCTGGGTGCACGGCGACTTCCACCCGCTCAACCTGCTCTATCGGGGCGCCGAACCGGCCGCCATCGTCGACTGGGACCGGCTGGGCGTACAGCCCCGCGCGGAAGAGGCCGTACGGGCCGCCGCGATCTTCTTCGTCCAGCCGGCCGGCACCCTCGACCTGCCGAAGGTACGGGCCTACGCGGGCGCCTACCGCCGCGCCTCGGGCGCCGGCGCGGCGGAACTTGCCGCCGCCGTGCACCGGGTGTGGTGGGAGCGGCTCAACGACTTCTGGATGCTCGACTGGCGCTACCGGCTGGGCGACCGGCGGGCCGACCCGCAGTTCCCGGCGGCGGCCGCGCTGGCGGTGTGGTGGACGCGGGAGTACGCGGCGGTACGGGGGGCTTTCACGGAGTGACGGCGGGCCGTGGGGGCGCTTCCGGGTGGAGCACGTCGCGGGAGGCCGCGGACGCGCCCGGGAACGCCACAGCGGGCGGCCGGTGATCCGGCCGCCCGCTGTGGTCAGGCGAGGTGCTGTGCGATCGCTGTGCGGTCGCCTAGCGGGTCGCGGTCAGTCGCTGTCCGCTTCACCGTTCGCGCCGCTGCCGCCCGGGCCGCTGCCCGCGCTCGTCCCGGCGTTCCCGCTGCCGGTGCTCGTGTTGCCGTTGGTCGTCCCGCCGTTGGAGTCACCGTTGCCGCCGTCGGAGCCGGTGCTCGTGTTGCCGTTGGTCGTCCCGCCGTTGGACGGCTTGGTGGGCGGCGGCGTCGTCGGCGGGTTGCTGGTGGGCGGCGGCGTGGTGGGCGGCCGTGAGGTGCGCGGCGTGCTCGGGTAGCGCGTCGTCGGCGGGTTGTACGTGTGCGAGTTGCCGCCCGTGCCGCCGGGCTGCGTGTACGTGTCCGACGGCTCGTCGGACGGCGACTCGGAGGTCTGCGCCTCGGAGCTCTGGGACGCCGACGGGCTCTTGGTCGGCGGCGGGGACTTCTTCTCGTCGCCGCCCGCGTTCTGCAGCGCGATGGCCACACCGACCGCGATGGCGATCACCGCGAGCGCCGCGATCAGCCAGATCTTGCCGCTGCCGCCCTTGGCGGGCCGGTGCCCGCCGTCGTAGCCGCCGTCCCCGTCCCGCATACCGGGGGGCAGGATCGGCTGCGCCGTGGTCTGCCCGTGGTCCGGGTGCGGCAGGGCGGTGGTGGCGGCCGAGCCCAGGGCCGGGGTGTGCCCGCCCTCGTGCACGGCGACCGGGCCGGTGTTCCACGTACCGGTGTGGCCACCCTGCTCGTGCAGCATCTGCAAGGCGTACTGGACCAGCCCGCGCATCTCCTCCGCGGTCTGGAAACGGTCGTCCGGGTCCTTGGCCAGCGAGCGCATCACCAGGCCGTCCAGCTCCGGCGGCACCGCCCCGGCGACCTCGGAGGGCGGCACCGGCATGTCCTGGACGTGCTGGTAGACGACCGACAGCGGGGTCTCGCCGGTGAACGGGGGGCGCAGGGCCAGCAGTTCGTACAGCAGGCAGCCGGTCGCGTACAGGTCGGAGCGGGTGTCGACGGTCTTGCCGAGGGCCTGCTCGGGCGACAGGTACTGCGGCGTGCCCATGACCATGCCGGTCTGCGTCATCGTCGACTGCGCGCCGTGCAGCGCGCGGGCGATGCCGAAGTCCATCACCTTGACCGCGCCGCCGTGCGTGATGATGACGTTCGCGGGCTTGATGTCGCGGTGCACGATGCCGTGCTGATGGCTGTAGGCCAGCGCCTCCAGCACCCCGGAGACGATGATCAGCGCCTGGTCCGGCGGCGGGGCGTCCGCGTTCAGCAGCAGGTCACGGATGGTGCGGCCCTCGACCAGCTCCATGACGATGTACGGCACGGTGTTGCCGCCGACGTAGTCCTCGCCGGAGTCGTACACCGCCACCACCGCGTGGTGGTTCAGCCCTGCGACGGACTGTGCCTCGCGGGTGAACCGGGCCTTGGAGACCGGGTCCTCCGCGAGGTCGGCGCGCAGCAGCTTGACGGCGACGGTGCGGCCGAGGCGCACGTCCTCGGCGGCGAACACCTCCGCCATACCGCCCCGGCCGAGCCGGCGCGTGAGCCGGTAGCGTCCGTCGCCCACCAAACCGCCATTGCCCCACATCTCCGGCGTATCGGAAAGATTCGCGTCAGGAGAGTGGGAGCCGGTGGCATCAGGATCGGACGGGCCCTGTGGGCTCTGCGTCGGTGCCATCGGTCCTCGCCGTCGTATCGATCCGCATCACAGCGGTAAGGTCTCGGTCTTCGCTAGAGCACGCTACAGGCTCCGCGGCACACGCCGGTCCCGTGATGGACCGGTCATCACACCTTCTACGGCCCCATTGTCGCAAGTTAACCCGGGGTGATCACGCGCCGAACGGCGGTCCGCGCGGGTCGGGACCGTAATGGGATCTTGCGCATCTGGTCACGGAACGGGCACACAGCTTGACGTGCCCGGGCCCTGGGGCAGACTGGGCTGGGACTCGGACGCGATCCCGGCACAACCCATACTGATCTCGGCACGTCCGCAGCCGCGCGTGCCATGGGGCCGGCCACCTGCCGCAGGTGCCGGGACCCACGACGTTGAGTAACGTCTGTGCACGTCAACACGCCATGCGTCGCCGCACGGACGGGCACGGCAACAGCCACGAGGTGCGGCGCGCCGCAAAACGTGCGCGGGAACAGCGCGCCAAGGGGGAAGCGGAACCATGAGCCAGGACGGCGCTCAGAACCGGTACGAGGGCCGTTCGGTCGGCGGTGGACGCTACCAGCTCCGTGATCTTCTGGGCGCCGGCGGCATGGCGTCCGTGCACCTCGCGTACGACAGCGTGCTGGACCGCGAGGTCGCGATCAAGACGCTGCACACCGAGCTGGGACGCGAGCAGGCGTTCCGCGAGCGCTTCCGGCGCGAGGCCCAGGCCGTGGCGAAGCTCACGCACACCAACATCGTCTCGGTGTTCGACACCGGCGAGGACACGCTCTCCGACAGCGCCACCGGCGCGGGCGACGGCGCCATGATGCCGTACATCGTCATGGAGTACGTGACGGGCCGGCCGCTCCGCTCCGACCTGGACGACGACATCGCCCGGCACGGCGCGATGCCCACCGAGAAGGCGCTGAAGATCACCGCCGATGTGCTGGCCGCTCTGGAGGCCAGCCACGAGATGGGGCTGGTCCACCGGGACATCAAGCCCGGCAACGTCATGCTGAACAAGCGCGGCATCGTCAAGGTCATGGACTTCGGCATCGCCCGCGCCATGCAGTCCGGCGTCACCTCGATGACGCAGACCGGCATGGTCGTCGGCACCCCGCAGTACCTCTCGCCCGAGCAGGCCCTGGGCCGCGGCGTGGACGCCCGCTCCGACCTGTATTCGGTCGGCATCATGCTCTTCGAACTGCTGACCGGGCAGCTTCCCTTCGACGCGGACTCCCCGCTGGCCATCGCGTACGCGCACGTCCAGGAGGAGCCGCCGGTCCCCTCCGGCATCAACCGGTCGCTGCCGCCCGCCGTGGACGCGCTCGTCGCCCGCGCGCTGAAGAAGAACCCCAACGAGCGGTTCCCGACCGCCGAGGCGATGCGGGACGAGTGCCTGCGCGTCGCCGGGTCGGGCCGGCCCGGCGCGACACCGCTGATCATCAGCGAGGGTCCGCGCGCCCGCACCAGCGGCTCCTCGGTGGCCTCCGCGGTCTTCCCGGCCGCGTCCGCGAACGCCGCGGGGCCGCACACCCCGGCACCGCCGAACGTCCGGACGCCGTACCGGCCGACGCAGGCCGCGCCCCAGGCGGGCCCGCAGGCAGGCCCGCCGATGGGGCCGTCGATGGGTCCCGGCCCGTCGGCGGCCGGCGGACCGGGCTTCGGGCCCACCGCGCCGTCCACGCCGCCGCCGGCCAACGCCTACCGGGCGCCGGCGCCGGTCCCCTCCCAGGGCCCCGGCCCGGCCCCGTACAACAACAGCTTCCAGACTCCGCCGCCGTACGCGGGCCCCTCGGCCCCCGCGCCGACGCCGGCGCCGGTCGGCCCCGGGTCCGGCGGCAACCGCCCCGGCGGCCGCGGCAACACCCCGGTGATCGTCGTCTCCGCCATCGTCGGCGTGGTCGTGGTCACCGCGATCGCCATCGGCATCGGCCTGAGCGGCGGCAGCAGCCACACCACCCGCCGCACCAGCCCGTACACCTACTCCCCGTCGCCGTCGTCCTCGGTCAAGGGCGAGGACCCCACGGCCACGATCTCCACCACGCGCTGCACCGACCCGGCCAAGAGCTACAGCCAGAAGGGCAAGGTCTTCCTGCCGTCCTTCTACGGCAAGAACCTGGACTCGGTGAAGCGGTGCCTGGACGCGGCCGGCTGGCCGTACGACGTCTCCGAGCGCAACAGCTCCATCTACGGCAAGAACACCGTCATCACCCAGTCGCCGATCTCGCTGTGGGACCCGAAGGGCGGCGAGAAGATTCACCTGACCGTGTCCACGGGGCGCAGCTCGTAGGGCGGGGCGCAGCTCGTCGGACGGACGCAGCTCGAAGGACGGGGCGGGCGCCCGGTCGGCCCTGATCGGTTCTGATCGGTCCTGATCGGCAGTGACACGGGAGAGGCCCGGCGCGCGGGATGCGCGGCGGGCCTCTTCCTATGGCGCTTCCTGAGTCAGGGGTGCGGGTGGGGCTTCCCGTGTCGTCAGGGCGGTGGGTCAGCAGGGCAGCAGGTCAGCAGGACAGCAGGTCAGTCGGGATACGGGGGACGGTTCGCGGGTTAAAGGTACGGACCGGAGCGGGCGCCGCCCTGGCCGGGCGCGGCCTGTTCCATGTCGTCGGACGGCACCGCGCCGGGCGGCAGCGCGCGGCGCATCTGCTCCAACTGCGCGCGGGCCGCCATCTGCTGGGCGAACAGCGCGGTCTGGATGCCGTGGAAGAGGCCTTCCAGCCAGCCGACCAACTGGGCCTGCGCGATCCGCAGTTCCGCGTCCGTGGGCACCGAGTCGTCGGTGAACGGCAGGGACAGCCGCTCCAGCTCCTCGACCAGCTCGGGCGCCAGGCCGTCCTCCAGCTCCTTGACCGAGCTGGAGTGGATCTCCTTGAGGCGCACCCGGCTCGCCTCGTCCAGCGGTGCCGCCTTCACCTCTTCGAGAAGCTGCTTGATCATGCTGCCGATGCGCATGACCTTCGCGGGCTGTTCGACCATGTCCGTCACGGGAACCTCGCGGGACTCGTCGTCGCCGTCCCCGCCACCGGAGCCGGCGCTGCCGAGAGCCATTCCGTCCGGGCCGACAACCAGGACGTGCGGGCTCTCCTGCGACCGTTCGTTCATCGGCATATCCATGCCGCCATTCTCTCGTACACCTGACTAGGAACGGTTGTGCCCTGGGAGAAAGGTGATCCAACCTCGGGGAGCGGACAAGCTTTGGGCCGAGGTCGCTGACCCGGTCACGAGCGCCGCAGGCGCAGGGCGATGAAGGCGAGCCCGAGGCCGGTCAGTGCCATACCCGCGCCCAGGGGGAGGACCCGGCGGCCGCTGCCCGGCCCGGTACCGGCGTACGGGGCCGGTGAGGCGGCGGAGGCGGCGCCGGGCACCGCTCCGGGCGCGTAACGGGAGGGGCCGTGCGAGCGGGCGGCGGACGCCGTCGGCGCGGGGGCCTGGAGGGGCGGCAGGGGCACGTAGGGGCGATGGGCGAGGCGCCCGGCCAGATCATCCCGGCGGGTGGCCGAGGGGGCGGGAGAGGCCGTTCCAGGGCGTCGTGAGGTGGCAGCGGGGGACGGGGAGCGGGACGCGCGGCCGTCCGGGGCCCCCGCACCGGCCGAGGGAGCGCCGGGGGCGGACGGGTGAGCCTCCGACGGCAGGGCCGGGCCGGCGGAGCCCGGACCGGAACCGAGCAGCGGGCCGAGCGGGGCCGGGAGGAGGGGGATCAGGGGGTTGGCCTGGTTGAGCGAGATCAGGGGGTCGGTGGGGGTGTGAGGGGTGTGGCTCTGGGAGTGGGAGGGGCGCGAGTGGGTGGAGGTGGGGGCGTTCGGTCCTGATTCGGGGGCGGGGCCGGTTCCGGCATCGGGGGCCGCTCCGGGACCGGTCCCTGTACCGGTTCCCGTTCCGGGGGCCCTCCCGGTTCTCGTTCCGGGGGCCCTCCCGGTTCCCGTTCCGGGGGCCCTCCCGGTTCTCGTTCCGAGGGCTTGGCCGCGGCCGGAGGCGTCGCGACCGGAGGCGTCGCCGCCGTCGAGCACGGCCGTCTTCGGTGTCATGGCCGACGCCGTGGCCGCCGACGCCGTTCCGCACGGAAGGGGCAACAGCGTTGTGGCGAGCACCAGACCGGACGCGAGGTGGAGGCGGAACCGGTGGGGGCGGGTGGCCGAGGGTTCCGGAGACGCCGGATACGGAGCCGTTGGTTCCGGAGTCGGGGCCGGGGCCGGGGCCAGGGCCGGGGCCAGGGCCGGGGCCAGGGCCGGGGCCAGGGCCGGGGCCGGGGCCGGGGCCGGGGCCACGAGTTCTGGGGTCACGAGTTCCGGAGTCACGCCCATGACCTCCCGTGGCCTGCGGAGTCGCCGCCTGATCTCCTCAGCGTCACACGGAGCGTTACCGGCGGCATCTCGGGCGTATCGGGCATACGGCCAGGGGGTGATGGCGGCGCGGCCGGGCGCGCGGTGGTGCCGAGTCGACGGCACCACCGCGGCACGCCCGGTGCGGCCGGTTCAGACCGTCAGGACGACCTTGCCCACATGGCTGCTCGCGTCCACGATCCGGTGCGCCTCGGCGGCCTCCGCGATCGGCAGCGTACGGTCCACGATCGGCCGGACCCGGCCGTTCTCGACCAGCGGCCAGACGTGTTCCCGTACCGCCGCGACGATCGCCGCCTTCTCGGCCAGCGGACGGCCGCGCAGCGAGGTGGCGGTGACGGCACCGCGCTTGGTGAGCAGCGCGCCGAGGTTCAACTCGCCCTTCGCACCGCCCTGGAGGCCGATGATCGCGAGCCGTCCGTTGGTGGCCAGCGCCTTGACGTTCCGGTCGAGGTACTTGGCACCCATGATGTCCAGGATGACGTCCGCGCCCTTGCCGTCGGTGGCCTTGCGCACCTCCTCGACGAAATCCTGGTCCCGGTAGTTGACGAGGATGTCGGCGCCCAGTTCGGCGCAGCGGGCCAGCTTGTCGGCGCTGCCCGCGGTGACCGCGACCCGGGCGCCGACGGCCTTGGCGAGCTGGATCGCCATCGTGCCGATGCCGCTGGAGCCGCCGTGCACGAGCAGCGTCTCACCGGGCCGCAGGTGGGCGATCATGAAGACGTTGGACCAAACGGTGCAGGTCACCTCGGGCAGTGCCGCCGCGGCGGCCATGTCGAGGCCCTTCGGTACGGGCAGGAGCTGGCCCGCGGGGACGACGACCTGCTCCGCGTACCCGCCGCCCGCCAGCAGCGCGCACACCTCGTCGCCGACCGACCAGCCGCTGACCCCCGGGCCGAGGGCCTTGACGCGGCCGGCGCACTCCAGGCCGGGGTACGGGGACGCGCCGGGTGGCGGGTCGTAGAAGCCCTGGCGCTGGAGGAGGTCGGCGCGGTTGACGGCCGTGGCCGCCACCTCGACCAGGACCTCCCCCTCGGACGGTTGCGGGTCGGGCACCTCCGCCCATACGAGGGCGTCGGGACCGCCGGGTTCGGGAATGGTGATCGCACGCATGGCCGCGAGGCTACTCCGCCAGTCGCGACCTCGTACGGAGGCGGTCGGGGGGCGCGCTTCCGGGAGACCGCTGCCGGAAGGTCGCTGCCGGGGGGGGCGCCCCGGGGGCGCTTCCGGGAGGGCGCTCCTGGGGGCGCTCCTGAGAGGCTGCGGCCGGGAGGGCGCTCCTGGGGGCTGCGGCCGGGAGTCTCTTCCGGGGGCGCATCCCGGAGGTCGATTCCCGGGGCGCGCTTCCGGGAGACCGCTTCCGGGGGCGTCAGTCGTCGCGGCGTACGGGTGCCATCGAGGAGACCCCCGTGCCGGGGATCATCGGCTTGACGCCGGGCTTGGTCGGCCCGTCCTGCTGTTCCGCCTGCGCGGCCCGGACGATGGTGATCACCCGGTCGGCGGCCTGCAACGGGCTGGCCGCCGGATCGTCGTACCCGAGCAGCCGGTGGCCGCGCAGTACGGAGACGATCAGGTCGTCGGTCTCCCGTACCGACTTGCCGACCTCCGCCTTCACCACCGGGCGCTCGATCAGGTCCAGCCCGCTGCCCTGCTGGATCAGGTCCTCCAGGACCGTACCGGCGCTGGGGCTGTGCACCGACAGGCCCAGCAGGCGGCCGGCGGCGCTGGCCGAGGTGATGACCATGTCGGCGCCGGACTGGCGCAGCAGCGGCGCGTTCTCCTCCTCGCGCACGGCCGCGACGATGTTGGCCTTCTTGTTGAGCTGGCGGGCGGTGAGCGAGACGAGGACGGCCGTGTCGTCGCGCTGGGTGGCGATGACGACCTGACGGGCGCGCTGGACCTCGGCCCGTACCAGGACGTCACTGCGGGTCGCGTCGCCGACCACGCCCGCGAAGCCCTCGGCCACCGCCGAGTCGATGACCTTGGGGCTCGGGTCGACGATGACGATGCGGTCGCGGGTCAGGCCCGTCGCGCGCAGGGTCTGGGCCGCGGACCGGCCCTTGGTGCCGAAGCCGACGATGACGGTGTGGTCGCGCAAGGCGTTTCTCCAGCGGTTCAGTTGCCACTGCTCGCGGGTGCGCTCGGTGAGGACTTCGAGAGTGGTCCCGACCAGGATGATCAGGAAGAGGACTCGGAGGGGAGTGATGAGCAGGATGTTCAGCAGCCGCGCACCGTCCCCGTACGGGACGATGTCGCCGTAACCCGTGGTGGAGAGCGTGACGGTGGCGTAGTAGACGCAGTCGAGGAAGTCGACGGAGCCGTTGGCGTTGTCGTGGTACTCGTCGCGGTCGATCCAGACGATGGCCACCGTCGCGACGAGCACCAGCAGGGCCATCAGGAGCCGGCGCGCGACCTGGCGCAGCGGCGCCACCGGAGTGCGGCGGGGCAGCACGATGCGGTAGCTGGACTCCTCGGGAACCTCGCGCGCCGCGGCATCGTGGGTGGGGAGCTTCATGCGGCGCCTCCGCCGGTCGGGTCGGTGGTGCCGAGGGGGTCGGTCGGGTCGGTGGGGTGGGATGAGGTGGTGGGGCCGGGCGAGTCGGTCGGGTCGGATGAGGTGGTGGGGCCGGTTGAGTCGGTGCGGCCGGGTGAGGTGGTCTTGGCCGGTGGGGTGATCTTGGCCGGTGGGGCGGAGCCGGGGGCGGGCGGCCGGGCCGGGGAAACGTTCGAGCGGGGGGCTGGGGTGGCGGGTGCGTGGGGTGTGGCGGGTGCGTGGGGCGCGTGCGGTGTGTCGGGCGTGGCGGTGGCGGGTGCGTGGGGCGCTTCGGGTGCCCAGCCCGTCACCATGTCCGCCGTTCCGTCGGCCGTCCAGGGCAGGTCGAGAAGTTCGACCTCCTCACCGCGTGCCGCGCCGCCGGGCGGTACGACCGCCATCGCGTCGGCCGCAGCGATGCCGCGCAGCATGGCGGGTCCGCTGAAGCGCAGCGGTACGACCGCGCCGCCGTCCCCGTCCAACTCGTCGGCCGCGGCGTCCCGGAAGGCGACCGGCACCAGCCGCGTGTCGTGCGGGTGGCCGGGCACGCCGGCGGTCAGGGGCGCCCGGTAGGAGGGCAGCCGGCGGCGGGCGGCGAGCGTACGCAGTGCCGGTTCCGCCAGGGTGAGCAGGCCCGACACGGCGGCGAGCGGGTTTCCGGGCAGCCCGACCAGAAGGCGGGCGGGGGCACCGGCGCGGATGGTGCCCGACGGGCCCTCGGGGCTCGGGTCCGGGTGGTGCGGGAGGCGGGCGAGGAGCATGGGGTGCCCGGGGCGTACCGCGACGCCGTCCACCAGTACCTCCGCCCCCAGCCTGCGCAGCGTGGGATGGACATGGTCCACGGGCCCGGAGGCCGTGCCCCCGGTGGTGATCACCAGATCGGCGTCCGAGGACGCGAGCGCGTCGTACAACACCTCGGCATCGTCCCCGAGATGGCGTGGCGGCCCGGGCTCAGCACCCAGCGCGCGCAGCCACGGGGTGATCATCGGGCCGAGCGCATCCCGGATCCGGCCCTCGGCGGGCAGCCCGGAGTGTGTCAACTCGTCGCCCAGCACGAACACTTCGACACGCGGCCGGGGATACGCGGTCAGCGCGTCGTACCCGGCGGCCGCCGCCAGGCCCAGCACGGCCGGGGTCACCAGGGCACCGGCGGGCAGGAGTTGATCGCCCCGGCGGCACTCCTGGCCGCGCGGCCGGATGTCCTGGCCGGGCGGCACGGGAGCGGGCGCGTACAACTGCGCGCATCCGTCGGCCCGTTCGCGCACCTCGCCGTGCTCGCTGCGCAGTACGGCCGTGGCGCCGGGCGGGATGCGCGCGCCCGTGGCGATCGGCACCGCGTCACCGTCGGCAACGGCTTCGGACGGCTCGTGACCGGCGAGGATGCCGTGTTCGCGCTCGTCCGGACGGGTGCGGGCGGCGAGGTGCCAGGGGCCGGGCCCGGCGACCGCCCAGCCGTCCATGGCGGACGTGTCGAAGGACGGCAGATCGGTGAGCGCGGTCAGCGGCTCGGCGAGGGTACGCCCGAGCGCCGCGCCGCCGAGCGGGCAGACGACCGGGGGCAGCGGACCGTACGGGGCACGGGCGGCGATCCTGCGCGCCGTACGCCACGGGGTCGGCGCGGGACGGTCGTGCCGGGCGCGTCGGCCGGGGTGTCCGGTGTGGCCGGGGAGACCGGGGGTGTCGGCGGCAGCGGCGGGGGTGGCCGGCGGGGGTGCGGGGGTGGAGGGCGGGGTGGCTGAGGCGTTGGGGGTCGGTGACGGGGTGGCGGGGAGGTTCGGGGTCCCTGGGGCGGCGGGTGGGTCGCCGGCGTGCCGGGCTGGGGACGGGGTGTGGGGTGCGGGTGAGGGGGCGTCCGCGCTTTCGGGGGCGCGCGTCGGCTCCCCGCGCGCTCCCGCGTCCGACGCGGTGTTCCACGGTGTGTACGGACCCAGGCGCGGGTCGTCGTCCAGTCCGGTACCGGCCGTCGGCGCCTTCCCGCCCCGACCGGCCTCCCGGGTCGGCTCCCGGTCCTCGAAGATCCACGCGTAGCCGTCGTCGAAGACCGGCGCGTAGCCGTCGTCGGAGGAGGCCCGCGCACAGTGGTCGTCGGAGGCACGTGCGTAGCGGTCGTCGGAAGCGGCCCGCACGTAGCGGTCCTCGGAGGAGGCCCGCGCGTAGCCTTCGTCGCAAGCCCGCGCGTAGCCGTCCTCGGAGGAGGCCCGCACGTAGCCTTCGTCGCAAGCCCGCGCGTAGCCGTCCTCGGAGGAGGCCCGCACGTAGCCCTCGTCGGAGGCCCGCGCGTAGCCGTCCCACGCATAGCCGTTGTCGACAGCCCGCGCGTAGCCTTCGTCGGAGGCCCGCACGTAGCCGTCGTCCGAGGAGGCGGGCGCGCGGTCGCCTGCGGAAGGCGGCGGCGCGGAGCTGCCCCCAGGCCTCGGCGCGGAGCCGCGACCGGAAGCCGGCCCGTACCCGTCACCGGGCTCCGGTGCCCGGCCGGCACCGCGATACGGCGACCGGCCGTCCCCGTACCGGCTCCGCTCACGGCTGCCGTCGTCATAACGGCTCCGCTCGCGCCCGCCATCGCCGTACGGGGTCCGCGCACGTCCGCCGCCGTCGTTCCGCCCCGCCGGCGCACGGTAGGCGTCGGCGTCGCGGCCGGACGGCCGCTGGGCATCGCGGCGCGGCACCTCGGCGGAGCCGCCGTTGGCCAGTGCCAGCGCGTCGTCGAACTCCCCGTCCGTCATTCCGCCGGCTTCACTTTCGGCTCGGCCCCGGGCGCCGCCTCCGGCATGGCGCCGGCGGATTCGGCCTTCTCGGCGGACTCGGCGGTTTCGGTGTTCTCGGCGGTTTCGGTGTTCTCGGCGGTTTCGGTGTTCTCGGCGGACTCGGCGGCCCAGCGGTTGGCCAGCGCGGCCACCTTCTCCGCCAGAGCCGGCACGTCCCGGCCCTGCTGAGCGGCGGCGTAACCGACCAGGAACGTCGTCAGCGGCGCCGCCGGCCGGGCCACACCGTGCGCGGCGTCGCGCGCGAGGTCGAGGAGTGCCGCCGTGTCGACATCGAGTTCGATGCCCAGTTCGGCCTTGGCTGCGGTGATCCATTCGTCCAACACGGTTCCATGCTCCCTGATGCGGGCGCGTGCCGCTTCGATGTCCTCCCAGGTGTCGCAGTCGAAGGACGCCGTGTCCGTCGAATCGGCCACCCGGCACAGATCCAACCGCGCCACCAGCGCCCGCAACGGCAGCCCGGCGAGCGCCTCGTGCGCACTCCGTACGGCGTCCAGCGCGCGGCGCAGCGCCCCCGCCCGGTAAGCGGCGACCAGCGGCTGGTCCCGGCCCTCCGCGTCCCGCAGCAGCGCGCCATCGGTCCCGTCCTCCGCGGCCGCCGCGAGCAGCGACCGTACGGTCCCACCGGTCAGGAACGGCAGGTCGGCGGAGAGCACCAGCACCACCGGCGCCGTGGTGTGCCGCAGCCCGGCGTCCAGCGCGGCGAGCGGCCCACCACCGGGCGGGGCTTCACGGGCGTACACGACCGGCCGCACGGTGGGCCGCCGGGGCCCGACGACGACGGCGGTCGCCGCGTCCGCACAGGCGTCGAGCACCCGGTCCAGCAACGCCCGGCCCCCGACGGACACCGCGGGCTTGTCCACCCCACCGAGCCGCCGGGCGGCACCCCCGGCGAGCACGATGACGTCGTACGGCACCGGCTCACCCCGCGCGCCGACACCACCCTCGGTGTCGTCACGCGGGTGCTGATCGTGAGCGGACCAGCCACGGGCAGACCGGCCACGGACAGCCTCATCGCACCCGGCCCGGTCGTGGGCGACCTGGCCGGGGGCGGCCCGATCGCGGGTGGCCTGGCCGCGGGCTGCCCCGTCGTGAGCGGTCTGGTCGTGAGCGGCCCGGTCGCGGACGGCCTGGCCGTAGGCGGCCCGGTCGCGGGTGCCCCGGTCGTGAGCGGTCTGGTCGTCGGTCACCCCTTGAGTATCGCCGGGCCCGTCCCGATCACCGACCCAGCCCACCCCGGTCACCGCCCCGGCCCGTTCCCATCACCGACCGGTCCCGTCCCGATCACCAACCCGCCCCGCTCACACCGTCCGCAACAACACCGCCGGCCGCTCCACACAGTCCGCGACGAACCGCAGGAACCCTCCGGCGGTCCCCCCGTCGCACACCCGGTGGTCGAAGGTGAGCGACAGTTGCACGACCTGGCGTACGGCCAACTCCCCGCCGTGGACCCACGGCTTCGCCGTTATTCGGCCCACGCCGAGCATCGCCGCCTCGGGGTGGTTGATGATCGGCGTGGAGCCGTCGACCCCGAAGACGCCGTAGTTGTTGAGGGTGAAGGTGCCGTGGGTCAGCTCGGCGAGGCCGAGCCCTCCGGTCCGGGCCGCCTCGGTCAGCCGGGCCATCTCGGCGGTCAGCCCCTCGGCCGTGCGGCGGTGCGCGTCCCGTACGACCGGCACCACCAGCCCGCGCTCGGTCTGCGCCGCGAAGCCCAGGTGGACGGCGGGCAACCGCACGATCTCGTTGGCCTCCCCGTCGACGGTGGCGTTGAGCTGCGGATACCGCGCGAGGGCAGCCGTACAGATCCGGGCCAGCAGGGCGAGCAGCGACACCTTGGCACCGCCGACGGCATTCATCTCCCGCCGCGCGGCGAGCAGTTCCGTGGCGTCGGCGTCCACCCAGCACGTCGCGTCGGGGATCTCCTGGCGGCTGCGCCGGAACTTCTCCGCCGCGGCGCCCCGCATGCCCCTCAGCGGAATGCGCTCGGCCTCCGGGGGAAGCCCCACGGGCTCTCGCCCGTGGCCGCCTCCGTCGCCGACCGGGCTACCCGCCCCGGCTCCGGCCACGACCGGGGTTCCGGCTCCGCTCCCGGCCGTCGCCTCGACTCCAGCTCCCACTCGGGCCCCGGCCTCCGCCTGCACCGCGCCCCGAGCACGCACCGCCCGCTCGACATCCTTACGAAGGATCAGCCCCTCCGGGCCCGACCCCCGTATCTCCCGAAGGTCCAGCCCGTGCTCACGCGCCAGCCGCCGGACCAACGGCGAAACGACCGGCACCGGCCCACCGGGGACGCCACCGCCACGCACCTCACCCGGCCCCGGCCCCTCACCCGCCCCGGCCCCTGTCCCCTTTCCCGCTCCCGCTCCCGCTCCCGGCGACACCCGCTGAGCCACCCCGGCCCCGGCACCACCAGCACCAGAAGCCCCCGCACCTGCGCCCCCTGCCTCAGCCCTCCCAGCACCGGCGCCGGCACCTCCCGCCCCCACACGCCCCGCCGGACGAACCCGCCGCCGACGCCCCGCCGCGGCGCTCGTCCCGTACCCGACCAGCACATTCCCCGACCCCTCGGCCGCACCCCCACCGGCCTCTCCACGCCCCCCGGCCTCAGCGCTCCCACCAGTCTCAGCACCCTCCCCAACCTCTGCACCCGTACCGCCACCCCTTCGGGCCCCCCGCTCTTCCCCGGAGACCTCACCCGCCGCGCCCGCCCCCTTCCCGGGCGTCCGGCCCGCTTCCGTCCCCGGCCCGGCCACTGCCGGGGCTCCGACCGCCACCGTCAGCAGCGGCGACCCCACCGGCAGTTCCGCACCCTCGTCGCCGAACCGCGCGGTGACCACGCCCCCGTACGGACACGGCACGTCCACCAGGGCCTTCGCGGTCTCCACCTCGACCACCGGCTGGTCGACGGCGACGACCTCGCCGACCTCGACCAGCCACCGCACCACCGTCGCCTCGGTCAGGCCCTCGCCCAGGTCGGGCAGCGTGAACTCACGGACCACGGCCATCAGTCACCGCTCCCCTCGGTCCAGTCCGACTCCCACTGGAGCCGGCTGACGGTGTCCAGGATCCGGTCGACACCCGGCAGGTGGTGGCGCTCCAGCATCGGCGGCGGATACGGGATGTCGAAGCCCGCGACCCGCAGCACCGGCGCCTCAAGATGGTGGAAACAGCGCTCCGTGACGCGCGCGGCTATCTCCCCGCCGGGGCCGCCGAAGCCGCTGGACTCGTGCACGACGACCGCGCGGCCGGTGCGCCGTACCGAGGCGCAGACCGTCTCGTCGTCGAAGGGCAGCAACGAACGCAGGTCGAGGACTTCCAGGTCCCAGCCCTCCGCCGTGGCCGCTTCGGCCGCCTCCAGGCAGACCGGCAGCGACGGGCCGTACGTGATCAGCGTCGCGCTGCGGCCGGGCCGCCGGATCTCCGCCCGGCCCAGCTCGGCCACCGGCTCCGGGGCTTCGGGGGACCAGTCGGCGCGCGACCAGTAGAGCCGCTTCGGTTCGAGGAAGACCACCGGGTCGTCGGAGGCGATGGCCGCCCGCAACAGGCCGTACGCGTCGGCGACCGTCGCCGGGGTGACGACCTGGAGGCCGGGGGTGGCGAGGTAGTACGCCTCGGAGGAGTCGCTGTGGTGCTCCACGCCACCGATCCCGCCGCCGTACGGGACGCGGATGGTCAGCGGCAGCGGCATCGCGCCCCGGGTGCGGTTGCGCATCCGGGAGACGTGGCTGATCAGTTGCTCGAAGCCTGGGTAGGCGAAGGCGTCGAACTGCATCTCCACGACCGGCCGCAGGCCGTACATGGCCATACCGACCGCCGTGCCGAGGATGCCCGCCTCGGCGAGCGGGGTGTCGCCGCAGCGCTCCTCGCCGAACTCCTTCACCAGGCCGTCGGTGACCCGGAAGACCCCGCCCAGCTCGCCCACGTCCTCGCCCATCACATGGACGGCCGGGTCCGCGGCCATCGCGTCGCGCAGCGCACGGTTCAGTGCCTGCGCCATGCTGGCGGGCTTGCGTGTGGCCTCCGCCGCTGTCACCGTCATGGCCGCTCCTCCCCCGCCGCGTCGTCCGCCGTCGCCCGGCCGGCGCCTTTTCCGGCGAGCGTGCCCGCGCCTTCTCCGGCGTCCGCCGCCTCGACCGCCAGCTCGGCCCGAAGCTGCGCCGCCTGCTCCCGTAGCTGGCCGGTCTGCTCGGCGTAGACATGCGCGAACAGATCCATCGGGTCCAGGGCCGGGTCCTGGTTCATGCGGTCCCTGAGGTCGGCGGCCAGCTCCTCGGCACCGTCCCGGGTCTGCCGCACGAAGTCGTCGGTGAGCAGGCCGCGCTCCGTCAACTCATGCTCCAGCAGGGCTATCGGGTCGTGTCCCCGCCACTGCTCGACCTCGGCGTCGGTGCGGTAGCGGGTGGCGTCATCGGCGTTGGTGTGCGCCTCGATGCGGTACGTGAGCGCCTCGACGAGCGTCGGTCCCCCGCCCCGGCGCGCCCGCTCCACCGCCTCGCCGAGCACCTCGTGCAGCGCCGGCGCGTCGTTGCCGTCCACCAGGCGGCCCGGCATGCCGTACCCGACGGCCTTGTGGGCGAGGGACGGCGCGGCGGACTGCTTGGCGAGCGGTACGGAGATCGCGAATCCGTTGTTCTGGACGAGGAAGACGACCGGGGCCTGCCACACCGCGGCGAAGTTCAGCGCTTCGTGGAAGTCGCCCTCGCTGGTGCCGCCGTCACCCACCATGGCGAGCGCCACCACGTCGTCCCCCTTCAGGCACGCGGCGTGCGCGAGGCCGACCGCGTGCGGGAGTTGGGTGGCCAGTGGGGTGCACAGGGGAGCGATGCGGTGCTCGCGCGGGTCGTATCCCGTGTGCCAGTCGCCCCGCAGCAGGGTGAGGGCCTGCACGGGGTCGAGCCCGCGGGCCACGGCGGCGAGGGTGTCGCGGTAACTGGGGAAGAGCCAGTCCCGCTCCTTGAGCACCCGGGCGGCGGCGACCTGGCATGCCTCCTGACCGGTGGAGGAGGGGTACACCGCCAGCCTGCCCTGCCGTGTCAGGGCCGTGGCCTGGGCGTTGTACCGGCGGCCGCGCACCAGGTGCCCGTACAGATCCGTCAGCAGTCCGGCGTCGATCCGGGCCGCGGCAGCCGTGCCCAGCAGCCGGTACGGCTCCGCGTCGGGCAGGAGGGGCGCGGGGTCCACGCGGGGGCGCCACGCGGGCGGTGGCGCGGGCTGGTGGCTCCCGCTCCTCTTGCTGCCGCGCTGCTCAAGAACCGTCATGACGAGCACCTCCTTGGACTTCGGAAAAGAGTGGCGCGGAGCGCCTCGCTGGGGGGGCGGTGAGGGACGACGGGCGGGTAAGGAACGAACGGGGCGGGCGACCGGCCCGTCCCTACCGATTGTTCGGTCGCCGGCACATTTTGGCTACAGGCGGGCTCAGCCTGTGGACAATCGGTTCTCCACAGCCTGAGATGAGGACAGGGCGTCCACACAGGGGAGGCGAGGCGGTATGCCGGACGAACAGATGGCCAGTAACGGAGGACATCGCCCCTTACGCCCCTTGGACACCATCGACCGCGCGATCCTGAACATGCTCCAGGCCGACGGCCGGGCCTCGATACGCTCCGTGGCCGAGCGCGTACACGTCTCGCGCGCCAACGCCTACGCGCGCATCAACCGTCTGATCGACGACGGCGTGATCCGTGGCTTCAGCGCGCGCATCGACCAGGAACGGGCCGGTCAGGGCGCCTCCGCCTATGTCACGCTGAAGATCGTGCAGAACTCCTGGCGCACGGTCCGCGCCCAGCTCACGGCGCTTCCGGGGGCCTCGCACATCGCCCTGGTCAGCGGCGATTTCGACGTCCTGCTGCTGGTGCACACCAAGGACAACCAGGAGCTGCGGGAACTGGTCCTCACCCGTATCCAGTCGATCCCGGAAGTGCTCAGCACCCGCACCCTGCTCGTCTTCGAGGAGACCGACCTGGGGGCCGAGCAGGGATAGCGGAAGGCGCGGCTTCCAGGCCGCGCCTCTCGGACCCGCCCGGGGCCCTGCCTCAGGTCCGCAGCCCCGCGAACGCCGTACGCACCACGGCCTCCGCGACCTCTTCCCTGCTCGCCGAGCCGCCCCGGCCCGGCCGGTACCACTCCACGATCGAGTTGATCATCCCGAAGAGCAGCCGGGTCGCCAGCCGTACGTCCACGTCCGCGCGCAGGTCACCGTCGGCCGCGGCCTGCTTGAGCAGCTCGGTGACCTCGCCGTCGAACTCCCGTCGGCGCTCCATGGCCCAGCGCTCCGTGTCCGTGTTGCCGCGCACCCGCAGCAGCAGCGTCACGTACGGCAGCTCCTCCATCAGCACTTCCGCCTCACGCCTGGCCACGTACTCCAGGCGCTCGATGGCCCGCCCCGTACCCGCCCCGGGCTCCTGGAGGACCCCGAAAAGCCCGTCCAGCGCCCGGCTTATGGCGCGGTGCAGCAGTTCTTCCTTGCTGCGTACATGGTGGTAGATCGAGGACTTGGAGATGCCGGCCGCCCGGGAGAGGTGCTCCATGGAGGTGCCGTCGTACCCGCGCTCGTTGAACACCTCGACGGCGACCGACAGCAGCGAATCGGGCGTGTAGGTGTCGCGCTTGGCCATGGTCATGATTAGAGCATCCGCCCGTTCGGCTTCACACTGCGGCGCAGCGCCCAGGACGGACCGTAGCGGCCGTTGGCGTACTGGTGACGCAGCGTATCCAGCAGATGCCACACCCAGTGCCGGCCGACGCGCCCGGCCCACTCCGAGGGCCCGCCGGGGTAGTTCACGCCCAGCCGCATGGCCGTGTCGATGTCCTCTCGGCTCGCGACCCCGCGGGCCTCGGCGTCCGCGGCGAAGTCCACGATCATCGCGACCGTACGGGCAACGACCATGCCCGGTACGTCGTCGATGACGCTGACCTCCTTGCCGAGCGCCTGGAAGAGGCCCACCGCCTCCCGTACGTCCTGTTCGGAGGTCTCCGCCCCGGGCGCGAGCGCGATGCGGGTCGCGGCCCGGTAATCCAGCGCGAGGTCGAAGCGGATCGCCGGACCGGACATGTCGCCCGTGGCGGGGTGGCCGTCGGTCAGCGCCAGGCGGACGCCGCCCGGCAGCCGGACGCAGCCCTCGTGCTCCCCCGGCGACCGATCCTGGGTGATCTTGATCCCGGCCTCGCCGATCAGCTCCTGGAGCACGGCGGCGGGCCCGGCGAGCTGCGTGTGCACCCTCACCGCCGCCGGCGCCGGGCACGGCGGCGCGGTGTGCGGCTGCGCTCCGGGGACCCCGTCGGCGTAGTCGTACCAGCCCCGCCCCGTCTTGCGTCCCAGCAGACCGGCCTCCACGAGGCGCCGCTGCGCCAGTGAGGGCGTGAACTTCGGATCGTGGAAGAAGCCCTCCCACACCGACCGGGTGACGGCCTCGTTCACGTCCTGCCCGATGAGGTCCATCAGCTCGAACGGCCCCATACGGAAGCCACCGGACTCCCGCAGCACGGCGTCGATGGTGGCCGGGTCGGCGGCCCGCTCCTCGTACAGGCGCAGGGCTTCCGCATAGAAGGGGCGAGCGATGCGGTTGACGATGAATCCGGGGGTGTCGGCGCTGCGTACGGGGGACTTGCCCCATGCCGCGGCCGTCTCGTACGCGGTGGTGGCCACCGAGGTGTCCGTCGTGAAGCCGCTGACGACCTCCACGAGGGGCAGCAGCGGCGCCGGGTTGAAGAAGTGCAGGCCGACGAAGCGTCCCGGCAGCCGGAGCGCGCCCGCGACGGCGGTCACGGACAGGGACGAGGTGTTCGTGGCCAGCAGGCAGTGTTCACCGACCACGTCCTCCAGGGCGGCGAACAACTGCTGCTTCGCACCCAGGTCCTCCACGATCGCCTCGACGACGAGTGCGGCGTCGGCGAGTTCGGGGAGTGCGGTGGCGGGGCTGAGGCGCGCGCGGGCCGCCGCGCGCTCCGCGGGTGCCAGCTTGCCCTTCTCCACCAGCCGGTCCAGGCGGCGCCCGATCGCCTCGGCGGCCTCGGCGGCCCGGCCCGGCAGGGCGTCGTAGAGCCGGACCGGGTGCCCCGCGACCAGCGCGACCTGCGCGATTCCCTGGCCCATGGTGCCCGTGCCGACGACCGCGACGGTGCGGCCCGCTTCGATGGCTGTCATGACGGCTGATCCTCCCCGACGGAGTTGTCCACAGGTTCGCCGGACCCTCTTGCCCCGACCGATCGTTCGGTTACTCTAGCCCCGTCGCCGAAATGGTGCCCAGCCCTGTCCTCGGATCTGTCGTCGCAGCGGCGTCGCGTTCTCGATGTGGCGTCCGCGCCACGGGGCTGGCGCATGGAGACGGCAGGCCCCAGCCGCACCCGACGAGGAGTTGGTCTCCGATGGCCGACGAACTGACCACAGCGCATCTGCTCGAAAAGCACCGCCCGACGCTCGACCAGGCGCTGGAGACGATCCGTACCCGCGCGTACTGGTCCCCGCACCCCGAGCACCCCAAGGCCTATGGGGAGAACGCCGCTGCGGACGGCCAGGCCGCCTTCGACGCCCTGCGCGGCAGGCGTTTCGAGCTGGACCAGCCCGGCACGGACGACTGGACGGGGGCGGAAGTCTCGCCGTACGGCATCGGGTTGAACATCAGCTACCCGCACCCGGACGCGGACGTGCTGCTGCCCGCGATGCGCGCGGCGATGCCCGCATGGCGCGACGCCGGCCCGCAGACCCGGGCCCTGGTGTGCCTGGAGATCCTGTCGCGGATCAGCGCGCGCACCCATGAGTTCGCGCAGGCCGTGATGCACACCAGCGGCCAGGCGTTCATGATGGCGTTCCAGGCGGGCGGGCCCCACGCTCAGGACCGCGGCCTGGAGGCGGTCGTCTACGCCTACGCGGAGCAGGTCCGCACCCCGGAGAAAGCCGCGTGGTCCAAGCCCCAGGGCAAGCGCGGCCCCCTGGAGCTGTCCAAGTCCTTCAAGGCCGTCCCCCGTGGCGTCGCCCTCCTGATCGGCTGCAACACCTTCCCGACGTGGAACGGCTACCCGGGCCTGTTCGCCTCCCTGGCCACCGGAAACGCCGTCCTGGTCAAGCCGCATCCGCAGGCCGTGCTGCCGCTCGCGCTCACCGTCCGGGTGGCGCGCGAGGTGCTCGCCGAGGCCGGATTCTCCCCCGACCTGGTGGCCCTGGCCGTCGACCGGCCCGGCGAGGGCCTGGCCAAGACCCTCGCGGTGCGCCCCGAGGTCCGCATCATCGACTACACGGGCTCGACGGAGTTCGGCGACTGGCTGGAGGCCAACGCGCCCCAGGCGCGCGTCTACACGGAGAAGGCCGGCGTCAACACGGTCGTCATCGACTCCACGGACGACTACAAGGGCATGCTCGGCAACCTCGCCTTCTCGCTGTCCCTGTACAGCGGTCAGATGTGCACCACCCCGCAGAACCTCCTCATCCCCCGCGACGGCATCACCACGGACGCCGGCCCCAAGTCGTACGACGACGTGGTCGGCGACCTCGCGACCGCCGTCGACAAGCTGCTGGGCGACGACGCGCGGGCCAACGCCCTGCTGGGCGCGATCGTCAACCCGCAGGTCAAGGAGCGGATCGAGGCGGCCTCCGGGCTGGGCGAGGTGGCCCTGGCCTCCCGCGAGGTGGCCAACCCCGACTTCCCCGACGCCACGGTCCGTACGCCGGTGATGGTCAAGATGGACGGCGCACGCAAGCTCTGGGAGGGTGCGGGCGCCGACGCCGCCTACCTGTCGGAGTGCTTCGGCCCCGTCTCCTTCGCGGTGGCCGTCGACTCGGCGGCGGACGCGGTGGACCTGCTGCGGCACACGACCCGCGTCAAGGGCGCGATGACGGTCGGCGCGTACACCACCTCCGAGGAGGTGGAGACGCTGGTGGAGGAGGCGTGCCTGGAGGAGTGCGCGCAGCTCTCCCTCAACCTGACCGGTGGGGTGTACGTCAACCAGACCGCCGCCTTCTCCGACTTCCACGGCTCGGGCGGCAACCCCGCGGCGAACGCGGCGCTGTGCGACGGCGCGTTCGTGGCCGACCGCTTCCGGACGGTGGAGGTGCGCAGGCCCGTGGAGGCGGGCTAGAAGCCGGCCGGCCCGGCCGCTCCGGTCCTCCCGGCCGCGGCGGCCGGGGCCGGGGTGCCGCGGGACATCCAGTGGAAGAGGCCCATGGCCACGCTCGTGGCCAGGTTGAAGCTGGAGACCCGCGCCTGCATCGGCACCGCGACCAGCGCGGTCGCCCGTTCCCGCAGCTCGTCCGAGATGCCCTGCCGCTCGGACCCGAAGGCCAGGATCGCGTCGTCGGGGAACGTCACGGAGCGGATGTCCGTGCCCTCCGGGTCGAGGGCATAGACCGGTCCGGGCGGCAGTTCCGGCAGCGACAGGCGCTCCACCGCGCCGGCGAAGTGCAGGCCGGCGCTGCCTCGTACGGCGTTGGGGTGCCAGGGGTCGAGCGAGCCGGTGGTGACCACCCCGGTGGCGCCGAAACCGGCCGCCAGGCGGACGACGGCGCCGATGTTGCCCAGGTTGCGCGGGTTCTCCAGCAGGACGACGGGGGCGGACCGCGGGGCCGCGCGGAGCCTGGCCAGGTTCGCCGCGGCGTCGGGGCGCACGGCGAGGGCGGCGACACCCGTGGGGTGCACCTTCGGCAGGAGCGTGCGCAGCGCCGCCGTCGGCACCTGCTCCGCCAGCGCGTCGAGGTCGCCGGTCAGATCGTCCGCGAGTTCCTCGGCGAGCGCCAGCAGGGCGGGCTTGTCGCTGGTCAGGACGTGCCGTACGGCCCCGCCGAAGCGCAGGGCGTGCTTCAGCGCGTGGAAGCCGTCCAGGAGGACCGCGGCCGGGTCGTCGGCGCTCGCGCGCCAGCGCCGTACCGGATCGTCCGAGGAACCGTTCTCGATCATTTCCCCACTATCTCAACCGTCCCGGGGGCGGGCCTCCGCCGCCCACGGTCACGGCGACATCCGCCCACCACCGCGAGTGACCGTCCCTGGGTCCGCCTCCGGGGCGCGTGGCTGCCCGCGCTCAGGACGTGCCGACGGCCGTCGGCCGGTCCCGCTCCCCGCCTCCCGTACGGCGGGGGAGCACCCGGTCGCGTACGGAGGTGACCCGGGCCCCCAGCCACACCAGGAAGACCGTCGGCAGGAACACCGCGTCCGCCGTGATCATCGCGAGCGAGAAGAACGGCAGGCCGAGCAGGAACGCGATCGACAGGTGCTCGCAGATCATCACGGCCAGCAGCACGTTCTTCAGACGGCGGTTGAAGAGGGTGAAGGGGAAGGCGACCTGCACGATCACCGTGCCGTAGGTGACCAGCATGATCATCAGGCCGTTGTCGGCGAGCACCCGGGACAGCTCCGGCCAGGGCGAGAAGTAGTCCAGGTGCATCGGGTAGTACGCGGCGGTGCCGTCCTGCCAGCGGGAGCCCTGGATCTTGTACCAGCCGGCCGTGGCGTAGATCAGGCAGACCTCCACGACGATCACCAGCAGGGCGCCGTTGTGCACCAGCTTGGTGATCATGTCGAGCACGACACGCGGCTCTCCGGGCGCGTACCGCCGCGCCGCCCACCAGGCGCCGTGGGCGAGCCACAGGACCCAGAACGTCAGGCCCCAGCCCACGTTCGGGAAGGGCCCGGGGCCGAACCAGGACAGACCGGACAGACCCAGGACCTGCGCGACGGCGAGGAACAGCCCCAGGGCCGACCACAGGACGACGCCGGTGATGTCGCGCTCCGGACGGCCGTCGGACGACCGCGCGAGCTTCGCCTCGCGGCGGGCGTCCAGCGACCACACCTGCCCGCAGCGGGTGAGCACCAGATAGAGGGCCATCAGATGGATGACGTTGTCGCCGCCGTCCCCGATGAAGATGCTGCGGTTCTGCAGCGAGAGCACGCCCACCATGAACAGCACCGACATGGTGCGGGTGCGCCAGCCGACCAGCAGCAGAGCGCTGACGACGACGGCGAGCCCGTAGACGAGTTCGAACCAGCCGCGACTGTCGGTCCAGGTCAGGATCGAGAAGGCCGAGTTGCCGTCCAGGAGCCGCCGTGCCATGTCGCCGCTCCAGGGGCCGTGCGGCCCGTAGAGCTCATGCCGGTTCGGCCACTCCCGCAGCAGGAAGAAGAGCCAGGTGGCCGCGAAGCCGATGCGGAGGACGGCGGATTGGTACGGGGCGAAGGCACTGCCCGTGACGCGCCTGAAGGCCCGCCCGAAGGCGCGCTCCACGCGCGTCTCATCGGTGCCGGCGGGCTGCCCGGCGACCGGACCAGGGGGCGGGGAGACGACGGGCCAGGCGGTGCGGGACGGGTCGGCGGAGGCTGCTCGCCCCGTCGGGCCCTGGGCGGGGACGGTCGTGGCGGGGGAGGCGATGGCGGGCCCGCCGGGCGTCAGCGGGGCGCCGGCTCCGGTACCGGTGGTGGTGGCCGGGGAGCCGGTTTCCGCCGTGCCCCCGGGCGTCTGCGAAGGCAACCTGCGCGCTGTCACTGGATCTTCGCTCCTTCGGGCAGGTCGTCTGCGGTGACCGGCCACCAGGGCAGCTCGCGGTACCTGGGCTTGTCACTGATCTTCTCCGTGCTCCACGACGGCGGGCTGACGGCCGTCGTCATCGAGCGGACCTGTATCTGCTCGACCGCGCCGCGCGCCGCCCACTGCGCACTCATGCGCTGCATCACGATGCGCCGTACGTACTGCTCGGACAGCTCGCCCCGCATCCCGGACGCGCGGTTCTGCGCGTCGTGGGTATTGAGGTAGTACTCCCAGGCGCGGCGGAGTTCGTTCTGCTGGGTGTGGCTCGGTACGAGGTTGTGCAGCAGGGCCCGGCCGTCGACGGCGGACAGGTCGGTCCAGCCGGTGGTCTCCCGGTCGTCGCCCGCGGTGCGCACCTGGGCCCGTACCTGCACCGCGATGTTCTGCTGCAACGGGTTGGGCGCGAACAGCTTCCAGTTCTGCTCGTACTCCGGGAAGACGTAGTCGTTGATCACTTCGCCGTGCTGCTTGCTCAGCGTGTTCGGCGGTGCCACGTGCAGGAACATCATCGCCAGGTGAATCGCGACGGCCAGCGTCACGGCGCCTGCCACGACGGTCACCACGATGCGTGACGGCAGCGAGAGCGCGGCTGGTGGCCGCGATTCGTCCCCGTATGGCTGCATTCCTGCCCCGTTCCCAGTTCCCGAGCGGCTTTTCACCGCCCCGGAACCGTACCTAGACGGCCCCACCCGGCACACCCTTCCCCGAGTTATCCACAGGCTTGACACCCCGCATGTGCGAGCCACACCATTGAACCGAACGATCGGTCGGTCGGGAGGCAGGGGGATCACATGACGACGATCGCGCCGGGCGAGGAGTCCCTCGCGGCCCTGGAGGCAGGCTTCGACGCGGCCGTGGCCGCGGACGAGCGCATCGAGCCGCGCGACTGGATGCCGGACGCCTACCGCTCATCGCTGGTGCGCCAGATGGCGCAGCACGCGCACTCCGAGATCATCGGCATGCAGCCGGAGGCGAACTGGATCACCCGGGCGCCGTCCTTGCGCCGCAAGGCGATCCTGATGGCGAAGGTGCAGGACGAGGCGGGGCACGGCCTGTATCTCTACAGCGCCGCCGAAACCCTCGGCACAAGCCGCGACGAGCTGCTCGACAAACTGCACTCCGGCCGCCAGAAGTACTCGTCCATCTTCAACTACCCCACCCTGACCTGGGCCGACGTCGGCGCCATCGGCTGGCTGGTGGACGGCGCCGCGATCACGAACCAAGTCCCGCTGTGCCGCTGCTCCTACGGCCCGTACGCCCGCGCCATGGTCCGCGTCTGCAAAGAGGAGTCCTTCCACCAGCGCCAGGGCTACGAACTCCTGCTGGCCCTGAGCCGCGGCACCGACGCCCAGCACGCCATGGCACAGGACGCGGTGGACCGGTGGTGGTGGCCATCGCTGATGATGTTCGGTCCTCCCGACGACGCATCGGCGCACTCCGCCCAGTCCATGGCCTGGAAGATCAAACGGCACTCCAACGACGAGCTGCGCCAGCGCTTCGTGGACATCTGCGTCCCGCAGGCCGAATCACTCGGCCTCACCCTCCCGGACCCCGACCTCAGGTGGAACGAGCAGCGTGGCCACTGGGACTTCGGCCCCATCGACTGGGACGAGTTCCGCGAGGTCCTCAAGGGCAACGGGCCCTGCAACGAACAGCGGATAGGCCAACGCCGCCGCGCCCACGAAGAAGGCACCTGGGTGCGCGACGCCGCTGCGGCGTACGCGGCCAAGCACGGGGAGGGGACCCGATGACCACGACCGGCACGGAGGGCAGCGGAGGGCCGGAGAGCCAGGCGGGACCGGTCGGCCCCGGGGGCCAGGCCGGGCGGAGGAGCCAGGTCGCGCCGGGCGCGGCAGCAGGTCACGCGTCCGCCGTACCCCGGGGCGGCGCCTCGGCCGCTGCCTCCGCGCGGCCCGCCGACTGGCCGCTGTGGGAGGTCTTCGTCCGCAGCAGGCGCGGCCTGTCCCACACCCACGCGGGCAGCCTCCACGCCCCGGACGCGGCGATGGCCCTGCGCAACGCCCGCGATCTCTACACCCGTCGCTCCGAGGGCATCTCGATCTGGGTGGTCCCGTCCGCCGCGATCTCCGCCTCCTCCCCGGACGAGAAGGACTCCTTCTTCGAGCCGGCCGCCGACAAGCCCTACCGCCACCCGACCTTCTACGAGATCCCGGACGGGGTGCAGCACCTGTGAAGCCCGTACCGACAGCTCAGGACCCGGCCGCCACCCACAGCCCCGCGGCCCCCGCCCCCGTGGGCTCCCTCGCCCGGGACGTCGCCGCCGCTGCCCCGGCCCTGGCCCTCGGTGACGACGCCCTGGTCCTCTCCCACCGGCTGGGGGAGTGGGCCGGACACGCCCCCGTCCTGGAGGAAGAGGTGGCCCTCGCGAACATCGCGCTGGACCTTCTCGGCCAGGCCCGCGTCCTGCTCTCCCTCGCCGGCGACGAGGACGAACTGGCCTATCTGCGCGAGGAACGGGCCTTCCGCAACTGCCAGCTCGTCGAACAGCCCAACGGCGACTTCGCCCACACCATCGCCCGTCAGCTCTACTTCTCCACGTATCAGGAGCTGCTGTACGGCGAACTGGCCACCGGCGGCGGCCCGCTGGCCCCCCTCACGGCGAAGGCGGTCAAGGAGGTCGCTTACCACCGCGACCACGCCGAGCAGTGGACCCTGCGCCTGGGAGACGGCACCGAGGAGAGCCACGGACGCATGCAGCGCGGCCTGGACGCCCTGTGGCGCTTCACCGGCGAGCTCTTCGAGCCCGTACCTGGGCTGGACCTCGACCTGCCCGCGCTGCGCGACGCCTGGGCCACGCGCATCGAAGCCGTGCTGACGCGCGCCACCCTCTTGGTCCCGCAGGGCCCGAGCCGCGGTGCCTGGACCGCGGGAGCCGGACGCCAGGGGCTGCACACCGAGCCATTCGGCCGGATGCTCGCCGAGATGCAGCACCTGCACCGCAGCCACCCGGGGGCGACATGGTGACCACCGCTCTCGAAGAACGGCTGCGCGACCTGGCCGGTTCCGTACCGGACCCGGAGCTGCCGGTCGTCACCCTGGCCGAGCTGGGCGTCCTGCGCGGACTGCGGCTGACGGGCCCCGGGCAGGTGGAGGTCCAGCTCACCCCGACATACACGGGCTGCCCCGCCATCGAAGCCATGTCCGCCGACATCGAGCGCGTCCTCCACGACAACGGCATCCCCCAGGTCGAGGTGCGTACGGTCCTCGACCCGCCCTGGACGACCGACGCGATCAGCGCCGAGGGCCGCCGGAAGCTGACCGAGTTCGGCATCGCCCCGCCACGCCCCACCGGTCCGGCCGGCGGCCCCGTACCGGTGGCCCTGGCGATCCGCTGCCCGCACTGCGGATCGACCGAGACCACGCTGCTCAGCCGCTTCTCCTCCACCGCCTGCAAGGCCCTGCGCCGCTGCGAGTCCTGCCGTGAACCGTTCGACCACTTCAAGGAGTTGTGATGTTCCACCCGCTCCGGGTCGCGGAGATCGAGCGGCTCACGGACGACGCCGTCGCCGTCACCTTCCAGGTCCCGTCCGAACTGCGCGAAACCTTCCGGCACGTCCCGGGCCAGCACATCGCACTGCGCCGCACGGTGGACGGCCGGGAGATCCGCCGTACGTACTCGATCTGCACTCCGGCGTCGGACGAGCCCGCACTGCGGGTGGGGATCCGGCTGGTCGAGGACGGCGAGTTCTCCACGTACGCGCTCAAGGAACTGGCCGTCGGTGACACGGTGGACGTCATGGCGCCGACCGGGCGTTTCGTGCTCGAACCTCGCCCCGGGCACTTCGTGGGCATCGTCGGCGGCAGCGGTATCACCCCGGTGCTGTCCATCGTCGCGACGCTGCTGGCCCGTTGCCCGGACGCCCGTTTCTGCCTGGTCCGCAGCGACCGTACGGCAGCGTCGACCATGTTCCTGGAGGAGGTCGCCGACCTCAAGGACCGCTTTCCGGACCGCTTCCAGCTCGTCTCCGTCCTCTCCCGCGAGGACCAGCAGTCGGGGCTGCCCTCGGGCCGCCTGGACGAGGGCCGGTTGCGGGAGTTGCTGCCCGCCCTGCTCCCCGTGGGCTCGGTGGAGGGCTGGTACCTGTGCGGCCCGTACGGCCTGGTCCAGGCTGCGGAACGCGCCCTGCGCGCCCTCCACGTCCCCCGCGATCGCATCCACGAAGAGATCTTCCACATATCCGAGCCCGCCGCGCCCGCGTCGGCGCTCGCCGAGGCCGCCCTCGCAGGCGCCGCTCCCACGGTCACCACGGCCGGGAGCGTCCCGGCTGCGGGAACCGCGCTCCCCGGTGGTCCCGCGCCGTTCCGTGCTCCCGCGCACAGCACCGTGACCGCGACTCTGGACGGGCGGGCGGGCAGTTGGCCGGTCCTGGACGGTGAGCCACTGCTGGAGACCGTGTTGCGCAACCGCGCGGACGCACCGTACGCGTGCAAGGGCGGCGTCTGCGGGACCTGCCGCGCGTTCCTGGTCTCGGGCGAGGTCCGCATGGACCGCAATTACGCGCTGGAGGCCGAGGAAGTCGCGTCGGGATACGTCCTCGCCTGCCAGTCGCATCCCGTGACGGAGGAGGTCGAGCTGGACTTCGACCGTTGAGCCCATTCACAAATACTGCAACCTGTTCTAGCTTGACGACCCGTCAGGTAGCAGCCGTGCGGGCACGCGGGAGGACAGGCCAGTGGACTTCACCTTCTCCGAGGAACAGCAGGCGGCTGTCGAGGCGGCCAAGGCCGTCTTCGCGGACGTCGTTCCCGACAGTGTGCCGAGCCCCGCGCTCACCGCCGGACCGGTGGCCGACGACTTCGATCGCCCCCTGTGGCGCAAGCTGGCCGACGCCGACCTGCTGAGCCTGCTGCTCGCCCCCGAGTACGGCGGAGCGGGCCTGGACCCGATCGCCCTCTGCCTGGTGCTACGCGAGTCCGCCAAGGTGCTCGCCCGCGTACCGCTGCTGGAGAACAGCGCCGCGGCCCTCGCGGTCCAGACGTACGCCGCCGATGCCCTGCGCGCCGACGTACTGCCCCGGACCGGCCGCGGCGAACTGGTCATCACCGTCGCCACCAGCGGACGTACCGGCCACGACCCCGCCGAACTCGCCGTCACCGCCCGCCAGGAAGAATCCGGTTGGGCTCTCGACGGCATCCAGACCGCCGTCCCCTGGGCACAGAACGCCGACCGCATCCTCGTCCCCGCCCACACCGGCGACGGAACGGCCGTACTCGCCCTCGTCCCCCGCCTCCGGAACGGCGTCCGCCTCCACGACCAGGTCTCCACCAACGGCGAACGCCTCGCGGAAGTCCATCTGGACTCCGTACGGATCCGCTCCGATGACGTGATCACCGACCCGGGTGCCTGGGAGTGGCTGCGCACCGTCCTCACCACCGGAACGTGCGCGCTCGCTCTCGGCCTCGGCCAAGCCGTACTGGCCATGACCAGCGCCTACACGGCGAAGCGGGAACAGTTCGGCTTCCCCGTCGCCACCTTCCAGGCCGTCGCCGTCCAAGCCGCCGACCGCTACATCGATCTGCGGGCCATGGAGGCCACCCTCTGGCAGGCCGCGTGGCGTATCAGCAGCGCCGCGAGCGGTGCGCTGCCACCGGCAGGGGATGTGGCGGTGGCCAAGATCTGGGCTTCGGAGGGCGTGCGCCGCGTCGCACAGACCGCACAGCATCTGCACGGCGGTTTCGGCGCGGACACGGACTACTCACTGCACCGCTACCACGCCTGGGCGAAGCAGCTCGAACTTGCCCTCGGCCCGGCCGCCGCCCACGAAGAGGCCTTGGGCGAGCTGCTGGCCGCTCACGCCCTCGGCTGAGCGACCATCTGAAAGCAGCAGGTCAGATGACCGCGCCCGGCTCACCCCTACTGTCCTTGACCGGGCGGCCGGCGGCCTCCCACGCTTGCATGCCGCCGTCGACGTTCACCGCGTCGATGCCCTGCTGAATCAGGTACTGGGCGACCTGCGCGGAACGGCCGCCGACCCGGCACAGCACATAGACCTTGCCGCCATCGGGCGCCTGCTCCGTCAACTCGCCGTACCGGGCGACGAACTCGCTCATCGGGATGTGCAGCGCGCCCTCGGCGTGCCCCGCTTCCCACTCGTCGTCCTCCCGTACGTCCAGGAGGAAGTCCTCGGACGTCAGAGCGTCGACACCGACCGTGGGCAGAGAACCAAAATGCATGGCCCCGACGCTACCCGACCAACTGCGCCAGGTATGCCTCGCGCTCGGCGACGTCCGCGAGCAGCTTCTCGGCGATCTCCTCCAGCAGCGCGTCCGGGTCCTCGGGCGCCATCTTGATCATCGCGCCGATCGCGCCCTCCTCCAGCTCCGCTGCGACCGCCGCGAGCATCTCCTTGCGCGCCGACAGCCACTCCAGCCGAGCGTAGAGCTCCTCGCTCTCGCTCAGCCGCTGCTGCTGCGGCACGGGCCCGGCCTCCCACTCACGGGCCAGCTCGCGCAGCGCGGCCTCGTCCCCGGCACCGTACGCGGCGTTGACCCGCACGATGAACGCGTCCCTGCGCCCACGCTCGGCCTCGTCGCGCGCAAGGTCGGGGTGGGCCTTGCGCACCAGGTCGCGGTAGACCCGGCGGGCCTCCTCGCTCGGCCGCACCTTCTGCGGGGGCCGGACCGACTGCTCGGTGAGCATCGCCTCGGCCTCCGGGTACAGCCCCTCGGACCCCATCCACCCGTGGAAAAGCTCCTCGACGTCGGGCATCGGCAGCACCGCCGCCCGCGCCTCCCGGGCCTTGCGTACGTCCTCGGGGGCGCCCGTACGAGCCGCGATCGCCTCGGCGATCTGGGCATCCAGCTCATCCAGCCGCGAGTACATGGGGCCGAGACGCTGGTGGTGCAGCCGGGAGAAGTTCTCCACCTCCACCCGGAACGTCTCCACCGCGATCTCGAACTCGATCAACGCCTGCTCAGCAGCCTCCACAGCCTGCGCCAACCGCCGCGTCGAAGCCCCGGCCGCGCCACCGTCCTGGTCGGGCTGCCTCGGGCCGCTGTCTTCGTGGGGCTCCTCACGGTTCTCAGCTTCTTGAGGAGCGTGCGGAGCCTCGTGGGGGCGGGGGGCGGGGTCGGGGGTTTCGGGGTCACCGGCTTCGTGGGCGGGGGACGGGCCGTGGGTATGAACCGCTTCGCCCGGCCCATCAGGGGCTCCTTGACCCGCCGGTCCTACCGTCCCCATCCGGCCGTCCGATCCCGGATAGCCATACTGGCCCCCATGAGCCGCGGAGCCGCCCTCATCCGCCGCGGCCGCGTGGCCGGCGCTCCCGTTTTCGGCGTAGTCGCCTTGAGCCGGGTGGGCGCCCTGCCCCGGATAGCAGTCCTGCCCCGCAGCGTGAGCCGCGTGACCGCCCTGGGCACCGGGATCGGCAAGACCGCCGCGCGCCGCATGGGCCGCAGAGCCTGCGTAGTCCTCCTGACCCGCCGGGGCCTGGTGTCCACCCTGCGATGCGTGGGCCGCATGGCCCGCGGCCCCACGGTCAGCGTGTGCGTCCTGGCCGTCCTGCGCGTTCTCCGCCTGCGAGTTCGTCACCCGGCCACCCTACGGCCCGGACCGGCCCCGCTCAGACTCCCGTCTCCGCGGCTATCCGCCCCTTCCTGATCGCCGCGACCAACTCCGCGTGGTCCGCCTCCGTACGGTCCGCGTAGGCCACCGCGAAATCGGCCAGCGCCTCGTCCAACGCACCGCTCTTGCCGCAGTACCCAGCCACCACGCGCGGATCGGCAGTGTGCGCATGAGCCCGGGCCAGCAACGCGCCCGTCATTCGCGCGTAGTCGTCGATCTGGTCGCCGGCGAGAGCGGCTGGGTCGACGCTGCCTTTACGGTTCCGGAACTGCCGCACCTGGAAGGGCCTCCCCTCCCCCGCCCCCACCCGGCGTCGGCGCGCAGATATGCGGCGATGCGCATGCGCCCGACCCGTAGGGACAGCAGTTCCGGGAGGCGGCCGACGTTGGACTCCTCGACCGTCGTCACCGCGTCCGGCCGCCCGGCGTCCGTGGTGAACCGGCCGTGCGCGGAGCGTGGCGCCCTCTGCCGAAGCGCCTTGCCGACCGCCTTCGGCGCGGGGCCCCGCGCGTCCCGCTTCGCGAACCCTGGTACGTACGGCAATCGTGTCACCGCGCCCACCTCCCCCTTCGCCCCGTGGCACCGACGCCGGACCCGTCGTCCGGCCGCGTCGGAACGCCCGCAGAACCGGTGTCTGCCGCCGGTCGCCGGGACGCTGTCTCCGCCGCGTGTTCACGACGGTACAGACAGGCCCCGCCTCGCGGCAGGGCCTGTGGATAACTCTGCGTGACAGAGTCGTAGGTGATGCAGCACCCCGATCCGGGGGCCTTCGGCTCAGACTCCGACTGCCTCTTCCATCTCCTCCTCGGCAGCCTTGGCCTGCTCGGAGTCCTTGGCGTGCTCGGAGTCCTTGGCGTCAGCGGACCTCACGGCGTGGGCGGAGCGGCGCTCCGGCACCGTGGCGGCCACGGCGGCCGCGGCCACGGCCGTCGCGTTCTGCGCCGCGGCCGCCGCCGCGCGCCGGCGGCGCGCCTCGGCCAGGGACGCCACGCCGATCATCGCGAAGCCCACGACCAGCCACAGCACCAGCGTCCAGACGTGTCCGGCCAGCCCGTTGCCGTCGAAGTAGACGTGGCTGCGGGTGCCCTCGACGAAGCCGGCGCCGTTCCAGAATGCGTGGAGGGAGGCGAAGAAACCGTTCTGCAGCTCGGGGCGGAAGACACCACCGGCGGACGTGAAGTTGAGCATCACGAACAGCGCCATCACACCCAGCGTGGTCCAGCGCTTGAGGAACGTGTGCAGCCCGGTGCCGATCAGCAGAATGCCCGCCGAGTACAGCCAGGCCATGGACCACAGCCCCCACAGCCCATGATCGACGAGGTGGAAGACCGGCCCGGCGAAGAGCGTCCCGATGACACTCACCACGAAGGAGGTACCGACCGCCAGCGCCGCGCGCAGCCGGATCGGCAGTACGGCCCCGGCGCCGCCGATCACCGCGACCGAGGCATACGAACCGATGCTGATCGCGACCATCAGGAAGAAGAGGCCCTGGCCCGTCGGGTCGTCCTCGGCCGGCGGCGCGACATCGGTGACCTTGAGCGGTGCGCCCTGCTGGGCCGCCACGGGCGTGAAGATCTTCTGCACGACGGATGCCATGGTGTCGGAACCGGCCGACGCGACCAGCAGCTCAGGCGCCGCCTTCGTCCCGCCGCCCTTGACCGCCGAGGCGGCCGGCGCAGCACTGCCACCCTTCCCAGCCGACGCGCCGTCGCCCTTCGAGGCCGACGCTCCGCCGCTCGCCCCGGCCGGTGCGCCGTCCCCGGAGGCGGGCGCGTCCATCACGTACGCGCCGAAGATCTCCTGGTGCTTCAACTGGTCCACAGCCTCGGCCCGGCTGCCGACCGTGCGGACGTCCAGGCCGCCGTGCGCCTTGTCGCTGATCGACTGGGCGAGCACCTGCGTCTGGGAACCCGAACCGACCACGGCGACGGGCAGGTGGTGCGGCTCGGGGTGCGCGAACGCCCCCAGATAGGCCAGTCCCATCCCGATGCACATCAGCAACGGGGTGATCAGATGGGTGAGGACATGCCGCAGATCGGCTCGATGATCGGGGCGGTGGTGGTCGGGGCGTCGGACCGAACTCATGCGTCGTGCCTTCTCAAGCTAGTCGCTCAGCGTCGAGTGTAGTTGGCTTATACAACTCTCATTTCACGTTGTACTATACAACCACTTCGACGAAAGGCAAGCACCCGTGGCCCGCAGAGACGAATCCGTCGAGACCATCCAGCAGGAGATGACCGCGTTCGCCCGCCGGGCCCGCGCCACCGCCGCCCGTATGCACCCCGAGCTGTCACTCGTCTCGTACACGCTGCTGGCGCACCTCGACGACCAGAAGGGATGCCGCGCGACCGACCTGGCCGCGCACTACCTCCTGGACAAGTCCACGGTCAGCCGGCAGATCTCCGCCCTGGAGAAGCTCGGTTTCGTGGAGCGCCGCGTCGACCCGGACGACCACCGCGTCCAGGTGCTGCACCCCACGGCCAAGGGCGCGCAGACGCTGGCCAACGTCACCGCCAGCCGCCGCCAGGCGTTCCACGAGCGGCTCGCCGACTGGGACGAGGAGGACCTGGACCGTTTCGCTTCATACCTGCTGCGCTACAACGCCGCGCAGGAACGCCACGGCTGAGCCTCGCGACCGGGCTCCGGCCCTCCGGCCCCACACGCCTCGGACACCCGGGAGCACCCGGCACCCTCCACCCCGACCGCTCACTTCCGGAAGCGCTCCGGACACTGTCCGCCGTCGGCGAGGTACGTCTCCGCCCACCGGCCCAGCTCCTTGAGCGCGGGGTCGAGCGCCCGCCCGGCCTCGGTCAGGCGGTACGAGACGCGCAGCGGCGGGCCGCCGTCGACCTCCCGTACGACGAGACCGGCCGCGGACAGCTCCGTGAGCCGGTCCGAGAGCATGCGTTCGCTGATTCCGGGGACCGCCCGCCGCAGCTCGGCGAAGTGCACCGGGCCTCCGAGGAGGACGGACACGAGCAGGCCGGACCACCGCTTGCCGAGCAGCGCGAAAACCCGCGCCATGCCGGCGTCCACCTGCCTGCATGTCTCCTCGCCGCGCTCCGCCATGCGCCCAGGGTACTGCCTTCCCGTTGGGTGCTGCGGAAAAGTAAGCTACTGTGCTAAACACAGTTACGACCGGAACTCACCCTCGGGCCGCGCGCCGGCCACGACCGAAGGACCGCATCATGGCCACGCTTCTGCACCTCGACTCCTCCCTCTTCCCGGCCGACGGGTCCGCCTCCCGCGCGGTGACCGCCGCCTTCCGCAAGGCCTGGGAGGAGCAGCACCCCGACGGCACCGTCATCTACCGGGACCTCGCCGCCACGCCGCTGCCGCACCTGGAGGCCCCGGGCTACACCGCCGCCTTCAGTGCCCCGGACGCCCTCACCCCCGAGCAGCGGACCGCCTTCGCCCGGCGCCTGGAACTGGTCGAGGAGCTGGAGAAGGCGGACGCGGTCGTCATCGGCGCCCCCATGTACAACTTCACGATCGCCTCCACGCTGAAGGCATGGCTGGATCACGTGATCTTCATGGGCCGGACCACCGGGGAGGAGTCCTCGCTCAAGGGCATTCCGGCGATCATCGTCACCAGCCGCGGTGGCTCGTACGCCCCCGGCACGCCCCGAGCGGGTTTCGACTACGTCCAGAACTACCTGGGGGCTGTGCTCGGCACCATGTTCGGCATGGAGGTCGACTTCATCGTCCCCGAGCTGACCGCGGCTCCCCGCAACCCGGCGATGGCGGACCTCATACCGCAGTACGAGGCCTCCCGTGACAAGGCCCTCCAGGACGCCGCCGACAAGGCCAAGGCCCTCGCCGCGCGTCACGCCGCCTGACACACGTCCGGCGCACGCCCCGTCACCCGCCGGGACGGCCCGGACCGGACCGCACACCCCCGTCGGCCAGGCGAACCCCCCGGCCGACCGGCCCGTGCGAACCCAGCCCGGTGGGAACGGTCGGGCGCGAGCCCGGCCGTCAGCCGCAACCGACCGGACACGAGCCCACCCGCCGGGAACGGTCGGACGCGAGCCCACCCCGCCGGAGCAGTCGCACGCGAGCCCGGCCGCCAGCCGAAACCGACCGGGACACGACCCCACCCCACCGGGAACGGTCGGACGCGAACCCACCCGCCGGGCCCCGCCTCGGGCCCCCACCCCGCCCCCGGCCGAGGCCCCCACGGATACCGGATCCCAACAGGCCCCAGCCCGGCAGAAACCCAGCCCCGCCACCGCCCCTCACCCGGGGCTACGCCCCCGCCCCCAACTCCGCGTCCCGGGCGAGCAGGGCCGCCTGGACCCGGTTCTCACAACCCAGCTTGGACAGGATCCGGCTGACGTACGTCTTCACCGTCGCCTCGCTCATATGGATCCGCTCGCCCGCGTCGGCGTTGGAGAGACCCTCGCCGAGCAGGGACAGCACCTCCCTCTCCCGCTCCGTCAGGACGGACAGCCGCTGTCTGGCCTCCTCCGCGCGCCGGGCCGTGCGGGTCGCACCGGCCCCACCGCCGGGACCGCTGCCGTGCGTCACCAGCGAATCGGCGACATGCCGGGTCGCCGCCGGCGACATGTAGGCATGGCCGGCGGCGGCGGCATGCACCGCCCGGATCAGTTCGTCCGGCGCCGAGTCCTTCAGCAGGAAGCCCGCGCTTCCCTCGCCCATCGCCCGCAGGACGTTCTCCCGCTCCCCGAACGTCGTCAGGATCAGAGCCCGCACGGACGGTGCCGCCCGGCGCAGCTCGGCCAGTGCCGTCAGCCCGTCCATGACCGGCATCTGGATGTCCAGGAGCACGACGTCCGCACCATGGCCACGCGCGGCCTCGACCGCCTCCTTGCCGTTACCGGCCTCCGCCACGACCGCGATGTCCCGGGCGGAGGTCAGGATCATCCGGATGCCGGCCCTGATGAGCGGCTCGTCGTCGGCGACGATCACCCTGATCACTCGGACTCCCGCACGGGCTGGATCGGTTGCTTCCACGGACAGCGCCATCTTCCCCCCATTCACACGCCGGCCCGTCCGGCCGCGCTCAGACCTTCCCCAGGAAGGTCCGCTTCTCCACCAGCTTTCCGCCCTTGAAACAGAACCGGAACGCACGGTCCTCGTCCCAGTTCTCCGACGGTTCCGTGGACATGAACGTCTCGCAGCGCGCGCCCTCCGGCTTCGCGGGCCCCTGGTCGTTCAGCCCGCTGTTGAGGAACGACCCGGCCGGCAGCCGCTCCCGGGCCTCGGCCTCCGGCAGGCCGAGCTTCATCTGCTCGTAGGTGTCCGGCGACACCGCGGCGTCCTCCATCGCCTTGAAGACCTCGACCGTCCCCCAGGCGGTCACCGGTCCCAGCACCACGACCACCCCCGCCGCCAAGCCGCACCCGACAGCGAACCCGCGGCGCCTGGCCTCCCCGCGGAACATCGCCGTGTCCGGCGCCGCGTACACCCGGGACCAGTCGATGACCGGCTGACCGTCCTTGCCGGTATGCACCACGGGACGCCCGCGACCGTGATCCGAAAAGCCGCCGCCCGCACCGACCGGCTCGACCGCCGGCACCGGCTCCGCGGCCGTCGTCGCCACCGTCACCGGCCCGTACGGAAGTACCCCGGCGAGCCGGAAACCGCCGTCCGGCACCGGGCCGCTGTGCACCATGCCGCCGACCAGCCGGGCCCGCTCCCGCAGCCCCGTCAGTCCCTGGCCGCCGCTGACCTCCGGACCGCCGGCCGCGCCCGGCGGCACCGGCCCGTTGACCACCTCCACCAGCAGCGAGTCCGGCTCGTAGCGCAGCGCCACCGTCACCGGCGCGCCCGACGCGTGCTTGTGCGCGTTGGTCAGCCCCTCCTGCACGACGCGGTACGCGGCCCGGTCGACGGCCGGCGCCAGCGCACGCGGCTCCCCCGACCGGGCGACGGCTATTCGCGCCCCCGCGCCACGCGACGCCTCGACCAGCGCGTCCACCTGGGCCACCCCGCGCCGCCCGGCGTCCGCGGCCGTGCCCGCGCCGATCGCCGGATGCGCCGCGGCCGTGTCCTCGTGCTCGTCACGGAGCAGGCCCACGACCTCGCGCAGCTCGCGCATCGCCGCCACCGACGCTCCGCGCAGCACGCCCACGGCCTCCCGCTGCCGCGCGTTGAGTTCGCAGTCCACCTCCAGCGCGCCCGTGTGCACGGCGATCAGCGTGAGCTGATGGCCCAGGCTGTCGTGCATGTCCTGCGCGATGCGCTGCCGCTCGCGCAACTGCGTCTGGCGGGCGATCATCGCGTTCTCCCGCAGCAGTTGTGAGCGTTGCGCGTGGAGGATGTCCACCAGGGTGCGGTTCTGGGACCAGTAGCGGCTCGCGATGCCGGGCATGGCCACTATCGCCAGGAAGGACACCGCCAGGAACATCAGCGTTTCCGGCGACACCAGCGGGAAGTCCTCGACCACGGGCACCACCATGCTCGACAGCAGCGCCACCGCGAACACCACCAGCGCCCGCGCGCTGCCCGCGATCCGGCGCCCGGCCGACCAGCCCGCCACGATCAGCAGCGCCGCCACCCCCACGAACATCCAGCTCAGCGACGCCGCGAAGATCAGGACCGTGCCGGGCAGGGCACGGCGCAGCGGCGAGAGCACCATCACCGCCACCGTCACCAGCCACGTACGGACATCGCTGGTGTCGCTGATCTTCTCCACGCCGAGCGCGATCAGCCCCAGCAGCAGCGCCAGCAGCGACTCACCGACGACGCGGTACGGCGGCCACTGCTCCGGGCGGGCCAGGCACCGCCACAGCCGCCCTGCCGCGGCCCGGACCGCCGTCGCCCGGGCCGCCACCTGTGCATTCCCCGTGATGTTCACGCACCGAGCGTAGGAAAATCCCACCCGCCGGCGCAGTCACCGTTCGTCGTTCCCTGCCGCGACGAAAGTCGCTGATCCCCCGCCAGGCCGTCTCCGCAAGCCGATCCCACACACCGGCCCCACACACCGGCCCCACACCCCAGCTCACAAACCACCCCCACACCCCACCTCGCAAACGCCCCTCATGCCCCCCGCTCACCTACCCACACCCCACCTCACCCCCTCACCCGCCCCGGCCCCCGCCCCACCCCCACCGCCACCAACGCCCCCACGGCCAGCGCGCCCCCGGTCCACAGCACCGCGATGAACCCCCAGCCGTCCACGACCCGGCCCCCGCCGAACGCACCCAGCGCGATCGCCGCGTTGAACACCGCCACGAACAGCGCGGACGCCGCCTCCCGCGCCTCCGGCGCCACGACCATCAGCCACGTCTGCGTACTGACCGACACCCCGCCGTACGCCAGTCCCCACACCGCCAGCAACGCCGCCGCGCCCGGCACGCCCACCCCCAGGACGGGCACCAGCAGCACGGCCCCGGCCAGCACCGCGCTGATCACCACCAAGGTGCCGCGCGGTGACCGCGCCGCCCCCACGCCGCCCACGAAGTTCCCCACGACGCCCGCGACCCCGTACACCAGCAGCAACGTACTGATCACCCCGGAACCGACCCCGGACACCTCCTCCAGGACCGGCCGCACGTACGTGTACGCGGCGAAGTGCCCGCCCACCAGAAGTGCCACCACGATCAGCCCGGTACGCACCCGTGCGTCGCGGAACAGCCGCAGCACCCCGCCCAGCCGCACGGCCCCCGCGGCCGGCAGTGGCGGCAGCAGTGCGGCCAGCGCCACCGTGACCAGCGCCGACACCAAGCCCACCACGACGAACGCGGCGCGCCACCCACCCAGTTGCCCCGTCAGTGTGCCCGTCGGCACCCCGAGGACCGACGCCGCGGCCACCCCGCTGAAGATCAACGACGTCGCCGCCGCCACCGACCGCGCCGCGACCAGCCGCACCGCCAGCCCCGCCGCCAGCGCCCACACGCCGCCCATGCCCAGACCGACCAGCACCCGCGCCGCCAGCATCACCCCGAAACCGGGCGCCCACGCGGCCAGCAGGTTCGCCACCGTGAGCATCGCCATCAGCCCGCACAGCACCGCCCGCCGGTCCGCCCGGCCCACCGCCAGCGTCAGCAACGGCGCCCCCAGCGCCGCGACCACACCGGCCACCGTGAGCGTCAGCCCCGCCGTACCGTCCGTGACCCCCAATGCGCCCCCGATGGGCGTCAGCAGCCCGACCGGCAGCATCTCGGAGGTCACCACCGTGAACGTGGCCGCCGCCAACGCGCCCACCGCGGGCCATCCCGCGCCCCTGCCCGGCCGCAACTCGTCGTCGCGGCCCGCCGTTTCCTCGATCGTCGTCATGGCCCCCAGCCAATGCGCCGCCGCCCGCGGGAACAACGGCGATCACCTCACGCTTCCATGAGCGTGGCTCATCGATCCCGGAGTACCCCGCCCGCCCAGCACCACACCGTCCCCGCCACCTCCGGCGGCCTGAAGATCCGTGAACTGGAGTGCTTCCTCGTCCTCGCCGAGGAACTGCACTTCGGCCGCACCGGCGCACGCCTGTACGTCTCACAGAGCCGCGTCAGCCAGCTCGTCCGCGCGCTGGAACGGCGCGTCGGCGCCCGCCTCGTGGAGCGCACCAGCCGCCGGGTACGGCTCACTCCGCTCGGCACGGACTTCCTCGCCGCCCTCCGCCCCGCCTACGACACCCTGCGCGGCACGGTCGAGGCCACCGTCACCGCCGCCCGCGGCATCGAGGGCCGGCTGCGCATCGGCTTCCAGGGCACCGCCGACGACCGCATCATGAAGGCCATCGACACCTTCCACGCCCGCCACCCCGGCTGCGCCACACAGATCGTCGAGATACCGCTCCAGGACCCCTTCGGCCCGGTGCACCGCGACGAGGTCGACGCCGCCGTCGTCCTGCTGCCCGTCGAGGAGCCCGGCCTCGCACTGGGGCCCGTCTTCTCCGAGCAGCCGCAGACACTCGCCGTCTCCGTACGCCATCCCTTCGCCTCCCGCGCCTCCATCCACGCCGAGGACCTGGCCGACGGGCCCCTCGTCACCGTCGAGGGCCCCGCGCCCGACTACTGGCGGCACGCCCAGGCCCCCACCAGCACCCCCGGCGGCCGCCCCATCCCGCCCGGCCCCGGCGTCCGCACCCTTCAGGAGGGCCTGACCCTGGCCGCCGCCGGACGCGGCGCGATGCTGCTCTGCCGCCCCACGGCGGACTACCACGGGCGCCGCGACATCACGTTCGTACCGGTCACCGGCCTGCCGGACTCCGCGCTCGGCCTCGTCTGGCACCAGGACCGCGAGACCGCGCGCACCCGCGCCTTCAGTGCGGCCGTCACCGATGTGACGTAGCCCTCACCGGTTCTTTCGGGCGACGGCCCACGAAGCCGTCCGGGGGCCTGTACGGAGCGTGACGCCGAAATCCGTACGGAGAGCGAGGCCGCCCCCAGAGCCTGTGCGGAACGCGACGCGGGCACCGGAGCCCGTACGGAGCGCGTCACCGACCGCCGAAATCCGTGCGGACCGCGACGCCGGCACCGGACCCGTACGGACCACCGCACCGACCGCCGGAATCCATACCGGAAGAACCACCGGCACAACGAAAGACCCCCGGTCCGGGAATCCCGGACCGGGGGTCTCATCTGTGCGCGAGGGGGGAGTTGAACCCCCACGCCCTTTCGGGCACTGGAACCTGAATCCAGCGCGTCTGCCTATTCCGCCACCCGCGCATTGGGTGTGCCGTCAGATTCTTTCGCCTGATCCGGGCTGTTCCGTCCGGGTCTTGCGCTCTCGCCTGCCGACACCCAGAACATTAGCACGCTGTCAGGGGTGCCTTCACATCCGTTCTCCGGAGGCCGCCCCGGCCCGTCTCCGGAGTCCCCTCGTCACCCCGGAGACGACCGGCCACCCGACCGCAGCACCGTCCCCGACGTCCCCGACGTCCCCGACGTCCTCGGCCGCCGCCCCGCCACGCCCGACGACCCGCGGCCCGCTGCCGCGGCCGCACGACGGACCCCGCGCCTCGGACCCGGCCCGATTCCGCCACCCGCCCGATTCCCGCCACCCCCACACACCCCCGCGCACATCCGCCCCCGCCCCGCCGCCCCACCCGGTCGGCGAACACGGCGGTTGCGGGACACTGTGAGTGGGGCACATCTACGATCGCAGTGCCATCGCAACGCCGGCGCGGTCTCATCGCGAAGCCATCGCGGTGCCAGGGCCCGCCCCGGTGGCCGGTGACACAGCAGGTTTCACCACGGCGACACCGCGGCCCCATCGCGGTTACGCCGGAGTGACGCACCAGCAAGCGGCAGTGAGCAACCTTGTGAGGGGCGACACTCGTCCTCACGACGGGAAAGGGGAACCAGCCGATTTCCCGGCGCGTGGATACGATCAGTAAGCAGTATCAGGACGACCCTGTCGAAGACCGACCTGACGAAGACTGAGGAAGGAGGTGCCCCGTGGGAGTACTGAAGCGCTTCGAGCAGCGTCTCGAAGGTCTCGTCAACGGCACCTTCGCCAAGGTGTTCAAGTCCGAGGTGCAGCCCGTTGAGATCGCCGGCGCGCTCCAGCGCGAGTGCGACAACAACGCCACCATCTGGAACCGCGACCGCACGGTCGTCCCCAACGACTTCATCGTCGAACTGAGCACCCCCGACTACGAGCGGCTCAGCCCGTACAGCGGCCAGCTCGGAGACGAGCTCTCCGGCATGGTCCGCGACTACGCCAAGCAGCAGCGCTACACCTTCATGGGCCCGATCAAGGTGCACCTGGAGAAGGCCGACGATCTCGACACCGGCCTGTACCGCGTCCGCAGCCGTACCCTCGCGTCCAGCACGTCCCAGGAGCACCCGGGTGCCGCCGCGGCGGCCCAGCGCCCCGCCGCGCCCCGGAGCGGCCCGTCCGGTCCCGGCGGTCATGTGGGCCCGCCCCCCATGCCCACCTCGCCGCCCGGTGCCGCGCCCCGCGCGGCCGTGCCGGGTGCCGGTGCCCAGCCTTACGCCCAGACGCGCCGCTGGATCGAGATCAACGGCAACCGCCACCAGATCTCCCGGTCCACGCTCGTCCTCGGCCGCAGCACCGACGCCGACGTACGGATCGACGACCCGGGAGTCTCCCGCCGGCACTGCGAGATCCGCGTCGGAACGCCTGCGACCATCCAGGATCTGGGTTCTACCAACGGCATCGTGGTAGACGGGCAGCACACCACCCGCGCTACGCTCCGCGACGGCTCGCGGATCGTCGTGGGCAGTACCACCATCGTTTACCGGCAAGCCGAAGGGTGAAGCGGGGGCAATGTCAGAGCTGACCCTCACGGTCATGCGGTTGGGTTTCCTCGCCGTACTGTGGCTGTTCGTCATCGTGGCCGTCCAGGTCATCCGCAGCGACCTGTTCGGCACGCGTGTCACGCAGCGCGGCGCCGCCCGCCGCGGCGGGCAGGAGGCGCGTGCGCAGCAGCGCCAGCAGACCGCTCCACCGCCGCAGCGCCGCCAGGAGGGCGGCCGCGGCAACAACCGTCAGCGCCGCGGTGCCCCCACAAAGCTGGTGGTCTCCGAGGGCACGTTGACGGGTACGACCGTCGCCCTCCAGGGCCAGACCATCTCCCTGGGACGCGCGCACGACTCCACGATCGTGCTGGACGACGACTACGCCTCCAGCCGACATGCCAGGATCTACCCGGACCGTGACGGCCAGTGGATCGTCGAGGATCTCGGGTCCACCAACGGCACGTATCTCGACCGGACCCGACTGACGACCCCGACACCGATTCCGCTGGGAGCCCCGATCCGCATCGGCAAGACCGTCATCGAGCTGCGGAAGTAGTACGACAATGAGCGAGCGGAGCGAGCGAGCCGCGGCGGTCCACTCGGCGGACCCGAGCGCGCTCCCGACCGGAGGGTGGGCACCGTGCGGATGTACCCCGAGCCGACGGGCGAGGTGCGTATGAGTCTGTCACTGCGCTTCGCCGCCGGATCGCACAAGGGCATGATCCGGGAGGGCAACGAGGACTCCGGTTACGCCGGCCCGCGCCTGCTCGCCATCGCCGACGGCATGGGCGGCCAGGCCGCGGGCGAGGTCGCCTCCTCCGAGGTGATCTCCACCCTGGTCCAGCTCGACGACGACGTCCCCGGCTCCGACATCCTCACTTCCCTCGGTACGGCCGTACAGCGCGCCAACGACCAGCTACGCGTCATGGTCGAGGAGGACCCGCAGCTAGAGGGCATGGGCACGACCCTGACCGCCCTGCTGTGGACCGGCCAGCGGCTCGGCCTCGTCCATGTCGGCGACTCCCGCGCGTACCTGCTGCGCGACGGCGTCCTGACGCAGATCACGCAGGACCACACCTGGGTGCAGCGGCTCGTCGACGAGGGCCGGATCACCGAGGAGGAAGCCACCACCCACCCGCAGCGCTCCCTGCTGATGCGCGCGCTGGGCAGCGGCGACCACGTCGAGCCCGACCTGTCGATCCGCGAGGTACGGGCCGGCGACCGCTACCTGATCTGCTCGGACGGCCTGTCCGGCGTGGTCAGCCACCAGACCATGGAGGACACCCTCGCCAGCTACCAGGGCCCGCACGAAACGGTGCAGGAACTGATCCAGCTCGCGCTGCGCGGCGGCGGTCCGGACAACATCACGTGCATCGTCGCCGACGTCCTGGACGTCGACGCCGGTGACACCCTCACGACCCACCTCAACGACACCCCGGTCGTCGTCGGCGCCGTCGCCGAGAACCAGAACCAGCTCAGCGACCCCAGCACGATGCAGACGCCGGCCGCCCGCGCCGCCGAACTGGGCCGCCACCGGGACGCGCAGCAGGCCGCGCCGGGCGGCGCGTTCGGCCCGCCGGGCAGCGGCGACAACGACATCACGGGCCCGCCGCAGGGCTCGTTCGGCGCGTTCACGGACGAGGAGTTCCTCAAGCCGGAGCGCGGCCGGGGCCGGTGGATCAAACGGTCGCTGATCATCGTGCTGGCGCTGGCCGTCGTCGGCGGCGGCCTGTACGCGGGCTACCGCTGGACGCAGAAGCAGTACTTCGTCGGCGCCAAGGACGAGCACGTCGCGCTGTACCAGGGCATCAGCCAGGATCTCGCCTGGATCAAGCTCAACAACGTCGACGAGGACCACCCCGAGATCGAACTCAAGTACCTCCCCGTCTACCAGCGCAACCAGGTCAAGGAGACCATCGCCGTCGACAGCCGCAACCAGGCGATCGACAAGGTCTCCGAGCTGGGCAAGCAGGCCGACGCCTGCCGGTCGAAGGACCAGCGGGAAGCGGCGGAGCGCAAGGCGGCGGAGGACCGCAAGAAGGCCGAGGAAGAGGCCCGCAAGAACAAGGGCAAGCCAGGGAAGCCGGCGGCCCCGACGCCCACTCCCACCACCAGCCAGACGCCCCCCTCCGAGGAGCAGCAGAAGCTGGAAAAGAATTGCAGCACCCAGCAGTGAGGGCGTAGGGGGCCGTAGAACTGATGAGCAGTACCACCACCACGACCACCGTGGGCACGATCGGTGCCCCGAGCCGCCGCAACACCGAGCTGGCCATGCTCGTCTTCGCGGTGCTCATCCCGGTCTTCGCCTACATCAACGTGGGTCTGGCCAAGGAGGGCTCGGTGCCGGCCGGCATCCTGGGCTACTCCCTCGGCCTCGGCCTGCTGGCCGGCGTCACCCACCTCGTCGTACGCAAGTGGGCCCCGTACGCCGACCCGCTGATGCTGCCCATCGCGACCCTCCTCAACGGTCTCGGCCTGGTCTTCATCTGGCGCCTGGACCAGGAACCGCAGATCACCACCAAGCAGCTCGGCGGCGCCCTGGCGCCCGGGCAGATGATGTGGTCGACGCTCGGCGTCGCCCTCTTCCTCGGCGTGCTGATCTTCCTCAAGGACCACCGTGTCCTGCAGCGCTACACCTACATCTCGATGGTCGTCGCGCTGGTCCTGCTGATCGCCCCGATCTTCTTCCCGGCCAAGTTCGGCGCCCGCATCTGGATCACCATCCCCGGTGTCGGTTCGCTGCAGCCCGGTGAGTTCGCCAAGATCGTCATCGCGATCTTCTTCGCGGGCTATCTCATGGTCAAACGGGACGCGCTGGCGCTGGCCAGCCGCCGCTTCATGGGCCTGTACCTGCCGCGCGGCCGCGACCTCGGGCCGATCCTGGTCATCTGGGCGCTGAGCCTGATGATCCTGGTCTTCGAGACCGACCTCGGTACGTCCCTGCTCTTCTTCGGCCTGTTCGTGGTCATGCTGTACGTGGCCACCGAGCGGACGAGCTGGATCGTCTTCGGCCTGCTGCTCAGCGGCGGCGGCGCGGTCGCGGTGGCCACCTTCGAGTCGCACGTCCAGACCCGGGTGCACAACTGGCTCAACCCCCTGGAGCTGCTCAACGGCGGCGTCACCGAGACCGCCCAGGCGATGTACTCCTTCGGCTCCGGCGGCATCCTCGGCTCCGGCCTCGGCCAGGGCTACTCCCGCCTGATCGGCGGCATCGCACCCAAGAGCGACTACATCCTCGCCACCGTCGGCGAGGAAGCCGGCCTCGCCGGCCTGATGGCGATCCTGCTGCTGTACGGCCTGCTCATCGAGCGCGGCATCCGTACGGCGCTGGCCGCCCGCGACCCGTTCGGCAAGCTCCTCGCCATCGGCCTGTCCGGCGCCTTCGCCCTCCAGGTCTTCGTCGTCGCCGGCGGTGTGACCGGCCTGATCCCGCTGACCGGTATGACGATGCCGTTCCTCGCACAGGGCGGCTCCTCCGTCATCGCGAACTGGGCCCTGGTCGCGCTCCTGCTGCGCATCAGCGACACCGCGCGCCGGCCCGCCCCGGCCCCCGCCCCCTCCACCGACGCCGAGATGACCCAGGTGGTCCGACCGTGAACAAGCCTCTGCGCCGCGTCGCCATCTTCTGCGGCCTGCTGGTTCTCTCCCTGCTCATCCGCGTCAACTGGGTGCAGTTCGTCCAGGCCGACGAGCTGAAGAACGACGCGCACAACCGGCGGGTGGCCATCGAGCGCTACAGCCAGCCGCGCGGCAACATCATCGTCGACGGCAAGGCCATCACCGGCTCGACCACCAACGAGAGCGGCGACTTCAAGTACAAGCGGACCTACAAGGACGGCCCGATGTGGGCGCCGGTCACCGGCTACGCGTCCCAGGCGTTCGGCTCCAACCAGCTCGAAAAGCTCAACGACAGCATCCTGTCGGGCACCGACGACAAGCTCTTCTTCAGCCGTACGGTCGACATGTTCACCGGCGAGAAGCAGCGCGGCGGCGACGTCGTCACCACCCTGAACGCCAAGGCCCAGAAGGCCGCCTACGACGAGCTGGGCAAGAGCAAGGGCGCGGTCGCCGCGATCAACCCGGAGACCGGCGCGATCCTGGCGCTGGCCAGCACCCCGTCGTACGACCCCTCCACCTTCGCCGGCATGTCCGACAAGGACGCCAAGGCGTACAACGGGCTGCTGAAGAAGAACAACCCGGACGACCCGATGCTCAACCGGGCGCTGCGCCAGACCTACCCGCCGGGCTCCACCTTCAAGGTCGTCACGGCTGCCGCGGCGCTGGAGAACGGCCTCTACACCGACATCAACGCCAAGACCGACTCGCCGCTGCCCTGGTACCTGCCGGACACCGCGCACCAGCCGCTGAACAACGAGGGCAACATCCCCTGCGAGAACGCCAGCCTCAAGGAAGCGCTGCGCTGGTCCTGCAACACCGTCTTCGGCAAGATCAGCGCCGACCTCGGCAACAAGAAGATGAAGGCCGAGGCCGAGAAGTTCGGCTACAACGACCCCGAGGTCGACACCCCGGTACGGGCCGCCGAGAGCGTCTACCCGACCGACAACCGGCCGCAGAACGCGATGGCCGGCATCGGCCAGGCGTCCAACCGCGCCACCCCGCTACAGATGGCCATGATCACCGCGGCCATCGCCAACGGCGGCAAGCTGATGAAGCCGTACATGGTCGACAAGATCGTGGCCCCCAACCTCAACGTCGTGCAGCAGCACACGCCGGAGGCGATGAGCCAGCCGCTCAAGCCGGAGAACGCCCAGAAGCTCCAGGAGATGATGGAGGGCGTCGTCAAGAACGGCACCGGCACCAACGGCCAGATCGACGGCGTCACCGTCGGCGGCAAGACCGGCACCGCCCAGCACGGCGAGAACAACAAGGACAACCCGTACGCCTGGTTCATCTCCTACGCCAAGACCTCCAAGGGAACGCCGGTGGCCGTCGCCGTCGTGATCGAGGGCTCGGACACGCTCCGCGGCGACATCGCGGGCGGCAGGCTGGCCGCCCCCATCGCCAAGAAGGTCATGGAGGCGGTACTCGACGGCAAGAAGTGACCCCGGTCACGCCAATACCGGTCGGATATCAGGTGCCGGTCGCGACCGGGCCCCGCACGGCGTGCCGGGTACGGTATGCCCGAACAGCACACCGCCGGACCACACACGGGTGCGGTCGGGACTGACGGAGAGGGCTGGAGAAGCTTATGGAAGAGCCGCGTCGCCTCGGCGGCCGGTACGAGCTGGGCTCGGTGCTCGGCCGCGGTGGCATGGCCGAGGTCTACCTCGCGCACGACACCCGCCTGGGCCGCACCGTCGCTGTGAAGACGCTGCGCGTGGACCTCGCCCGCGACCCGTCCTTCCAGGCCCGGTTCCGCCGTGAGGCCCAGTCGGCCGCCTCGCTGAACCACCCCTCGATCGTCGCGGTGTACGACACCGGCGAGGACTACGTCGACGGCGTCTCCATCCCGTACATCGTCATGGAGTACGTCGACGGTTCCACCCTGCGTGAGCTGCTGCACTCCGGTCGCAAGCTGCTGCCCGAGCGGTCGCTGGAGATGACCATCGGGGTGCTCCAGGCGCTGGAGTACTCGCACCGGGCCGGCATCGTCCACCGCGACATCAAACCGGCCAACGTCATGCTGACCCGCACCGGCCAGGTGAAGGTCATGGACTTCGGCATCGCCCGTGCAATGGGCGACGCCGGCATGACGATGACGCAGACCGCCGCGGTCATCGGCACCGCGCAGTACCTCTCGCCCGAGCAGGCCAAGGGCGAGCAGGTCGACGCCCGCTCCGACCTGTACTCCACCGGCTGTCTGCTCTACGAGCTGCTCACCGTGCGGCCGCCGTTCGTCGGCGACTCGCCCGTCGCGGTCGCCTACCAGCACGTACGGGAAGAACCGCAGCCGCCGAGCAGCTTCGACCCCGAGATCACGCCCGAGATGGACGCCATCGTCCTCAAGGCGCTGGTCAAGGACCCCGACTACCGCTACCAGTCGGCGGACGAGATGCGCGCCGACATCGAGGCGGCCCTCGACGGGCAGCCGGTCGCGGCGACCGCCGCCCTCGGCGCGGCCGGCTACGACCAGGACCAGCCGACGGCGATGCTGCGCCCGCAGGACCCGGCGGGCCAGACGTCGATGCTGCCGCCGATGAACCCGGACGACGGGGGTTACGGCTACGACGAGCGGCCCGACCGGCGCCGCGGCGGTGGCGGCCAGAAGAAGAAGCACACCTCGACGATCCTGCTCGTCGTCGCGGGCATCCTCGTCCTGGCCGGTGCGATCTTCATCGGCAAGGCGATGTTCAGCAACACGAACACCAGCAGCGACGTCAAGGTGCCGGAGCTGACCGGGAAGACCCTGGAACAGGCCAAGTCGGCCGGTGTGAACGGCGGCTTCAAGGTCTCCAAGGGCGGCAGCACGGCCTGCGACAACGTCGAGAAAGACCAGATCACCAAGCAGGACCCGGCCGCCGGCGGGACGGTCGCCAAGGACGACACGGTGACGGTGACGCTCTGCACCGGGCCGGAGAAGGTCACCATCCCCGACGTCCGAGGGCTGCCGTTCGACCAGGCAAAGGACGAGCTGAAGAGCAAGGGTTTCGAGGACGTCCAGAAGACCGAGCGCGTCTCCGACCGCACGGAGGGGACGGTCACCGACCAGGACCCCAAGGCGCAGAGCGAGGGCACCAAGAAGACCAAGATCACGCTGGTCGTCGCCAAGAAGTCGCCGACGTCGACGGTGCCGCCGGTGGTCGGGCAGGACTTCAACACCGCCTCCAAGCAGCTCACCGACCTCGGTTTCCAGGTCAGCAAGACCGAGGAGGAAACCTCCGACCCGAACCAGGTCGGCAAGGTCACCAAGCAGACCCCGGACGGCAACACGCAGGCCCGGAACGGCTCGACGATCACGCTGACCGTCGGCAAGGCCGGCGAGCAGAAGCCGGTGCCCACCGTCATCGGCCAGACCGTCAAGGACGCCAAGAAGGCCCTGCAGGACGCCGGCTTCACGAACATCCAGTTCGCGGGCGGCAGTTCACAGGACGACAAGGCCCGCGTGGTCACCCAGGACCCGCAGCCGAACACCCCGTCCGCCCCCGGCTCCACGACGGTGACGCTCACCACGATGGGTGCTTCTCCCAGCGGGGACGAAGACAGCGGTGACGAGGGCGGCATACTCGGCAACTGGTGGGGACGCCACAACAGGCACTGACGGGAAAACCGTCGCCGCACGGGAAAGCCCCGGCACCCTTCTCGGGTGCCGGGGCCGGTGCTGTTGCTCCACGGAGGACGTTCACCGCGCGCCGCTCCTTGATCAATTGCCAGAAATCACTGCGCGGGACTTCACAAGCTCCTTTTCTTTTAGAGCGCGCAGGCGCTCCAGAGGCCCTTTGTTCAAGTTGATGAACTTTTCCTGTATCGCCGACTCAACAGAATGCCATTTTTTGGCCAGTTTCGTCTGATTGTTGCACTCGGCATCGGCCACGGCGACATCTTTCTCTTTCTCGGAAGGCTCTTCACCTCCCATGACATCCTCTCCGGATGTGAGCGGGTCACTGTACGAGTAGCCCTTTTCCTTCATACATCTGGACCACTGTGGAATCAGTGAGCGCACCCGCGGGTCGGATCGGGACTCTTCGAAACTTTTTTTGGAGACTTCGAGAGCGATCTGCCCCTCGCCATACACCTCATCCGACCCTCCGGCCAGTTCCCTTTCGGCAGACCCCGCGCAGCCGCCGCGGGGCACATCCTTGTCGTTGATTTTGATCGCGGCCGACCGTATATCCTTCTCGCCGTCCCCGCGGCCGTACAATGCGAGATACTCTTCGCCTTTCAGAGGCTTATCAGGGACTGCAGAACCCCCACCGCGTATGGTGGGTAGGTGGTAGCCGTTCTCACGGGCAAACGTCGCATCGGTCATCCCGTACCGCCGGTCGGTAAGGCCCAGGCCGGTCGCTGGCACGCGTGGTTCCGGCGTGTAGTCGAGCCCCAGGTTCTTCATACAGGATTCGGTGATCGTCGCCTTTGCCTGCTGGATCAACTGACGCTGCTTGTCCGACAGCAGGTACGCTTCGACCGGAAGCACAAGCCTGTCACCCATCGAGCGCATGGGGGGAGCTTCTGCTCTGTCACTACTGTTACCAGTTCGCGGCGGCTCTTCACCGCACCCCGCGAGGGCGACGAGCAGAACAGCGGTCAGGATAATCTTTCGATTGTAATTCACGATGAAATGATCCTGATCAGTTACTTCATCCTCGGTACGCCAGTTCGCATACCAATGAACAGAAGAAGCCGCACAGGCTGTCGACTTATCGCATGACAGCCCGCGCGGCCCACATATGCATCAATGCGTCAGCTAATCAGTTCACTGCATCCACAGAATCGACGCATTGTTGTTCTTGGTCTTCGGCAGGTCCGATACCGGGTCACCCTTCGGGTCATCCCTCGCGGGAACGACATCGTAAGCACCACGGTATCCCGAGTTGAAGTACACACGGACAGCATGTGTAGACCTGTTCCAAGCGGACCCAGCGTTATTCTTCACCGGCTTCCGGTGGCCCGCCGACTCGCCCATCGCCTCGAAAGTGTATCGATCGAGGTTCGGCTCATTAGTCAAGGTTCCGTACCATGCTCCGTGCAGCCTGGAGTTGTAGTACAGGCAGAACCAGTTCAGGTTACAGTCCACAGTTGCGGACGCAGAAGGTGCCGACGCGAGGATGCCGGACGCCGCAAGGATAGCTACGGCACCCCCCGAGGCAATTGCCTTCTTTACTTTCATTTCCCCTCCCCATTACACAATGACTACGATCATTACCGTATACAGGATAAAATTCCCGGTCAACAAGCAGCATCACACTTTGGCAAGTCCCGACGAAATGCCAAGGCGCGCCCATGCGCTTTCATTTTGAACGAATTTCTATTCCCTGCCCGCGCACGATTTGTTTCTCATGCGGTATCGACTACCGCAGTTCCTTCGGCGGGGTGCGCTCGGCGTCGACCTTCTCGGTGCGCTCCAGCTCGCCCCAGACGATGTAGCGGTACGTGGAGGTGTAGACCGGCGTGCAGGTCGTCAGCGTGATGTAGCGGCCCGGCTTGCGCTTGCCGGACTCCTTGGGGACGTCGTCCAGGACGTCGACGTTGTACTTCGAGGTCTCGTCCAGCGACGCGTAGACCTTGTAGATGTACCAGGTGTCCTTGGACTCGAAGACGATCGGGTCGCCGTCCTTGAGCTTGTCGATGTTGTGGAACTTCGCGCCGTGGCCGTCGCGGTGCGCGGCGAGCGAGAAGTTGCCCTTCTTGTCCTGCGGAAGGGCCGACTTGACCGGCTCGGTGTAGTAACCGGCGACGCCCTCGTTGAGGACATCCGGGGCGATGCCCTTCTTGACGAGCACCTCGCCGTTCTTCATCGCGGGGACGTGCAGGAAGCCGATGCCGTCCTTGGTGTCGAGCGCGCCCGGGCCCGTCGGCGTCTTAGCCCAGTTCTTGCGTACCGTGTCGCCCTGCTTGTGCGCCTCACGGTCGGCGAGGACGTTCGTCCACCACAGCGAGTAGACGACGAAGAGGGCCAGGATCAGCCCCGCCGTGATCAGCAGCTCGCCGATGACGCTGACGACGGCGGCGATGCGCCCGCGCAGACGGCGCGGCGGCGTGGACGCCGGCTGCTCCGCCGCCGGGCCGGTGTCCTCGTCGTGTCCGGTGGCAGTCACCGCGTGGTACCCCTCTTACGTTCGCTCAGATGACGAGCGCATCCGGCTTGCCCTTGCTCCGCGGCCGCTCCTCGACCATCTTGCCCCAGACGATCATCCGGTAGGTACTGGTGAATTCCGGGGTGCAGGTCGTCAGCGTGAGGTAGCGGCCGGGGCCGGTGAACCCGGAGCCCTTCGGCACCGCCCCGATCACCGCGATGTTCCGCGGCGAGGTCTGCGGCAGGATGCTCTCCATCGTGTACGTGTAGTACGTGCTCCGCGTCTCGACGACGATCTTGTCGCCCTTGGTGAGCTTGTTGATGTAGCGGAACGGCTCACCGTGGGTGTTGCGGTGCCCGGCCACCGCGAAGTTGCCCTGCTTGTCCCAGGGCATCGCGGTCTTCACGCTGTTCTTGTCGTAGTGGCCGACCATGCCGCGGTCCAGCACCGCGGGCTTGCTGATGCCCTCGGCGATCGGGACCTTCACGTCCAGCTTGGGGATATACATGATCGCGAAGCCCTGGCCGGGCGAGAAGGCGTCGGGCCTGCGGTCCTCGCCGCCCTCGTCCCACTCGTGCTCCAGGTTGCTGGCGGTGCCGCCCGCCTGCTGATGCGCCAGGACATTCGTCCACCACAACTGGTAGGTCACGAAGAGCAGCATCAGGACGCCCAGGGTGATGAACACCTCGCCCACGGCGCGGCTGACGATGATGCCCGGGCTCTCCTTGCGGGCCCGCTCGGCACGGCGGGCCTCCAGCCGCGTCATGGGCGCGGAAGGCGCCTCAGCGGCCGAGGAAGGGGCTTCGGCGGTGGTCGAAGGGGAACCGCGCCGGGCACGCCTGTTGCCGCGCTTGGCTGCCTCCTGGGCAGCTTTACGGCGTGCGGCGCGGCCACCGGTCGCCGGCGGGGGTGAGGGTGTCGCGCCGACAGCCGCGTCCGGAGCCGTCGGGGCGGTCGGCCGCGGCGCGGTTTCACGTGAAACAACGTCCGGCCCACCGGGATCGCTGCCGGACTCCTCGGCCTGACGAAGCGCCATGGTCTCGGCGTCGTAGACGGAGTCCTGGGGGTGCGCCGGGTCCGGTGACTGCGTCGGGACCGAGGGCCGCGTCGGGTTCGAAGTCCGCGCCGGACCCGAGGTAGGCAGCGGGCTCGCGGCGTGGGTCGGATCCGCAGCGGCGACCGGGCCCGGTACGTACGGCGGGTCGAGGGCCGGGTTCAGGAAAGGGTCCGCTGTGGGCGCGGGGTCCGGAGCCGGTTCCGGGTCCGCCACGTATGCGGGGGCCGGGGCCGGGCCGGATATCGGGCCGTTCGCAGAACGGGGCTGGGCAGGGGGCCGGTTCTCGGCCGGGGCCGGGTTCCGGGCAGGTACGGGGTCATGGGCCTGGGCCTGCTGCTGAACCGGGACCTGGTTCCGGGCCGGAGCCTGGTTGCGTCCCGAGGCTTGGGGCCTGGCCGGAGCCTGCTGCTGCGCGGAGGACGCCGCCGGGGCCTGGTGCGGGCGGAACCACGGCGAGCCGCTCCGACCCGAGCCGGGCTGCGTCGGCCCCGGCTGTGCGCTCTGCCCGGGCCCGGCTGCGGGGCCGGTGCCCGTGTCGGGCCCGGCGCCGGGCCGCGGCTCCCGCGTCGGCGGACGGCCCGGGAGCGGGTCCGTCAGCGGGTCGTCCAGTTGTCCGACGGCCGCCTCGAACGCCTCGCGGTCGTACGTGCCGTCGGCGTCGCGCGACGGCTCGTAGGACCTCTCCTCGCGCTCGGGGCGGAGGTCAGTCACGCGCCGACCTTGCCGACCACCGGGGCAAGCCCCGCCGAACGCTCCACCGCACCGGAATCGCCGCACTCCACCAGCCAGTTGGCGAGCATCCGGTGGCCCCACTCGGTCAGCACCGACTCGGGGTGGAACTGGACGCCTTCCACGGGCAGTTCGCGGTGCCGCAGCCCCATCGCCACACCGGTCTCGGCGTCGTCGCCCGTCCAGGCGGTGACCACCATCTCGTCGGGGACGGTGCCCGGCTGCACGGCCAGGGAGTGGTAACGGGTGGCGGTGAAGGGGGTGGGCAGCCCCTTGAAGACGCCCGCGCCCTCGTGGGAGACGAGGGAGGTCTTGCCGTGCAACAGCTCGGGGGCCCGGCCCACGACACCGCCGTACGCGACCGCCATCGACTGCAGCCCGAGGCAGACGCCGAAGACCGGCACGCCCGTGTCGGCGCAGTGCCGGACCATGTCGACGCAGACGCCGGCCTGCTCGGGGGCGCCGGGCCCCGGAGAAAGCAGCACTCCGTCGAAGTTGTCCTGGGCGTGCCGCAGCTCGACCTCGTCGTTGCGCAGCACCTCGCACTCGGCCCCGAGTTGGTAGAGGTACTGGACGAGGTTGAAGACGAAGCTGTCGTAGTTGTCGACGACGAGAATCCTTGCGGTCATCGGACGGCGCCCATCCCTCGGTCAACTGTTACGTCGTTGAAGGGGAGCAGCGGCTCCGCCCACGGGAAGACGTACTGGAAGAGCACGTAGACGATCGCCAGCACCAGCACGAGTGAGACCAGCGCCCTCACCCATGCGTTGCCCGGCAGATGCCGCCAGATCCAGCCGTACATGCTGTCGCTGTCCCCACTCGCCGATGACGATGACCGTGTCGATCGATGTCGATCGCCCCACCAGACTAAAGGGCGAGGGCGGTGGCCGGGGGGTCAGCCGGTCAAAGCCGACGGCCTTCCGCGCTCCACGGGTTGGGTGGAATCCAGATGTGCCCAGGCGATCAACCGGTGGCTGTGGCCCCACTCCGGCTCGCAGGTCGTCAGGGTGAGGTAACGACCCGGACCGTTGTATCCCGATTTGCGGGGTACGGGGTCGATCACCCCGGTGTCGGTGGGCAGCGTCGTGTAGGGGGGCCGGTCGATGCGGTACGTGAACCAGGTGGTGCCGTCCGTGAGGACCACCGCGTCGCCCGGCCGCAGCTCGGGGAAGTCCTTGAACGGGTCACCGTAGGTGCGGCGGTGCCCGGCGACCGCGAAGTTGCCCGTCTCCCCGAGTCGCGCGGTGCGGTCGTAGTGCCCCAGCCCCTTCTTGAGGACGCCCGTCCCGGTGCCCTCCAGCACGGGCTTGCTCCAGTCGGCACCGAACCGGGGGATGTACATCACGGCGAAGGACGTGCCGTTCTCGTACCGGGGCTGCTGCGCGGGCCCGCCGACCTGCCCGGCGGCGCCGTCCGGAGAGGCCGGGGCGGCCGGGGCGGTGGACCATCGGTCCTTCAGCTTGCCGATCTCACCGTCCATCGCGCTGTCGGCCCGTACGCCCGTCCAGAACAGGACGTACACCACGAAGAGCACGATCAGCGTGCCGACGGTGACACAGCCCTCGCTGAGCGTCCGTACGACCAGCCGCGCCGCCGCACCGGGCCGCCTCCCCGCGCCGGCGCGCCGCCTCGCCTCGGACCGTGCCGTCATGGCGGACCGCCCCCTCCCCGGCCGCCGGCGCCGGTGCGGGCGGCCGGCGGATCACGGCTTCACAGGCTGTGCGTAGTGGAGATCCACTGTGCCGGAGTAGCCGGGCAGAGTCACCGTCTCGTGCTGGTCGACTTTCCAGCCGAGGCCGTAGGCGTTCACGTACTGCATGTAGTTCTGGATGGCCGGCGAGGCGGTCAGCGCCCTGTTCAACTTCTCGCGGTCGCCGACGGCGGTGACCTTGTACGGCGGCGAGTAGACGCGGCCCTGGAGGATCAGGGTGTTGCCGACGCAGCGCACCGCGCTGGTCGAGATCAGCCGCTGGTCCATGACCCGGATCCCCTTGGCGCCGCCCTGCCACAGGGCGTTGACCACGGCCTGCAGGTCCTGCTGGTGGATGACCAGGTCGTTGGGCTGCGGCTCCGGTACGCCGGGGATCTTCGCGGTGGCGTTCGGCGGGGCGTCGGTGAGGGTGACGGTCATGCCCTGGCCGGCCACCGGCTTGGTGCCCGCGTTCTTCTCCAGCGCCGCCAGCTCGGCGTTCTCGGCCTCCGAGTTGCCACTGTCCTGGTGCGCGAGGGCGTCGACCTCGCCGCGCAGCACGGCGTTGCGCTCGTCGTGGGCGCCGTTCTTGTGGCTGCGTTCCTGGATGAGGTCGGACAGGCGCAGCATCGAGTCGTCGGAGCGCAGATCCGTGCCGCGCGCGGTGTCGAAGCTCAGCCAGAAGATCAGGCCGGCGAGTGCGAAGACCGTCAGGGTCAGCAGGCGCACCGGCCGCAGGCGGCGGCGCGGCGGGCGGCCGGGGGAGTCAGCGGAAGTGCTCAACGTACCCTTGCTCCTTACGACGCCGCGGAAGCACTACGCTAACGGACGCCCGGGAACGGAAACCGCTCCCCGTGGCATCCCCGCCCGGCCCGCGTCACGCATCTTCCGCCCCCAGTGCGGTCACGCAGATCATCGACAGGAGAGTTCCTCGTGCCGAAGTCACGGATCCGCAAGAAGGACGACTTCACGCCGCCGCCGGCGAAGCAGACGACCAATCTGCGCATGAGTTCCGGCCGGGGCTGGGTCGCGCCGGTGATGCTGGCGCTGTTCCTGATCGGTCTGGTCTGGATCGTGCTCTTTTACGTGACCGGGGGCGACATGCCCGTCAAGGCGATGGGCAACTGGAACATCGTGTGCGGGTTCGGCTTCATCGCGGTGGGCTTCGGCGTGTCCACCCAGTGGAAGTAGCCCGTACCGGTCCCAGGCCCCGGTGACCCTGGCCTTCGAGGGCGACCACGCCCGGCGGGGCGGCCACAGCGCCGCCCCCGCCCCGGCCACTGTTCCGCCCGCCACCCGGGCCGCTTTTCACACCCCGCGCGGACGTCGTCGCGCAAGCCCTGCCCAAGGCCATCCACACAGTTATCCACAGCCGGGGAAAACTTCAGAAGATCTGTGGATAACTTCCCGGCGGTTGACGCCGGTGTGACCAGCGGCCCTTCGTCCGGACCGCCGTCCCGCCCTGTTCTTCCTGGGAAAACGCAGCTCAGTGCAGAGCGGAACACACGTTCCCCACCCGGTGCACAAGATCCGGCACACACTGTGGACAACCCGTACCCGAAACGCTCTTCCCGCCTTCACAGCCGGGCACGGGGCGACAGCACACCGTGAGTCCGAGCCGCCCGTCCCACCGGCCGACCGCGCCCAGCGCCTCCGGCCCCGGACCCGGCCCCGGCTCTGCCTCCGCCCCCGCTCAGCCCACGAGCTGGACGGTCCGCAGCCACACCACCGCGACGATCACCAGGAACGCCACCGCGAACGTCACGCCCTGCACCAGCGCCCGCCGCTCCCGTGGAGCGTGCACCATCCCGTACGTCACGGCCGCGCCCACGATCAGCCCGCCGACATGCGCCTGCCACGCGATGTCCGGCCACGCGAACGTGAAGACGAGGTTCAGCGCCAGCAGGATCAGCACCGGGCGCATGTCGTAGTTCAGGCGGCGCATCAGTATGGCCGTCGCGCCGAGCAGCCCGAAGATAGCGCCGGACGCCCCCAGCGACGGCTGGTTCTGTGCGGCGAGGAGGTACGACAGGGCGCTGCCGCCGAGGGCGGAGAGCAGGTAGAGGGCGAGGAAGCGGGCCCGGCCGAGGGCCGCCTCCAGCGGCGGGCCGAGCCACCACAGCGAGAGCATGTTGAAGATGATGTGCATCGGCTGCTCGTGCAGGAACGTGGCCGTCAGCAGGCGGTAGTACTCGCCCTCGGCGACGCCGATGAACTTCAGGTCCTCGGGGACGAAGGCCCCGCCGATCATCTCCAGGTCCTGGACCAGGCTCCCGCCCACCGCCAGCACCGCGATGAACACCGCGACGTTGATCCCGAGCAGGATCTTGGTGACCAGGCGGGTGTCCGTGGCCGGCGAGCCGCCCGCGATCGTCCGGGGCGCGGTGGCCTGCGCCGTACGGCCCGTACCGCTGCCGTCGCGTACGCAGTCCGGGCACTGGAACCCGACCGACGCGCTGACCATGCACTCAGGGCAGATGGGCCGCTCGCAGCGCGTACAACTGATGCCCGTCGCACGGTCCGGATGGCGGTAGCAGCCGGGCACGGCGTCGCCGGCCCGCGCGTCCCGCGGCTCCTGTGGGCTGCCCGGCGCCTGGTCCATGGTCCCCTCGGTCCCTCGTCCGAATCCGTGCGGACGTCCCCGCACGACGAAGTGCGCGCCCTACCCGATCTACGACCGGGCAGGGCGCAATGGTTCCCGCCGTCCGCGCCCCGGGCCGCTACGGGGTTTCCGGGCCGGACGGCCGCGATGTCGCGTGGCCGCGCCTCAGCGGCTCTCGACGACGACCGACTCGATCACGACGTCGTTGACCGGGCGGTCGGTGCGCGGGTTGGTCTGGGCCGCCGCGATGGTGTCCACGACCTTCTTGCCCGCGTCGCTGGTGACCTCACCGAAGATGGTGTGCTTGCCGGTCAGCCAGGAAGTCGGGGAGACCGTGATGAAGAACTGCGAGCCGTTGGTGCCCGGACCGGCGTTGGCCATGGCGAGGAGGTACGGCTTGGTGAAGGCCAGGTCGGGGTGGAACTCGTCCCCGAACTCGTAGCCGGGGCCGCCCGTGCCGTTGCCCAGCGGGTCGCCGCCCTGGATCATGAAGCCGCTGATCACCCGGTGGAAGACCGTGCCGTCGTACAGCTTGTCCGTGGTCTTCTCGCCGGTCTCCGGGTTGGTCCACTCCCGCTCACCCTTGGCGAGCTCGACGAAGTTCTTCACCGTCTTCGGCGCGTGGTTCGGCAGGAGCCGAATCTCGATGTCGCCCTGATTGGTCTTCAGGGTGGCGTAGAGCTCTTCAGCCACGATCTACCTTCCATAGTCTGCACTGACGGTTCCCGATCCTCGCATGGACGTCCGCCCGGCACCCGGACACCGCCGCGATCGCGCCTCCCCTTTCCGCCACGCGTACCCGCCGATCCGCCACCAGTACCCGCCGAACCGGCGCACGGCCCGGAAAACCGTGGCATTGTCATCGCAAGGCTCCGTATGGCCCCCAATGACCCGGATGCCCGCCCGCGCATGCCGTATGTCGTGTGAGCAGGCATGATCTTGCCTCGGGTGGACAGGCGACACAGCAGACATTGGGGGACAACCCCCGAGCCCCCCGGACACGCCACCGAGGAGGAGGATCCCGTGACCCGCAAGGACAGCGTGCGCGCGGCGACCAGTTCGGCCAAGGACAGCGTGCGGCACGCGGCGGAGGTGGTGGCTCCGTATGCCGGTACGGCCAAGGACACCGCCACGCACTACGCGCACGAGGCCCGCACGCGACTGGCACCCAAGGTGGCCGAGGCCGCTCACCAGGCCCGCAGCCAGTACGACACCCATCTGCAGCCGCGCCTCGAACACGCCCGCGGTGCCCTGCCCCCCAAGGTGGACGCGGCCGCGAGCAAGGCCGCCAAGCGCACCCGCAAGGCCGCCCGCCAGGCCGCCGACTACACCGCCCCCCGCGTCGAGCACGCCGTGCACAGCGCACGCGCCGCGGCCGAACCGGTCCGCGAACAGGCCGTGGCCCGCGGCACCGCCGCCCTCGCCGCCCTCCGCGGCCAGGTGTCGGCCAAGGAGATCGACAAGCTCGTCAAGAAGCACAACCGCCGCCGCCGCGCCGGCCAGGCCGCCAAGCGCCTCGCCGTCGTGGGCCTGCTCGCCGGCGGTGCCTACGCCGCCTGGAAGTGGTGGGACAAGCAGGCCAACCCGGACTGGCTGGTCGAACCCCCGGCCCCCACCGAGGTCAACGAGCGCGCCACCCTGACCGCCGTCGACGGCACCCCCGAGGCCGCCGCCCTGGACCCCGAGGTCCAGGCCAAGCAGGCCGAGGCCGAAGCGGACGAACGCGGCGGCCCAAAGCCCTGACCCACCCGGCACCGCCAGCCCCCCATGCACCAAAAAGACCCCTCCCACCTGCGCATACGCGGGCGGGAGGGGTCTGATCCCGTGGAGCCTAGGGGAGTCGAACCCCTGACATCTGCCATGCAAAGACAGCGCTCTACCAACTGAGCTAAGGCCCCGTCGCGAACCAGGGTACCCGGTGCCCGGGAGGTTTCCCGACCGGGTATCGCCGCGCACAGGCGCTCTCCGTAGGATGCTTCGCGAGATTCGCGGCAGCGAAGCGCGATCGGGGAGACAGGGGAGACGCCATGGACGCAGCACAGCAAGAAGCCACCGCGCGCGCTCGGGAGCTGCAGCGCAGTTGGTACGGCGAACCTCTGGGAGCGCTGTTCCGCCGTCTCATCGACGATCTCGGCCTCAACCAGGCCCGTCTCGCGTCCGTCCTCGGGCTCTCCGCGCCCATGCTGTCACAGCTCATGAGCGGCCAGCGGGCCAAGATCGGGAATCCGGCCGTCGTCCAGCGGGTTCAGGCGCTCCAGGAGCTGGCCGGGCAGGTGGCGGACGGCAGCGTGAGCGCCGCCGAGGCCACCGACCGGATGGACGAGATCAAGAAGACCGCGGGCGGATCGGTGCTCAACAACACCGCGCAGACGGCCTCGTCCACAGGGGCGACGACCGTACGGCGCGTGGTACGCGAGATCCAGTCGCTGTTGCGCTCCGTTTCGGCCGCCGGCGACATCATCGACGCCGCGAACACCCTCGCCCCCACCCACCCCGAACTGGCAGAGTTCCTCCGGGTCTACGGAGCGGGACGCACCGCGGACGCGGTCTCCCACTACGAGGCCCACCAGAGTTAGACGGCGGACAGCCGGGGGCGGCGCGCGCGACGGCCCCCGGAAGTCGGGCAGTTCGGCGGTTCGGTAGGCGGACGGGGCGCAATGGGTGAGGTCTTCGCCGGTCGGTACGAGCTGATCGACCCGATCGGGCGGGGCGGCGTGGGAGCCGTCTGGCGCGCCTGGGACCAGCGACGCCGCCGTTACGTGGCGGCCAAGGTCCTGCAGCAGAGCGACGCGCACACCCTGCTGCGGTTCGTACGCGAACAGGCCGTACGGATCGACCACCCGCACGTGGTGGCCCCCGCGAGCTGGGCCGCGGACGACGACAAGGTCCTGTTCACCATGGACCTGGTGCACGGCGGCTCGCTGGCACACCTGGTGGGCGACTACGGGCCGCTGCCGCCGCGCCTGGTGTGCGTACTGCTCGACCAACTGCTGTCGGGGCTGACGGCGGTCCACGCGGAAGGCATCGTGCACCGCGACATCAAGCCCGCGAACATCCTGCTGGAGTCGACCGGCACCGGCCGCCCGCACGTGCGGCTGTCCGACTTCGGCATCTCGATGCGCAAGGGCGAGCCGCGGCTGACCGACGCCAATTACGTGGTGGGTACGCCCGGTTACTTCGCGCCGGAACAGATGCTCGGCGCCGAGCCCGACTTTCCCGGGGACCTCTTCGCGGTCGGCCTGGTCGCGGTGCACCTGCTCACCGGAGCCAAGCCGGACACCCAGGGCCTGGTCGAGCACTTCGCGGAGCGCGGTACGCCGGAGGCTCCCGAGGGCATCGCGGAGCCGCTGTGGCAAGTGCTGGCGACCCTGCTGCAACCGGACCCGGAGCTGCGCTTCAAGACGGCCGCAGGCGCGCGCAAGGCGCTTCTCGCGGCGGCCGAGCTGCTGCCGGAAGCGACGATCGAGGACGAGGTCGTCGAGGTCTTCGACCACATCGGGCCACTGCCGACCGGCTTCGGACCGGACGGCCCGCTGCGCCCGCGGCAACCGGAGCGGCCAGAGCAGTTGGAGCGGTCGGGGCAGTCGGAACGGTCGGGGCAGTCGGAGCGGGCGGAGCAGCCAGAGCGGTCGGAACGGTCGGAACAGCCGAGGCAGCCAGGGGCCGAGTCCCCACCGCTCTCCACCCCCCTACCCTCCACACCCCATCCGCCCCCGCCGCCCCCCTCCACGCCCCCTTCGACGACCACGTCCGACACCGGCAGCTTTCCGCTCGCGCCCCCGTCCAGCGGCTTACCCGCTCCGCAGCACCCCGTCGCGCACACCCCGGGCTCCGGGCACACGCCCACCAGCCCGCCGCCCCTGCCCCCGGCGCACCCCCACGGTCGGCCACCGGCTGAGCCCCCGGCCACCCGCCCCTACACGCCCGGCGCCCCGCAGCCCCTGGCGCCCGTCGGGCGCGTCCCGTCCCATCGGCACCGGGCCGTGCCGCAGCGGCGTCCCGGGCCGCCCCCCAAGGTCGCGGTCCCGGTGATCGTTGTGGCGCTGCTGTGCATCGCGTTCGGCGTCTGGGCACTGGCCGTGAGCTGACGCGCCGGGTACTGCGCCCCGTCAGCCGACCCGTAAGCCCGTACGCGGTACGGGGTTCAGCCCTGCCTGCCCGCTCCGCCGCTCCTCCAGCGCGCCGCGACCGCCCACACCCCCAGCGCCAGCAGCAGTACCACTCCCGTGCTGATGCCTCCGTACCCCACCATGCGCAGCGTGCTGCTCGGCCCCACCTGTTGTGCCGTCATACCTTCGCCCGCCGCCGCGCGTTGCTGTGGTGTGACGGAGAAGTCGGCGGCGTCCTCCCGGTAGTCGGGGCCGCGCTGCGGGCGGCCCGTCGGGTCGACGCGCAGGGTGATCGGGGTGCCGTCCTTGAAGTACTTCGCGGCGTCCGGGTGCAGCGACACGGCGAGGTAGTACGAGCCCGCGAAGCGCATCGCGCTGACCGGGGCGGTGGCGTTGTAGCGGTTGCCGTAGTCCACCGGGGCCGTGACGAGCCGGGCGGCTGCCGGTTTCCCGTCGTACGCGATGAAGCGGGTGTCGCTGACGGGGCCGCGGGCCGGGTTGTAGACCCCCAGCCCCAGCGCGCTCGCCACCAGCCGCGAGCCGGCCACCACACCCGGCCCCCGCAGCGCCCCACGACCCGGCACCCCCGACCCGGAGCCGGAGGCCGAGCCGGATTCGGAGCCGGCGGCCGCGCCCGTCTCCCCGCGCCCGCCCACCAGCGTCCCGCCCGGCAGTTCCACGCTCACGCTGAGCTGCTGCCCCCAGTCCACCGGCACCCGGTAGAACCGGGTCTCCCCCGGCCTGATCCGGTCCTGCCACACCCCTTTGCCGATCGGCCCGGCATCGTTGAAGCCGGTACCGCCCTCGGCGTCCCGCTTCGTGCCACCGGTCAGCGGTACGGGTGTCGCGGTCGACCAGGTGCCCGGCGCGGGCTGGGCGGGCGGCGTGCCGGTGAGGCCGGGTTCGCGCTGGAAACGCAGTTCGAGGGGCCAGCGGCCCGCTCCCTCCGCCGACGCCCTGCCCACCCGCTTGACGACGACGTAGTAGGCGCCTGCCTGCTGGCAGTTGGTCCGCGGGCCGTCGATGCGGCGGGTGGCGTAGTCGGCGATCGGGTACGCCATGCCGCGGCCGTGGAAGGACGTACTCCCTCCCGGGGAACAGGCGTTGCCGGCGGCATCCCGGAGACTGACCTTCAGGCTGTCGGTGTAGTCCGCTACTTCACTGCCCGGCGGGGGCGCGGCCACCGCGGAGAAGTAGGCGCTGGATTTCCCGTCCAGCCGCACGGCGTAGTACTTCTCGTCGCCGCGGGCGAGGGTGTCGGTGTAGGTCCCGGGGTCGATCCGTGGCGCGTCCGAGCGGCCTGCTGTGCCCCGTATGGGCTGGGCGTCGGCCGCTGTCCTGTAGACGGGCGGGCCGTCTCGCAACCCATCCGCCGGCCCCGCCGTCGCAGAACCCGCCAGCGCCGGTACGGACACCAGCACGGGCACCAGGACCGGCACCAGCCTCCCGGCCCGCCCGGACCTGCGCGTACGCCCCCTCGCCACGAGCCACCCCTCACCACATTTGCTTTTGCAAGCTACTTATGTGCTATGGCAAACCCGCCGGAACGGCCGTGTCGTACACCGCCCCGCCCCCGGACGCACGAGACCCCGGTCACCGTCACACGGTGACCGGGGTACGTACGTTGACTACGAACTGCTCTGCGTCTCACACACCCGAACCTGCGGGCACGGAGTCGGTCGCCTCCGTCCACAGATCCTGCTCGGCGCGATCCGCCTGGATCTGGCGGTACACGAGGAGCCCGCCGATGGCGGCCAGTGCGACCAGGAGAAGCTTCTTCACCGCGCGACCTCGTCTTTCGTTGACGTAGGGGACCTCTGGGGGCCGATGATACACACCGGCCGATACCGATCGGTGACCTAGGTCCTGACCCATGCGCCACGGCACACCGCCCGTCACGTCCTGGTCGCACAAACGAGAGAGGCCCCACCGTCTCCGGTGGGACCTCTCTCGCGCTGGTGGGGCTAACAGGACTTGAACCTGTGGCCTCTTCCTTATCAGGGAAGCGCTCTAACCGTCTGAGCTATAGCCCCGCGCTGCACCGAAAGATTAGCGCACTTCAGAGGCATTCCCAAAATCGTGCTCCGGGAGCCCGCGGCCCCCGGGCGGGGCCGCCGAACGGCCCCTCCCGAAGATGACCGCGCCCGTCACTCGTCCTCGGCGAGGGTCAGCTCCACGCCGCCCACGAACCCGGCCGAGATGTTGTAGATGAACGCCCCGAGCGTGGCCAGCGCCGTGGCGAGCACGACGTCGATCACCGCGATGACCGCCGTGAACAGCAGCACCCGCGGCAGTGACAGGAACGTCTGGAGGTCGAAGCCGCCGCCGTCGCCCGAGCCCGTCGCCTCGCTGATCGTGCCGCCGACGGTGGAGAAGACACCCATCGCGTCCATCACCATCCACAGCACCGCGACAGCCACGAGGGTGCAGATCCCGAGCGCGATGGACAGCAGAAAGCTGACCTTCATCACCGACCACGGGTCGGCCCGGGCAACACGCAGCCGGGCCTTTCGGGTACGCGGCGTCGTACGGGCGCCCGTACGCGGCCGGCGCACCCCCTGCTGCGCTCCCGCGCTCTGTCCCGCACCCGATCGGTACGCCTGGGGCGGCTGGTACGGCTGTTGGCCGCCCTGAGTGGCCCCGCCCTGGGCCCCGGCCGTCGGCCCCGCCCCCCGCGCGGGGGGCTGCGGCTGCGACGCGGAATGCGGCTGCTTCGGATGCGGCTGACGCCTGTCGGTCACGGTTCCCCCCTGATAGGAGCCCTCGGACGAGGTGCCGCCGGACGTGGCGGAGCCACGGACGCTGTCCTCCGTCACGGTCGCGGGTCCCGAACGGGAGTTCTTCCTGTCTCCCGGTCCACCCGCCGCAGCGCCCGTGGCTCCACTCACGACCTACTCCTCGCGTTACTCCGCCGGGGACTCGCCGCCCTCGGCCACCGCGGCCTCGGTGTCCGCCGCCTCGTCGGCCGGCCCGGGCTCCGCGCCCGCGTCGACCTCTTCGGCCTCGCGACCGGCCTCGGCGTTACGTGCGATACCGACCACGGCATCGCGCTTGCCCAGGTTGATCAGTTGGACGCCCATGGTGTCACGGCCCGTCTCCCTGACCTCGCTGACCCGCGTACGGATCACGCCACCGCTGAGCGTGATGGCGAGAATCTCATCCGTCTCCTCGACCACCAGGGCGCCGACCAGCTCACCCCGGTCCTCCACGATCTTGGCGGCCTTGATGCCGAGGCCACCGCGGCCCTGGACGCGGTACTCGTCCACCGACGTGCGCTTGGCGTAGCCCCCGTCGGTGGCGGTGAAGACGAACGTACCGGCCCGCACCACATTCATCGAGAGCAGTTCATCGCCCTCGCGGAAACTCATGCCCTTGACACCCGACGTGGCGCGTCCCATCGGACGCAGCGCTTCATCCGTGGCGGTGAACCGGATCGACTGTGCCTTCTTGCTGATCAGCAGCAGGTCGTCCGCACCGGAGACCAGCTCCGCGCCGATCAGCTCGTCGTCCGCGCCCTCCTCCGTCTCCCGGAGGTTGATGGCGATGACACCGCCGGAACGCGGCGAGTCGTAGTCCTTGAGCGGCGTCTTCTTCACCAGGCCCCGCTTGGTGGCGAGCACCAGGTAGGGCGTGGCCTCGTAGTCGCGGATCGCCAGGATCTGCGCGATCTGCTCGTCCGGCTGGAAGGCGAGCAGGTTGGCCACGTGCTGGCCGCGCGCGTCCCGGCCGGCGTCCGGCAGCTCGTACGCCTTGGCCCGGTAGACCCGGCCCTTGTTGGTGAAGAACAGCAGCCAGTGGTGGGTGGTGGAGACGAAGAAGTGGTCGACGATGTCGTCTTCCTTCAGCTTCGTACCGCGTACGCCCTTGCCGCCGCGCTTCTGCGAGCGGTAGTCGTCGGTCTTCGTCCGCTTCACATAGCCGCCACGGGTGATCGTGACGACGATGTCCTCCTCGGCGATCAGGTCCTCGACGGACATGTCGCCCTCGAAGGGCACCAGCTTCGAGCGCCGGTCGTCGCCGAACTTCTCGACGATCGCCGCCAGCTCCTCGCTGATGATCTGGCGCTGGCGCTCCGGCGAGGCGAGGATCGCGTTGTACTCGTTGATCTTCGTCTGGAGTTCGTCGTGCTCGGCGGTGATCTTCTGGCGCTCCAGGGCGGCCAGCCGTCGCAACTGCATCTCCAGGATCGCGTTGGCCTGGATCTCGTCGATGGCCAGCAGGCCCATCAGGCCCTCGCGCGCCACGTCGACCGTGTCGCTGCGCCGGATCAGCGCGATGACCTCGTCGATCGCGTCCAGCGCCTTGAGCAGACCACGCAGGATGTGGGCCCGCTCCTCGGCCTTGCGCAGCCGGAACTTGGTACGCCGGACGATGACCTCGACCTGGTGGCTGACCCAGTTGCGGATGAACGCGTCCAGCGACAGGGTGCGCGGCACGCCGTCCACCAGCGCCAGCATGTTCGCACCGAAGTTCGTCTGCAGGTCGGTGTGCTTGTAGAGGTTGTTCAGCACGACCTTGGCGACGGCGTCCCGCTTGAGGACGATCACCAGGCGCTGGCCGGTGCGCGAGGAGGTCTCGTCGCGCACGTCGGCGATGCCGCCGATCTTGCCGTCCTTCACCAGGTCGGCGATCTTCTGCGCGAGGTTGTCCGGGTTGACCTGGTACGGCAGCTCCGTGACCACCAGGCACTGGCGGTTCTGGATCTCCTCGACCTCGACCACCGCGCGCATCGTGATCGAGCCGCGGCCGGTGCGGTACGCGTCCTCGATGCCCTTGCGGCCCACCACCAGCGCGCCGGTGGGGAAGTCCGGGCCCTTGATGCGCTCGATGAGCGCGTCGAGCAGCTCCTCGTTGGACGCCTCGGGGTTCTCCAGCGCCCACTGGGCACCGGCGGCGACCTCGCGCAGGTTGTGCGGCGGGATGTTGGTCGCCATGCCGACCGCGATGCCGGCGCTGCCGTTGATCAGCAGGTTCGGGAAGCGGGCCGGCAGGACCGTCGGCTCCTGGTTGCGGCCGTCGTAGTTGTCCTGGAAATCGACGGTCTCCTCGTCGATGTCCCGCAGCATCTCCATGGAGAGCTGCTTCATCTTGCACTCGGTGTACCGCATGGCCGCGGCCGGGTCGTTGCCCGGCGAGCCGAAGTTGCCGTTGGAGTCCACCAGCGGCATCCGCATCGACCACGGCTGGGCCAGGCGGACCAGGGCGTCGTAGATGGAGGAGTCACCGTGCGGGTGGTACGTACCCATCACGTCGCCGACGACGCGGGCGCACTTGTAGAAGCCCTTCTCGGGGCGGTACCCGCCGTCGTACATCGCGTACAGGACGCGGCGGTGCACCGGCTTGAGGCCGTCCCGCACGTCCGGCAGCGCACGCGAGACGATGACGGACATCGCGTAGTCGAGGTAGGAGCGCTGCATCTCCGTTTCGAGCCCGACGGGCTCGACGCGCATACCGACGCCTTCGATGGCGGCGGCGGTGCCGTCGGCGGTCACGCCGTCCGGGGTCACAGGGGGGTTCTCGTCGGCCATTGCTGTTCAAAGTCCTTTCGAGCTGCGGCTGCTGCGGTCCCCGCCGGCGGGCGGGGGAGGGCCGACAGGGCTCAGATGTCGAGGAAGCGGACGTCCTTGGCGTTGCGCTGGATGAAGGAGCGCCGGGCTTCGACGTCCTCACCCATCAGCACCGAGAACAGGTCGTCGGCGCGCGCCGCGTCGTCCAGCGAGACCTGGCCGAGCACCCGGCTGTCGACGTCCATCGTCGTCACCCGCAGCTCCTCGGCGTTCATCTCGCCCAGACCCTTGAAGCGCTGGACCGAGTCGTCCTTGATCCGCTTGCCGTTCTGCTTGCCGAGCTCGATCAGGGCGTTGCGCTCCCGGTCGGAGTAGGCGTACTCGTGGTCGTCCCGACCCCACTTGATCTTGTAGAGCGGCGGGCGGGAGAGGTAGACGTGCCCGGCCTCCACCAGCGGCCGCATGAAGCGGAAGAGGAAGGTGAGCAGCAGGGTGTTGATGTGCTGGCCGTCGACGTCGGCGTCCGCCATCAGGATGATCTTGTGGTACCGGAGCTTCTCGATGTCGAAGTCCTCGTGGACCCCGGTACCGAAGGCCGAGATCAGCGCCTGCACCTCGTTGTTGTGCAGGATCTTGTCGACCCGCGCCTTCTCCACGTTCAGGATCTTGCCGCGGATCGGCAGGATGGCCTGGTACTGCGGGTCACGGCCGGACTTGGCCGAGCCGCCGGCGGAGTCACCCTCGACGATGAAGATCTCGCACTTGGTGGGATCGTTCGACTGGCAGTCCGAGAGCTTGCCGGGCAGCGACGCCGTCTCCAGCAGGCCCTTGCGCCGGGTCAGGTCGCGGGCCTTGCGGGCCGCCACGCGCGCGGTCGCGGCCTGGATGCCCTTGCGGATGATGTCCGCGGCCTCGTTCGGGTTGCGGTCGAGCCAGTCCGTCAGGTGCTCGTGGACCACCTTCTGCACGAAGGTCTTGGCCTCGGTGTTGCCCAGCTTCGTCTTGGTCTGGCCCTCGAACTGCGGCTCACCGAGCTTGACCGAGATGATCGCCGTCAGACCCTCGCGGATGTCCTCACCCGTGAGGTTGTCGTCCTTCTCGCGCAGCAGCTTCTTGTCCCGGGCGTAACGGTTGATCAGACCCGTCATCGCCGAGCGGAAGCCCTCTTCGTGCGTACCGCCCTCGTGCGTGTGGATGGTGTTGGCGAAGCTGTAGACACCCTCCGTGTACTGGGTGTTCCACTGCATCGCCACCTCGACCGAGAGCATCCGCTCCTTGTCCTCGGCCTCGATGTCGATGACGGTGGGGTGCACCACCTCGCCCTTGCGCTGGTTCAGGTACGTCACGAAGTCGACGATGCCGCCCTCGTAGTGGTACGTGACCGTGAGCGGGTTGCCCTCCTCGTCCACATGGGCCGCGCGCTCGTCGGTGAGCTTGATCGTCAGGCCCTTGTTGAGGAACGCCATCTCCTGGAAACGGCGCGACAGCGTCTCGAAGCTGTACTCGGTCGTCTCGAAGATGTCGCCGTCGGCCCAGAACGTCACCGACGTGCCGGTCTCCTCGGTGGCCTCGTTACGGGCCAGCGGAGCCGTCGGCACGCCGAGCTTGTAGTCCTGCGTCCAGCGGTAGCCGTCCGTCTTGACCTCGACGGAGACCTTCTGCGACAGCGCGTTGACGACGGAGACGCCGACGCCGTGCAGACCACCGGAGACCGCGTAACCGCCGCCGCCGAACTTGCCGCCCGCGTGCAGCACCGTCAGCACGACCTCGACGGCCGGCTTCTTCTCCGACGGCACGATGCCCACGGGGATGCCGCGGCCGTTGTCGACGACGCGCACGCCGCCGTCCGGCAGGATCGTCACGTCGATGGTGTCCGCGTACCCGGCCATCGCCTCGTCGACCGAGTTGTCGACGACCTCTTGCACGAGGTGGTGCAGACCACGCTCACCGGTCGAGCCGATGTACATGCCCGGACGCTTACGGACCGCGTCCAGGCCCTCAAGGACGGTGATCGCGCTGGCGTCGTACGACTTCTCTTCCGGAGAGTCGCCACTGGCGCCGGCAGGAACCCCCTCTTCAATAGAAGCCGTGTTGTTCTCGTTGAGGTCGCCGGAGTCGGCCACGAAGCGCCCTTTCTGGCACAGCACGAGCCGCCTCCATCAGAAGCTGGGCGGCTGCGTCGTTCGACATGTTCCGCGAGTGGGCGGGATTGCTACCAGTCTACCGGTAGCGCCGACACTGATGGGGGTTTGCGGGCGCCTGAGTCGTCATGTGCCGCCCTGAAGTGCCGTTGGCCGACTCCCCATATCTGCGACGGGGCCCCAGGACGCTCTAGAGGGCGTTCAGCGCTTCGGGCTGTCAACCTCCGGCTACCGTGAGCGGAGTCTCACCCGTACCACGCGTTCACCTCAGCCGTACGTGTCCCCGGGACCCTTGCTGCCGGGCGCCCGCAACGGCCCGTACCGCCGCGCCGGACCACCCGGCCCCAGCACCTTGATCAGCTTCACGGTGCCCTGGCCCAGGTCCTGGTTCAGCCGCGCGACGAGCTGCGGCGCCAGCAGCCGCAACTGCGTCGCCCACACCGTCGAGTCGCACTGCACCGTCAGCACGCGCGCGTCCTCGTCGTACTTCTGCGGCTCGCAGTGCTGCGCCACCTCCGGCCCCACCAACTGCGGCCAGCGCCCCATGACGCCACCGACCGCCGCCGGGGTCTCCCAGCCGCGCTCGGTGATGAGCCGGTTGATCGCCGCACCCAGCGGCAGCGGATCGCGCCCGTCCGCCCGCGCGCCGGAGCGCAGGCCGCCACGGCGCGCCTGCTTCTTCTGCTGCGCGGCGGCGCCTCGCGCCTTCGCCTGCTCCTTGGCGGCGACCAGCGCCTGCCGGGCCAGATCGATCCCGGACAGCTCCGGAGGCTTGGGCTGGTCCGCGCCGGGCGGCCGCTCCGAGGGCTCCTCGGAGGGCCGGTCCGGTCGCTCGCCGCTCATCACCGGCTCCGTCGCCCGCTCACGGTGAGACCTGCTCCACGACGCCCTCGGACACCGCGAAGCGGGTCCCGGACAGCACGCCCGGCACGTCGTCGTCCACCGCCGCCGTCACCAGCACCTGCTCACCGGGCGCCACCAGCTCCGCCAGCCGCTCCCGCCGCCGGCTGTCCAGCTCCGCGAAGACGTCGTCGAGCACCAGCACCGGTTCGTTGCCCTCGCCGCGCAGCAGGTCGTACGAGGCCAGCCGCAGCGCGAGCGCGTACGACCAGGACTCGCCGTGGCTCGCATACCCCTTGGCGGGCAGTTGTCCCAGTTTGAGCAGCAGGTCGTCGCGGTGCGGGCCGACCAGCGTCACCCCGCGCTCGATCTCGTTCTTACGGGCCGCGCCGAGCGCCTCGATCAGCAGCCCGAACAGCTCCTCTCGCGTCGCGGCGCCGTGCAGCCCCTCGCCGGCCGAGCCGCGGTAGTCCATCGCCAGCGGCCCGCCGCCCGGCGCCAACTGCTCGTACGCCTTGTCGGCCAGCGGCTGGAGCGCGGCGATCAGGTCCAGGCGCTGGGCCAGCAGCTCCGCGCCGGCCCGGGCCAGGTGCTGGTCCCACACGTCCAAGGTCGACAGGTCCGCCCCCGGGCTCGAACCGTCCCCCCTGCGGCCGCCGTGCCGGCGTGCCAGCGCCGCGCTCTTCAGGAGCGTGTTGCGCTGCTTGAGCACCCGGTCGTAGTCCGAGCGGACACCCGCCATCCGCGGCGAACGCGCCGTGATCAGCTCGTCCAGGAAACGGCGGCGCTCCCCCGGATCGCCCTTGACCAGCGCCAGGTCCTCCGGCGCGAACAGCACCGTCCGTACGATCCCCAGCACGTCACGCGGTCTGACCTGCGACGACCTGTTGATACGGGCCCGGTTGGCCTTTCCCGGATTCAGCTCCAGCTCCACGAGCTGCTGCCGCTCGCCCTGGACGACCGCGGCCCGCACGATCGCCCGCTCGGCGCCCATCCGCACCAGCGGGGCGTCGGAGGAGACCCGGTGGCTGCCGAGGGTGGCCAGATAGCCGACCGCCTCGACGAGGTTGGTCTTGCCCTGCCCGTTGGGGCCCACGAAAGCGGTGACGCCCGGGCCGAGCGGGACCTCGACCCGGGCGTACGAGCGGAAGTCGGCGAGCGAGAGATGCGATACGTGCATGTGGCGCGCCGACCTCCCCCGGCTACCGAGCTGCTGTTACCGGACTGCTTGCTGCTTGCTTACTTCTTCGCGTTCTCGACGGCGTGGCCGCCGAACTGGTTCCGCAGCGCCGCGATCATCTTCATCTGCGGCGAGTCGTCCTGGCGCGAGGCGAAGCGCGCGAAGAGCGACGCCGTGATCGCGGGCAGCGGTACGGCGTTGTCGATCGCGGCCTCGACCGTCCAGCGGCCCTCGCCGGAGTCGGCGGCGAAGCCCCGCAGCTTCTCCAGGTGCTCGTCGTCGTCCAGCGCGTTGACCGCCAGGTCCAGCAGCCAGGAACGGATGACCGTGCCCTCCTGCCAGGACCGGAAGACCTCGCGCACATCGGTGACCGAGTCGACCGCCTCCAGCAGCTCCCAGCCCTCGGCGTAGGCCTGCATCATGGCGTACTCGATGCCGTTGTGGACCATCTTGGCGAAGTGGCCCGCGCCGACCTTGCCGGCGTGCACCGAGCCGTAGTCGCCCTCCGGCTTGAGCGCGTCGAAGATCGGCTGCACCTTGGCGACGTCCTCCGTGGAGCCGCCGTACATCAGCGCGTAGCCGTTCTCCAGGCCCCAGACACCGCCCGAGACGCCGCAGTCGACGAAGCCGATGCCCTTGGCGCGCAGCTCCTCGGAGTGCTTCTCGTCGTCGGTCCAGCGGGAGTTCCCGCCGTCCACCACGACGTCGCCGGGGGACAGCAGCTCGCCCAGCTCGTCGATGGTCGCCTGGGTCGCGTCGCCGGCGGGCACCATGACCCACACCACGCGCGGGCCCTTCAGCCCGTCCACCAGCTCCTTGAGGCTGTGGACGTCAGCCAGGTCCGGATTGCGGTCGTATCCGATGACGGTGTGGCCTGCGCGGCGGATGCGCTCGCGCATGTTGCCGCCCATCTTGCCGAGACCGACGAGACCGAGCTCCATCAGTACCCCTTACGTTGCGTTACGGCACATCCCCGCCCTACGCGTCGAGTTTACGCGCGAAGCCACGACGCGGCGGCGCGGCCCCCACACCTGTGGACAACCGGGGGTTCGGCAGGCGTCATCCGCGGCCTTTCGGCTTTTTCCGGATCGGGCAGCGGCAGTCGGGGCGAATTCGGGGCCGGGCAGGTTCCGAAGGGCGACCCGCGGCGGGCGATCACGCATTCAAGGCTATGGCGCGGGGCGAGTCACAGGGGCGCTTTGTGGGGAAAGGTGCCTTTCTTCGGCGTGCCGCGCTGCCCCTGTTTCACGTCGACCAGGGCGACGTCATGGAAGGCGGCCGTCGGCGGGTTTTCCACAGTCCCAATCCGAGACGGGCGGCCGACACGCCTGTGACCAGCGGCTGGGGCTGCGCAGGGGAACCGGATCCACCGGCTGTGGATGACCGTGGGGCGCGGGGCGGCCGGGCGGGCCATGGGCCGAGGGCGGTGCGGGTGCACGCGTGAGGGGTCTCCGGCCTTTTCCACAGGTGTGCACACTCGGATCATTCCGTATTCCCCTCCCTCCGTGCGGAGAGAGAAAAACGCTGAACACGACCCGCTCGGTACGGTGCGTGGTTTTCCGCGGCCCGTGGACATTATCCCTTGGAGGGGAATTCAACCGGGCCGCCGAAAAGCTTCCGCCCCCGATGCACGCACTGGACGCTCGTGTATCGGGGGCGGAGGAAAAACTCCCGGGTGACTTCCGTCGCCGGACGGCCGATCAGCCGGAGAGGCGCACCGGCATGATCAGGTACTTGTACGCGTCATCCGCCTCGGCGTCCTTGGCCGGGCGCCCGCTGAGCAGCGCCGGCTTGGTCGAGGTGGTGAAGGAGAGCTGGGCCACCGGGGAGTCGATCGCCGACAGGCCCTCCAGGAGGAAGCCCGGGTTGAAGGCGATGGAGATGTCGTCGCCCTCCAGGTCCGCGTCCACCCGCTCCACAGCCTGTGCGTCGTCGCTGGAGCCGGCCTCCAGGATCAACACGCCCTGCTCGAAGCTCAGACGCACCGGCGTGTTCCGCTCGGCGACCAGCGCCACACGCTTGACGGCCTCGACGAACGGGGCGGTCTCGATCACGGCGACCGAGTTGAACTCGGTCGGGAAGAGCGTGCGGTACTTCGGGAGGTCACCCTCCAGCAGCCGGGTGGTCGTCCGGCGGCCCGCGCCCTCGAAACCGATCAGACCCTCACCGGCACCGGAGCCGGACAGCGCCAGTGTGACGCTGTCGCCGCTGCTGAGGGACTTGGCGGTGTCCAGCAGCGTCTTGGCGGGCACCAGCGCCACCGCGGAGGCGTCCGGGCTCTCCGGCTTCCACAGGAACTCGCGCACCGCGAAGCGGTAGCGGTCGGTGGAGGCCAGGGTGACGGTGTCGCCCTCGATCTCGATCCGTACACCGGTGAGCACCGGGAGGGTGTCGTCGCGGCCGGCGGCGATGGCGACCTGGGCGGCGGCCGCGGCGAAGACCTCACCGGGCACGGTGCCGGTGGCGGTCGGCATCTGCGGCAGCGCCGGGTACTCCTCCACGGGAAGGGTGTGGAGGGTGAACCGGGAGGAGCCGCAGACGACGGTGACCCGTACGCCGTCGGTGGAGATCTCGACCGGGCGGTTGGGGAGGGCACGGCAGATGTCGGCCAGCAGGCGGCCGGAGACCAGGACGGTGCCTTCCTCCTCCACGTCCGCGTCCACGGAGACGCGGGCCGAGACCTCGTAGTCGAAGCCGGAGAGGCTCAGGCTGCCTTCCTCCGCCTTCAGCAGCAGGCCCGCGAGGACGGGCACCGGCGGACGGGCCGGGAGGCTCTTGGCCGCCCAGGCCACTGCCTCCGCGAGTACATCGCGCTCCACCCGGATCTTCACCGGAAACCGCCTCCTGCTGTTGCTGGCTTACGCCCTGCTGGCCTTCTTCGTCGGCTGGGTCGCCGGAGACCAGTCTGACGTACGTCACCGACAGCCGTTGCTGCTCGGGGTCAAGTCGGGGCGAGAGGCGTCGGACGACAGATCCCCAAGTTGTGCACAGCACCCGTTTCGAAACGAGTTCCCCGGTAGCTATCTGTGGTCGTAGTAGTAGGGCCTGTGGAAACCGTGGACAACTGAATCTGCGCAGGTCAACACGGTTTTTTTGTCCACCGGGCCTGTGGGCGACAGCCGTGGACAACCGGCCCTTCCTGTGGACCGGCGTTCTTCATGCACACCCGATACACAGGGCAGCCCTACTTCTCCCCAGTCCTGTCCCCAGCTTTACCCCGGTTCCCCACAGCCCAATCCGGCACCTTGGTGTGACGCCTTTCACTCGGCCCGGTGAGCGCGGGTGTCGCCTTGCCGAACAGTGGACAGGGGTGTGGAGAAGTTGGGGACAAGGGCGAGCCGCCTGTGGGCGGGCAGTGGACAACCAGGTAGGCCCCCTGTGGACGATCTCTCTGTCCACACCCTGTGGATGAAGGTTAGCCACAAATCCACACCGCTCTGACCTCGGCTGATGCCCCTTCGGCCCGGCCGCCTGTGGAAGCCACAGGGATAACTTCCCAGTCCCCAGCATGTGGACGGAAGAATCTTGGCCAATCTGTGGAGCACGGCCGTGACCTGACACGGAATCGAACAGAGCGGGGGGCCTTCCACAGCGTCGGGACGGGACAGGGCGGGGCCGATGGGGCACCGGATCGGGGTTTCGGACGTCCTCAGGGCGTCGCGTCGGCAGGGCGGACGTGAGGCAGAGGGCGCGTTCTGCGGCAGAGAAGCCCTCGCCGTACGACGGGCCCTCAGGAGACGCCCCCGGTGGGCAGGGGCGGCGCCGGACTCCGACGTACGGGCGGCCCAGGCGGCCCCGCAGAGCCGCCCGAACGGCGAAGGGCGCCCCGGGAGCAGTTACGTCCCGGCGCGCCCTGGAAACTCCGGCCGGCCCGTGGCTGAGGCCGCGTCAGCCGTTCTTGATGCGGTTCGTCAGCTCGGTCACCTGGTTGTAGATGGAGCGGCGCTCGGCCATCAGGGCCCGGATCTTGCGGTCGGCGTGCATCACCGTCGTATGGTCGCGGCCGCCGAACTGCGCGCCGATCTTCGGCAGCGACAGATCCGTCAGCTCACGGCACAGGTACATCGCGATCTGCCGGGCCGTCACCAGGACCCGGCTGCGCGACGATCCGCACAGGTCGTCCACCGTCAGCCCGAAGTAGTCGGCGGTCGCGGCCATGATGGCGGTCGCGGTGATCTCGGGCGCCGCGTCCTCGCCACCGGGGATCAGGTCCTTGAGGACGATCTCCGTCAGGCCCAGGTCCACCGGCTGGCGGTTGAGGGAGGCGAAGGCGGTGACCCGGATCAGCGCCCCCTCCAGTTCGCGGATGTTGCGCGAGATACGGGAGGCGATGAACTCCAGCACCTCCGGCGGCGCGTTGAGCTGCTCCTGCACCGCCTTCTTGCGCAGGATCGCGATGCGGGTCTCCAGCTCCGGCGGCTGGACGTCGGTGATCAGCCCCCACTCGAAGCGGTTGCGCAGCCGGTCCTCCAGCGTGACCAGTTGTTTGGGCGGCCGGTCCGAGGACAGCACGATCTGCTTGTTCGCGTTGTGCAGCGTGTTGAAGGTGTGGAAGAACTCCTCCTGCGTCGACTCCTTGCTGGCCAGGAACTGGATGTCGTCGACGAGCAGGATGTCCATGTCGCGGTAGCGCTTGCGGAACGCGTCCGCCTTGCCGTCGCGGATGGAGTTGATGAACTCGTTGGTGAACTCCTCCGAGCTCACGTACCGCACCCGGGTGCCCGGGTAGAGGCTGCGCGCGTAGTGCCCGATGGCGTGCAGGAGGTGCGTCTTGCCGAGGCCGGACTCCCCGTAGATGAACAGCGGGTTGTACGCCTTGGCCGGCGCCTCGGCCACGGCGACCGCGGCGGCGTGCGCGAAGCGGTTGGAGGCCCCGATGACGAAGGTGTCGAAGAGGTACTTGGGGTTCAGCCGGGCGGTCGGCTCACCGGGGCCGGTCGCGGGCGCGGGCTGCGCGGCGAGCGGGCCGGGGGCGCCGCTGGGCGCGGGCAGTCCGCCGGGGCCGGGGTTCTGGATGTGCGCGGGCGGCTGGTGCTCGGCGAGATCGCGGCGCTGCGGCGGCTGCTGATCGTACGGGGAGTGGCCCTCGGAGTGCTGGCGCTGCGGCGGGCCGGTGTGCTCGGGGGCCGATGAGCGGTAGTCGCCCTGTGACCGCTGGGGATGCTGGTGCTGCTGCTGTACGTGGGAGGGCGGTGGCGTCGCGTAAGGATCGCGCTCCGGGAAGCCGCCGAGGCGCTGCTGCTGCCACCCGTAGTCCTCGCGCGGGCCGGGCCCGGTCTGGCCGCCCATGCCGGAGTGCTGCGGCCAGGCGCCCGGCTCGTGCCGGGACTGCTGGTGCTGCTGCTGGTACTCCGGGTACGCGGGACGGACGTGGGGCAGGTCGTCGTCCTGGTGGCCGTAGCCCTGCCGGTTGTCGTAGCCCTCGCTCTGCCGATTGTCGTAACCGCTGTACGCGTCGTGCTGCTGCCCCGACTGCTGCTGGGGCTGCTGGGGCTGGTGGCGCTGCTGCATGTGCCCCGACGGCTGGGACGACGGCATCTGCTGCTGCGGCTCTTCGGCGGAGTCGTCGACGGTGATCGCGATCCGGATCGGGCGGCCGCACTCGTGGCTCAGGGCCTCACCGATGAGCGGCGCGAGCCGGCCTTCCAGCACACCCTTGGCGAACTCGTTGGGCACGGCCAGCAAGGCGGTGTCGGCCACCAGCGCCAGCGGCTGGGTCCGCTTCAGCCAGTCCTGGTCCTTCGGCTTGAGGCTGTCGCTCTCCGCGCGTAGGAGGTGATCAAGTACGCGTGGCCACACTGCGGCAAGATCGGCAGGTACGTCGGCCACAGAGCACGCTCTCTCACTGGTCCCACGAATGTGTGATTCTCAGGACGGGCGGGAAGGAATCGGAGTTGACCCACGGTAGTCAGGGCGACCCTGGTGATTCAAGTTGTTGTCCACAGGCTGTGCATAGTGTGTCCCGGCCGAGGGCCGGTTTGACCGGATGACGCCGCCCCGCGTACCGTGACCAGGTCGAGTTGTCGATGGCTGCTGCCGCCTGCCTCCGATGGGCAAAGATCGCGCTCTAGTGATCGTAGTAGCGGTGCACTCGGGCGTTGCGAGCTACTCGTGGGCGCACGGTGACAGCCAGTCGACACCCCACACCTGTCTCCCCGGAGACACCAAGCATCTCTGGAGCCCCCGAGTGAGCAAGCGCACCTTCCAGCCGAACAACCGTCGTCGCGCGAAGACCCACGGCTTCCGCCTGCGTATGCGTACCCGTGCCGGCCGCGCGATCCTCGCGTCCCGCCGTGGCAAGGGTCGCGCCCGCCTGTCGGCCTGAGCCCTGAGCTAGGTCCATGACGTGCTGCCTACCGAGCATCGGCTGAGGCGGCGCGAGGACTTTGCGACCGCGGTACGCCGGGGACGCAGGGCCGGGCGCCCGCTCCTCGTCGTCCACCTACGCAGCGGTGCAACGGACCCGCACGCAGCGGGGGAGAGCCCTCCCCCGGCGCGTGCGGGTTTCGTCGTGAGCAAGGCCATCGGCGGTGCCGTGGTCCGCAACAAGGTCAAGCGCCGGCTGCGCCACCTTGTGCACGACCGGCTGGACCGGCTGCCCGCCGGTAGCCTGGTTGTCGTACGGGCGCTGCCCGGTGCGGGCGAGGCGGGTCACGACCAACTGGCCCGCGACCTGGACACCGCGCTGCAGCGGCTGCTGGATGGAGATCCCCCAACCCGAGGTCAGGGGAGGGAGCCGCGGTGAAGTACCCGCTGCTGTTGCTGATCAAGCTGTACCAGTGGACCATCAGCCCTCTGCTGGGCCCGGTCTGCCGGTATTACCCGTCGTGCTCCCACTACGGCTACACGGCCATCGATCGGCACGGCGCGGTGAAAGGGACAGCGCTGACGGCTTGGCGCATCCTGCGTTGCAACCCGTGGTCGCCAGGTGGCGTCGACCACGTCCCTCCCCGGAAGCGTCCGGTCTGGCATCAGCGGCTGAGGAGCCGCCTGGGCGGGCCCGCCGTCCCTGAGCCCGCCGCACAGCCCGAGACTCAGCCCAACGCCCAAGGAGCCTGATTCGTGGACACGATCCTCGGTCCTCTCTATTACGCAGTTTCCTGGATCATCGTCCAGTTCCACTCGTTCTACAGCCTCATCTTCGACGAGAACAGTGGCGCGGCGTGGGGTCTGTCCATCGTCTCGCTGGTGGTGCTGATCCGTATCTGCCTGATCCCGCTCTTCGTGAAGCAGATCAAGTCGACACGGAACATGCAGGCGCTCCAGCCGAAGATGAAGGCGATCCAGGAGCGCTACAAGAGCGACAAGCAGCGTCAGTCCGAAGAGATGATGAAGCTGTACAAGGAGACGGGCACCAACCCGCTCTCCAGTTGCCTGCCGATCCTGGCGCAGTCGCCCTTCTTCATCTCGCTGTACCAGGTCCTCAGCCACATCGCGAACAACCAGACGGTCGGTGTCATCAACCAGTCGCTGCTGGAGAGCGCGCAGAAGGCGCACATCTTCGGCGCTCCGCTGGCCGCGAAGTTCCTGGACACCCCGGAGAAGATCCAGTCCCTGGGTGCCTCGGTCACCGATGTCCGCGTGGTCACCGTCATCATGATCGTCCTGATGTCGGCGTCGCAGTTCTACACGCAGCGCCAGTTGATGACGAAGAACGTCGACCTCACGGTGAAGACGCCGTTCATGCAGCAGCAGAAGATGCTGATGTACGTCTTCCCGATCATGTTCGCCGTCTTCGGTATCGGCTTCCCCGGCTTCCCCGTCGGCGTCCTGCTGTACTGGCTGACCACCAACGTGTGGACCATGGGTCAGCAGATGTTCGTCATCCGCCGGAACCCGACCCCGGGCAGCAAGGCTTTCGAGGAGCGCCAGCAGCGGCTGCGGGCCAAGGGCAAGCTCAAGGAAGACCCGGCCGAGGTCGAGGCCAAGAAGGTCGCCGATGAGGCGCGCCAGAACCGGCAGCAGCCCAAGCGGCAGACCAAGGCCAAGCGCCAGACGCAGCCCACCAGCGGCAAGACCGCCGACGCCGGCGGTGCGCAGCGGCGCACCCGCGCGGGGTCCGGCTCCAGCGCTTCCGATGCCTCCGACGCGAACGCTTCGAAGAAGCAGTCCTTGGAGAAGCAGGCACCGCAGGGCAGCAAGTCGAAGGGCGGCTCCTCCGCCTCCGGCTCCCGTAACGCCAAGTCCGGACAGCGCAAGGGCCAGCAGCGGCCCAAGCACCCGTCCAAGAAGTAAGAAGGAGTCCTTCCGTGACGGACACGACCCGCCCCTCGTCGTCGACAGGGGGGACCCCGGCCGCTGAGGGGACCGACACCCTCACCCGCCTGGAGCAGGAAGGCGAGATCGCGGCCGACTACCTCGAGGGTCTGCTGGACATCGCCGACCTCGACGGTGACATCGACATGGACGTCGAGGCCGACCGCGCCGCCGTGTCGATCGTCAGCGACTCGACCAGCCGTGACCTGCAAAAGCTGGTGGGTCGGGACGGCGAGGTGCTGGAGGCGCTCCAGGAGCTGACCCGGCTCGCGGTGCACCGTGAGACCGGTGACCGCAGCCGTCTGATGCTGGACATCGCGGGGTACCGGGCCCAGAAGCGCGAGGAACTCGCGGAGCTGGGTGCGAAGGCGGCGGAGGAGGCCAAGGGCACCGGCGAGCCGGTGAAGCTGAAGGCGATGACCCCCTTCGAGCGCAAGGTCGTGCACGACGCGGTGGCCGCCGCCGGCCTGCGCAGCGAGTCCGAGGGCGAGGAGCCCCAGCGCTGTGTGGTGGTCCTCCCGGCCTGACGGCCCGAGCCCCGATCAGCCTTGATGCCACCGGCCCCGTCTGTCTCGCAGGCGGGGCCACATCTTGTCAGTCTTACAACAGTCCAGAGGAAGGGCGATTCCCGTGACGGACGCAGCAGCGGAGCTCCCCCCCGCGCCGGATGTGGCGCGCGAGGTGTTCGGTGAGCGTTACCCGGAAGCCGTGCGCTACGGCGAGCTGCTCGCCGACGCGGGCGTACGGAGAGGACTGATCGGTCCGCGTGAGGTGCCGCGGCTGTGGGAGCGGCACCTGCTGAACTGCGCGGTGCTCTCCGAGGTGGTGCCCGAGGGCGTCACCGTCTGCGATGTCGGCTCGGGGGCGGGCCTGCCGGGCATCCCGCTGGCCCTGGTACGGCCGGACCTCAAGATCACGCTGCTGGAGCCGCTGCTGCGGCGGACGAACTTCCTGCTGGAGGTGGTCGAGCTGCTCGGGCTGGATCACGTCACGGTGGTGCGCGGCCGTGCGGAGGAGGTCATGGACAAGCTTCCGCAGGTGCATGTGGTGACCGCGCGTGCCGTGGCTCCGCTCGACCGGCTGGCGGGCTGGGGTGTGCCGCTGCTGCGTCCCTACGGCGAGATGCTGGCCCTCAAGGGCGACACCGCCGAGGAGGAGCTGAAGGGCGCCCGTGCCGCGCTGAGCAAGCTCGGTGTCGTGGAGACCTCGGTCGTCCAGGTCGGTGAGGGCATCGTGGATCCGCTGTCGACCGTGGTCCGCGTCGAGGTCGGTGAGAGCCCCGGCGGTGTGCGCTTCGCGGCCAAGCGTGCGAAGGCGGCCAGGCCCAGCCGTGCGCAGAGGGGGCGGCGTCGCTGAGCGGGGGCTGCGCCCCTGCTGGCTACCTCAGCAAAAACATCAAAACGGCATAAAGCGGAGTGTCGCGTACAAAACGGACGCAACGCTGGCATCGTGTTTCACGTGAAACGTCGTTCTCTGCTGCATGGAATCATCAGCCGTGGTCGCGCGGCTGCCGCGCCGCGCGACCGGAAGCCCACACGGGTCACGGAAGTATCCACAGAAGTGGGTTCATCCACAGGAGAGCGGACCTCACTGGTTCACGACGCCGAAAGCATGGCAGGCTCTGAGCACTGCGAGCCTGATGTCGAGGAGAGTGAATCCTTGCGGTCCGACGCCAACATCGCGGGCCCGATGACCGATCCGGTCCCCGGTCCCCGTAGCGAGTCGCTCGGGGATGACGTTTCACGTGAAACGCCGTCCCCCATGGACGACACCCCGATCGGTCGTGCAGCTCAGATGGCGGTTCAGACGCTTGGCCGCGCGGGAGACGCGATGCCGCGGCCCGAGGAAACCCGGGTCATGGTGGTCGCCAACCAGAAGGGCGGGGTCGGCAAGACCACCACGACGGTCAACCTTGCCGCTTCCCTGGCTCTGCACGGCGCCCGCGTCCTGGTCATCGACCTCGACCCACAGGGCAATGCCTCCACAGCCCTGGGCATCGATCATCACGCCGAAGTCCCCTCCATCTACGACGTGCTGGTGGAGAGCAAGCCGCTGTCCGGCGTCGTGGTCCCGGTGCCCGATGTGGAGGGGCTGTTCTGCGCTCCTGCCACGATCGACCTGGCCGGCGCCGAGATCGAACTGGTCTCGCTGGTGGCGCGGGAGAGCCGGCTGGACCGGGCCATCAAGGCGTATGAACAGCCGCTGGACTACATCCTCATCGACTGCCCGCCCTCGCTCGGCCTGCTGACCGTCAACGCGATGGTCGCGGGTGCCGAGGTGCTGATCCCCATCCAGTGTGAGTACTACGCGCTGGAAGGTCTCGGCCAGTTGCTGCGCAATGTCGACCTGGTGCGCGGGCACCTCAACCCCAAGCTCCATGTGTCGACGATCCTGCTCACCATGTACGACGGCCGGACCCGGCTGGCCTCCCAGGTCGCGGACGAGGTGCGCAACCACTTCGGCAGCGAGGTGCTGCGCACCAGCATCCCCCGTTCGGTCCGCATCTCCGAGGCGCCCAGTTACGGGCAGACGGTCCTCACCTACGACCCGGGATCCAGCGGTTCGCTCTCCTACCTGGAGGCGGCCCGGGAGATCGCCTTGCGTGGAGTCGCCCGGGCCGGGACCGGCACCGAGGGGCTCACCGTGAACTACGAACCACAGCACAGCATGTCGGAGGGGAATCAGTGAGCGAACGACGTAGAGGACTGGGCCGTGGGCTCGGTGCGCTGATCCCCGCGGCACCGCAGGCAGCGGACAACGCCGCTCCCGCGGTGGGCCGGGGGGCGACATCACCTACCGCGGTGCCGACCCTGCCACCGGAACGCGGTGTGGCGGCGGCCAAGGTCACCTCGATCGGGTCCAAGTCCGTTTCACGTGAAACGGAAGAGCCGCAGGAGACCGGAACGGTGGCGGACGTGCCGGAGGAGGTCGCGGGAGCGCACTTCGCCGAGCTGCCGCTCGACGCGATCACGCCCAACCCGAGACAGCCGCGTGAGGTCTTCGACGAGGACGCCCTCGCCGAGCTGGTCACCTCCATCCAGGAGGTCGGTCTCCTCCAGCCGGTGGTCGTCCGGCAGAAGGGCCCCCAGCGGTACGAGCTCATCATGGGCGAGCGTCGCTGGCGGGCCTGCCGCGAGGCCGGCCTGGAGCGCATCCCGGCGATCGTCCGGGCGACCGACGACGAGAAGCTGCTGCTGGACGCGCTGCTGGAGAACCTTCACCGGGCGCAGTTGAACCCGCTGGAAGAGGCCGCGGCGTACGACCAACTGCTGCGGGACTTCAAGTGCACCCACGACGAGCTGGCCGACCGCATCGGCCGGTCGCGCTCGCAGGTCACCAACACCTTGCGACTGCTGAAGCTCTCGACGTCCGTGCAGCTCAGGGTCGCTTCCGGGGTGCTCTCCGCCGGCCACGCCCGTGCGCTGCTCTCCGTGGACGACTCGGAGGAGCAGGACCGGCTGGCGCGCCGCATCGTCGCCGAAGGGCTGTCGGTCCGTTCGGTCGAGGAGATCGTGCGGCTGATGGGCTCCGAGCCCGCCGGGACCACCAAGGCGAAGAAGCCGCGGGCCGGCGCCCGGGTCTCCCCGGCCCTGACCGGCCTCGCGTCCCGGCTGTCCGACCGTTTCGAGACCCGGGTGAAGGTCGACCTCGGGCAGAAGAAGGGCAAGATCGTCGTTGAGTTCGCTTCGATAGACGACCTGGAGCGCATTCTCGGCACGTTGGCGCCCGGTGAAGGCCGGGTGCTGGACAAGAGCCTCGCCGAGGAGCACGGCGAAGAGGACTGAGCCGAGTCTCCCCGGCCCGGAGGACGGGCCGTGTTCCCAGCGGATCGCGGAACACGGCCCGTCCTTTGCTGTGTGGCGGTACCCGTGCGAGCGGACCGTGGATACGATGCGATCGGGTATGGCGCACATCCACGGGGAAACCCCCACAACAAGGAGTAAGCCATGCGAACGGTGAGCCGCACCGGACTGCTGGCAGCGGGCTTCGGCCTCGGAGCGGTCGGTGGTTTCGTCAGTGGCCTGCTCAGTGAGCGGGACGTACGGACGGTATCGCGCGGTGCGGCGGGCGAGGGAAGTGAGGACCTGCCTTCATGGGCCGTCGGCTCGTACCGCTCACGCTGGACAACCTTCCGGATCTCCCCAAGCGCTGCCGCTCCTGCGTCTTCTGGGAACTCGACCCCGTCAGCGGGGAAGCCGCGGTAAGAGCGGGTCGGCCCGAGCTGGAGAAGGAAGCCTGGATCTCGGCCGTCCTCCTGGAGTGGGGCTCCTGCGGACGGGTGGTCTACGTCGACGACGTCCCGGTCGGTTTCGTGCTGTACGCTCCGCCCGCGTACGTGCCGCGTTCCACGGCCTTCCCCACGAGCCCGGTGTCACCCGACGCCGTACAACTCCTCACGGCCTGGCTGACACCCGGATATCAGGGCCAAGGACTGGGGCGGGTGATGGTGCAGACGGTGGCCAAGGACCTGATCCGCCGAGGCTTCAAGGCGGTCGAGGCGTTCGGCGATGCCCGCTGGGAGGAGCCCGCGTGTGTGCTTCCCGCCGACCACCTCCTGGCCGTCGGCTTCAAGACGGTCCGTCCGCATCCCCGCTTCCCCCGCCTGAGGCTGGAGCTGCGCACCACGATCTCCTGGAAGGAAGACGTGGAGTTGGCCCTCGACCGCCTGCTGGGCGCGGTGCAGAAGGAGCCCGCCCTGCGTCCGCTCTAGAGACGGGCCGAACCAACGCGAACGGGCCCGCCCCCGGAGGGGCGGGCCCGTTCGCGCGGACGTGTGGTGCGATCAGGCGAGGAAGTCGCCCAGCTCGCGCTCCAGCATCGCCTTCGGCTTGGCGCCGACGATGGTCTTCACGACCTCGCCGCCCTGGTAGACGTTCATCGTCGGGATCGACATGACGCCGTACTTGGCGGTGGTGGTCGGGTTCTCGTCGGTGTTCAGCTTGGCGATGACGATCTCGTCGTGCTCGGCGGCGATGGCCTCCAGCGACGGGGCGATCTGGCGGCACGGGCCGCACCAGGTGGCCCAGAAGTCCACGAGTACGGGCTTGTCGCTCTTGAGGACGACCTCTTCGAAGTTGGCGTCCGTCACGGTCACCGTGGCACCGGCCATGGCAGTCTCCTTACTGAGTGGGGTGGGGGCTGGGGGGCGTCAGGGGCGGGATCAGGCGGAAGCGGTCTTCTCCGGCTCCGGAACGTCCTCGCTGTCCGAGAGCGCGGCGAGGTGCCGCTCGGCGTCGAGGGCCGCGGAGCAGCCCGTGCCGGCCGCCGTGATCGCCTGGCGGTAGGTATGGTCGACGACGTCACCGGCGGCGAAGACGCCCGTGATGTTCGTACGGGTGCTGGGGGCCTCCACCTGGAGGTAACCCTCGTCGTCCAGCTCCAACTGGCCCTTGAACAGCTCGGTGCGCGGGTCGTGGCCGATCGCGATGAACAGACCGGTCACCGGCAGTTCCGAGGTCTCGTCGGTCTTCAGGTTGCGCAGCGTCAGGCCGGAGAGCTTGTTCTCGCCGTGGATCTCGGCGACCTCGCTGTCCCAGACGAAGTTGATCTTCGGGTCGGCGAAGGCACGCTCCTGCATCGCCTTGCTCGCGCGCAGCGTGTCGCGGCGGTGGATGATCGTGACCGACTTGGCGAAGCGGGAGAGGAAGGTGGCCTCCTCCATCGCGGTGTCGCCGCCGCCGACCACGGCGATGTCCTGGTCCTTGAAGAAGAAGCCGTCGCAGGTGGCGCACCACGAGACACCGCGGCCGGAGAGCTCGTCCTCACGGGGCAGGCCCAGCTTGCGGTGCTGGGAGCCGGTGGTGACGATCACGGCCTTGGCGCGGTGGACCGTGCCGGCCGTGTCGGTGACGGTCTTGATCTCCCCGGACAGGTCGGCCGAGACCACGTCGTCCGGAATCAGCTCGGCACCGAAGCGCTCGGCCTGGGCGCGCATGTTGTCCATCAGGTCGGGGCCCATGATGCCGTCACGGAACCCGGGGAAGTTCTCCACCTCGGTGGTGTTCATCAGCGCGCCACCGGCGGTGACGGCGCCCTCGAAAACCAGCGGCTTCAGGGAGGCACGGGCGGTGTAGAGCGCGGCGGTGTAGCCCGCGGGCCCGGAGCCGATGATGATCACGTTACGGACGTCGCTCACGGGTGTCTTCCTTGTCTCTGCCGACTGCTTGCTGGGGCTCTCGGTGAACTCTCACCCCACCCAACGGATCCTAAGGGGCAAGCATTCCCGCGGTGCCCCGGCGCCCTTACCGCCGGTTCAGGCTCGCCGGTACGAGTGGGTCAGCAGCACCTCGCCAGGGGCAGGCGGTGACGCGGCGACGCAGGAGGCGGAGATGACGTACGCCGAGACGCGGTCGGCGTCGGTCGGGTGCGGCAGGATCACCAGGTACGCGTCCTGCCCCTCGTAGGAGCTGCGCGTGGCCGCCAGAGGTGTCTCGGGCCGGCCGGTGCCGCGCTGGACGCAAGACGGAACGGCGTTCGTCGCGCCGCGCAGCGGGGTGTCCGCGGAGCTTTGTGCGCCGACATCCGGAGTCTTCTTGGTGTGCGACGAGGCGAGCAGGTCGTGGACCCGTGACTCCAGCGTGGCGGACGACAGCGCCGACGCGGCTCCCGTGCTCTTCTCCGTGGCCTCGGTGGGGTGCTTCCGCGCGTTCTCCTGGCCGCTGTCGGTGGACGCGTTCTGGATGACGATTCCGCCGACGCCGATGACCGCTGCGGCGGCTGCGGCGCCGAGCAGCGCCCTGGGCCAGCGCCGGCTTCGGGGCCGCGCACCGGCGGCCCGGCGCCCCGGCCCCGAAGCCGCCCGGGGATGCCCGGCGGGCCGGGTGACGGATGCGGGAGGGGAAGGGGAAGGGGAGGGCGCCACGTCGGTTTCACGTGAAACAGGGGCGGCAGCGGCCGCCGGGGTTTCACGTGAAACGACGGCCTCCTGGTCCGGAGCGGTGGAGTCGAGCAGAGCCTCGGCCGCCAGCGCCGCGTCGATCCGCTCCGCCACATCCGTCGGCATCCGAGCAGGTCCCGGGAGCGTTCCCAGCAAGCCCCGGATCTCTTCCAGCGAGGCATGCACGTCCTCGCACAGCGCACAGCACGCCAAGTGATCGCGTAGATCGGCGGTGCGGGACGGAGAGAGCAGACCGTCCGTGAGCGCGGAGATCTCTGAGACCTCCGGGTGCTCGTCCGTGTCGGTCGTCGAAGTCACGAGCGCCCACCTCCGCCCTTCACGGCATCTGTGTCCTTCGGCCCTGCCGCCTCTGGGACGGATGTCCCCTGCGCCCGGTTCCTTCCCCCGCTGACGGGTCTGTTATCCCCTTCACCCGGACGCAGATGGGTGAGCATCGGAAGAAGCCGTGCCCGGCCCCGCGCACACCGGCTCTTCACCGTCCCGGTGGGGACATCGAGGATTGCGGCGGCCTCGGCCACCGGGTATCCCTGCATGTCAACGAGGACCAGCGCCGCACGTTGTTCTTCGGGCAGCGTGCGCAGCGCACCGAGCAGTTCCCGGTGCAGGTCCTGCCGCTCGGCCGGCCCGGCGGCGGACTCGTGCGGCTCCAGCAACTGCTCCAGCCGCTCCGTCTCGGCGACCGGCGACGTACGGCGGGAGGCCGCTTTGCGGGCCCGGTCCAGGCAGGCGTTGACCGTGATGCGGTGCAGCCAGGTGGTGACGGCCGACTGACCACGAAAGGTATGAGCGGCCCGATAAGCCGAGACGAGTGCGTCCTGCACGGCGTCCGCCGCTTCTTCCCGGTCCCCGAGCGTACGAAGCGCCACCGCCCAGAGCCGGTCACGGTGGCGCCGCACTATCTCACCGAAGGCGTCGGGGTCACCTTTGACGTGGCGCGCGAGAAGATCGCTGTCGCTCACGTCGTGAGGCCCGTTGTTCCCCGCCTCCACGTGCCCCCCTGTGCGGGTAGCGGATATCTGGGCCCCATTGAAGCCGGTCACCCGCAGGAAGTAAACAAGCCCCGGGAGTCGGCCGGCTCCCGCGGGAACGGAGAACGGATCAAGCCCTTCGAGCGCCCCGCGAAGGGCACTCGAAGGAGTCAGCCACTGACCTTGATCTCGGAGATGCCGCCCCGATAACCGTCCCCCGACCCGTCACTGGGGAGTTCCGTGATGTGGACCAGGAGGTAACGCGTCTTGACCGGCTTGTCGAGCTTGACGGACAAGGTGGAGCCGGCCTTCTCCAGCTTCGAGAGGCGTTTGGGGAAGGCGCTGAGCGTCGTCGGGTTCGATGTGTCCGGATCGGCCGCGAGCACCTCGGCCGTGTGGCCCGCCCGGTACATGCTGGCCTGGACCTCGGATACGTCCTTGACGCTGCCGAGGTCGACGACGATCCCACTGCCGTCCGCACGGGAGGAGAGATTGCCGAAGTTCGCCCAGCCCCTGAACTGACCGGTGATCCAGGCGGTGCCCGGGTCACCGTCCACGGCGTTCGAGGCCGGGGACTGGCGGCCACCGACGGGCGAGCCGGACAGGGGAGAGAACTCCGTAGCGCTGTCGATCGTGATCGGCTTCGGGGCGGGCTTCTTCTGCTTGCCGCTCTCGGGCTGCGTGCTCTCCTGGTTGTCCTGGCCCTCGCCCTGCAGAAGGGTGTCCGCCAGTTGCCAGCTACCGAGCCCCAGTGCCGCGATGAGCAGCCCGGACACGCACCACTTCAGGGCCCGGCCGGTGCGGCTCTGCAAGGGCGGAGGCGGGGTGGGCACGGCCCCGGCCCGTACCGTCGCACCTCCGTTGCGCGACGGGGGCTGCCCGTACGCACCTTGCTGGAAACCGGTGCGCTGGTAGGGCGGCGGGGAGGCGAAGGACGGCTCCGGGGGACGGATACGCGGTATGGCCGTGACGGCCTTCGCCAGTTCCTCCGGAGTGGTGCAGGCCGGCTCCTGGCGGGAGGCGGTGGCGCCGTCGTTGACCAGCGCGCGCATGGCGAGCTCGGACAGGCCGCGGTGCACTCCGGCCCGTACCTGGTCCGGCGGGATCATGCCGACGTCCTTGGGAAGCCCCGACAGGCCGTACGCGTCGCTCTCGTACGGCCAGCGCTGGGTGAGGGCGGCGTACAGGAGCGCGCCGATCGCCTCGGTGTCCGTGCGCTGCGGGTGCTCGCTGGTGATGCCGCGCAGGGCGGCCATCACGGCCAGGCCGCGGATGCGGTACTGCCCGGACTCGGTCCGCAGCACCGAGCCGGGGTTGAGCCTGAGATGGGACAGGCCTTCCCGGTGGGCGGCGGCCATGGCCTGGGAGACCTGGCTGACGAGCTGATAGGCGTCGTGCGGTTCGAGCGGGCCGCCGGCGAGCACGGCGGTCAGTTCCGTGGCGTCCGGCAGCCACTCGTGCACGACGTAGACGAGGTCGTTCTCCTCGACGGCGTCGAGGACCTGCACGAAGCGGGGGTCGCCGAGCAGCGCGGCGGAGCGCGCGGCGGACAGTACGGGGCGGGCGCGCGGGTGGTCCGCGGGCAGGATGTGTACGCCGACGGCACGGCGCAGTTTCTCGTCGACCGCACGCCAACTGCTGAATCCGTCCAGACGGGTGACGCACTCCTCCAGGCGGTAGCGTCTGGCGAGCTTGTGGCCGCTGTGCAGTTCGGGCGGCTTGGTGTCGGCCACCGCGGCAGGCTGATCGCCGGTGCGTGCGGTGTCCTGGTCCGTGCCGGTTACGCTCTCGGCCTCCGCACCGTCGTTCGTGGCCTGTCCCGCCTGGGCGGTCAGCGGTTTCTCACCGCTCGTGTCGGCCACGTCGACGGCAGCCGTGCTCCGTTCCGCCACCGTCGTTCCTGCCTCCCCATCCGTTGCAGGCTCTACGAGCCAAGACAATTGTGCCCACAGACCGCCACTATGCACGACACACGGTTGCGGCCGATGGTTGTGCCCGCTCAGCGCCCCAGCTTGGCGCGCACCATGCCGACCATGGCGTTCATCTCCTCGACCCGCATCCGCTTCGCGGCGAGGAAGAAGACGGCGATCAGTGTGACACCGCCACCGGCCAAGGCGGCCAGCGAACCGATGGCGCCGCTGCCGAGCGCCAGGGTGATTCCGTATGCGGCCGCGCCGCCGACCAGGGCGGCGGGCACGCAGGCACCGGCGAGACGGGCGTACGTACGAATGACGTGCGGTCCGTCCAGGTCACCACCCAGTCGTGTGCGCAGGCGTCGCCAGGCCACACCGACGCCGACGGCGTAGGCCAGGCCATAGGCGGCGGCGAGGCCGACCACGACCCAGCGCGCCGGCAGGAGGAGGAAGCACAGACCGGAGACCGCCGCGTTGACGGCGGCGACGATCACCGTGTTGAAGAACGGTGTGCGGGTGTCCTCGTAGGCGTAGAAACCGCGCAGGATGACGTACTGCGCGGAGTACGGGATCAGGCCCAGGCCGAACGCCATGATCACGTAACCGATGTTGGTGGCACCGGCGCCCGCGCTGGAGAACATCAGCGTCGCCATGGGCACACCGAGCGCCAGGAACGCGAAGGCGCACGGCACGATGGCGACCGCGGAGGTCCGCAGCCCGTAGGAGATGTCGTCGCGCACGGCGGTGACGTCCCCGTCGTGCGCGGCCCGGGAGATGCGCGGCAGGACGGCGGTCATGACCGAGACGGTGATGATGGCCTGCGGCATCTGCCAGAGCTGCAGCGCGTAGTTGTAGGCGGTGATACCGGTACCGGAGTGGCCCTCGCCCTCGGCGACCGAACCCGCCCAGGTGGCGATCTGGGTCACCACGACCAGGCCGACCTGGTTGGCCAGGACGAAGAAGAAGGTCCACTTGGCGAGCCGAGCGGCCTTGCCGAGTCCGTGGCCGCGCCAGTCGAAGCGCGGGCGGAGCCGGAACCCGGCGTCCCGGAGGTAGGGGAACATGGCCAGCGCCTGCACGGTCAGTCCGAGCAGCGTGCCGATGCCCAGCAGCCGGATCGCGTCGGCGGAGACGTTGCCGGCGCTCACGCCGCTCTGCGAGAAGCTGCCGAAGACCCAGATGAACGCGCCGAAGGTGGCGATCACGATGACGTTGTTGAGGACCGGGGTCCACATCATCGCGCCGAACCGGCCACGGGCGTTGAGGATCTGCCCCAGTACGACGTGCACGCCCATGAAGAACATGGTCGGCAGGCAGTAGCGGGCAAAGGCGACCGCCACTTCCATCTGCTCGGGGTCGGAGGCGATCTTCGGCGACATCATGCTGATGAAGACCGGCGCCGCCAGCACACAGACCGTGGTGATCCCTGCCATCAACACGGTGACCAGGGTCAGGAGGCGGTTGGCGTACGCCTCGCCGCCGTCCTCGTCGTTCTTCATGGCCCGCACCAGTTGCGGGATGAACACCGCGTTCAGGGCGCCGCCGCCGACCAGGATGTAGATCATCGTCGGCAGGGTGTTGGCGACCTGGTACGAGTCGTTGAGGGTGCCGACACCGATCGCCGCGGCGATGACGAGGTTGCGTACGAAGCCCAGGATCCGGGAGACCAGTGTGCCCGCGGCCATGACGGCGCTGGACTTCAGCAGGCTCGACGCGCGTCCGCCGGGGCGCTTGGCGGACGCGGCGGGTTCAGGCGCGGGCGCCGGCGGCTGCTCCGGTACGGCGGCGGCCTGCGGGAAGGGTTCCGGCTGCGGTGCCATCGGCTGCTGCGGCGCGTACGGCCGCTGCGGTTCGGGCGACTGCCGCGGTTCGTACTGCGGTCGCTGCGGGTCGTGCGGGCGCTGGGGCTCGTACGGCTGCTGCTGGTCCCGGTACAGGTGCGCGAAGGCGTCCTGCTCAGGGCGCTCGTCGGCGGCCTGCGTGATGAGGTCGTCCACTCCGACGAACTGCGTGGTGGCGGCGTCGTCACCGTACGGCAGGTGCCGGGTCGGGCCCTGGGGCTCGGGAGGCGGGGGCGGGGCCCACACCTGGGGGTCCGGAGTGTGCTGCGGGGCGGGCGGCTGCTGGTAGAGCGGGTTCGGGGCCTGGCCGGGAGGCGGCGGGGGATGTGCCGACCGGTCGTAGAAGACGTCGTTCACCGGGTCCTGGGTCGTGGGGTCCTGCGACCGGTAGGGGTCGTTGGCGTACGCGTCCTGCATATATGGGTCATGGGGCGGCTGCCCCTGGGGCGTCGGCGGTCCCTGACCCGCGGGGGTGCCGTGCGCACCCCTGCCGCGGTCACCGTCGTACGGCGCATTCATCGCTGCCCCACCTCATCTGTCGCCGGCCATCCGGCCCCGCCATCCATCAACGGTCCACTTTCTCACCTGAGCCGGACGGGTCCGTGCTTCCCGAACCGGTGTCCGGCTCGGGGTCACCCGGCTGCACCGGCTCGTCACCGTCCGTACCGCCGTCGTCCCCGTTGCCGTCACCGGCTCCGGCGGCCCCCTCGCCACCGTCGGTCCCCTCCTCGTGCCGGGACCCGGCACGCTTGCGCTGGAGGTAGATGCGCACACCGGCGAGGACGAGCAGCAGCACGCCACCCGCGATCACGAGCATGATCGTCGAGGTGATCTCGGTGACGTTGACCTGAAAGGTCATCGGCCGGCCGTACGGCTTGCCCTCGGAGGTGTAGAGCTGCGCCGTCACCTGCACGGGGCCGTTGGCGTTCGCCGTCGTGTCGAACTTGAACGACTGGCTGTGGCCGCCGTCGACCGTGATCTCCTGGGGCTCACCCGTGTCCAGGCGGTTGGGCTGCGAGGACGTGAGTTCCAGCGTCAGGCCCTTCACGCCCTGGACCAGGTTGTTCTGCACCGTCACCGGAATGGTCGCGCTGCGCCCGGAGAGCGTCGCGTCCGACTTCTGGATCAGTTGCACGTTCTTCGTCAGACCGTCGAGATAGGTGCGCACGGAGCCGCGGAACGCCGCGGCGCCCGCCTCGTCGCCCCGCCACTCCGTCGACATCTCCCGCATGATGGCGCTGCCGAACGGCGTCACCACGCGGCCGGGCTGGGACAGGATGGGCTTGAAGTCGTCCAGCGTGCTCTGGGTGTCCTGGATCTCCTCGAAGGCCTCGGTCGGCAGCTCCTGCTTGCGCAGCGAGGACGGGTAGGCGGAGCTCCTGGGCACGTCGCGGTTGGCGTTCGGGTCGGGCGCGGCCTTGGCAGCACCCACCAGACTCAGCGGTTCGGCCCAGCGGCCGGGCACCAGGCTCTTCACGCCGGCGGCCATCGCCTGGGCCTGGCTGACGGAGGGCGTGCGCTGCGGGGCGACGACGAGGTTGCGCTGCCGCTCGGGCTCCTGGCCGTTGACCATGAGGCTCTGGGCGAGGAACTTTTGAATGGCGAGGGTGGAGTTCTCGGCCTTGGACAGGTCGCCCTCGAACGCGGTGGACAGCCGTGCGTCCGAGACGATCGCGGTGTTCCCGCCGCCGATGGGGCGGGCCGCCGTCGGGCTGTAGGAGAGGTCGTTCTCCTGGATGCTGTCGCTGCGGGCGATGATGTTGTGGGCGCCGCCGGAGGTGGCCACATCGACGATCGAGGAGTCGACGGCGCCCTCGACGGGCCACGCGAAGTCGGTACGGGGCTTGACGCCCAGGACCGTCTCCACGGCCGTGGCCGCCAGCGTCGTGGCGGAGCCGAGGTGACCGAGGGCGCTGGGCACCTCCTTGCCGCGATGGGCGAGGGAGGCCAGGTCGGGGTCGGCGAAGGGGAGGGCGATGACCTCGTGGGTCTTGACGGCCTCCTCCACCTGCTTCAGCCATTGCTTGGCGATCGCCTGGTTCTTGCCCGCCGTGGGGCCGTTCGGCCCTTCGACCTTGTACGTCTTGGTCATCGCTTCGACGGAGGCGAGCACGTCGGGGTCGATGACGAAGGTGACGGGGAGGTCCTTGCCGAGCGCCACGAGCTGCTGGAGCCGTCCGCCGGGGGCGATCTCCGCGGCCAGGTTGTCGTTGCGGAAGACGGGGGTCTGCTCCGCGTCCGCGTCGGTCTCCGCGGTGAGGTGCGTCGAGGAGATCAGCGGCCACAGGTACGTGAGCTGTGTCTTCTTCGCCACGTCGGAGGTCTGCCAGGGCAGGAACGTCCGCTGGGCGCCGAGCACCTGCTCGTACGAGCTGCCCCCGGCCCGGCCGGACAAGGAGACCCCGAGCTGGTAGACACCGTCGTCACCCAGGCCGAGGTCCTTGACCGGCACCTGGAGGGTGAAGGTGCGGCTGACGCCCGGGGCCAGCTTGTCGATCTTCTGGGTGCGGTTCTCGATCTCCTCGCCGTCCGCGCCGGGCGAGAAGCCGGTGCGTTTGGCGGCCGTGTCGATGGCGCTGCGGCTGGTGAGGGCCTGGCCCCGCCGCAGGCCTACGTGCGCGTCGGTGACCGGGGAGTCACCGCGGTTGGTGAGGGTGCCGGAGACGGTGAGGGTGTCGTTCTTCTTGGGCACGGTGGGCGTGAGCGCGTCGATGGACACATCGACGGTGCGCGGACCGGCGGCACGGGCTTCGGGGGCGGCCGGGAACTGCAGCAACGCGACCAGCAACGGCACTCCGGCGATCAGCGCCGCGGCCCGGCGCGACCACCGACCGCGCGGCCGTTCACTCCCTTGGAACCCTGCCGCCTCGGCCACGCGTTCGCCCGTCCCTCGTCGTCGTCAGTGGTCGTCGGAATGTGCGTCCACGCATGGTAACGAGACCCGCTGTGCCGAAGTGCTGGGGACTGCTCCACAAGATCGCCCGTTGCCCGGCCGCAGGAGGGCCTTGTCCCCTTTCCACACGGATGCCCGGCGGGGCGGGCGATGGGACGCTTCGCCGGACGCGGACACGTACCCTGTTCTGTTGTGCCGAACGCCAACAATGACTTCCTCGCCCCGCAGTCCGAGCGGACCTCGCAGTCGACGAGTGCGCTGAGCCAGGCGCAGCGCCGTGCCGTCGGCGAACTGTTGCGGGTGTCCCCCGTCGCGGACGACCTGGCCCGCCGCTTCCAGGAGGCCGGGTTCACGCTTGCCCTGGTCGGAGGTTCGGTGCGGGACGCCCTGCTCGGCCGGCTCGGCAACGACCTGGACTTCACCACCGACGCCCGTCCCGAGGACGTGCTGCGGATCGTGCGTCCGTGGGCGGACGCGGTGTGGGAGGTGGGTATCGCCTTCGGCACGGTCGGCTGCAAGAAGGACTCGTTCGACATCGAGGTCACCACGTACCGCTCCGAGGCGTACGACCGAACCTCGCGCAAGCCCGAGGTGTCCTACGGCGACTCCATCGAGCAGGATCTGGTGCGCCGGGACTTCACGGTGAACGCCATGGCGGTGGCGCTGCCGCAGAAGGAGTTCATCGATCCGCACAACGGCCTGGAGGACCTGGCGGCGCGTGTCCTGCGCACGCCGGGAACGCCGGAGGAGTCGTTCTCCGACGACCCGCTGCGGATGATGCGGGCAGCCCGGTTCGCGGCTCAGTTGGACTTCGAGGTGGCCGAGGACGTCGTCTCGGCCATGAAGGCCATGGCCGAGCGCATCGACATCGTCTCCGCCGAGCGGGTTCGGGACGAGTTGAACAAACTGCTGCTCGGCGCACACCCGCGCAAGGGCCTCAGGCTGCTGGTCGACACGGGAATCGCCGACCGGGTGCTGCCGGAACTGCCCGCCCTGCGGCTGGAGAGTGACGAACATCACCGCCACAAGGACGTCTACGAGCACTCGCTGACGGTGCTGGAGCAGGCGATCGACCTCGAAGAGGACGGTCCGGACCTGGTCCTGCGGCTGGCGGCGCTGCTGCACGACATCGGCAAGCCGAAGACGCGGCGCTTCGAGAGCGACGGCCGGGTCTCCTTCCACCACCACGAAGTCGTGGGCGCGAAGATGACCAAGAAGCGGATGGCCGCGCTGAAGTACTCCAACGACATGATCAAGGATGTCTCGCTCCTGGTGGAGCTGCACCTGCGCTTCCACGGTTACGGGACGGGTGAGTGGACCGACTCCGCGGTCCGCCGGTACGTACGGGACGCCGGCCCGCAGTTGCGGCGACTGCACAAGCTGACGCGTTCGGACTGCACCACCCGTAACAAGCGCAAGGCCAACGCTCTCTCCCGTGCCTATGACGGGCTGGAGGAGCGGATCGCGCGTCTGCAGGAGCAGGAGGAGCTGGACTCGATCCGGCCGGACCTGGACGGCAACGACATCATGCAGATCCTCGGCGTCGCCCCTGGCCCGGCGGTCGGCAAGGCGTACAAGCACCTGCTCGAACTGCGGCTGGAGAACGGGCCGATGGAGCGGGACCAGGCCGTCGCGGCCCTGCGGGAGTGGTGGGCCGCGCAGAGCTGAGCCTGTTTCACGTGAAACACGGCCCCGCCTCCGGCGCCGTGTTTCACGTGAAACGCGCGGTGTTCCCTCCTTCTTCGTGTCATCGGTGGCCACGAAGGTCCCCCTGGTGAATGCCGTGTCATGTGTGCAGAGCGCGTGGCGTATCGGCTTACGACGGGCCCCGTCGCCGACGGCGCCGACAGGGGCGGGTGCCTAGCTCCGCAGAAAGCGCACCAGGGACACGGCGGTCGCCGCGAGGAGCAGGGCCACGCCGATGACGAGCAGACTCGACCTGCCGTCCGGCGGCAACATCAACGCTGCCGCCGCCGCGGCACCGACATAGGCGACGTTGAAGAGCATGTCGTACACGGCGAAAACCCGACCGCGGAAGGCGTCGTCCACGGACGACTGCACCACCGTGTCCGTGGAGATCTTGGCTCCCTGCGTGCTGAGGCCGAGCACGAAGGCCGCCATCAGCATCGGGCCGTACGCGAAGGCCAGCCCCAGAGCAGGAGCCAGTACGGCCGACAGCCCCGCGCAGCACGCCATCCAGGCCAGGGGGCCGAGGCGGGCCACGACCGGCGGGGTGATGACCGCGGCAGCGAAGAAACCGGCCCCCGACACACCGACGGCGATCCCGAGGAGCGCCAGCCCGTGCGACTCGTCGGTGGACCAGGCGTACCGGCACAGCATCAGCACCGTCACCGTCAGCGCCCCGTAGCAGAAGCGCAGCGCGGTCATCGCTGTCAGCGCCGCTGCGGCCGTTCGGCGCTGCGCAAGGTGACGCAAGCCCTCCACCAGACCACGGGCGGTGCTGGACAAGGCAGCACCCAAGCGTGGCTGGAGCTGTGCCGGCTCGGGCCCGAGTAGCCCCGGTGTCATCCGCAGCGAGACACCGGCAGCGCAGAGATACAGGACCGCTGCCAGCACCACGACGACCGAGTTCGACTCGATGCCCGCTAGCCGGGCGGCGAAGGCGAGGCCGCCTCCCGCGGTGGTCGCGAGCGTGCCGGCGGTCGGTGAGAGGGAGTTCGCCATCACCAGGTGCTCCGTGCCGTCGACCACCCGGGGCAGCGCGGCCGAGAGCCCGGCCAGCACGAAGCGGTTGACGGCCATGACGGAGAGGGCGGACGCGTAGAAGAGCCCGTCCGGGACCTGCGCCGTGATCAGGGCCGCGGTGCCGACGGCGAGTGCGGTGCGCAGCAGGTTGCCGTAGAGCAGCACCTGCCGGCGGCGCCAGCGGTCGAGGAGGACGCCCGCGAACGGGCCGAGGAGCGAGTACGGGAGCAGCAGCACCGCCATGGCGGAGGCGATGGCCGCGGGAGAGGTCTGTTTCTCGGGGGAGAAGACGACGTATGTGGCGAGCGCGACCTGGTAGACACCGTCGGCGGCCTGGGAGAGAAGCCGTACGGCCAGCAGGGAGCGGAAGTCGCGTAGCTGGAGCAGTACGCGGAGGTCACGCACAACGGGCATGGGGCCCAGCCTCACACAGCTCACAGGCCCCCGGACGGAATTTCCGGGGGCCTGTGAGCACGGGGGAAAGGCGTGGCGCTTAGCGCTCGACCTCGCCCTTGATGAACTTCTCGACGTTCGCGTGCGCCTCGTCGTCGAAGTACTGCACCGGCGGCGACTTCATGAAGTACGAGGACGCGGAGAGCACCGGACCACCGATGCCGCGGTCCTTGGCGATCTTCGCGGCGCGCAGCGCGTCGATGATGACACCCGCGGAGTTCGGGGAGTCCCAGACCTCCAGCTTGTACTCCAGGTTCAGCGGGACGTCACCGAAGGCACGGCCCTCCAGGCGCACGTAGGCCCACTTGCGGTCGTCCAGCCAGGCGACGAAGTCCGACGGACCGATGTGGACGTTGTCCTCGCCCATGTCGCGGTCGCGGATCTGCGAGGTGACGGCCTGCGTCTTGGAGATCTTCTTGGACTCCAGGCGCTCCCGTTCGAGCATGTTCTTGAAGTCCATGTTGCCGCCGACGTTCAACTGCATCGTGCGGTCCAGGATGACGCCCCGGTCCTCGAAGAGCTTGGCCATCACGCGGTGCGTGATCGTGGCGCCGACCTGGGACTTGATGTCGTCACCGACGATCGGCACGCCCGCCTCGGTGAACTTGTCCGCCCACTCCTTGGTGCCGGCGATGAAGACCGGCAGGGCGTTGACGAAGGCGACCTTGGCGTCGATGGCGCACTGGGCGTAGAACTTCGCGGCGTCCTCGGAGCCGACGGGCAGGTAGCACACCAGGACGTCGACCTGCTGGTCCTTGAGCACCTGGACGATGTCCACCGGCGCCTCGTCGGACTCCTCGATGGTCTGGCGGTAGTACTTGCCCAGGCCGTCGAGGGTGTGTCCGCGTTGGACGGTCACGCCGGAGTTCGGCACGTCGCAGATCTTGATGGTGTTGTTCTCGCTGGCGCCGATGGCGTCCGCCAGGTCGAGGCCGACCTTCTTGGCGTCGACGTCGAAAGCGGCCACGAACTCGATGTCACGCACGTGGTAGTCGCCGAACTGCACGTGCATCAGGCCGGGCACGCGGCTGTCCGGGTCTGCGTCCTTGTAGTACTCGACGCCTTGTACCAGCGAGGCGGCGCAGTTGCCCACGCCGACGATGGCTACGCGAACCGAACCCATTCCGGTTGCTCCCTGTGATCTCGACAAGGTCCCACGGTCTGCGGAACCTCATGTGGTGGTGTCATCGGACGGATCCGGCCGGGAACCTCCCCGACGCCGGGGCAGGCCGCCCGTATCTGCTGACGTGTCCTTCTGGTCCTGCTCCGCGGGGTCCGCGGCGCGCTGATCGCGGCCGGCGCGCTCGCTCTCGATCAGCTCGTTGAGCCACCGGACCTCGCGTTCCACGGACTCCATACCGTGCCGCTGCAGTTCGAGGGTGTAGTCGTCCAGCCGCTCGCGTGACCGTGCCAAGGAGGTGCGCATCTTTTCGAGGCGCTCCTCCAGCCGGCTGCGGCGGCCTTCCAGGACCCGCATCCGTACGTCGCGCGAGGTCTGCCCGAAGAAGGCGAAGCGGACGCCGAAGTGTTCGTCCTCCCACGCGTCCGGGCCGGAGTGGGCGAGCAGCTCCTCGAAGTGGCTCTTCCCCTCCGCTGTCAGCCGATAGACGATCTTCGCCCGGCGGCCGGTGAGGGACGCGGGCGCGGGTTCCGGGGAACTGCCCGTCTCCTCGGTCAGCCAGCCGTTGGTGACCAGTGACTTGAGGCAGGGGTAGAGCGTGCCGTAGCTGAACGCACGGAAGACCCCCAGCGAGGTGTTGAGCCGTTTGCGCAGCTCGTAGCCGTGCATGGGGGACTCGCGGAGCAGTCCGAGGACGGCGAACTCAAGGATGCCGGACCGCCTGCTCATGTCCGCCTCCTTGGTGTCGTGCGTTCTTTATGCCGAGCTGATGTATCGATCCGATACATCCAGACGATAGATCGGACCCACGAGAGGAACAAGAGGGGGGACGGTGAGCGCCATCACAACACCGTTTCGTTCCACCCAACCTGACTGATTTGGAGTGAATTTCAACAGTGGGCAGGTTTTGGCCGTGCGTAGTCTGTGCGCCATGCAAACTGCCGGGAACCGTGGGGCGGAACATGACGTCCCCGTCCTCGGTGTAGTGCGACCCCATGCGCCATATGGGTGCCGTACGTCGGGGGGACCTGAAGCCCAACTGCCGCCTTCAGGCGACGAGATAGATAGCGCGCCTGCCCGAGGAGTATTCGTTCCATGAGCGAGCACCGTCGCAAACCGCCCCAGCCGCAGGGCGGCGGACGTGCTGCGGCCCGACGAGCCGCACAGCAATCACCGGGGCGCCGTGCCGCGCCCACCCGCGGCTCCACCCCTGATCCCGGCACCGACGCCGGAGCGTACGGGCAGGAACGGCCGGCCGGCGGCAGAGCCGAGGCCCGGCGCGCCGCACAACGCGGCGGCCGACGACGTGCCTCCGACACGGCGGCGATGGCCTCGGGCAGTGGCCGTGGCGGCCGTGGCGGCGGGCGCCGCACCGGTGGCGGTGGCAGTGGCGACGCGGGCGGCCGCGGGCGGGGCCGGGGAGCGGGCAGGCCCGGCAAGAAGCGGTTCATCGACTATCCGCGGGCCGGAAAGATCGGCTGGCGCCGGTTCATGCCCTCGTGGAAACAGGTCCTCGGCACCTGCATCGGCTTCTGCGCACTGATCGTCGGTGCGGCCGGCCTCGCGCTCGCCTATGTGGACATCCCGAACCCGCAGAAGGCTTCGCAGCTTCAGAAGAACGTCTACTACTGGTCGAACGGCAAGCCGATGGTGGTCGCCGGCGGTGGTCAACTCAACCGCCAGATCGTGCCGATCACCTCGATCCCCAAGTCCATGCAGAACGCGGTGATCTCCGCCGAGAACGCGTCGTTCGACCAGGACTCGGGCGTCGACCCGATGGGTATCGCCCGTGCGGTCTTCAACATGGCCAAGGGCGGTGAGACCCAGAGTGGCTCCACCATCACCCAGCAGTACGTGAAGAACACCTACCTCGATCAGTCACAGACGCTCAAGCGCAAGCTGACCGAGCTGTTCATCTCCATAAAGGTGGGCATCAAGGTGAAGAAGCCCACGATCCTGGCCGGTTACCTCAACACCGCGTATTACGGGCGAGGGGCTTACGGCATCCAGGCGGCGTCGCGGGCGTACTACGGCAAGGACTGCGACAAGCTCACCCCGAGCGAGGGAGCGTTCCTCGCGTCGCTGCTCAACGGTCCCAACCTCTACGACCCGTACATCTCGACGGAGGCCAAGGGCGCGAACCTCAAGCGCGCCGAGGCCCGCTGGAAGTGGACGCTGGACCGTGAGGTCGAGGTCAAGCGGATGACCAAGGCGGAGCGGGACCAGATCAAGGACTTCCCGATGCCGAAGAAGCCCAAGAAGGCCATGGACCTCCGCGGCCAGAAGGGTTATCTGGTCGACCTTGCCAACAACTACATCACGGCAAACACCAAGATCACGGACGTCATGCTGAAGAAGGGCGGCTACGAGATCCACACGACCTTCGACGAGAAGCAGGTCAACGAACTCGCGGCGTCCGTGGACAAGGTCACCAAGGAGCACATCAAGCCCGACAAGCGCGAGGTGGACAAGTACGTCCAGTTCGGCGGCGCATCGGTCGAGCCGGGTACGGGGAAGATCGTCGCCATCTACGGCGGCAAGGACGCGACCCAGCACTACACGAACAACGCCGACTACACCGGTGTCCAGGTCGGCTCGACCTTCAAGCCGTTCGTGCTGGCGGCGGCGATGAGCGACGGCGTTCGGGATCCCCGCAATCCCGAACGGCGCACGCGCGTCTCGCCGAGCAGCATCTACAACGGCGACAACAAGCTGAAGCTGCTCAACTACGACGGGACCGTCTGGCATGACAAGGACGGCAAGGAGTGGCACCAGGCGAACGACGGCAACGAGAACCGCGGAAAGATCACCCTCCGCACCGCCATGCAGTTCTCGGTGAACACCCCCTACATCCAGCTCGGCATGGATGTGGGCCGTGACAAGGTGAAGGGAGCCGCCATCGCCGCCGGTCTCCGCGACGACCAGAGCATGGCGAAGACCACGCCGACCTACTCGCTGGGCACCTCGGCACCGAGCGCGATCCGGCTGGCCGGTGCGTACGCCACCTTCGCCGCCAGCGGCCAGCAGGACGACCCGTACTCGGTCGAGTCCGTCGAGAAGGACGGCAAGAGCATGTACGAGCACACCAAGAAGCCCAAGACGGGCTTCAGCTCGGCGGTCGCGGACAACGTGACGGACGTCCTGAAGACCGTGGTGGAGAAGGGCACCGGTACGGCCGCCAAGCTGCCCGACGGGCGGGAGGCAGCAGGCAAGACCGGTACCACCGACGACAACAAGTCGGCCTGGTTCGCCGGCTATACGAAGCAGTTGGCCACCACGATCGGCATGTGGCGAGTGGACGACCAGGCCAAACAGCAGCAGTTCTTGAAGATGTACGGCGTCGGTGGCGAGGAGAAGATCCACGGTGCGTCGTTCCCGGCCCGTATCTGGGCGGACTACATGGCTCAGGTCATGAAGGGCAAGAAGCTCGAACGCTTCCCGGAGCCCGCACCGATCGGCCAGACGGTCTACGGAGAGGGGATGAGCCCCTCCCCGAAGCCCACCCCGTCCACTCCCCCGCCCAGCTCACCGACGCCCACCCCGAGCAAGTCCGCACCGTCCAGCCCCCCCGCCAGCCCCAAGCCGACCCATACGTGTGCGGACTGGGACCTCAACTGCAGGGTCAATGGTGGAGCGACCGGTGGCGGGGAGACCGGTGGGCGTCCGGGTGGCGGAGATTCCGGTGGCACCACCGCAACGCCCGACCCGAGCACCGGCGGGCCCGGAGACGACGAAGGTGACATCTTCGGCAACCCGGCCGGCGGAGCGTCAGGTGGACGACGAGATTGACCGCTGACTGTTTCACGTGAAACGTGACGGAGAAGCCCCCGGACCCGTGGATACGGGCCGGGGGCTTCTCCGCGTTCGGCCCACAGCCGTACGGCAGGATGGGCGCATGACGAGCGTGCGACAGGACGAGCCCGTACGGCCGACGCGACGGGACGAGGTGGCGGCGTCCGGCAGCGAGCTGGTCGGCGGCCCTGCCGGGCGGCGCGCGCTCTTCGGCACGGGCTGGTGGAGTCCGGTACGCGTCATCGCGCTCGTCGTGATCGGGATGTTCGCACTCGGCATGGTGCAGAAGCTGCCCTGCTACGAGAGCGGGTGGTTCTTCGGTGCCACCAGCCAGTACACCCACGCCTGCTACTCCGACATCCCCCACCTGTACGCGGGCCGCGGCTTCGCCGACGGACTGATCCCGTACTTCGACAAACTGCCCGGCGACATGGAGTACCTCGAATACCCGGTACTGACCGGAGTGTTCATGGAGGTCGCGTCCTGGCTGACCCCGCACGGTGGCTCCATCCAGGAGCGTGAGCAGATCTACTGGCTGGTCAACGCCGGCATGCTGATGGCCTGTGCTGCGGTCCTCGCCGTATGCGTGGCCCGCACCCACCGCCGGCGCCCCTGGGACGGCCTCCTGGTCGCCCTGGCTCCCGCCCTCGCGCTCACCGCCACGATCAACTGGGACCTCCTGGCCGTCGCGCTGACCGCCGCCGGAATGCTGATGTGGTCGCGCAGCCGGGCTCTCGCTGCGGGTGTGTTCATCGGGCTCGCGACCGCCGCGAAGCTGTATCCGGTGCTGCTGCTCGGGCCACTGCTCGTGCTGTGCTGGCGGGCCGGGCAGTGGCGCGCCTACGGCAAGGCCGTGGCCGGAGCGGTCGCCGCGTGGCTCGTGGTCAACGTTCCGGTGATGATCACGCACGATGCGTCCGGATTCCACATCCGCGAAGGCTGGGCGAAGTTCTACACCTTCAGCCAGGAGCGGCCCATCGACTTCGGTTCGATCTGGCTGCTCATCTCCCAGCGCACCGGCAATCCGCTGGAGGACGCGAACACCTACGCGACGCTGTTGATGATCCTGGGGTGCGGCGCCCTGGCGCTGCTCACCTTCTACGCACCGCGCCGCCCACGGTTCGCACAGCTCGCCTTCCTGGTCGTCGCACTGTTCATCCTCACCAACAAGGTCTACTCGCCGCAGTACGTGCTGTGGCTGATCCCGCTCGCCGTGCTGGCGCGACCACGCTGGCGCGACTTCCTGGTGTGGCAGGCGTGCGAGGTCATGTACTTCCTGGGCATCTGGCTGTACCTCGCCTACACCGGCAACGGCGACAAGCACCAGGGGCTGCCGCTGGAGGGCTATCAGGTAGCCATAGCGCTGCACCTGCTGGGGACGCTGTACCTGTGTGCCGTGGTGGTACGCGACGTACTCCTCCCGGAGCGGGACGTCGTACGCAGGGACGGCGACGACGACCCGTCGGGCGGCGTGCTGCACCACGCTCCGGACGTCTTCGTGCTCGGCCGTGCGCATCACCTGCCGCAACACGCCATGCAGTTCGAGGGGGCGCCCCAGGTGCGCTGGGGCGCGGCCCGGGATTAGCCGCACGCCGGCGACTGGCGACGCGTACGGAACGGGCCCGGGGCCGCAGAGCAGATCTGCGGCCCCGGGCCCGTTCCGTGTCCGTGGAAGCGGCCGCGGCTCAGCGGTCCACGAGGCGGTCGTACTGCGTCGTGGTGTGCCGCAGGTGGGCCACCAGGTCCTCGCCGACCTGGGGCTCGGGGGCGTCGCCCGGCACGAAGAGGATGGAGACCTGCATGTGCGGGGGCTCCGCGAACCACCGCTGCTTGCCCGCCCACACGTACGGCGAGAGGTTGCGGTTGACGGTCGCCAGACCCGCACGCGCCACGCCCTTGGCGCGGGGCATCACGCCGTGCAGCGCCTTGGGCGACTCCAGGCCCACACCGTGCGACGTGCCGCCGGCCACCACGACCAGGTAGCCGTCCGAGGCGGCCTTCTGCTGGCGGTAGCCGAAGCGGTCGCCCTTGCCGACCCGGGTGACGTCCAGGACCGAGCCGCGGTACTCGGTGGCGTCGTGATCGCCGAGCCACAGCCGCGTGCCGATCCGCGCGCGAAAGCGCGTCTGCGGGAACTGCTGCTGGAGGCGGTGGAGCTCGTCGGCCTTGAGGTGGCTGACGAACATCGTGTGCAGCGGCAGGCGGGCGGCCCGCAGCCGGTCCATCCAGCCGATGACCTCCTCCACCGCGTCGGAGCCGTCGGTGCGGTCCAGCGGCAGGTGGATGGCGAAGCCCTCCAGCCGTACGTCCTCTATGGCCGCGGCCAGCTTCGGCAATTCCTCGGGCAGCACACCGTGGCGCTTCATGCTGCTCATGACCTCGACGACCACCCGGGCACCCACCAGGCCGCCCACCCCCTCGACCGAGGAGACCGAACGGATGGCGCGGTCCGGCAGCGGAACCGGTTCCTCACCGTGCCGGAAGGGAGTCAGCACGAGCAGGTCACCGCTGAAGTAGTCCTTCATGCGGGCCGCTTCGTACGTCGTCCCCACGGCGAGGAGATCGGCGCCGAGCCGGGTCGTCTCCTCGGCGAGGCGCTCGTGGCCGAAGCCGTAACCGTTGCCTTTGCAGACCGGGACGAGCCCCGGGAACTGCTGCAGAACGCTCTGCTGGTGTGCCCGCCAGCGCGCGGTGTCGACGTAGAGGGTGAGCGCCATGGCCGGGCCCGGAACCTTTCTCGTGGCTGCGTTGCGGTCGAAAAGGGGTGTGGCGGTCAGCGGCGCGACATGTAGATGTCGAGCGCCTTGTGCAGGAGCTTGTTGAGCGGGAAGTCCCACTCGCCCAGGTACTCGGCTGCCTGCCCGCCCGTGCCCACCTTGAACTGGATGAGGCCGAAGAGGTGGTCGTTCTCGTCGAGCGAGTCGCTGATGCCGCGCAGGTCGTAGACGGTGGCGCCCAGTGCGTAGGCGTCGCGCAGCATCCGCCACTGCATGGCGTTGGAGGGCCGGACCTCACGGCCGATGTTGTCCGAGGCCCCGTAGGAGTACCAGACGTGACCGCCGACGACCAGCATCGTCGCGGCGGAGAGGTTCACGCCGTTGTGGCGCGCGAAGTACAGCCGCATGCGGTTGGGGTCCTCGCTGTTGAGGGCCGCCCACATCCGCTGGAAGTAACTGAGCGGGCGCGGCCGGAAGCGGTCGCGTACCGCGGTGATCTCGTACAGCCGCTGCCACTCGGCGAGGTCCTCGTAGCGTCCCTGGACGACCTCGACACCGGCCTTCTCGGCCTTCTTGATGTTGCGGCGCCACAGTTGGTTGAAGCCCTTGTGGACGTCCTCCAGCGAGCGGTTCTCCAGCGGCACCTGGAAGACGTAGCGGGGCTGCACGTCACCGAAGCCGGCCCCGCCGTCCTCGCCCTGCTGCCAGCCCATCCGGCGCAGCTTGTCGGACACCTCGAAGGCGCGCGGCTCGATGTGGGTGGCCTCGATGTCACGCAGCCGCTTGACGTCCGGGTCCTGGATGCCGGCCTTGATCGCGGCGGCGTCCCAGCGTCGGATGATCACCGGCGGGCCCATCTTCACCGAGAAGGCGCCCTGCTGCTTCAGGTGCGCCAGCATCGGCTTGAGCCAGTCCTCCAGGTTCGGGGAGAACCAGTTGATCACCGGGCCCTCGGGCAGGTAGGCGAGGTACCGCTTGATCTTGGGCAACTGGCGGTAGAGGACCAGGCCGGCGCCGACCAGTTGACCGGTCTTGTCGAACCAGCCCAGGTTCTCCGAGCGCCATTCGGACTTCACATCGGCCCAGGCCGGGACCTGCATGTGGCTGGCCGAAGGCAGGCTCTGGATGTACGCCAGATGCTGCTCTCGGCTGATGGTCCTCAGGGTCAGGCTCATGCGGGGCGCTCCTCGGCAGGTGTGTCCCCATGGTCGGGGCTCCGGCTCTCGCGCCGAAGCCTACTGCGACAAAGGAGCGCCCCGTTTGGGCGAAGGGGGTGAAGCCCCCGCTGCCCGGCTAGCCGAGCAGCCCGCCGAAGAGACCACCGTGCGCCATGCCGAGGAAGAAGCCGATCGCCGCGGCGCCGAGACCGATGATCAGCAGGAAGCGCTCACCGGTCGTCGCGGAGATGAACTGTCCCCAGGCGCCGGTACCGATGCCGATCAGTCCCGTCCAGGAACTGAGCAGGTGGAGGTGGTGGAAGTGGGCGGTGATGAAGGCGATCACGCCGAACACCAGCGTCACGGCGACGAGGGTGTTCTCGACGGGATGGGCCTTGCCGTCGCTGTTCAGAAGAGAGAGAAGGCCGTGCTGCGGCCGGACTGCCTGTGCCATGCGGCACCTCCGAAGACAGGGCGGCGAACTGTAACGCCGCTCACACCCGTTGTGTTCCAGATTGGGGGGATCAGCGGCCGGATTTCAACCGGAAGCCCGGAGGCGGGTACTCTGTACAGTCTGCGCCCACGTCTGCCCAGGTCTCCTGGCCAGGCCGGGTGCGGAACGCATCATGACCCTCCTGCCACGGAACGACCGTGGCCGCTGAGTCCAAAGGAGGTGGGTTCTACATGCGTCACTACGAGGTGATGGTCATCCTCGACCCCGATCTCGAGGAGCGCGCTGTCTCCCCGCTGATCGAGAACTTCCTCTCCGTCGTCCGTGAGGGCAACGGAAAGGTCGAGAAGGTCGACACCTGGGGCCGTCGTCGTCTCTCGTACGAGATCAACAAGAAGCCCGAGGGCATCTACTCGGTCATCGACCTGCAGGCCGAGCCTGCGGTCGTCAAGGAACTCGACCGTCAGATGAACCTGAACGAGTCGGTCCTCCGGACCAAGGTCCTCCGTCCCGAGACCCACTGAACGCATCAGCGTCAGCGGTAACCGGGTTCGAGTAGCAACACCAGCAGCCAGCAGCACACCCGCCGAGAGGTTCCCCTAATGGCAGGCGAGACCGTCATCACGGTTGTCGGCAATCTTGTCGACGACCCCGAGCTGCGCTTCACCCCGTCCGGTGCGGCGGTCGCGAAGTTCCGCGTCGCGTCCACCCCCCGCACCTTCGACCGTCAGACCAATGAGTGGAAGGACGGCGAGAGCCTGTTCCTGACCTGCTCGGTGTGGCGTCAGGCGGCGGAGAACGTCGCCGAGTCCCTCACGCGGGGCACCCGCGTGATCGTGCAGGGCCGCCTGAAGCAGCGGTCGTACGAGGACCGCGAGGGCGTCAAGCGCACGGTCTACGAGCTCGACGTCGACGAGGTCGGCGCCAGCTTGCGCAATGCCACGGCCAAGGTCACCAAGACCTCGGGCCGCGGTGGCCAGGGCGGTGGCTTCGGCGGCGGTCCGCAGGGCGGTGGCCAGGGTGGCGGCGGCTGGGGCGGCGGCCCCGGCGGCGGCCAGCAGGGCGGCGGCGGTGCTCCCGCCGACGACCCGTGGGCGACCGGTGCCCCTGCAGGCGGCGGCCAGCAGGGTGGCGGCGGTGGCTGGGGCGGTGGCTCCGGCGGTGGCTACTCGGACGAGCCGCCCTTCTAGGTCCGACGTTCGGCACGTACGCACGCTGTTTCACGTGAAACAGCGTGAAACGGCGCCGAGGGCCTGAGGGCGTCAGCACAAACTTCTTGAACTCACTGGAGAGAGACAATGGCGAAGCCGCCTGCTCGCAAGCCTAAGAAGAAGGTTTGCGTGTTCTGCAAGGAGAAGATCTCCTACGTCGACTACAAGGACACGAACCTGCTGCGGAAGTTCATCTCCGACCGCGGCAAGATTCGTGCCCGCCGGGTGACCGGCAACTGCACCCAGCACCAGCGTGACGTCGCCACGGCCGTGAAGAACAGCCGTGAGATGGCGCTGCTGCCCTACACCTCCACTGCGCGATAAGGGAAGGGTGACCGACTCATGAAGATCATCCTCACCCACGAGGTCTCCGGCCTCGGCACCGCCGGCGACGTCGTCGACGTTCGCGACGGTTACGCCCGTAACTACCTGGTCCCGCGTGGTTTCGCGATCCGCTGGACCAAGGGTGGCGAGAAGGACGTCGAGCAGATCCGTCGCGGTCGCAAGATCCGCGAGATCGCCTCGGTCGAGCAGGCCAACGAGGTCAAGGGCCAGCTTGAGGGCGTCAAGGTGAAGCTGGCCGTGCGTGCCGGCGACGCCGGTCGCCTGTTCGGCTCCGTCACGCCGGCCGATGTCGCCTCGGCGATCAAGGCCGCGGGCGGCCCCGACGTGGACAAGCGCCGCGTCGAGCTCGGCTCGCCGATCAAGACCCTGGGCGCGCACCAGGTGTCCGTGCGCCTGCACAGCGACGTCGTCGCGAAGCTGGGCGTCGAGGTCGTCGCCGCCTGATAGCAGCGACACCGCAGCACACGAAAGGGCCGCACTCCGGAAACGGGGTGCGGCCCTTTCGCGCGTGGGCGGCGGCTCAGCCTTCGTCTTCGTCCTGGGCCCGCTTGTAGAGATCGGCGACCGCGTCACCGAAGTACGCGGCGTAGGACACGTCGTCCTCGTCACCGCCGCCCTGGTGCCCGCCCAGGACTCCGATCACGGTTCCGGTGTGGCTTTTGGGGTCGTAGTCGGCGAGCCACGGGCTGCCGCTCGTACCCCCCGCGAAGTCGGTGCACTGGACCCGCATCTGTGTGTCGCTGAACCTCGTGGCGCGGTTGTGGCAGGAGATCGGCGTCTCGCTGCTGGTGGGGTAACCAGTGATCTTGACGTCATTGTCGAAGCCCGGATCGATGCCGAGGGTGTTGCCGCCCAGCACGTCCTGGATCTGCTTGCCGTCCTTGCTGCCGAGGACGAGGAAGGCGACGTCCATGTCCTCGTCCTGGGACTTGGCCCAGCGGTCGTCGACCACGACCTTCTCGACCTTCCACAGGCCGTTGGGCTCCTTGCCGTCGCGGTAGTCCGGTGCGAAGACGAGGTCGTTGACGGGTTCGCCGGTCTCGGGGTCGAAAGCGCAGTGCGCCGCGGTGATCAGCATGTTCCGGCCGGGGCTCTGTACGACGCTGGCGGTGCAGAAGTGGTCGCCGGAGTCGTCCTTCTCGAAGATCGCGCCCACCCGGGCGTTCTGCTCCGTGCTGCGCGGGGTGTACGCGCTGCCGTCATCGGCGGGCGCCGTGGCGGACGGGTCCTGGTCCTGGGGGTCCCGGTCGGCCTCTCCTGATTTGCCGTAACCGCTCCTGAGAGTTCCGTGGCCGCGGCTGCTGGTGTCGGCTTCCTGGGAGGCGTAACCCACTATGACGCCTGCCCCGATGACGGTGAGTGTCAGGGGCAGGACGATCTTCCTGGCAAGCGGGCGCACACGGTCATTATCAACACGGGGCCGTGGTTTCGGGTGGCTTCAACGCGAGGCTCCGGTCACAATCCAGCGGCCGGAGCGGGTGCGCGCCCACAATGTCAGCATCCGCACGGTCATCATCAGGGCCATGGCCCACCACAGGGCGGTCAGGCCGCCGCCGACGACCGGCACCAGCAGCGCGGCGGGCGCGAAGAGGGCCAGGGTGACCAGCATCGCCCAGGCGAGGTACGGGCCGTCGCCGGCACCCATCAGCACGCCGTCGAGGATGAAGACGATGCCGGCGACCGGTTGGGTGAGAGCGACGACCAGGAGCGCGGGCAGCAGCGCGTCCTTCACGGCCGGGTCGTCGGTGAACAGTGGCATGAACAGCGGGCGCGTGAGCACGACGAGCAGGCCGAGCACCACGCCGGAGGCGATGCCCCACTGCACCATGCGGCGGCAGACGGCCTTGGCGCCCGCCACGTCGTCGGCCCCCAGATAGCGGCCGATGATCGCCTGACCGGCGATGGCGATGGCATCCAGGGCGAAGGCCAGCAGCGACCACAGGGTGGTGACGATCTGGTGGGCGGCCACATCGGCGTCACCGAGGCGGGCGGCGACGGCGGTCGCGATCATCAGGACGGCGCGCAGCGAGAGCGTACGTACCAGCAGCGGCACCCCGGCCTGGGCACAGGCGCGGATTCCGGCGGCGTCCGGCCGGAGGGAGGCACCGTGCCGACGGGCGCCGCGTACGACGACGACCAGGTAGACGGCTGCCATGCCGCACTGGGCGATGACCGTTCCCCAGGCGGAGCCGGCGATGCCGAGCCCGGCGCCGTAGACCAGGCCGATGTTCAGGGCCGCGTTGACGGAGAAGCCGCCGATGGCGACGTACAGCGGCGTCCGGGTGTCCTGGAGGCCGCGGAGCACGCCGGTGGCCGCGAGCACCACGAGCATCGCCGGGATGCCGAGAGCGCTGATGCGCAGGTAGGTGATGGCGTACGGGGCGGCGGTGGCCGAGGCGCCGAAGACGTCGACGAGCCAGGGAGCGGTGGGCAGGACGACGGCGACCACCGCCGCGCCCAGCAGCAGGGCGAGCCAGATACCGTCCATGCCCTGCCGGATGGCGGCGGAGCGGTCGCCGGCGCCGACCCGCCGGGCGACGGCGGCAGTGGTGGCGTACGCGAGGAAGACGAAGACCGAGACCGCGGTCGTCAGCAGCGGGGCGGCGACGCCGAGGCCGGCGAGCTGCCGGGTGCCGAGGTGGCCGATGACGGCACTGTCGACCATGACGAAGAGCGGTTCCGCGACGAGTGCGCCGAAGGCGGGCAGAGCGAGCGAGATGATCTCTCGGTCGTGGCGGCGGTCGGTGCGCCGCGGCGTCGCGGGAGCCTGTGTCATGCTGCCAATCTAATCTTCCACAGGTAAGTGGCACAACTGCTTAGTGATCATTACTTAGTGGCCTCCGGAGCGTTCTCCTCCGTGGCGTTTGGCCCGATCATGAACAGGTTGCCGAAGTTTTTCTCCCCCACAGCCTATGGACGACAAAACCGCAGGTCAGGTGGGGCGTGACCGGCTGATTGTGTGTTTGTCCACAGCGGTGTCCCCCGTGCCGTGCACAGGATCGGCGCACTTCTCCACAGGAACGGGGCCCTCGTCCACATGGCCTGTGGATAACCAGATTGGCGGACGGTGCATACGGGCCTACCGTAGTCCGGCGCCTGGCCCCTGTTCCGGTCTGAGAACCCATCCGAACTCGACGCGCCGTAACCGGAGTCGGGCGTCTCGTTTGTCAGAGCCGTGCCGTAAGAAAGAAGGGCACAGCAAGGTCCGCGCCGCGGACGGGAGGAGGTGCCGGGGTGAGTATGCCCGAGCCCGTGGAGGACCCCTGGGCGGACGCCGGCCCCAGTGACCGGCTGCCCGCCGCGCGCTCCCGCCGGGGCGAGGGCAAGGGCCGTGGCCGCGACGACCGCCGCGATCGCGGTGGCGACGAGGAGGGCGGCTGGCCCTCCGGCGGCTTCGAGCGCGTACCGCCCCAGGACCTGGACGCCGAGCAGTCCGTGCTCGGCGGCATGCTGCTGTCCAAGGACGCCATCGCGGACGTCGTCGAGGTCCTCAAGGGCCACGACTTCTACCGGCCCGCCCATGAACTGATCTACCAGGCGATCCTCGACCTGTACGCGAAGGGCGAGCCGGCCGACCCGATCACGATCGCGGCCGAACTGACCAAGCGCGGGGAGATCGCCCGGGTGGGCGGCGCGTCGTATCTGCACACCCTGGTGCAGTCCGTGCCGACGGCGGCCAACGCGGAGTACTACGCCGAGATCGTCCACGAGCGGGCGGTCCTGCGCCGGCTCGTCGAGGCCGGCACCCGCATCACGCAGATGGGATACGCCGCCGACGGCGACGTCGACGAGATCGTCAACAGCGCACAGGCGGAGATCTACGCCGTCACCGAGCAGCGCACCAGTGAGGACTACCTCCCGCTCGGCGACATCATGGAAGGCGCCCTCGACGAGATCGAGGCGATCGGCTCCCGTCAGGGCCAGATGACCGGCGTACCCACCGGCTTCACCGACCTGGACTCCCTCACCAACGGCCTGCATCCCGGCCAGATGATCGTCATCGCGGCCCGTCCCGCGATGGGTAAGTCCACGCTCGCGCTGGACTTCGCCCGCGCGTGCTCCATCAAGAGCAACCTGCCGAGCGTGATCTTCTCGCTCGAAATGGGCCGCAACGAGATCGCGATGCGACTGCTGTCCGCCGAGGCGCGGGTGGCTCTGCACCACATGCGGTCCGGGTCCATGACGGACGAGGACTGGACCCGGCTGGCCCGGCGGATGCCCGACGTATCGGCCGCCCCTCTCTACATCGACGACTCGCCGAATCTGTCGATGATGGAGATCCGCGCGAAGTGCCGGCGCCTCAAGCAGCGCAACGAACTGAAGCTGGTGGTCATCGACTACCTCCAGCTCATGCAGTCCGGCGGCTCCAAGCGCGCCGAGAGCCGTCAGCAGGAGGTCTCGGACATGTCCCGAAACCTCAAGTTGCTGGCCAAGGAACTGGAACTGCCGGTCATCGCGCTCTCGCAGCTCAACCGTGGCCCCGAGCAGCGTACGGACAAGAAGCCGATGGTCTCGGACCTGCGTGAGTCGGGCTCCATCGAGCAGGACGCGGACATGGTCATCCTGCTCCACCGCGAAGACGCCTACGAAAAGGAATCTCCCCGCGCCGGCGAGGCCGACCTGATCGTGGCCAAGCACCGTAACGGCCCGACGGCGACCATCACCGTGGCCTTCCAGGGGCACTATTCGCGGTTCGTGGATATGGCACAGACCTGACGGGGGCTCGTGTGGGCAGCGGGTTTCATCGCGGAACCCTGATCGTCAGTACGGTCTGGGGCTAGACGTCTGAGACGGCTTGCCGGTGCGAGAGAGTGATTCGACGGTGAACCGGGTCGATGTCCAGGATCTTGACCAGTAGCGCGTCACCGACCTGGATGCCGAGCTGAGGAGTTTCCAGGTGCTCGCTGACCAATTCGGAGTCGTGCACCAGCCCCTCGAAACCGTTCTCCACCTCTTCAATACGTACGAATGCGCCGAACGGTATGAGTTTGGTGACGCGGCCGACGAGCGTCTGTCCAATCTGCCCGGTCAGTAGCTGCATTGGATCTTCGTGCAGGGCCTTGAGAGACAGTGATACGCGTTCGCGGAATGGGTCGACGTTGAGAATTTCGGCGTCGACCTCCTGACCGACGGAGACGATGTCGGAGGGGTGGTTGACGGGACGCCATGACAGTTCGGGGATATTGATCATCGCCTCGAAGCCCCCGATGTCCACGAAGGTGACGCCGAAGCCGGCGATCCGGGTCACCGTGCCGTTGACGATCTCACCTCGGTGAAGTGTCTTGAGAAAGGCCCAGTTCCGGTCGCTCGGCGTCGGCTCGGTCTGCCAGCGGGCCCGGACCACTCCGTCGCTGTCAGGCATGACAGCGGTGAACAGAGGCGCACGTTCATCGGCATACACGGGCAGGAGCGTTGCAGCGTCGGCATCGGATATCCGGGCGGCCAGCCCTGGGAAATCGTCCTCGTCAGCGACAGCGCTCTGGATCCGGCCGTCCCTCTCCTGCCAGACACATTCGACGAGGCCCTCGGTGGGGAGGGCACCGATGACTGCGTCAACGTCGGAGGACAAGCCCGGCCACACGGCCAGCCGGGCGCGGGGAGCAAGCCCGGCGCGAACGGTGTCGATGGTGTCGCGGGTGAGGCGGTGCCACCTGGAGGCGCCTTCGACGTACGTCTCTTCCAGTAGCCCGGCGCGGCATGCAGCGACCGCCCAGCGCAGACCGGCCCAGAATTCGTCGTCACCGGGCCGCTGGACATCTGCGTCATCGGTCTCCATCTCGTATGGAGAGGAATTCAGGCGTTCTGGGAACAGCCCCAGCGCGCGGGTTCGGGACAGTGCCTCCTCGCAGGGCCGGATACTTCCGATGTAGAGGTATTGGTCCCACCCCACATGGACCGCGAACGCGTCTGAGACCTCCAGTCGGCACCAGGCGCCGTTGTCGCGCAACATGGCGCGCACCAGCTCCAGCCCGATTTCGAGCGGTACTTCTGCCCCGTCGTGAAAACCGGTAGGGCCGGCAGAGAAGAGTCCGTCCAAACCAAAGCCATCCACCGGAGGCTCCACACCGAAGTGCGCGAAGGACGGGACCCGTGGTTCACGTACGGCCAGGTGATCGATGCCGGTGTCCCCGGCGAACGCCGCGACCGCTTGAAGGTAAGACGCCTCGACCTCACCGTGATCGCTGACGGTGTCCTCACTACCGGTGTAATGCCCGTGGTCACGGTCGTCGGGGTCGTACTTGGTGACGCGGTAGACGTAGGGGAGCTGCACCATCCCATCATCCGGCACGCTCCTGTTGCCCTGCGAGGAAAAGCCAAGGGAGGTGAGACAGAGGCGTAGGGCAACACCCCGAGACAGGTCAGGAACTTGCTGGTCAGCGCAACTCTCTATGACACGAGCCGCGTGATCCTACAGTCGGGTGGCAGGGCTCCATCTGCGATGTCACGGGATACTCACGCGACAGCTCGACGGCGGTCGGCGAGGCGAACTCGCTCTCGCGAAAGCGGACTTGTAACTGGCGGCCGCGTTGTCAGTGGTTGCTGTGAAGATGCGCTGCATGACTCCTTGGACGCTTGCCGACATCACGCATGCTGTTCGCTCGGGCTGGACTGCGGATACGTGTTCGGCTGATGACCTCGCCCGTGACCCCTGGAGTGCCGGCAATCCCGCCTGGGGCCAATGCGACATCACCGCTCTCGTTGTGCACGACTTCTTCGGTGGCGAACTCATGGTCGGTGAGGTGTATCTCGACGGTGAGCAGCATGGGTATCACTGGTGGAACCGCCTGCCCAGCGGCATCGAGATCGACCTCACGCAGGAGCAGTTCCGACGCGGCCAGGTGGTGTCCGGCGGCCGAGCCGTTCAGCGGCCCGTGGGCCGGCCGCCACGTCGTGGAGCGGAGTACGAACTGTTGCGTGGCCGGGTCTGGCATGCGCTGGGTCGGACGCCGGCGTAGATGATGGGGCGCAGTGCTGATCGGGCCCGGCTTTGACCTTCAGGTTGCTGGAAGCCCCACAATCGCGGTCATGGGCGAGAGCGAGGATTTGCTGGGCATCGGGGCGTTCGGCCGGCTGGTGGGTCTGGCTCCGAGCGCGTTGCGCTTCTACGACGACTGTGGGGTGTTGCGTCCCGCCAAGGTCGATCCGGTGAGTGGCTACCGGTTTTACGGGGTGGGGCAGGAGAGCCGGGCTGTGCTGCTCCGCAGGTTGCGGGAGGCGGGGCTGCCGCTGGTGGACGCCAGGGCCGTACTCGATGGGCGCGAGACGGAAGCGCGTACGGTGCTCCGCACGCACCTGGAGCGGACGCGGCAGACAGCGGATGCCGCGCGGGTGCTGATCGAGGAAATGCTGCGGGGGTTTCCGGCGGAGGCCCCACCGCAGCCCCACGGGTGGGCCGGGGTCGGGGGTGCCGAGCTGGCCAGCGCCGTACGGCAGGTGGGATCTGCGGTCGCGGACGCCGAGACGCGGGCGAGGTTCCCGGCCCTTGGCCGCGTACTGATCGAGCTGGGTGACGGCGAGGTGCGGTTGGCCGCCACGGACCGGTACCGGCTGGCGGTCCGGGTGCTGAGGGCGAGGACGACGGGCGGTGGTCCGTGCCGGGTGTTCGTCGAGGCGGGAGATCTGGCAGACCTGGCGGTGTGGACGCTGCGGCAGCAGCAGGTCGATGTCGAGGTGAACGGTGACGACGGGTGTCTGATCGGGGAGGGCGGGGAGCGCCGCACACTTGTGGGGCGTGCAGAGGAGTTTCCCGATTATCGGATGGTGCTGGAGGGGGTGGGGGACGTCCGGCACCGGATCATCGCGGACCGGGCGGTGCTCCGTGCGGCCGTCGCCGAGCGGGAGAAAGGGGCCGTCCTCACAATCCGGGTGGGTGCTCAGGAGGCGGTTGTGAGCGGGGGTGGGGTCAGTCCTGTCGTGGTGAGTGCGGTCTGTACGGGGCCGTCGTTGCGTATCGCCTTCGATCCGGCGGTGCTCGTCCCTGCTCTGGACGCGGGTGTAGGGCCCGATGCGCTGCTGGAGATTGCTTCCGGGATTGAGCCGGTGGTCGTGCGCTCCGCCGACCAAGGCAGCTTCACCACCTTGGTCATGCCGGTGCAGGAGCTTGTTTCACGTGAAACGGACTGAGGGGGAACGGTGGACGCGGGGAATCACGTGGTGCGGCTGTGTGCGCGAGGTATGGAGGCCGAGGCGCTGGGTGAGGACAACGAAGCGCGGCGGTTGTTTCTGCGGGCGTGGGAGGACGCGGACGACGATTACGAGGCGTGCGTCGCCGCTCACTACGTGGCCCGGCACCAGGACACGCCGGAGGACACACTCCGGTGGAATCAGGAGTGCCTGGACCGGGCGGACCGGGTGGGTGACGAACGCGTCAGCGGGTTCTACGCGTCCCTGTACGCGAACATGGCGCGCGCTCATCGAGAGCTGGGCGAGACGACCGTGGCGTACGGGTACTTTCAGCGTGCTGCCGAGCGGATGAGGGACGCGCCCGACGGCGACTACGGGATGTGGGTTCGGTTCGCGATTGCGGAGGGGCTGCGGGCATCGGTTGACGCCGCGGTGGTGGATGAAGCGCCGCATGACCGGAATGCCGTCGGCGCCGCGGGTGGACTGCTGGCCGATCTGCTGGCCAGGCTCTGCGCGCGGAAGGACCTCAAGGCGCTGGGGCTGATCCTGCCCGCGTACCTGGGAAACCTTGGTGCCGAGCAGGACCGTGAGCGGCTTCGTTCGGCGCTGCACATGGTCCATGCGGCGCGATGGCTGCCGGCGGAGGAGCAGAAGCTGCTCGGGAAAGCCATTGCGAAGCTGGGTGGGAAGGTTCGCTCACCGGTGGATGGCTGAGCCCGGAGGGAGGACTGGAGGGCCCGAGGTGTCGGATTGGGCGAGTTCGCAGCGCGGGTGGAGTCCGCCGGGGTGTGCGGTCGTGCTCGCCAGTTCGCTCAAGGCCTCCTCGGCGCGGGCCAGGTGGCCGCCCACCTGCTCCCGTACCTCCTGGAGCTGGGCGATACAGGCGTCCAACTCGGCCAGCTTGCGCCGGTAGACCTGGAGCGAGGCGGGGCAGGCGTCGCCTGCGGGGTGGCCGGCCCGCAGGCATTCCACGAAGGGCCGAGTCTCCTCCAGCTCGAAGCCGAAGCGCTGCAGCACCTGGATCTGCTGGAGCAGGCGCAGGTCCGCTTCGCCGTAGACGCGGTGGCCGTTGGCCGTGCGTTCGGCATGGAGCAGCCCGCGCGCCTCGTAGTACCGCAGGGTGCGCGTGGTGGTACCGGCTCGCTCGGCCAGTTCTCCGATCCGCATGTGTGCCCCCGTCCGGCCCGGTCGGTGCGGTTCCGGGCGCCAGGACGACCGTAGCCGTTGACGTCGACGTCACGTACACGGGTTCGGGCAGAGGCGCGGGCCAACTCGGTGGTGCGGGTGATGGGACAGGTGGTTCATTCTTGTCCGAAGCCTGGTTGATGAGCCGTCGAGGAGTGCCATGAGTGCGGAATCGCCCTACCCATCACAGGGGTTGGACTCGTACCAGGAGCTGAGCGACTCGGGTGAGCACGGCGCGGAGCGGTTCGGTGCGCTGTTGCCGGAGACGAGGCGGGCGCTGTGGCGTCGGCTGGCGATCGGCCAGGCCGAGGGGCGTGCGCCCTCGCTGACGGGGGCGGTCGTACGGGGTGGGCAGGTGGCATGGGCCGGGTCCCGCCGGGGCGCCGACGTCGGCGCAGCGGGCGGTGTGGACGTTCAGTACCGGATCGGGTCGATCACCAAGACGTTCGTCGCGGTACTGGTCCTGCGGCTACGGGACGAAGGGCTGCTCACACTGGACGACCCGCTCGGTAAGCACGTACCGGGCAGCGCGGCTCCGGACGCGACGGTCGCCCAGCTCCTCTCGCACAGTTCCGGGCTGTCGGCCGAAGCTCGCGGGCCCTGGTGGGAGCGGACGCCCGGAACGCTGCGGCAGGAGCCCGGAGACCTTTTCGACGAGGAACCGCGTCGCCTGCCCGCCGGGCGGCGGTTCCACTACTCCAACCCGGGATACGCCCTGCTGGGCACCCTGGTCGAGCGCCTGCGCGGTGGGACGCCCTGGGGCGATGTGCTGCGCCGGGAGGTGCTGGAGCCGTTGGGTATGAGCCGTACAACGCTCCAGCCGCAGGCCCCGCACACCGACGGCTGGGCGGTGCACCCCTGGGCGGACGTACTGCTGCCGGAGCCCGCCCAGGACACCGGCCTGATGAGTCCGGCCGGGCAGCTCTGGTCCACGGCTGAGGACCTGGGACGTTGGGCGGCGTTCCTGGCCCGTGGTGACGACCGTGTGCTCAGCGCTGCCACCCTTGCCGAAATGCGGGCTCCGGCCGTGCCTCCCGAGGGCGCGGTGTGGGCCGACGGCTTCGGACTCGGCCTCCAGCTCCTGCGGCGGCGCGGACGCCTGCTGTTCGGCCACACCGGATCCATGCCCGGCTTCGTGGCGTCCCTGTGGGTCGACGTGGCCGAGGACGTCGCCGGTATCGCTCTGGCGAACTGCACGTCGGGGCCGGCCATCAGCACCATCGCCGCCGAACTGGCCGGCATCGTCGCGGACCGGGAGCCGCGGATTCCCGAGCCATGGCGCCCGATGGCCGGGCCGTTGGACGAGGATCTGCTGGCCCTCACGGGGCCGTGGTACTGGGGCGCACACCCGTATGTGCTGCGGTTGGGTGCCGACCGGGGGCTGGAGATCTCGCTTCTGTCGGGCCCAGGGGGCCGCGCCTCGCGGTTCCGTGCGGAAGCTGACGGCACCTGGACCGGGCTGGACGGTTACTTCTCCGGTGAGAGGCTGCGCGTCGTCCGTACCGAGGACGGCGCGGTCAGTCACTTGGACGTGGGCACCTTCGTCTTCACCCGGGGCCCGTACGAGCCCGCTGGGCCGGTGCCGGGCGGGGTCGACGCGGAGGGCTGGCGCGGCCGCTGACGGGGACGCCGGGCCGGGGCCGGCGGACTCCTGCCACGGCGGGCCGACGTGGTGGGCATGGCGCGGCGCGGGTGACCGAGCCCGTACGGCAGGGGTGACGGCCCCGGACGTACAGTCGAGCCAGATATCAGGAGCCGCCGCACCGCGGCCCGCTACCGCTGGAAGGCCACCGTGACTGACGCGACCGCCGTGAACACGACCTCCGACGCCCCGGACCTGCTCGACCTGCCGCCGCTCACCGCCGGACACTTCGCGCGGATCGAGGACAAGGTCGCGGCGCTGATGCGGACCCAGGCCGATGTGGTGGCTACCCAGGGCGAGGCGCTGCTGCCGCTGGAAGCGTGCATCCGCTCCGCCGTGGGGCCCGGCAGCACGGCGCTCAACATCGTGACCGGACCATACGGCGAGACCTTCGGCGGCTGGCTGCGGTCCTGTGATGCCGAGGTCGTGACGATCAGCGCGCCGTTCACCGGGGCCGTGCGACCTGAACAGGTGGCGGAGGCGCTGCGGGACCACCCCGCCATCGACTTCGTGAGTCTGGTGCATGCCGAGGCGGCGACCGGCAACACCAATCCGGTCGCCGAGATCGGCGCCATTGTGCGGGAGCACGGTGCGCTGCTGATGCTGGACGCCGTGGCCTCGGTGGGCGCCGAACCGCTGCTCACCGACGAGTGGGGCGTCGACCTGTGTGTGATCGGCGGGCAGAAGGCGCTGGCAGGGCCGGCCGGTGTCTCGGCCGTCTCGGTGAGCGCCCGGGCCTGGGAGCGCATCGCGGCCAACGAGCAGGCTCCCCGCCGTTCCTACCTCTCGCTGCTGGACTGGAAGGAGCGCTGGATCGACGGTGGTCGTACCGCGCTTCCGCACGCTCCGGCGCAACTGGAGATGCTGGCCCTGGAGCAGGCCGTGGACCGTGTCGACGCGGAGGGCCTGAACGCCGTCATCACCCGGCACCGCGCGGCTGCCGCGGCGGTACGGGCTGGTGTGCGTGCGCTCGGCGCCCTGTCCCCGTACGTGCTGCGGGACGAGGACGCGGCCCCGGCGGCCACGACACTACGTGTGCCCGCGGACATGGACGCCCGCGAGATCGTCGCGGCTGCGCTGGACGCGGCGGACGGCACAGTCATGGTGCCCGTGCAGGCCGCGGCAGGAGCACTCGCCAAGGAGATGGTCCGGGTGAACCACTACGGTCAGGCGGCGGAGCGCGGCGTGGTGCTGGCCTCGCTCGCGGCGCTGGCGGCCGGCCTGCGGGTGCTCGGCGTCACGGTGGACGGTGACGGGGCGGCTGCGGCGGCGGGTTCGGCATGGGATGAGGTCATCGCGGGCTGAGGCGTTCAGCGCGTTCGCTTCGCGGCGGTGGTGCTGCGGGGTGGTGGGGGTGTCGTTTCACGTGAAACGACACCCCCAATTTTTTGTTGGCGGGCTCTGTTTCACGTGAAACAGGCTGCGCTGGTTGTTGGGCTGGTTGCTGATTGCTGATTGCTGATTGCTGATTGCTGATTGCTGGTTGTTGGGGTGGAGGCGCGCGGCTTGTATGGCGGCGCGGCGGTGCAGCCATGCGTCGAGGATGCGTTATTCGTGGCGTGCTCGGCCTTTAACGCCCTTATTTGCAGGCGCAGTTGAGGCGGATGGCGGACGTATGGGCGTTGTGTTCGTAGCGGCCCCCCTTTCAGGCGTACTCCGGTGGCAGGTCGGGGCAGTCGGAGACAGGCTGGAGGGTGGTGGCCCCGGGTGCCCCCCCCGGTGGCGGTGGCCGACGAGACCGGGTCGGCGGCCACGTCCGTGGCGCGTACGTCTGCTTCCGGAGTCGCCAGAGAACGGGCTGCCGGGGTCGTCGGGTCGCGGGTGGGGCCCGTACCGACCAGTCGTCCGCCAGGAGGCGGCGCAGTGGCAGGCCACCGCATCGGCGGGGCACCGACCGCCGCGTCACCGCACCAGCGGCCCGCCGCGCCGGTGGGCCACCCCATCGCCTTGCCGCCCCATCGCTCTCAGGGCACCGCGATAGCGCGGCGTGGGGGATCATGATTTGAGGCTCCCGTAGAATCGGAATATGCGACCCGGTTGAGCGCGGACGCTCGGCCCGGAAGTCAACGGTTCTCAGGAGGCTCGATGGCGGCGAGCGAGAAGGCAGCGCCGGCGCGTGCCGATGCGCGCCGCAACAGGGAGCTGGTGTTGCGGGCAGCCCGAACTGCCTTTGAAGAGCAGGGGCTAGGGGTCCCGCTGGGAGAGATCGCGCGGCGCGCCGGAGTGGGTACGGGGACCGTCTACCGTCATTTCCCTTCCAAAGATGCGCTGTTCAGGGCCACGGTCGCCGACCGGGTGCGCCTTTTCACGGACACCGCACGGGACTTGGTCGACGCTACGGATCCCGTCGCCGTCTTCTTCCGCTTCCTCGCGTCGGTGGTGCGGCTGGCGTCACGTAACAAGGCGTTGTGCGATGCGCTGGAAGCGGCCGGTGAGGGCGGGTACGAGCCCTCACCGCAGGTCGAGCGGGACTTCGCCGAGGCCCTGGGTGCGCTGCTCAAAAGGGCTCAAGAGGCAGGCGGTGTAAGGAGGGACGTCGACATCGATGATGTCCTGGCGCTGTTGGTCGGGTGCCTCTCGATGGAGCAGCGACGGTCGTCCTCGGGGGCGCCGCAGGGGCGCATGACGACGTTGTGGTGCGACGGGCTGCGGGGCGGTGGAGGCGTAACGAAACTGCCGCATCGAGGGCGAGAGCGTAACGAAACCCGGTGCGAGGTATGCGAGGAGCCTGTTCCGCCCGCACGTACGGGGCGGCCGGCGCGGTTCTGTGGCGGGGCCTGCCGTCAGAGGGCGTACCGGGACAGGGCCCGGGCGGCGCATATGCGTGGTCGGAGTGTGGGAAGCGGCTGAAGGGACGCTCCGTAGTACTGCGTGCTGCTTCGCGTTGTCTGGTTCGGCTGTGGCGCCGGGCGTGATGGCGACGCCGCGCGGGCCCGGATGTCCCGGACGCCCTGAAGGTGGTTTCGCGGGCGCCCTGGGACGGACGGGGCGGGTGTGAGGGTGCCGTGGGCGGGGCGGCGCCGGGTCAGAGGTGGAGCTTGAAGCCCAGGTGGGAAGCCTCGAAGCCGAGGTGCTCGTAGAAGCGGTGGGCGTCGACGCGCGTCGCGTCCGAGGTGAGCTGGACGAGTCGGCAGCCGAGGGTGCGGGATTCGGTGATCGCCCATTCGATCAGCCGGGTCCCCAGGCCGTTGCCCCGCTCGTCCGAGTGGACGCGTACCGCCTCGATGACGGAACGGCTGCTGCCGCGCCGCGAGAGCCCGGGAATCACGGTGAGTTGGAGCGTTCCCACCGGTCGCTCGCCGCGTACGGCGACGACCAGGTGCTGGTTGGGGTCGGCGGCCAGCAGTTCGTACGCCGTGCGGTACGGGGTCAGGTCGTCCGGGGTCTCGCGGGTGGCGCCCAGTGCGTCGTCGGCCAGCATCACGACGATGGCGGGAAGGTCGTCCTCGGTCGCGGGACGGATCTCGATGTCGCTCATGGGCGGGACCCTACGCACCCCTGCTCAGGCAGGCGGCGCGAGGGTTTCCACCGCGGTTACCAGAGGGGCCAGTTCGGGACGCTTTGCGGCATCCTGGAGTGCTTCGCGCAGTGCCGCGTCGTGCGTCGGCCGGGCCTCTTCGAGTAGCTGACGGCCCTCGTCGGTGACGTTGGTGTAGATGCCGCGCCGGTCGTCGGGGCACAGGTACCGGGAGAGCAGCCGGCGCTCTTCGAGGCGGGTGACCAGGCGGGTGGTGGCGCTCTGGCTGAGCACGACCGAGTCCGCGACCTGGTGCATCCGCAGGTGACCGCCCGGACCGTCGTGCTGCTCGCTGAGCACGCTCAGGACGGAGAACTCCCGGACACTCAGGTCGTGCCGCGCCTGCAACGCGCGCTCGATGTGCGACTCGATGCGGCCGTGCAGGGCGGAGAGGGCGCACCAGCCCTGGGCGAGGGCCGGAGCGGAACCGGGGCCGGAGTCGGAACCGGTTGGGCAGCCGTGCCCGGGGGCCGTCGCGTTCGCGGCTGAGCCCGTATTCGCCGATGAGCCCGTACCCGTACCTCTACCCGTATCTGCGGCCGAGCCCGTACCTGCGGCCGAGCCCGTGGCTGTGTCCGCATGCCCGGACGAGCCCGTCGCCGCGGCCCGACCCCGACGGCCGGTCGGGGCCGTCTCCGTACCCGAAGCCGTGCCCGTATGCACCTCCGCGCGCCCGTCGGCTGCCGGTTCCGGGCGGCGGCCGTTCTGCCGCGTCCGTCGCTGGTCCTGCCGCGGCGCCTGCCGGGTCTGCTGCGTCATCGAGGACCTCCTTACAGGTCGTACGACCCAGGATAGGACACCAGCGAAATAGCCCGCGCTTGCAAGTAACCAGCGTCTGCAATTATTGTCGACGCTGGCTAAAGCTGAATGCAATCGTTTTCGAAGGGATCCCTCATGCCGCTCGCTCTCCTGGCGCTGACCATCGGCGCCTTCGGGATCGGGATGACCGAGTTCGCGGTGATGGGGCTGCTGCCCGACGTGGCCGCGGGCTTCGGCGTCTCCATCCCCCTGGCCGGGTACGCGACCACCCTGTACGCGCTCGGAGTCGTCGTCGGCGCTCCGCTGACGACCGCCCTCGGCACCCGGATGACCCGTAAGCAGATGCTGATGCTGCTGATGGGACTGTTCGTGGTGGGCAACCTGCTCACCGCCGTGGCGCCGGTGTTCGCGGTGATGCTGGCCGGGCGCATCGTTTCGTCCTTTGCGCACGGCGCGTTCTTCGGCATCGGCTCGCTGGTCGCCGCCGACCTCGTCGCGCCGCAGAAGCGGGCCGGCGCCCTCTCGATGATGTTCGCCGGACTGACCGTCGCCAACGTCGTGGGCGTACCGTTCGGAACGCTGCTCGCTCAACAGATCAACTGGCGTGCCACCTTCGTCGCCATCGCGTTCCTGGGCGTCCTCGGCTTCCTCGGTGTCGCCAAACTGATCCCGGCGCAGCCCGTCAAGGCGGCCTCCCCGATGGGCCAGGAGATCGCGGCCTTCCGTAACCCGCAGGTCGGGCTGGCGATGCTGATGACGGTCCTCGGCTTCGGCGGCGTTTTCGCGGCCGTCACCTACCTCGCCTCGATGATGACCGAGGTGGCCGGTTTCGCACCGTCGTCCGTCGTCTGGCTCACGGCCGTCTTCGGCCTGGGCATGGTGGGCGGCAACCTGATCTCGGGGCGGTTCACCGACCGCCACATGATGCCGATGCTGTACGTGTCACTGGTCGGGCTCGCGCTCTCGCTGGCCGCGTTCAGCGTCGCCGCGCACGACAAGGCCGCCGCGACCGTCACCATCGCGCTCATCGGGGCCTTCGGGTTCGCGACCGTACCGCCGTTGCAGAAGCGGATCATGGACCAGGCGGCGGCCGCGCCCACTCTCGCCTCGGTCGGCAACATCGCGGCCTTCAACTTCGGCAACGCACTCGCCTCCTGGCTCGGCGGGATCGTCATCACGGCGGGGCTCGGTCTGACCGCGCCGAACTGGGTCGGCGTAGGGATGACCGTCCTGGCGCTGGGTGTCGCGGTCGCCGCGGGGGTGCTGGAGCGCAGGAGCGATCGAGGCGGTACGGGTGGCCGGAGCGGCCAGAAAGCCCAGAGCGCTCAGAGAGACCGGAGTGGTTTGGCCGACGGTCCGAAAGGCCGGAGCGGCCTGGGCGTTCAGAGCGGTCGGATCGTCGCTTCAGGGCCCGGTGGCGGCGGCGATAGCGCCGAGACGGTGGTCCCGGCGGACGTACGCGCCTGAGAGCGCGCCCCATACGTACGCACCTATGCCCCGTCCCGAGTTCATACCCAAGCAACACGCACCACAGGAGTACCACTCATGAGCACCACCCCCACCGACCGCCCCCTCACCACCCGCGACGCGGACGCCCTGCTGGAGGCCGCTCGAGCTGCCGCCGCTGACCTCGGGGTTCAGGGCAGTGTCAGCGTGCTGGACGCGGGCGGTCATCTGCTCGGCTTCCGGCGCGACGACACCGCCGTGCTGATCTCGGGCGAGACCAGCACGCGCAAGGCGTACACCGCGTTGCAGTTGGACACCCCGACCGCCGATCTCGTCGACGCCGTACGGCCCGACGGCCTGTTCCACACCCTGCCCACCGCGCTCGACCGCCCGCTGCTGTTCATCGCGGGCGGCGTGCCGGTCCACCGGGACGGCCGCCTGATCGGCGCGATCGGCGTCGGCGGCGGTGCGCCGGAGCAGGACGACCGCATTGCCCGTACCGCCATCGAGGCCGCGGGCCTCAACTGACGACACCGCTGGGGTGCTTACGTGCCCGTTCGCGGACCTCGGCCGACTGCGCAGCGCGCAGTCGGCCGCCGCGTCGGGTGGGTCCCCAGGGCTTCAGTACGGAGACGGCGGTGACGAAGAGGTACGTGGCCGTCGCCACGGAGGGCGCGGACACCATGCTCAGCCCGGTGTCCGGGGTGCCGGCCACGGCGTCGGCGGCGAGCCGGTCGATGCCCGGGCGCAAGGAGAAGGCCGTCAGCAGTACGGTCGCCAACGTCAGCCAGAACTTGACGACGACCCAATGGTGGCGGGCCAGCCCCCAAGGCGTACCGAAGGACAGCACCAGCCCGCTGACCAGCGCCGACAGGGCCACCGGGAGGATCAACCAGTCGCTGAAGATCTTCATGGCACGGTAGGCGGCCACGGTGGTGTCCAGCGACTTCGAGGTGTATCCGACGACGCTGAGCGTGAGCAGGCCGAGCGTGAGTCCGAGCCAGCCGACGGAGACCGCGACGTGGACGACGAGGAGAGCGCGGCGCGCGGGCCGGCTGAGCTGTTTCATGTGCTCCACGGTCGCGCCCGGTGGGCGGCGGGGCGTCTGACGGCGGGAGTATCCGGGCGTACGCGCGGGTGAGTAGTGGCCCGGCCCCCAGGGGCGAGATGCCCGGTACGGGAAGCGCGGCCTACGCTCGCGGTATGGGGAAGCTACACCTATTCGATATGGACGGAACGCTGCTCTACGGCTCGGCGGCCGCCGTCGAAATATCCCGGCAGCTCGGACTGGACCGGGAGATCGCCGAGCTGGAGCGGGCCTTCATCGCCGGCGAGCTGACGCCGCCGCGCTTCGCGGAGCTGGCGTGCGAACTGTGGGCCGAGCTGACCGAGGAAATCGTGACGGCGGCCTTCGAAGGCGCTCCGTGGCTGGCCGGCATCCGGGAGGTGTGGGCCGACATCCGGGGGCGGGGGGAGCGGTGCGCGGTGATCTCCCTGTCGCCGGGCTTCTTCGTGGAGCGGCTGACGGGCTGGGGAGCGGACGCCGCGTACGGCTCACGCTGGCCCGCGCTGCCTTTTCGGGAACCGGTGGAACCGGACGGCATACTTTCCGCGTCTGCGAAGGTGAGGATTATGGATGAACTGTGCGCCGAGTTCGGACTGAGCCGGTCCGACTGTGTGGCGTACGGCGATTCCATGTCCGACACCGCCCTGTTCGCGGCCGTTCCCGCCTCCGTGGCGGTGAATGCGGACCACCATGTCAGTGGCCTGGCCTCATACGCGTACGACGGCCGTGACCTGCGTGAGGCGTACGAACTCGTGCGGGTCGACGGGTAATTCCCGGCTGCCTGTGCCGTTTGCCACTTCATGCCCGATGAACCGTGTTCTATGGGAAGGATCACGGAAAGCGGGGAACTCGAAGGAAGTGTTCTCCGTACGGGGGTTGTGGATTCAAATACTGCAGGTATGGTCTAGTCCGGTCGAGCGGTACGAGTGCTTCCGGCAGCCCGCAACCGTGCGGCGGGGCGGTACGTGAAGCGCGCAAGCCTAGTGGCAAAGCGGTCCGCGGCGCCCGGGATTTCGGGTGTTTGTCCGGCGTGCGGGGCCCGCATGGCACGCTGCGGTGAAGGAGTCCGCGTGGTGCCGGAAGGCCGGAAGAGTGGAGTCCGCGCGGTGCCGGACGAACGTGAAGTGTGTCCGCTATGGAGGGTGTTGCCGGGACTGCTCTGATCGATTAAGTATTCCGAAGCGATGCGGGGGAATTGCGGGCACATTCCGAACTGCGGAAGTGCGAAGACGATCGAAAGACGTTCGAGGCGAGGCAGACCATGGACGCTCCGACCACCACGACAGCCGATAACGGCTCTTCTGGCGGCAGCAGTGGCGATTGGGGATGGTTCACTCCGTCGAAGAAGATCTCCGAAGATCATCCTGGGCCCGTGGACGACCGGAATGATCACGATGGTGAGGGCGGCGACGCGGCCGTCGGCCGTGACGAACCCGAAGGGCGCGCCGAAGCGGTGGAGCATACCGGGGCCGGGGCCGGGGCTGGGACTCATGCCGGGGTCGAGGATCGTACTGAGGTCGGGGCGCCCGCTGAGGTTGTGGATGCGGCTGGGGCTCGTACTGAGGCTGGTGCCCGGGCTGAAGGTGATGCCCGTGACGGATTCGACGCCCGCGCCGGAACCGAAGGCCACGGTGGGTGGGCCTCGCAGGGTTCCCACGCGCAGGACTCCCCCGCGCAAGACCCGCACGCACGGGGCCTCCACGCACAAGGCCCCTCCCCGCAGAACAACCACGCGTGGGACAGCAGCCACGCGTGGGACACCCACGCGCAAGACGGCCGTGTGCGGGGCGGCGGGCCTGGCGCGTGGAGCGACGGGTACGGCCGAGGTCAGATACCCAGCCGGCCGGTCAGCTCGATACGACCCGTGGGTACGGCGGCGGAGCGCGAACGGGCACCCGAAGAGCATGGTGCCGAGGCTGTGGCGGGCGAGGGCGCGTGGGGCGGGCCTTTGACGGCGGCCGGGGCCGGTTCCCTTTCCCCTTTCCCCCCTACCCACCCGCCCACCACCTCCGCCTCCACCTCCGACCCCGACTCCGCTCCGGGCACGACGGCATCGACGCTTGATGAGGTAACCGCGTCAGCAGGCCAGGCAAGTGCCGCGCCCGCCGACGCCCGCCTGCACACCGACGCTCGTCCGGACCCCGACATCCGCCCGTACACCGATGCTCGCCCGGGCGCCGGCCCTCGCTCGGCCACTGGCGCTCGTCCGCCCGTCGACGCTCGCTCGGTCACCGACGCTCGTCCGGATGCCGGAGCTCATCCGGCTGTCGACGCCCGCCCGTCCACCGACGCCCGCCCGTCCACCGACGCCCGCCCACCCGCCGGCCGCCTCTCGGCCACTGGCGCTGGTCCGGCCACTGACGTTCGTCCGGACGCTGGAACTCATCCGGTCAACGACGCTCGTTCGATCACTGGCACCCCTCCGTCCACCGACGACGCTCCTCCGTCCGCAGCCCCTGGCCCGTCCACCGCCTCCCGCCCGGTCACCGATGCCCACCCGGCCCCCGGCGGCTCCGCCGACGCGATGCTCATTCGGCGGACGCTGGGTGAGATCGAGCCCGTGGCGGACAAGGCCACCTCGTACTTCTACGCGTTGCTCTTCGTGCGCCATCCCGATCTGCGGGCGCTCTTTCCCGCCGCGATGGACGTCCAACGCGACCGGCTGTTCAAGGCGTTGCTCACCTCCGTCGAGAACGTCGACGACACGGACTACATCACCGAGTACCTCTCCCACCTCGGGCGTGGGCACCGTAAGTACGGCACGCTGCCCGAGCACTACCCGGCCGTCGGCGAATGCCTGCTGAGCGCGCTCGCCCGGCACGCTCCCGGCACCTGGAGCCCGGAGGCCGAGGCCGCTTGGGCGCGGGCATACACCACCATTTCGCAGCTCATGATCGACGCTGCCGCCGAGAACGAGGCGGTGGCCCCCGCCTGGTGGCAGGCCGAGGTCGTCTCCCACGAGCTGCGTACGCCCGACATCGCTGTCGTCACCGTCCGGCCCGACCAGCCCTACCCCTTTCTGGCCGGTCAGTACGCCAGTGTGGAAACCCCTTGGTGGCCGCGCATATGGCGGCACTACTCCTTCGCCGCGGCGCCCCGCTCCGACGGCTTGCTCTCCTTTCACGTGAAAGCCGTACCGGCCGGCTGGGTGTCCAACGCCATGGTCCATCGCGCCCGCCCCGGCGATGTCGTCCGGCTCGGTCCCCCATCCGGTTCCATGACCGTAGACCACACCACTGACAACGGCCTGTTGTGTCTGGGCGGCGGCACGGGCATCGCGCCGATCAAGGCCCTGGTCGAGGACGTCGCCGAGCGTGGCCACCGACGTCCGATGGAGGTCTTCTACGGCGCCCGCAGCGGCCACGACCTCTACGACCTCGACACCATGCTGCGGCTGGAACAGAGCCACCCCTGGCTGTCCGTGCGTCCGGTCGTGGCCACCGGACGCCCCGGCGGGCCGGCCAACAGCCTCAGCGGTCAACTCCCCGACGCCGTGCGTCAGTACGGGCCGTGGAGGGAATATGACGCCTACTTGTCCGGGCCGCCCGGAATGATACGGAACGGCGTGGACGCATTGATGGGGGTCGGTATCCCCTCCGATCGCATACGGCACGACTCCCTGGAAGAGCTGGTCGCGGCGGGAGCTTGAGCATTGACGACACATGGTGATCACGGCGTGGCGGCACACAGTGGGGACGGTTTGACGGCATTCGGCGAGCCCGGCACGGCCGGAATTCCGGACGCGTACGGACTGGCGGGACCGGGCGAGGACCCTGGCGGCCGACCTGGCACGAGCGTGCGAGACGCGCGGCCGGGCAGCGATGGCGAGCACCTGGTGCAGCAGCGGATGGGTACGACCGGCCGCGCCGACCGGTTCTACGACGATCAGGTGCTCGACCATCTCAACGAGCGGATGCGGGAGTTCGTGGGACGCCAGGAGATGTTCTTCCTGGCGACGGCCGACCGGCACGGCGAGTGCGACTCCACGTTCCGGGCCGGACCGCCCGGGTTCCTCCAGGTCCTGGACGAGCGCACGCTCGCATACCCGGAATACCGCGGCAACGGCGTCATGGCGTCCGTCGGGAACCTCTCCGAGAACCCGCACCTCGGCATCCTGATGATCGACTTCACGCGTGACCGCATCGGGCTGCACGTCAACGGGCGGGCGCGGGTCGTCATGGATGACGAGATGCGGGCGCGGCACCCGTACCTGCCCGTCGATCCGGTACCCGGCCGACGGGCCCAACTGTGGGTGGAGGTGGCGGTAGAGGAAACGTACATCCACTGCGCCAAGCACATCCCGCACCTGCAGAAGGTGCCCCCGCAGGCGAGCGGCTCGCGCGCCTGGGGCACGGACGACGCCAAGCGCAAGGGCGGGGACTTCTTCGGCGCGGCGGCGGGGGCGGCCGCCCGGCAGGGAGACGGTGAGCGGTGGGAGAGCAGCCAAGGCCGGGAGGATGGGGCGCGTCTGGAGAGCAACCAAGGTCGGGGGGACGGGGCGCGTCGGAACGGCACTTCACGTCCGGAAGCCGTCTCCGGTGCGATTGCTGGGCCTGGGCCGGGGGCGACCTGGCGCTCGGAGATCTCCCTTCCGTCGGCACCTGTGCCCCTCCTGGCACCTGAGCCGCTCCTGGCACCCGAGCCTCACCTGACACCTGAGCCTCACCTGGAACCTGAGCCCCACCCGGAGCCCGCTTCCCACCCAGAACCTGAGCCCCACCCGGAGGCCGCACCCCGACCGGAGTCTGGCCCTCGCCTGGAGTCCGTCCCCCGCCCGGCAGCCGGTCCGCTCCAGGCGCCCGTGCCACGCCCGGAACTCGACTCCCGCCAGGAGGCCCACCCGCAGACCCCGCAGACCCCGCAGACCCCGCAGGTCCGGGAGGTACGGGAGCAAGTGGAGCGGGAGGTCGAGCGGGTGCTCGCCCGTGCTCGACTGCGAGGCCCTGCCGAGCCCGAAGCGGACGTATTCCGTGGCTGGTTCGGCTAGGACGCGCACGGTCAGAGGCCGGCGAGTGTTCGGCCGGGAGCCGGGAGCCGGGAGCCGGGAGCCGAGGCGGCAATCAGACGATCCGCGCACCCGTCACCCGCCACCCGTCACCCGCCACCCGTCACCCGTCGCCCGGCTCCCCGTCGCCCATCGACCGGCGCCCCGGCCAGCTCCCGGCCGAGGCGCGGGCAACGTCGGCACGGCCGTGCCGTCTTACTCCCCCGCAACAGACGCCCCCGGAGGGCCTGCCGGGCGCCCGTCTTGATCCACCGCGAGCCGGCCCCGCATTACCCGAGGTCAGGCGCGTGCATCGCCCGTACGCCCTCGATGTTGCCGTCGAGGTAGTGGCGCAGGGACAGGGGCACGACCTCGGCCGAGGCGATCCCCACCCGCGTGAACGGCACCCGCACGATCTCGTACTCTCCGCAGGGCTCCTCCACCTCCGGCCCGTGCCGCAGGGAGGGATCCATCGACTCCAGGCGGCAGACGAAGAAGTGCTGCACCTTCACCCCGTCCACCCCGCCGTCGCTGATGTGCTCGACGGTGTCCACGAAGACCGGGACGACGTCGGTGATCTTTGCACCCAGTTCCTCGTGGAGTTCGCGGTGCAGGGCGTCCACGACCGTGGCGTCCTCCGGCTCGACGCCACCGCCGGGAGTGATCCAGTACGGGGCCCGGCCGGGCTTGGTGCGCTTGATCAGAACGATGTCGGCACCGTCGAGCAGGATCGCGCGGGCGGTGCGTTTGACGACTGGCCGTACGGTCATACGGGACAGATGCCGCAGCGGGGGCTCCGTGAAACCACCGTCCCACCAGGCCGCCGAGGCGCGCCCCGGGCCGTGCGGCGGGCGTTCCGGGGGCCTTGCCGTCCGCTCACCGGCCCCCTCTCCGCCCTCCCGGCCTTCTGGCGTCCCACAGCCCGTACCGACCCCCGCAGCTCCTCACCACCCCCTCGCCCCCTCGCCACCCTTCTCCGCTCTCACCACTCCGCAGCCGCCCGCAGCAGCCACTCATGGGTGCGGGCGATGTGCGGAAGGGCCAGCGTCCCGGCCCGGGTGACCAGGAAGTACGTACGCAGGGGCGGTACCGGCGGGTCGAGCAGGGCGACGATCTCGCCGCTGTCCAGGGCCTCCGTGCACAGGTAGCGGGGCAGCACCGCCAGCCCGGCGCCCGCCGTCACGCACGCCAGCACGGCCCGTAAGTCCGAGGCGATGACGGCCGCGGAGGCCGCGGGCGGCGCCTCGAAGACCGCTGTCCAGTAACGGGAGATCAGCGGGAGGCTCTCGTGGACCTCGACGAGCGGTACGGGGGCGAGCGCGCGGACGCCCTTCACCTGGACGGCGGCGGGGCCGCCGAGGCGGGCCGCCCACCGTGGGGCGGCTATCAGTACGTGCTCCTCGTCGCACAGCGGCGTCGCGGTGAGCAGGGCGCCTCGCGGTCTGGTGGTGGTGATCGCGAGGTCGTGGTGGCCGTCGGCGAGACCGGAGAGCAGTTCGTCCGCGGGCCCGAAGGCGGTTCGTACGCAGAGCCCCTGGTCTATGAGGGGTGCGAGCGCCGGTAACGCGCGCTGGGAGGTGAACTCCGGGGGACCGGCCAGGTGCAGGGTGCGGATGGCGGACTCCTCGTCGAGTCCGGCTTCGGTGATCTCGGTGAGCGCGTCCAGATGGGGCGCCACCTTGTGGGCGAGCTCGTCGCCGACGGTGGTGGGGGTGACGCCACGGGCCTTGCGGAGGAAGAGCGGGCGTCCCAACTGCCGCTCCAGGCTGCGTATCTGGCTGGTCACGGCGGGCTGGGAGAGTCCCAGCAGAGCGGCGGCGCGGGTGAAGGAACCCGCTCGGTGCACCGTGACGAACGTGCGTAATAGAGCGAGGTCCATCCCTACCTCCCTCCATTCCCGCTGAGCCGGTGACCGCCCAACTATAAATTTGTCGATAGGACTGTGTCGTCAGCGTGATTGGACACTGACGCTGAGTCAACTAGCCTTGTCTGCGCGGTTCGAAATGATGCGAACCGGGGCTGGCAGGGTGCCGAGGGGGGATACCCTGCCAGCCCGCCTGACGTAGCGGCATTGGTACGGACCGGGGCATCGCCGGGTGTCGCCGGTATCGGACGGTGCCGGCGGAGTCGGCCGGTATCGGTCGGGCTGCTGTCCCCGAGGGGCGGTCGTCCGGTCGAGCGCGAATGGTCGATTCCCCACCTCAGCCTGCGCTTCCGTCTCAGCCACCATCCCCCGCCACGTACGCCACATCGAGCGCAGCCAGCACATCCGCGATCAGGTCCGCCGGCTCCTCCACACCGACCGAGAAGCGGATGAAACCTTCCGGCACGGCGTCGCCGCCCCATCGGCCGCGCCGCTCGGCGGTCGACCGTACGCCGCCGAAGCTGGTGGCGTCGTCCACGAGCGTCAGCGCCCCCAGGAAGCGCTCCGCGTGGGCGCGGCCGGGCAGCGTGAAGGAGACCACGTTGCCGAAGCGGCCCTCGCGCATCTGCCGTACGGCGACCTCGTGCGCGGGGTCGGACGGCAGCCCGGGATGCCGCAAGCCCGTCACCTCGGGCCGTGCGCGCAGCGCCGACGCGAGCGCGAGCGCTCCGGCGGACTGCTGGCGCACGCGCAGGGCGAGCGTGGCGAGCGACCGGTGGGCCAGCCACGCCTCCATCGGGCCGGGGATCGCGCCGACGGTCTTGCGCCAGGACCGTACGGAGTCGGCGAGCGCCGCGTCGCGGGTCGTGACGTAACCGAGGAGTACGTCACCGTGGCCGGTCAGCGCCTTGGTGCCGCTGGCCACGGAGAAGTCGGCGCCGAGGTCCAGGGGGCGCTGGCCGAGCGGGGTGGCCAGGGTGTTGTCGACGGCGACCAGGGCGCCGCGCGCGTGCGCGGCCTCCGCCAGCCGCCGGATGTCGCAGACGTCCAGGCCGGGGTTGGAGGGCGTCTCGATCCACAGCAGCCGGGCGCCGTCGAGCACGTCGAGCTGCCCGTCAGCGGCGGTGGGGGCCGTACGGACCTCGATGCCGTAACTCTCCAGGCGCCCGCGCACGGCGGGCAGCAACTGGTAGCCGTCCTCCGGGAGAACGACCGCGTCACCACTGCGCAGACAGGAGAAGAGGACGGCCGAGATGGCGGCCATCCCGGAGGCGAAGGCCACGGTCCGCGCGGGCTCGTCCGGGGACTCCAGGTCGCCGATGGCCGCCTCCAGCCGGGTCCAGGTGGGGTTGGACTCACGGCCGTACGTGTACGGACCGGTGGCGTCGCCGGGCAGGTGGTAGTGCGCGGCGAAGACCGGCCCGGGCAGGGACGGCTCGTACGCCTCCGCCGCCGGGAGGCCGGCCCGTACGGCCCGTGTGCTGTCGCCTGTCATACGGGGTTCTCCTCGGTGAAGCTCGGTGAAACTCGATGAAGTCCCCCGAAGCTCAGGGAAGCTCGGGGATGAAGCGCCCGGTCGGCCCGTGGCGGTCCCGCCGCATCGCTCAGGGCAGCGGACGCCCTGACCGTGAGCCCCGCCACCCCCGAGGCCCCGCTAGGCGACAGACGGCTCCCCGGCAGCGGGCCGCTCCCCAACATCGGGCCGCGCCCCTCCGGCCGACTGCACTCCCGTCGGGGCGCCCTCCTCATCGAGGGCAGCCCGCACCGCTGCCAGCAGGCCAACGCTCGCGGCCTCGACCATCTCCAGGCACGCCTCGAACCCTGCCATACCGCCGTAATACGGGTCCGGGACGTCCAGATCGTGGGAGCGCGCCCCCGAAGGAGCCTCGGCGGAGGGCGCCGTCCCGGTCAGGCGTACGGCGCTTGCGGGCGACCCCGCCGACACCGCCGCGTCGTACGAGCGCAGCAGCCGCACCTTGGCCGCGTCCCGCGCGGTGGGCGCCAGCCGTCGCAGTGCGCGCAGATGGCCGTTGTCCAGCGCGATCACCAGGTCCAGCGCGTCGAACCACTCGGCCTGGAACTGTCGCGCGACGTGGTCCTCCTCGTAGCCGGCGGCACGGAGGACGGCGACGGTCCGGGGATCGGCCCCGTCGCCCTCGTGCCAGCCGCCCGTACCGGCGCTGTCGACGGCGACCAGCTCGTCGAGGCCGGCCTCCTCGACGCGGGCGCGGAAGACGGCCTCGGCCATCGGGGAGCGGCAGATGTTGCCGGTGCAGACGAAGCAGACGCGGTACGGGGCGGCCGCCCGGGGGCGCGCCGGACGCGGTATCGGGGTGCGCACGGGCGGTTCAGTCCTTGTCGTCGGGCAGCACCATGTGCATCGCCCAGGAGACGATGGAAATGATCACGCCGCCCAGGACGGCGGTCCAGAACCCCTGGACGTGGAAGGCGAGATCGAACTTCTCCGCCAGCCACGAGGTGAGCAGCAGCATCAACGCGTTGATCACGAGCGTGACGAGGCCGAGCGTGAGGATGAAGAGTGGCAAGGACAGCAGCTTCACCACGGGTTTGACGACGAAGTTCACCACACCGAAGATCAGCGCGACGAGCAGCAGGGTCAGCGCCTTGCGGCCGGTGTTCTCACCGGTCAGCGTGATGTCCTTCAGCAGCCAGATGGCCACGGCAAGCGCCGCGGCGTTGGCGATCGTCTTGACCACGAAATTCTTCATGGTGAGATCGTCGCAGACGATACGGACTCTCCGAGGGGTACCAACGGCATGAAGGCTTTCAGGCTCGACGAACTGGAGGCGGAGCGGGCCGCCAACGACGGCGCGTATCTGCAGTTCCTGCGAGAGCGGAACATGTCGGTCGGGCTCTACGCCCTCGACGCGGGCAGCACCGATCCACAGCTTCCGCACAACCAGGACGAGGTGTACCTGGTCGTCAGCGGACGGGCGGCGATCACCGTCGGCATGGAGACGACCTCGGTGGCGCGCGGCAGCGTGGTGTACGTCCCCGCCGGAGTACCGCACAAGTTCCACCACATCAGCGAGGACCTGCGGGTCATGGTGGTCTTCTCTCCGCCCGAAAGCTGAGGCGCGCCCCCACGGACCCGTAGGGGACGGTTCAGGGGAGGGCCCGGGCCGCGCGGCATCCGTTCCGCCCCGTGCCGTCCTAGCATCGATGGTGCAGGGGGGAACGGAGCATCGGGCCCCGGCCCGGGGCGCCGGGCACGCGGTACGGCCGCGGAACGTTGACCAGGCCAAGGGCCGGGGACCACGTACCGGGGCAGTGGAACGCGGGCCGCGGGCCGAAGGCCACGGAGCCCGGGGACCATGCCCGACATGAACAACCCGCAGGGCCAGCAGGGCCCACAGGACCAGCAGGGCCCGCAAGACCCAGGCACCCCTTAGACAGACGACCGCAAACGCGAAGAAGACGCAGAAAGCAGGGCAGAGCAATGGCCGGCAAGGGGACGTTCGCAGGACTTCCGTGGTGGGTGACGTGGGTCGCGGTGCCCGTCGTCCTCCTGGTGGTGTTCGGCAGCCTGATCGCCAGCGCGGTCGGCTTCCTGATCGGCCTGCTCTTCAAGGTGCTGGTGGCGGCGGCGCTGATCGCCGGTGTCGTCTACCTGGCGCGCAGGATCAAGGGCTCCGCGTCCTCCTCGTCGCGGAGCGACTGGTGACCGAGCGGTACGCCGGGGACCGGGCCTGATCCTGCCGTCGCGCCCGCTCCTCCGGCCCCCTGCCCCGCCAGGGCCACCGGTCCAGGGTCCCGGCCCAGCCCGGTCCGGCTCGCCCTGACCCGCACTGCTTCACCCCGCCCTGACCCGTACCGCTTTGCCCCGCCCCCCCCCGTACCGCAAGGGGGCGGGGCATTCGCCTTTCGTCCCGCGCCGTCCGCCTTCGCCACCGGGACTCCGACCCATCAGGTGCGGCAACTCGGCCGGACCCGGGGCTGGCGGGGGTGTCGTGTCACCGGCCGATCCCCTTGCCACGCCCCCTGTCGCCCCGAGCGGCCAAGCTAGAGTGCGGTGCGCAGGCGTCTTCCGGATGATGACGTTCCGGAAAATACCGAGTGAGGCAGGACCGGGCCGGGCGCGTCGACGATGGAGTCCCCTGGGAGACGCGGGCGTAGCGGGAGCGGCTCCCGCCGTCGGGGCCGAGCTGTCCCGGTGACCCGATCAGGGGGTTGGCGTTGGCAATGGTGAACGGTGAATCCGTCTCGCACCCTACGTTGATCGGCTCGGTGCAGCGGGCGCTGCGCCTGTTGGAGGCAGTGGGCGCGCACCCCGCCGGCGCGCCCGCCAAGCAACTGGCCAGGGAGGCGGGATTGCCGCTTCCGACGACGTACCACCTGTTGCGGACCCTGACGCACGAGGGTTACCTGCGGCGCGAGAACGGCGTGTTCGTCTACGGCGAGGCCGCCGGCTCCATCGGGAGGGCGGGCGCCGAGCGGCGTAGGCGTACCGAGATCGGCGACGCGCTGGCCGTCGTGGGCAAACGGATCGGCGCGGCCGTCTACTTCGCCGTCTACCGCGCGGGCGAGGTGGAGGTGGTGGCCGCCACCGAGGGTCCGCAATGTCCGCCGGTGGAGGAGTGGGTGGACTTCCGTACCACCGCGCACGCACACGCGATCGGGCAGTGCCTGCTCGCGCAACTCGACGAGCAGGCCAGGAAGGACCACTTGGCCCGGCACCCGGTGCGGTCGCTCACGCCCCACACGGTGCGGAGCGAGGACGATCTGCTGCACCGCCTGGACGCGGTGCGCCGCGCCCAAGTCGCCTATGAGCAACAGGAATATGCCTTGGGCACAGTATGCTCGGCGATTCCGATCCAGGTGGGTTCGGCGGCGGCGACCGTGGCGATTTCTCTTCCCGCGAGCGACACCGAGCGCCTACACTGCGTTACCGATCGACTACGCAGAATGGTGGAGGCGACGTTAACTACCCTCGCTTTCTCTATCAGTATCTGAAAAATCACTCCTTGTGATCCGCTGGCACGTGACAGACGATGGCGTCAATGGAGCCAAGAGGGACGATTCCTGGCCATCTCCGACCAAGTCCGGGGCAGAGGTTGATGACCGACACAGTTCAGGCAGAAGTGATCATGAGCTTCCTCGTGTCCGAGGAACTCGCCTTCCGTATCCCGGTGGAGCTGTACTTCGACCGCGCGGACCCCTATGCGGTCAGCTTCACCTTCGACCTTCCCGGCGATGTGCCCGTGACCTGGGCGTTCAGCCGGGAACTGCTGCTGGACGGACTGAGCAAGCCGTCCGGTGAGGGCGACGTACGCATCGAGCCGTCCTCCTCCGAGCACCTCAGCGATGTCTTCATCAGCCTTCAGGTGGCCGACGAACGGGCGCTGTTCCGTGCCGGCGCCGCGCCGCTGGTGGCCTTCCTCGACCGTACGGACCGACTCGTCCCGATCGGGGAGGAAGAGGTGTGCGACACGCTCGACTCGACATTGGACCGGATTCTTTCGGAGGCGCAGAAGGCGGGGTGACCGGCGCCGGCTCCGGCCGGCCCCGCCGGATGGTCGCCGGGCCGGACGCGCCCGAGCCGACCGGCCGGTTCAGCGCTTGCGGCGCCGTCTGCCACCGCCGGCGCTCCGCCCGGCACGCCGTCCCGCGTGCCCTGCGCGTCCTGCGCTCCGCCCCGTATCCCGGTCATCGCCCCGGCCTGTGCCGTGGTCCGTGCGCAGGCCGCCGCCCGTGCCCCGGTCAGCCGAGACGACCAGCGCGGCCAGCAGAGTGGTCAGCGGTACGGACGCGACCAGGCCGATGCTGCCCACCAGCGTCCGTACGACCTCCTCGGCGACCACCTCGCTGGTGGCGACTGTCGCGACGCTGCTCTGTGCGATCGAGAACAGCAACAGCAACGGCAGTGCCGCGCCCGCGTAGGCGAGCACCAGTGTGTTGACGACCGACGCGATGTGATCGCGGCCGATGCGCATCGCCGCGGTGTAGAGCTTGCGCCAGCCTGCCGACGGGTCGGCCTCCTTCAGTTCCCAGACCGCGGCGGTCTGGGTGACGGTCACATCGTCGAGCACGCCCAGCGAACCGATGATGATGCCCGCGAGCAGCAGCCCGCGGATCTCGATGTCGGGGTACAGACCGTGCACCAGTCCGGTCTGGTCGTCGGTGTTGCCGGTCAGCAGCGCCCATCCGATGAAGACGGAGCCGAGCAGGCCGATCAGCAGCAGTGAGACGAGCGTGCCCAGGACGGCGACGGACGTACGCGCCGTGAGGCCGTGGCACATGTAGAGGGCGACCAGCATGATCGCGCTGCCCCCGACGATGGCGACCACCAGGGGATTCGACCCTTGGAGGATGGCGGGGAGGATGAACAGCGTCAGGACCAGGAAGCTCACGACCAGCGCGACCAGCGCGAGGACGCCGCGCAGCCGCCCGACCACGACGACCGCCGCTGCGAAGATGGCGGCGAGTACCCACATCGGGAAGGTCCGGTCCACATCGGTGACCGAATACTGCAAATCCTTGGGCGCTTTGGGCGCGTACGCGACCACGACTCCCTGCCCGGCCTTGTAGTGCCGCGTGGCGTCGGGCGTCACGATCGACTCGAACCGCCGGCCCGTGTCCTTGCCCGTGGTCACCTCGATGACCGCCCGCTCGCAGTGCGTGGGCTGCCGGGGGCCCGCGGGGGAGGACGGTTGCTGCTGCGACGGTTGCTGTTGCTGCTGGGCATGGACGTCCGCGCAGTTCACCTCCTCCACCTTCACCACCTTCGCCTTCTCGGTCGGCTGGTCGAAGCCGACGCCGGTCGGCTTGTGGTCGGGAGCGCCGCCCGGCCACAGCACGACCAGACCGGCCAGGACCGCGGCGGCGAAGGGGATGAGCACCGCGGCGATGACCTTCCGCAGGTGACGGGAGACGGGGGCGGCGGGGCCGTGCCCGTGGCTGTGGCCGTGGCCGTGCCCGGCCCCGTGTCCGGATCCGGCCCCGTGGCCGGTCTCCGGTGTGGCTTGGCCGGGATCGCGCCCGTGATTGTGCCCGTGACCGCGTCCTTGGTCGTGCCCCTGGTCGCGTGGCGCGCGCGCGTGCCGCTGACGGCCGTCATCAGGCACGACGCGTCGGGAGTCGGCATCAGGGCCGGGCGCGGACCCGGGCTGCGGCCCGTACCCGTACCCGTGCGGCGGACCGGAAGCGTCGTGGTGCGCGGAGTGCGAAGGCTCGTTGCTGGTCACCGCACGATCATCGCAAGAACTGGCAGGGCCCCCTGTTCACCGCGCCACACCGGCCGCTACCGTGGTGGCACCTTTGCAATCGCGGGAGCTCGGAGCACCGGGCTGAGAGGGCGCTGACCCCCGTACGGAACGTCCGGCAGAAGCCGGACCGCCGGCACGGACATCGCTGCGTCGACCGCCGAACCTGTTACCGGGTAATGCCGGCGTAGGGAGTGGGTCTTCATGACTCTGCAGGATGCACGCACGCCCGAAAACGGCCGGGGCTCCGCCAAGGAGATCGGCTGGCACAAGGGCTACCTCGCCGGATCGCGCCCCGACCTCCGGGTCCCGGTCCGTCGTGTGCACCTCACCAACGGCAAGGACGTGACGCTCTACGACACGTCAGGGCCGTACACCGACCCCACCATCGAAACGGACGTCCGCCGCGGCCTGGCACCGCTGCGGGAGAACTGGATCATCAGCCGCGGGGACACCGAGGAGTACGCGGGCCGCCCGCCGCGGCCCGAGGACGACGGCCTCAAGCACACCTCGCCGCGCGGCGGCCTGAAGAACCTCGACGCGGTCTTCCCGGGCCGGCCCCGGCAGCCCCGCCGGGGCCGGGGCGGCGCCGCGGTCACCCAGCTCGCGTACGCGCGGCGCGGCGAGGTCACGACGGAGATGGAGTACGTCGCGCTCCGCGAGAACGTCTCACCCGAGTTCGTACGGGACGAGATCGCGGCCGGCCGGGCCGTACTGCCCGCCAACGTCAACCACCCGGAGATCGAGCCGATGATCATCGGCAAGAACTTCCTGGTGAAGGTCAACGCGAACATCGGAAACTCCGCCGTCACCTCCTCCATCGAGGAGGAGGTGGAGAAGATGACCTGGGCGACCCGCTGGGGCGCCGACACGGTCATGGACCTGTCCACCGGCCGCAACATCCACACCACCCGCGAATGGGTACTGCGCAACTCCCCCGTCCCCATCGGCACCGTCCCCCTCTACCAGGCACTGGAGAAGGTGGACGGCAAGGCCGAGGAACTGTCCTGGGAGATCTACAAGGACACGGTCATCGAGCAGGCCGAACAGGGCGTCGACTACATGACCGTGCACGCGGGAGTCCTGCTGCGGTACGTCCCCCTGACGGCCCGCCGCAAGACCGGCATCGTCTCGCGCGGCGGCTCCATCATGGCGGCGTGGTGCCTGGCCCACCACAAGGAGTCGTTCCTCTACACCCACTTCGAGGAACTCTGCGAGATCCTCGCCTCCTATGACGTCACGTACTCCCTCGGCGACGGGCTGCGCCCCGGCTCCATCGCGGACGCCAACGACGAGGCGCAGTTCGCGGAGCTGCGGACGCTCGGGGAGCTGAACTCGATCGCCAAGCGGCACGGCGTACAGACGATGATCGAAGGCCCGGGGCACGTCCCGATGCACAAGATCAAGGAGAACATCGACCTTCAGCAGGAGATCTGCGAAGAGGCCCCGTTCTACACGCTCGGCCCGCTGACCACGGACATCGCGCCCGCGTACGACCACATCACCTCCGGGATCGGCGCGGCGATGATCGCGTGGTGGGGCACCGCGATGCTCTGCTACGTCACGCCCAAGGAGCACCTGGGCCTGCCGGACCGGGACGACGTGAAGACCGGTGTCATCACGTACAAGATCGCGGCCCATGCGGCGGACCTGGCCAAGGGGCACCCGGGCGCCCAGGAGTGGGACGACGCGCTGTCCGACGCGCGCTTCGAGTTCCGGTGGGAGGACCAGTTCAACCTGGCCCTCGACCCGGACACGGCGCGCGCCTTCCACGACGCGACGCTGCCGGCGGAGCCGGCGAAGACGGCGCACTTCTGCTCCATGTGCGGCCCGAAGTTCTGCTCCATGAAGATCTCCCAGGACATCCGCCGCGAACACGGCGGCGACCTGGCGCTCGACGCGGAGGCGGAAGCCGGCATGGCCGAGAAGTCGAAGGAGTTCGCGGCGGCGGGGAATCGGGTGTATTTGCCGATCGCGGAGTGAGGGTTTCTGAGACGGACGGGCCCGAAGCCGTCAGGAAACTCTCGTCGCTCGGCACATGATCCAGGAGCGCCTCACGGGTGGTCGTGTAACCCGGTTCCCGGCAGACATCGGCTGCGGGGAACCAGGGCTCCCCGTGGGGGAGAGCGATCCTCCGTACGCGCGCTCCTGTCGCCGCCGTACACGAAGTCACTCACGTCCATGGCGTCCTGCTGGGTCTCGTGACCCGTCGTTGGTCGTATTCGCTCATCGCGAATCACCTCCACGCCGAACGTAAGTCCCCGGCCACTCCAACCCCCGCCCGGTGAACCGCATTTCACTCCACCGGGGCGGAGTGCCCTCGCACGCGCACCGCGGGGGCCCGGCTTCGGGCCCCCGCGGTCATGGAACGTCGGCGCTATTCAGGATGGTGGTCCGGGCCGCCGTAGTCGGGGCTGGTGAAGTCCGGGCTGGTGAAGCGGGGTCGGGGAGCGGCGGGCGGGCCGCCGTCCGGGCTGGTGAAGTCGGGCCGTGAGTAGCCCAGGGACGGGATACGACTGCCACCGTCGACGCCGCGGCGCGGTACGTACCGGGCCGTGCCGTGGCCGTTGACGCCGGCCGGGTCGGTCAGGGCCTCGCGCAGGAACGGCAGTATGCCGCGCTCCAGGAGCGCCTGCCGCCAGGCGTCCCGGGCGAGGTCCACTTCCCGGGCCCGGCCGCCGCGCCCGTCACCGGTGCGTGGGGCGCGGAGCGAGGTGGACCCGTTGCGCCAGGCCGCGTGGACCAGGCTCGCCATGGCGATGAGGGCCCCCGCGGCGGTGATCGCCGCGAAGATCCAGCCGACGCTGATCATCGGCTGGGCGGCGGCCGGGTCGGTGCCGACCGTCCGCAGGATGTATCCGATGACCAGGAACAGGACGGCGGCGATCCCCGCCAGTACCGGGGCCAGTACCGCGAGCATCGCGCCCAGCCCGGCACCGGCCGGTTCCGCGACCTCGCTCACGGTCGTGGCGAGGTCGATCCCCGGGCCGCCCGCGGACGCGCTTTTCTCCTCACGGCCTTCCACACCGCCCGCGTCCGGTGCGGGTGCGGGAGTGCGCAGCTCCTCGCGAAGCCGTACATAGTGTCGGTATTCGGCCGTCGCGCATACGGCGATGGCGGACGTGGCGCTGAGCGCCATGGTGCGCAACTGCTCGGTGTTGAGGTGCTTTCCCGCCGCGGAGGTCATTTCCGGTCGGTATTCCGCGGTGCGCAGCGCCTCGTCGAGGAGCCGCGCGAAGTCCGCGCGGTCCTCGTTCAGCAGGTGCGGAGCGCTGTTCATGTGCATCCCCCGATGCTCCGTAGGGCCGTACAGGCCGGCGTGGGCCGGGCAGTGGGCGGAAACGGAGGAGAGCCTGCTACGGATAGACCGATGGTAGAGCGCCTCCGGCACGGGGTGACAGGGTGTTTGCGGAAATAGGGACCGCTCCTGTCCAGCTCGGACCCCGCTGCGCCACTTCCCTACCTGCCGCTACCCCTGCCCGGATAACGCTCAGCCACTCAGGGGAAGTTGAACGACCAGTAGCTTTCCGGCCATGGTGATCCCGCCGTCCATGGCGATCGCCAGCCCGTCGGCGTAGACGTGCGGACCGTCGACGGCGATGCCCTCACCTTCGTCGTCCTCGCCGCCGACCTCGCCGAGGAGGTACGGGATGGGGCTGTGGCCGTGCACGACGCGCCGGCCGCCGTAGGTGTCGAGGAGTTCGCGTACGGCCAGCGGGCCCGCTTCCTCGTCGCGGAAGGCGAACCGCTTGGTGAACTTGCGGAACAGGTCCCAGACCTCGTCGGCGTCGCTGCGCGTGAGGACGTCGTGGACGGTGTCGTTGACGTCCTCGATGGAGTCGCCGTACTCCAGATAGGCGGTCGTGTCGGAGTGCACGAGCAGGTGCCCGTCCTCCTCCATCACGGCGTCCAGCCGGGCCATCCACTGGAGGTGGTGGTCCTGGAGGCGGTCCATGTCGGTCTTCTGGCCGCCGTTGAGGAGCCAGGCGGCCTGGAAGGACGCGGTACCGGCGCCGGACTGGACCGGGGTGTCGCCGAACCGCTTGGCGCCGAGCAGCAGCAGTTCGTGGTTGCCCATGAGGGCCTTGCAGTAGCCGCCGGCCGCCGCGGCCTCGGCGGACAACTGCATGACGAGGTCGATGACGCCGATGCCGTCCGGGCCGCGGTCGGTGAAGTCGCCGAGGAACCACAGCCGGGCGTTGCCGGCGGCCCACTGGCCATCGGCGTCGATGAGCCCCTCGGCGGCGAGCGCCTCGCGCAGCTCGTCGTAGTAGCCGTGCACGTCGCCGACGACGTACAGCGGGCCGCCGCCCTCCTGCTGCTCGGAGGCGGACGCGGCCGACTCGGGCACCGCCGTCAGGTCGACGGTCGGGCGGTCGATGAGGGTGTCCGTACGGGTGACGGGCGGGAGGTCCGTACGGCCGGCGGCGTGGCCGGTGCCGTCGGCCCGGGCACCGGCGCCGATGACCGGGAGGGAGCGCTCGGTGGGCGTGTACTCGGGCGGCATGCCGTGCGGGGCGGCGGGCGCGCCCACGGAGGCCGGCGGCGCCGGCGGCTGCGGGGGAACCGCGGGTGCCGGGGGCACCGGCGGCTGTGCCGGAGCCGGAGGTTGTGCCGGCATGGTCCGCACCATGGGTCCCACACTGGCCCCCTGAGTCATCGACCCCTCCACCATCGCGCCGCCGTGCACCTCGCGGACCTTGCCTGGTCGACGGCGGTCCGTGGTGTCGTGCGCCCATCATAGGAATGCCGCTCGCGGGTTGTGACGCACCCGGGGGTGGTCAATCGTTCGGCGCCCGGTCTTCGCTGCCGTTTTCTCCGGGATCCACCCGATTTTATCCCGGGCGACGGGGCACCGGGCGGGCGGCACGGCGACGGCAGGACGACGGTACGACGTGATGAAGTCGCCCGAGTGGCGCTTTCGGCGTGGCGTCGGCCGACCGCGAGCCGGTGACGGGGCGGGCTCCGGCCGAGGCGGAGGGCGGGGCGGTGCACCGGTGCGTCGGGCGAGCACCGCGGTATGTCGCACGGGCCCCGCGGTATGCCGCACGGGTGCCACAAGTCGCCCGGGCGCCGCGACAGGTCGTACGGGGCCGCCGTACGTCGCACGGGTACCACACTCGTACGGACACCGCGACAGGTCGTACGGGCACCGTGACAGGCTCTACGGGCCCGCCGCGCGCCGCACGGTCGCCGGCACACCGCCGCACAGCCCCCACCGTGCACACAACACCTCGCGTGCCCCACACAAACCTCCGGCCGTGTGGACGCGGAAGGCACGTCCACACGGCCGCTCGAACGTGTGACGGTCGGACCCGGAGGGCCCGCGCGGTGACCGGCGGCCTCAGGCCCCGGACGGTCCCCGGGGCGGACTGACGGTCGTCCGTGTGGACCTGCGCTGGGAGGAGGTCCGCACGATCAGATCCGTCGGTATCACCTGCTCGACCGGACGCCCGCTGTCCAGCCCTTCGATGGCGTCGATCAGGAGCTGAACCACGGCGGTGCCGATCCGGCGGGGCTTGAGCGAGAGGGTGGTGATCGGCGGCTCGGTCGTGGCGTAGACCGTGGACTCGCTGCAGCAGACCAGCAGCAGGTCCTCGGGGACGCGCAGCCCGTAGCGTCTGGCGGCCGCGAGCAGGTCGGTGCCGTTCGGGTCGAACAGGCCGTACACCGCGTCCGGACGGTCCGGACGGGCCAGCAGCCGGTCGGCGGCCACCGCGCCCGCGCACGGGTCGTGGGCGGGGTAGGACTCGTACACCGGGTCCTGGCCGACCCGCTCGCACCAGCGCAGGTACGCGGTGGTGGACAGGCGGGTGTAGGTGTCGGTGGTGGTGCCGGTGAGCAGGCCGATGCGGCGGGCGCCGGCGTCGGCGAGGTGGTCGAGAAGGCCGAGGACGGCCGCCTCGTGGTCGTTGTCGACCCAGCCCATCACGGGGAGGGTGCCGCCGGGCCGGCCGTCGGAGACGACGGGGATGCCGTGCCGTACGAGCTCGGTGACGACGGGGTCGCCGTCGGCCGGGTCGATGACGACGGTGCCGTCGAGGGCGACGTTCGACCAGACGTCGTGGCGGGAGGTCGCGGGCAGGATGACGAGGGCGTACCCGCGGGCGAGCGCCGCCGAGGTGGCGGCTCTGGCCATTTCCGCGAAGTACGCGAATTCGGTGAAGGTGAAAGGTTCATCCCCGTACGTGGTGACGGTCAGGCCGATCAGTCCTGACTTGCCGGTACGGAGCGTGCGGGCGGCGGCGGAAGGGCGGTAACCCAACCGGTCGGCCACCTCGCGGACGTGGCGACGGGTGGCATCCGGAAGCCGGCCCTTGCCGTTGAGCGCGTCGGAGACAGTCGTGATGGATACCCCGGCTGCGGCGGCCACGTCCCGGATGCCTGCCCGCCCCAGCCGGCGACCGGTAGACCGGCTCACCTGGTGCTTCCCTGCTGCTGTCATGGCGAGCCGATAGTAGGGCTCGGGCGGTCCTTTCGCGGGGCGCTGCGTGCAGGAGCGGAAAGGCACGTTTCTGCACGGCTTTATGACCTTGATGCCCTGCGAAAGCAAGGGAGTTGGTGGTGCCCGCCAGCGACTGGTTGAGGAACGTTGGGAGTCGCCTGCCGATTGGTCCAGGTCTCGAAGAGGTCTCAAGTCACCTTCACGAGGGATGCGCGCCACGGCGCGAGCCACCGGCGCGTGACGGAGGGAGTAGCGCTCCCCAAGGGCTGTGCGCGGTGGGGACGGAACGCGCGGTGATCTCCCGGCCGGGGGCCTCCCGCCGAGACGATCTTCCCGGGCGGGGTGCCGGACAGGTGCACCGGCCGGGCATCCGCTCCTACCGGGCTGGCACTCCGGGACGGTTTCCGTACCGGCTGGGGCCTACGCCTGACGGGGCAATCCTCATAAGGTGTGGAGTATTGGCGACGGACGGCACGGTCGAGGAGGAACCTGCGGTGAGCGAGAAGAGCCCGAAGCTGCGCGCTGCGCTGGACGGCATCCCTACCTACAAGCCCGGCAAGCCGGCGGCGACGGGCGGCCCCGTCACGTACAAGCTGTCCTCCAACGAGAACCCGTATCCGCCGCTGCCCGGCGTCCTGGAGAGCGCGGTGGCCGCCGCCGGGGCCTTCAACCGTTACCCGGACATGGCCTGCGCGGGGCTGCTGGCCGAGTTGTCGGAGCACTTCTCGGTGCCCGTCGAGCACCTGGCGACGGGCACCGGCTCGGTGGGCGTGGCCCAGCAGCTCGTGCAGTCGACCGCCGGGCCCGGTGACGAAGTGATCTACGCGTGGCGGTCCTTCGAGGCGTACCCGATCGTCACCCAGGTCGCCGGCGCCACCTCCGTGCAGGTGCCGCTGACCGCCGGTGAGGTGCACGACCTGGACGCGATGTACGCGGCGATAACCGACCGGACCCGGCTGATCTTCGTCTGCAACCCCAACAACCCCACCGGCACCGTCGTCCGCCGGGCGGAGCTGGAGGCGTTCCTGGACCGGGTGCCGAGCGACATTCTGATCGTCCTGGACGAGGCGTACCAGGAGTTCAACCGCGATGCGGACGTACCGAACGGTCTGGACCTGTACCGGGACCGCCCCAACGTCTGTGTGCTGCGAACCTTCTCCAAGGCGTACGGGCTCGCCGGGCTGCGGATCGGCTTCGCGGTGGCCCACGAGCCGGTGGCGGCCGCGCTGCGCAAGACGGCCGTGCCGTTCGGCGTGAGCCAGCTCGCGCAGGAGGCGGCGGTGGCCTCGCTGCGCAGCGAGGACGCGCTGATGGAGCGGGTGGACGCGCTGGTCACGGAGCGGGCCCGGGTCTGCGAGGCGCTGACCGCGCAGGGCTGGACGGTGCCCGAAACGCACGCGAACTTCCTCTGGCTGCGGCTGGGCGACCGTACGCTCGACTTCGCGGCGGCGTGCGAGAAGGCCGGGGTGGTGGTGCGTCCCTTCCCGGGTGAGGGGGTGCGCGTGACGATCGGCGAGACGGCGGCGATGGACCTGTTCGTGCAGGCGGCCGAGCAGTTCCGCAAGGAGCTGTGACCAGCGGGAAAACGTGCTAGGCGGGCGCGGTGACCAGCGGGAAAGCATGCTCGGCAAGCGCGGTGACCAGCTAGGTGCCGTGAGCCGGCCGGGTGGGGCGTGCGTCGGACGGGTGCACGCCGGTCCCGCCGGTCCCGCCGGTTCCGCCGACTGGGCGGATCACGCGCGCTCGACCCGTAGGGGATCACCGCCCCGCACCGTGTCCAGCGCGCGGGTCGCCGTCGAGGCGGCCGAGCACATTGCGGGGGGGGCGAGGCGGGACTCGCCCCCTCTCGACAGGGGCGTGGGGCCGTAGGGCAGCGCCGGCGCGCTGCCCCCGGTCCAGAAGGCGGCGGTGCCCGGGTCGACGACCTGTCGCGCGCCGTTCTCCGGGGCGAGGGCGAGCCCGGTGTCGACGTGGACCTCTTCGCCCCAGGTCCGGGCGGTCGCGACGAGTGGCCGGGCGGCGGCGAGCGCAGCGGGGGACGGGGGCTCGTCGAGGGTGGCGGCCAGTTGGCCGGCCGGCCATGTGAGGCGGATTCGCATCTCCATGGCGCCGAATACGACAGCTTGTCGAAGTGCGCGGGAAGAGGTCGCGCGCGCTTTTTCCGGGCGTGACGGTCATCACGCACCCCCCGCCGGGGTCGGGAACCAGCCATGGGTGATAATTGCTTGTGAATGTGAACGCGTTCACAAGCCCGCCCTTTATGTACCGCTTCCATCGGGACAAATTAGGGCGAAGCAGCCGTAGTCAGCACACGGCGACGTAAGGAGAGACCCGACGTGGACCTGGCGTTGGCGCCAGAGACCCTGGCGCGATGGCAATTCGGCATCACGACCGTCTACCACTTCCTCTTCGTCCCCCTCACGATCTCCCTTGCCGCTCTGGTGGCCGGGCTGGAGACCGCATGGGTACGGACGGGCAAGCAGCAGTACCTCAAGGCCACCAAGTTCTGGGGCAAGCTCTTCCTGATCAATATCGCGATGGGTGTCGTCACCGGCATCGTCCAGGAGTTCCAGTTCGGCATGAACTGGTCCGACTACTCGCGGTTCGTCGGTGACGTCTTCGGCGCCCCGCTCGCGTTCGAGGCCCTCATCGCCTTCTTCTTCGAGTCCACCTTCATCGGTCTGTGGATCTTCGGCTGGGACAAGCTGCCGAAGAAGATCCACTGCTTCTGCATGTGGATGGTCTCGATCGGCACGATCCTGTCGTCGTACTTCATCCTCGCCGCCAACTCCTGGATGCAGCACCCGGTCGGCTACAAGTACAACGCCGCCAACGGCCGCGCCGAGCTGACCGACTTCTGGAAGGTGCTGACCCAGGACACCACCCTCGTCGTCGTCTTCCACACGCTGACCGCCGCGTTCCTGACCGGCGCCGCGTTCATGGTCGGCATCGCCGCGTACCACCTGATGCGCAAGAAGCACGTCAAGGTGATGCGCACCTCGCTGCGGCTCGGCCTGGTCACCCTGGTCATCGCCGGCGCGCTCACCGCGATCAGCGGCGACCAGCTCGGCAAGGTCATGTTCCGGCAGCAGCCGATGAAGATGGCCGCCGCCGAGGCACTGTGGGACAAGGAAGGCCCCGCGCCGTTCTCCGTCTTCGCCTACGGCGACGTGGACAAGGGCCACAACAAGGTCGCCATCGAGATACCGGGCCTGCTCTCCTTCCTCGCGCACAACGACTTCTCCACACCGGTCCCCGGCATCAACGACGTCAACCGCGCCGAGCAGCAGAAGTACGGGCCCGGCGACTACCGGCCCAACATCCCGGTCGCCTACTGGGGCTTCCGCTGGATGATCGGCTTCGGCATGGCCTCGTTCGCCGTCGGTCTGGCCGGGCTCTGGCTCACCCGCAAGAAGTTCTGGCTCGCGCCGGGGCTGCGTACGGGGGACGAGGAGCCACCCAACCTGGCGTTCACCAAGAACAAGGTGCTCGGTGCCCGGCTGGGCAAGGCGTACTGGTCGCTGGCGTTCGTCACCCTCGGCTTCCCGCTCATCGCCAACTCCTGGGGCTGGATCTTCACCGAGATGGGCCGCCAGCCCTGGGCCGTGTACGGCGTCCTGAAGACCTCCTCGGCGGTCTCCCCGGGCGTCTCGCAGGGTGAGGTGCTCACGTCGATGACCGTCTTCACCCTGCTGTACGCGATCCTCGCGGTCATCGAGGTACGCCTGCTGGTCAAGTACGCCAAGGCCGGACCGCCGGAGCTGACGGACGACGACCTCAACCCGCCCACCAAGATCGGCGGCGACCCCGCGGACGCCGACCGGCCGATGGCCTTCTCGTACTAGGGGGCGACCGTGGAACTCCATGACGTCTGGTTCGTACTCATCGCCGTGCTGTGGACGGGGTACTTCTTCCTCGAAGGCTTCGACTTCGGCATCGGCGTCCTGACCAAGCTGCTCGCCCGGGACCGCGCCGAGCGGCGGGTCCTGATCAACACCATCGGCCCGGTCTGGGACGGCAACGAGGTGTGGCTGCTCAGCGCGGGCGGCGCGACCTTCGCCGCCTTCCCCGAGTGGTACGCCACCCTCTTCTCCGGCTTCTACCTGCCGCTGCTGCTCATCCTGGTCTGCCTGATCGTGCGCGGCGTGGCCTTCGAGTACCGCGTCAAGCGGAACGAGGAGCGCTGGCAGCGCAACTGGGAGCACGCGATCTTCTGGTGCTCGCTGCTTCCCGCGTTCCTGTGGGGAGTGGCCTTCGGCAACATCGTGCGGGGTGTGCAGATCGACGCGCACAAGGAGTACGTCGGCGGGGTCCTGGACCTGCTGAACCCGTACGCCCTGCTCGGCGGCCTGGTCACGCTGTCGCTGTTCACTTTCCACGGCGCGGTGTTCGCCTCGCTCAAGACGCTGGGCGACATCCGGCAGCGGGCCCGCCGGACGGCCACCGTCCTGGGCCTGATCGCCGCCGTGCTGGCGCTCGGTTTCCTGGGCTGGACCCAGCTCGACAAGGGCGACGCCACGTCCCTGGTGGCGATGGCCGTCGCGGTACTGGCGCTGGTCGCGGCCCTGGTGATGAACCAGCTCGGGCGCGAGGGATGGTCGTTCGCGTTCTCCGGCGTCACCATCGTCGCCGCCGTCGCGATGCTGTTCCTGACGCTCTTCCCGAACGTGATGCCGTCCTCGCTGAACGAGAGCTGGAACCTCACGGTCTCCAACGCCTCCTCCAGCGCGTACACATTGAAGATCATGACGTGGGGCGCGGGCATCGCCACTCCGATCGTCCTGCTCTACCAGGGCTGGACCTACTGGGTCTTCCGCAAGCGGATCGGCACGCAGCACATCGCCGACGCCCACTAGGAAGGCACCACCCCGGTGGGGCCCCGCCCGGGGCCCCACTGATCAACTTCCGCCCGGGAGAGGTTGTTTCACGTGAAACCCGTCGACCCGCGCCTGCTGCGGTACGCCCGCGCCACCCGCTTCTTCCTCGCCGCGGTGGTGGTCCTCGGGCTGGCCGGCGCGGGCCTGGTCATCGGCCAGGCCATGCTCATCGCCGAAGTCGTCGTCGGTGCCTTCCAGCACAACCTGGAACTGGGCGACCTGAGCACACCGGTGCTGCTGCTCGCGCTGGTCTCCGTCGGCCGGGGCCTGGTGGCCTGGCTGACGGAACTGGCCGCACACCGGGCGAGCGCGGCGGTCAAGTCCGAGCTGCGTACCCGGCTGCTGACGCGGGCGGCCGCCGGCCTCGGGCCGGGGTGGTTGAGCACCCAGCGTTCCGGGGAACTCACCACCCTCGCCACCCGCGGCATCGACGCCCTCGACGACTACTTCGCGCGCTATCTGCCGCAGCTCGGCCTGGCGGTCGTCGTACCGGTCGCGGTGCTGGCGCGGATCGTCGCCGGGGACTGGATCTCGGCCGCGACCATCGTCGTGACACTGCCGCTGATCCCGCTGTTCATGGCCCTCATCGGCTGGGCCACGCAGAACCGCATGGACCGCCAGTGGCAGTTGCTGTCGCGGCTTTCGGGACACTTCCTGGACGTCGTCGCCGGGCTGCCCACGCTGAAGGTCTTCGGACGGGCCAAGGCGCAGGCGGCGTCCATCCGCTCCATCACCGGTGAGTACCGCCGCGCCACCCTGCGCACCCTGCGGATCGCCTTCCTGTCCTCGTTCGCGCTGGAACTGCTCGCCACGATCTCGGTCGCGCTGGTGGCGGTCGGCATCGGGATGCGGCTCGTGCACGGCGACCTGGACCTGTACACGGGCCTGCTGGTGCTGATCCTGGCGCCCGAGGCGTATCTGCCGCTGCGGCAGGTCGGCGCGCAGTACCACGCGGCGGCCGAGGGCCTGGCGGCCGCCGAGGAGATCTTCGCGGTGCTGGAGACACCGCTGCGCACGACGGGCGACGAGCCCGCTCCCGACAGCACCGCGCTGTCCGTCGAAGGTCTCGTCGTACGCCACCCCGGCCGCGCCGAACCCTCGCTCCCCGCGACGTCGTTCGAGGTCAGGCCCGGTGAGACGGTGGCCCTCGTCGGCCCGTCCGGCGCGGGCAAGACGACGTTGCTGAACGTCCTTCTCGGCTTCGCCGCGCCCGCGGCGGGCCGGGTACGGGTCGGTGGCCGGGACCTGTCCGCCATCGACCCGGAGGACTGGCGGCGCCGCATCGCCTGGGTGGCGCAGCGCCCGTACCTCTTCGCGGGCACCATCGCCGACAACGTGCGGCTGGCCCGCCCCGACGCGGACGACGCGGCGGTACGGGCCGCGCTCCGCGAGGCCGGGGCCCTGGACTTCGTCTCCGCCCTGCCCGACGGCGCGGAAACCGTGCTCGGCGAGGGTGGCTCCGGCCTGTCGGCGGGGCAGCGGCAACGCCTGGCCCTGGCCCGCGCGTTCCTCGCCGACCGCCCGGTCCTGCTGCTCGACGAGCCGACCGCGAACCTGGACGGCGAGACGGAGGCGGGCATCGTCGAGGCGGTACGCCGCCTGGCGGCCGGACGCACGGTGCTCCTGGTCGTCCACCGGCCCGCGCTGCTGGCGGTGGCGGACCGTACGGTGCGGCTGGCCGCGCCGGTGACGCCCGCGGTGCCCGTACCGGAGAGCGTCGGAGAGGCCGTGGCAACCGCCCCGGACGTCGACGCCGCCGCGGACGCCGCTGCGGCCGGGCAGGGCGACGAGGCGGAAGCCGCACGCGACGATCTCGCGGCCGCGGAGCCCGGTGCCGGGCCGGACGTCGTGCCCGGTTCCCGGCGCCCGGCGCCGGCGCGGCTCCGGGGCCTGGCGCGGGCCCGCTGGGGGCGGCTCGGGCTGGCGCTGCTGCTGGGCAGCCTGGCGCTGGGCAGCGCCGTGGGCCTCATGGGGACGTCCGGGTGGCTCATCTCCCGGGCGGCACAGCATCCGCCCGTGCTCTACCTGATGGTGGCGGTCACCGCGACGCGCGCCTTCGGCATCGGCCGGGCCGCGTTCCGGTACGCGGAGCGGCTGGTCGCGCACGACGCCGTCTTCCGGATGCTCGCAGACGTACGGGTGGCCGTCTTCCGGCGGCTGGAGCGCCTGGCGCCCGCCGGGCTGCGGGAGCGCAGCAGCGGTGATCTGCTGTCGCGCCTGGTGGCCGATGTCGACGCCGTGCAGGACTATTTCCTGCGGTGGCTGCTGCCGGTCGGGGCGGCCGTGGTGGTCGGTGTGGGTTCGGTCGGGTTCACCGCCTGGCTGCTGCCCGAGGCGGGCGCCGTCCTCGCCGCCGGTCTGCTGCTGGCGGGTGTCGGGGTGCCGGCGCTGTCCGCGGTGCTCGCGCGCCGCGCCGAGCGGCAGCTCTCCCCCGCCCGTGGTGTGCTCTCCGCCCACGTCCTCGATCTGCTCACCGGTACGGCCGAACTGACGGTGGCGGGCGCGCTCGCGCGCCGTATCGGCCGGACCCGGCGCGCCGACCGCGACCTGACCCGGATCGCGTCCCGTTCGGCGGCCGTGGCCGGTGTCGGTGCCGGGTTGTCCGCGCTGCTGTGCGGGCTGACGGTGGCCGCCGCGGCCGTCGTCGGTGTCCGGGCCGTCCACGACGGGCGGCTGGCGGGCGTGTGCCTGGCGGTCGTGGTGCTCGTTCCGCTCGCGGCGTTCGAGGCCGTCGCGGGGCTGCCGCTCGCCGTGCAGTACCGGCAGCGCACGCGCCGGGCGGCCGAGCGGGTCTTCGAGGTGCTGGATGCCCCGGAGCCGGTCCGCGAACCGGCCGGCTCGGCGGCCGTGGCGCTGCCGGACACGCCGTTCCCGCTGGTCGTCGAGGACCTGACCGCCCGGTATCCCGGGCAGCGGGTCCCCGCGCTGGACGGGGTCGGGTTCACCCTCCGCGCCGGGCGGCGTCTGGCGGTCGTCGGCCCGTCCGGCTCGGGCAAGACGACGCTCGCCCAGGTACTGCTGCGCTTCCTGGACCGGGAGTCGGGCTCGTACACGCTGAGCGGTGTGGACGCGGCGGCAGCCGACGGTGACGCCGTACGGCGCCAGGTCGGCCTGTGCGCGCAGGATGCCCACCTCTTCGACAGCTCCATACGGGAGAACCTGCGGCTCGCCCGTACCGGCGCGGACGAGGTCAGCCTGTGGGACGCGCTCGCGCGGGCCCGCCTGGCCGACTGGGTGCGGTCGCTGCCCGACGGGCTGGACACGATGGTCGGTGAGCACGGCGTCCGGCTCTCCGGCGGCCAGCGGCAGCGCCTGGTGCTGGCGCGTGCGCTGCTCGCCGATTTCCCCGTCCTGGTGCTGGACGAGCCTGCCGAGCACCTCGACCTGGCCACGGCCGACGCACTGACCGCCGATCTGCTGGCCGCGACCGAGGGCCGTACGACCGTCCTGATCACGCACCGGCTGGCGGGACTGGAGGCCGTCGACGAGGTGGTGGTCCTGGACGAGGGGCGGCCCGTCCAGTGCGGCACGTACGCGGAGCTGGCGGCGGCCGACGGCCCGTTCCGCCGGATGCGGGAGCGGGAACGGGCGGTGGACCCGCGGTCCGGGGAAGGACACGAGACGGACGCGCGCCTGGCGGGAGCGGGGCCGGTGCGGTGAACGGCTGAAGAACGACGGACGCGGGCGGCCGCTGCGTACGGTGGCGGCGGACGTCCGGACCGGGGTGACGTGGCAGCCCGGGGCGGTCCGGGGTGGACCGGTCCGGCGTCCGAATTGCCGTATAGAAGGCTTTTCGTGAGAAAAAGCGACTATTAGGCTCGTCCCATGGCAGTCACGACAGGACCCTCAGACCCCATGGGCACCGGGACGGACACCGGCCCCGACGGCGCGGCCGCGCCCGCGCCCGACCCCATGGAAGCGGCCACCGAGGCGACCCGCAGCCTCCAGGGCCTGTCGACCGAGCTGACCGCACGCGTCCCGCAGCTCCTGGAGGCGATGCGCACCGTCGGCGCGGGCCTGGACCTGCACATCACCCTGGACCGGATCGTGGAGACCGCCGCCGAGCTGGCCGACGCCCGCTATGCCGCGATCGGGATCATCGACGAGGCGCGCGAGGGCCTGTCGGACTTCGTGACGTACGGGGTCGGTCCCGAGGAACACGCCCGGATCGGCGCGCTGCCCGACGGGCACAAGGGACTGCTCGGCGCGCTCATCCACGACCCGAAGGCGCTGCGGCTGGCCGACCTGACCCAGGACGCGCGGTCGGCGGGCTTCCCGCCGGAACACCCGCCGATGCGGACGTTCCTCGGGGTGCCGATCCGTGTGCAGGGGGAGATTTTCGGCAACCTCTATCTGACCGAGAAGCGCGGGGGTGGCGAGTTCAGCGAGGGCGACCTGCACATGGTGCGGGTGCTCGCCACCGAGGCCGGCATCGCGATCGGCAACGCGCGAATGTACGCGGCGACGCGGCAGCGGGAGCGGTGGATCGACGGTTCGGCCGCGGTGACCACCGCGCTGCTGGCCGGCAGCGACGTGCACGACGCGCTCGCGGTCGTCGCCGAACAGGCCCGCAAGCTGGCGGACTCCGCGGCCGGCATCGTGCTGCTGCCCGCGGAGGGCGGCGGGCTGGAGATCGTCGCGGCGTCGGCGGACGACCCCGCCGGCCTCATCGGTGCCCGTATGTCGTCCGAGAGCCCGGTGGCGGCACAACTGCTAGCCGGGGAGCCGGTGTTCGTGGAGGACTCGGCCACCGACCCGCGGATGGTCACGGACGTCGCGCCGCGGTTCGGCCCCAGCATGATGCTGCCCCTCAAGAGCGGCGGCCGGGTGCTGGGCACACTGGCCACCCCGCGGGAACGCGGTGCGCGCCCCTTCACCCCCGCCGAACGCACGCTGGCCACCCAGTTCGCGGCCCAGGCCGCGCTGGCGCTCGTACTGGCCGACGCGCAGCGCGACCGCGAACGCCTCGCCGTCTACGAGGACCGCGACCGGATCGCCCGCGACCTGCACGACCTGGTCATCCAGCGGCTCTTCGCGACCGGGATGATGCTGGAGAGCGCCCAGCGCAGGTCGGTCGTGCCGGAGGTGCAGGAGCGCATCGGCAAGGCCGTCGACGAACTCGACGTCACCATCCAGGAGATCCGTACCGCGATCTTCGCGCTGCAACAGGGCCCGGCCGAGGCGCCGTCCGGACTGCGGACCCGGGTCCTGCGGGAGATCGGCACCGCCGCCGTGCCGCTCGGTTTCCAGCCGTCCGCGAACTTCATCGGCCCGGTGGACGCCCGCGTCGGCGAGCTGACCGGCAAGAACCTGATCGCCGCGCTGCGCGAGGCGCTGTCCAACGCCTTCCGGCACGCGAACGCCTCGCGCATCGAGGTCGTCGTCGACTCGATGATCAAGCTGCCGGACGGCCGGGACGGCGTGCGGCTGACGGTCGCCGACGACGGGGTGGGCATTCCGGACGGCGGCCGGCGCAGCGGCCTGCGCAACCTCGCGAAGCGGGCCGAGTCGCTGGGCGGGTCCAGCACGTACGGACCGGGCCTGGGCGAGGACGGGGCGGGGACGATGGTGACCTGGGAAGCGCCGCTCTGACACGGTGGGGCGGCGGTCGGGGAAGGGATACACCCATACGGTTCAGCCGGTATTCGAGTGATCTGTCGTGGTTGCTGGAACGGCTGATTCCGGCCATTCCGCGGAGGTCGGGCTGCTCCGTTCGGAGTCCTGCGGGTGGGACTGGAGAAACGTTTTCGTTGGGTTCGTGACGATCCGGGCAACTATCCGACTATGTGTCCAGGCTTGCTGGATTGGTTGCGTAAGGCGGTCCGGGGGCGGTGGCGCCCTGCCCGACGTACCCACGGGCGGGCCTCCCGCCCTGCCTCCTGGTCGCGTGGTGCGCCGTCCCGCGCGGTGCGGGTGACATTGTCGCTGGTCATAGCGCTGACAGGGGCGGCCGGCACGGCGTCTGCCGTCGGCGGTGCGGCCCACGCCGGAGCTCCGGCCGTCGCCCCGGCCCCGGCGGAACCGAGCGCCGCCACCCCCCTGCCGTCGCTTCCCGCCCCCCGGAGCCCCTCCCCGGCGCGCGGCCACGGCACCGACCGGCTGGCCGAAGCGAGCCTGGAGGTGCTCCGGCTCGGCAGGGCCGTGCACCGGACCGGCCGGTCGTACGCGAGGACCGTGCGCGAGGTGCGGGCCGGCCGGGCCCGGGCCGCACGGCTGCACGCGGCGCTGCTCCGGGAACGCCGCACGGCCGCCGAACTGCGGCGGCTGGCGGGACGGGTCGCGGGCGCGCAGTACCGCAGCGGCAGCCGGCTGCCGTTCGAGCTGGGTGCCAAGCCGCGCCAGGGCGCCCGGGCAGGGCAGGGTGACCACGAAGGCCAGGGCGCCCGGGCAGGCCACGGCGCCCAGGCACGTGTCGGGGCGGAGGCGGTGCTGAGTGCCTACCGTAAGGCCGAGCGCCGACAACGCCTGCTCGCGGCGCGGGCGCGCGAAGCGCTGCGGCGGAGCCGGTCCCTGGAGGCGGACAGCGCGGCCGTGCTGTCCCGGTCCGCCGCGCTCGACGCCCACCGGTCCCGTCTCGACGCCGAGCGCCGGCACATCGGCCGCCGCCTTGACGTGGTCCGCGGCCGGCTACAGCGGCTGTCCCGGCAGGCGTCCCGGGCCGGGCGCTGCGGACCGTCCGGCCCGGTGACGGCGGCGGCGCGGCGCTCCGAACCGGTGGTGCCGCCGGTGCCGGGGCGCGGGTGGACCCGGCCGGTGGAGCGCTACGTCCTGTCCGCCGGCTTCGGCGGCTCGGGCCGCCGCTGGGCGCACGGCCACACCGGCCAGGACTTCGCGGTGCCGGTCGGCACGCCCGTACGGTCCGTGGGCTGGGGCCGTGTCACCAGCCTGACCTGCGGCGACGCTTTCGGGATCAGCATGGTCGTGCAGCACGGCGCCGGTGCGTTCTCGCAGTACGCGCACTTGTCGGCGGCGTTGGCCCGCCCCGGGCAGCGGGTGCGGCCGGGACAGCAGATCGCGCTGTCGGGTACGACCGGCAACTCCACGGGGCCCCATCTGCACTTCGAGGTTCGCCGCACGCCGCGTATGGGGTCGGGGGTCGACCCGGTGCCGTGGCTGGCGAGCCGGGGGGTGCGGCTGCGGTGAGGGAGGTGGCGGGCGCCACGGGTGGGGTGTGAGGGCGGTGATGTTTCTGTTGCTGCCGGAAACAACAGGGGTCAGCGGTGCTCCAGGATGCGTTCGATGACGGCCGCGACGCCGTCCTCGTTGTTGCCGGCCGTGCGCCGGTCCGTCGCGGCCAGCACGGCGGGGTGCGCGTTCGCCATGGCGTACGCGGTCCCGGCCCAGGCCAGCATCTCGATGTCGTTGGGCATGTCCCCGAAGGCGACCACCTGGTCAGGGGTGATGCCACGCTCCGCACAGCAGCGCGCCAGGGTGCCGGCCTTGCTGACGCCCAGCCCGCTGATCTCCAGGAGCGCGGTGGGGCTGGACCGGGTGAAGGAGGCGTAGGCGCCCGCCCGCGCGCGGGCCAGGTCCAGGAAGGCGTCCGGGTCCAGGTCGGGGTGGTACGCGAGGAGCTTCAGCACGGGCTGGTCGGCGCCGATGTCCTGCGGGGGCGGTGCGGGAATGGTGTTTTCGTGGGACTGGACGGTCTGCCGGGCCTTGGCGGTCTGGTGGGGCGAGGCGGGCTGCGGGCTGTCCGGGTACGACGGAGAACAGTGGGACTCCGGGTACGACGGAGAACGGTGGTCCTCCGGGCTCGCCTCGGCCAGCAGCTTCTCCGCGGGGGCGATGACAGCGGCCGGGTCGAGGTGGAAGGGCGGGTACTCCGGCTCGTAGTTGATGCCGCCGGTCCGCTCGACCGCGAACGACGTACCGGGAGCGGCGTCGCGCAGCGCGTGCACGACGCAGAGCGCCTCCGGCCGTTCCAGGGGGCTGATCTCGACGATGCGGCGGCCGCGGTGGAGATCGACGACGGCCGCGCCGTTCGCGCAGATCGCCAGCCCGTGCCCGTGCACATGGTCGCTGACCACGTCCATCCAGCGGGCCGGACGACCGGTCACGAAGAAGACTTCGATGCCCGCCCGCTCGGCGGCGGCCAGCGCGGCGATCGTCCGGCCGGAGACCGTCTTGTCGTCGCGCAGCAACGTGCCGTCGAGGTCGGTGGCGATCAGCCGGATCGTTTTACCGTCGGACCCGGGCGCCAGGGGCGGCCCTGCGGAGGCATCAGTCACGCAGTCCATCTTCGCGCATATGCGCGCACAGGCGTGCGGCGGGTCGCGCGCATGAGCTTGACAGGGCCGGAGTCCGTGTCGAGATCACCGGGACGTACTCCGGCGGGCGCCCAGAGCCGTACGGGAACGGGTACCGGGCCGTGGCGAGGCGAGCGCTGGACCGTACCGAAGCGGGTGCCGGACCTGTCCGCCCACGGGCCGAGCCGGATCGCACAGGCCGGGCCGCCGGCAGGCGTACGGGTGCGGGAGCGGGCGTACGGTCAGAAGCGTGCGCGGGCCTACGGCGTGTGCCCGCCGCGCGTACGGCGTGTGTCTCCCGCGTGCGGTCGCTCCCCACGGCCCACAGGGCCGCCGTCGCGCCGCCGTAGGCTCGTACCCATGCGACTGAGCACCGTGATCCTTCCCGTCCGCCGCTGGTCCGAGGGTGGCCGGGAGGTGTGGCAGCGCGCCGAGGAACTGGGCTTCCACACCGCTTACACCTATGACCATCTCTCCTGGCGGAGCTTTCGCGACGGTCCGTGGTTCGCAGCCGTGCCGACGCTGACCGCGGCCGCCGCCGCGACGTCCCGGCTGCGGCTGGGCACGCTCGTGACCTCCCCGAACTTCCGGCACCCGGTGACCCTGGCCAAGGAACTGATCTCCCTGGACGACCTCAGCGACGGGCGGATCACCCTGGGCATCGGCGCCGGCGGCTCCGGCTTCGACGCCACGGCGCTGGGCCAGGAACCGTGGACACCCAGGGAACGGGCCGATCACTTCGGCGAATTCGTACCGCTGCTGGACCAACTGCTGACGCGGGACGTGGTCTCGTACGAGGGTGCGCACTACCGCGCCCACGAGGTGCGCAACGTCCCCGGCTGCGTCCAGCGGCCCCGTTTGCCGTTCGCGGTCGCGGCCACCGGGCCGCGCGGGATGCGGCTGGCGGCCGGGTACGGGCAGGCGTGGGTGACCACCGGCGACCCGAAGGTCTCCGCGTCCGGCACCGCGGCCGAGTCGCTGGAGGCGGTCCGCAGCCAGGTCGAGCGGCTGGGCAAGGCGTGCGCCGACACCGGCCGGGATGCCGGGGAGCTGGAGAAGATCATGCTCACCGGATTCACGCCGGACCGGCCGCTCGCCTCCGTGGACGCCTTCGTGGACTTCGCGGGCGCACACGCGGCGGCGGGCATCGACGAGATCGTGCTGCACTGGCCGATCCCCGATTCGATCTTCGAAGCCGATCTTGCGGTGTTCGAGCGGATCGCGACCGAGGGATTGGCGCAGCTCCAGCGGTAGGACGGCCTCGGCGGCGCACGGACGCATCCATGGCCTGCGCTTTACGCCGCACAGAGCGGACAAGAGGGAGAATCGGGTCAGAGGCGCCTTCGTGGTTTCCTCGGGTGGACTCTGCGGACTCTGCGGTTTGGAGGACTGAGAGGCATGGCACGGACTCGATTCGCCCCCGACCGCGGCCTGACGTCACGCATGGTGACGACGATGTTCTTCATCGGCCTGCTGTACGTGGTCGTGGTGGGCGCGCTGGTGGTGCTCCTCAAGGGTGCGTGGCTCGTGGTGCTGCTCATCTCGGGCGCCATGTTCGTCGCGCAGTTCTGGTTCAGCGACCGGATCGCGGCCTTCAGCATGGGGGCGCGCGAGGTCAGCCCGGAGCAGGCACCGGAACTGCACGGCGCCGTGGACCGGCTGTGCGCGCTCGCCGACATGCCCAAGCCGCGCGTCGCCGTCGCCGAGTCCGACGTACCGAACGCCTTCGCGACCGGGCGCAACCAGAAGAACGCGATGGTCTGCGCGACGACCGGGCTCCTCCGGCGGTTGGAGCCGGAGGAGCTGGAAGGCGTGCTGGCGCACGAACTGTCGCATGTCGCGCACCGCGATGTCGCGGTCATGACCATCGCCTCGTTCCTCGGCGTGCTGGCCGGGATCATCACGCGCGCGGCGCTGTGGAGCGGCGTCGGCCGCAACAACCGGGACAACAACGCGGCGATCGCCGTCCTGGTCGTCACGCTGGTCAGTGCCGTGGTCTATGCCGTCAGCTTCCTGCTCACCCGGCTGCTGTCGCGCTACCGGGAGCTGTCCGCCGACCGGGCCGCGGCGATCCTGACCGGACGGCCGTCGGCGCTGGCCGCCGCGCTCACCAAGGTCACCGGGCAGATGGCGCAGATACCGACGCGGGACCTGCGCAAGGCCGAACCGTTCAACGCGTTCTTCTTCGCACCGGCCTTCACGAAGGAGAGCTTCGGACGGCTGCTGTCCTCGCACCCGACGTTGGAGCAGCGGCTGGAGCAGCTAGGACGGATCTCGGCGCAACTGGGGCGGCCGTAGGAAGCGGGCCGGGTCCGGGGTGGAGCCGGGTGACGGGGCCGTGCCCGGGGCGTTGTTCGGGACGGCCGCGGCTCGCGGGCCCGTGCTCGGGCGGCCCGTAGGGGTACCAGCAGTATCAGCAGTGCGAGCGGTACCGGCAGTGCGAGCGGTACGAGCAGTTCGATCAAGGAGAGACGCCGTATGGGATTCCTGGACGCCATCCTCGGGCGCAGCAAGCCGGTACGCCCCGACCTCGACCGGCTGTTCGCGCTTCCCTCCGCCGCCGTCACGCTTCAGGCCGCGACCGGGTTCCGGCCCACCGGTCTCGGCTCGGTGTGCTTCGCGAGCGTCGAAGGCGGTGCGTTCCGCGGCATCCAGGAGGAGGTACGGGATCTGCTGGGCAGCCCGGCCGAGTTCAGCCGGGACGACTACGGCTACTCCTGGATGCTCGCGCGCCACGAGCCGGAGGACAGCGCGGGCCTGGTGAACGACCTGCACACGGTCAACAGCTCTTTGGAGAGCGCCGGTTTCGGCCCACAACTGCTGTGTTCCCTGATGGGCTTCCGGGACGAGCGCGGCAGGTCGCTCGCGCTGGTCTACCTCTACAAGCGCGGTACGTTCTACCCCTTCGCGCCGCAGAACGGCCCCGACGGGGCGGCCGAGAAGCGTGACAACGCGCTCGAACTGGAAGTCCGGGCCCTGCTCGCCGACGACCTGGAGACCGAGCCGGATCTGAGCCGCTGGTTCCCGGTCTGGGGCGCGCCGGGGCTGTGACCGGCCCTTTACCGTCTGCTCGTACTTCACGTCCTGCTTGTCTGCCAGCTCAGGTCACTGCTGCTCTCGGGGCTGGGCCTGCGGCTGGCCCTGAGCCTGGGGCTGGTCCTGGGGCTGGGGCTGCTCTTGGTCCTGAGCCTGGTCTTGCCCTTGGTCCTGCGCCTGCTCCCTGACCGACTCCCTGATCCGGCGGGCCTGGTCCGAAGTGATCTCCCGGGCCGCCCAGTTGGCCCAATCCTGCATCATGGCCGTCTGCCGCAGGCCGAATTCCAGGGCCACCCGCCCGTACACCGCGACCATCTCGTCCTCCCAGTGGCCGGCGTCCGCCAGGTCCCGGTAGGCGGCATGCGCGCGGGCGGCTCGCTCGGCCTGTTGCAGGAGGTATGTACGGGCCTCCAGGGGCGACAGGACGCCGAGGAAGAAGACGCGGAGCAGGCCGTCGTGGCGCTGTGGGCCGACGGGCTCCACCTCCGTGAGCCAGTGATGCAGCTCGGCCCGGCCCGCCTTGGTGATGGCGTACTCCTTGCGGCCGCGGGGGCCGTGGGAGGCCACCTCGATGAGGTCGGCCGCGGTCAGCTTGTTCAGCTCCCCGTAGACCTGGCTCTGGGTGGCCGGCCAGACGTGCGCGAGCGACACGTCGAACGTCTTCATCAAGTCGTAGCCGCTGGCGGGCGCTTCGGCCAGCAGGCCCAGAACGGCGTGGCGGAGGCTCATGTCCGCCACCTTACCTTCCACTCTTGACACGTCAACGGCAGACCTTCTAGCTTTGACCTGTCGAAGTTGGAATGTCGCTGGATGACGGGGGAGACGAGAGTCATGACCTATTTGCGGGGGTTCTTCCCGTGGATCGCCTACGGCGCTGTGGCCTGGGCGTCCTGGGAGTGGGCCGCGCTGCTGGCCTTGGTGCTCAGTGGCGTGGTGCTGTACCTGGAGCGGGCCGAAGGGCTGTCGCTGCCGCTCCGGGTGCTGGAGTACGGCAGTCTCGTCTTCTTCGCGGGCATCACGTTCCTCGCCTTCTTCCGCCCGGACAGCGGCCTGCGGGCCTACGACGGGGCCCTGTCCTCCGGCTGGCTGGCGCTGATCGCCTGGGGGTCGATGGCGGCCCGTCGGCCCTTCACGCTCGCCATAGCCCGCCGCAAGGCGCCGCCCGAGGTCTGGCGGACCCGGCTCTTCCTGCGGATCAACCACGTGCTCAGCGCGGCCTGGGCGGCGTCCTTCACGCTCGCCGCTGCGGGGCAGGCCCTGGCCACGGCCTACGGGCTCGGTTCGACCGTCATGATCGCCATCCACGTCTGCGCCTTCGTCATCCCGCTGCGTTTCACCGCGAGCTACCCGGAGCGTGCGCGAGCACGGTTCCTGGCGAAGGTCGACGGCCACTCCTACGTCCAGGAGGCTCGACCCGCATGACGACGTCAAACGCTCCCGGCGCCGCCCCGGCGTCCGGCACCTCTGCCGCGCCTGCCCCGCACCTGGCGGGAAATTTCGCCCCGGTGCAGGAGGAGCTCACCGCGTATGAACTGCCGGTCACCGGCGCGGTGCCGCCCGAGCTGACCGGCTGGTATCTGCGCAACGGCCCCAACCCGCGGGACGCCGCGTCGGCGCACTGGTTCTTCGGGGACGGCATGGTCCACGGCGTCCGCCTGGAAGGCGGCAAGGCCGCCTCGTACCGCAACCGCTGGGTGCGCACATCGAGGTTCACCGACGGCATACCGGGCCGTGACCGGCAGGGGCGCCCCATCCTGACCGCCGGCGTCGCCAACACCCATGTCGTCCGGCACGCGGGCCGCACCATCGCCCTGGTCGAGTCGTCCTTCCCGTACGAGCTCGACCACCGCCCGGGACGCGAGCTGGAAACCGTCGGCCCGTACGACTTCGACGGCCGCCTGACCACCGCCATGACCGCTCATCCGAAGACCTGCCCGACCACGGGCGAGCTGCACTTCTTCGGGTACGGCGCCCCGGAGCCGCCGTTCCTGACGTACCACCGTGCCGATGCCTCCGGCGCGTTGGTGGTGAGCCGCCCCGTCGAGGTGGGCGCGCCCACGATGATGCACGACTTCCATCTGACGGCCGGGCATGTCGTCTTCATGGACCTCCCGCTCGTCTACGACCACGGGAGGCCCGGTATGCCGTTCGGGTGGGACGCGGAGTACGGCGCCCGGCTCGGCGTACTGCGCCGCGATGATCCGTACGGTGAGGTCCGCTGGTTCACCATCGATGCCTGCTACGTCTTCCACTCCCTGAACGCGTACGACGACAGCCTGGGGCGCATCGTCCTCTACGTCTGCCGCTATCCGGCGTTCGAGCTGAAGTCGCCGCCCACCCTGTGGCGGTGGACCGTCGACCTTGCTTCGGGGAAGGTCGTCGAGGAGCAGATGGACGACCAGTCGGGCGAGTTCCCGCGCATCGACGACCGGCTGGCGGGGCTGGACGCCAGGTTCGGGCACATCACGCGGTCCGAGGGCCCCGGCTCCGGCCCGATGCCGGGTGCGCTGATCCGTTACGACCTGCACACCGGCGCCAGTACCCGGCACGACTTCGGTCCCGGACGCACACCCGCCGAAGCGGCCTTCGCACCGGCGGACGACCGGCCGGGCGGGCCGGGGTGGTTGCTCACGTACGTCTACGACGCCGCCCGCGACACCAGTGATCTTGTGATCCTCGACGCGGAGGACATATCCCAGGGGCCGGTGGCCACGGTCCACCTGCCCCAGCGGGTGCCCTTCGGCTTCCACGGGAACTGGATTCCGGACCCGGCCCAATAGCGGACGCCACGGGGCGTTCCGGTCCCCGAGTGGCTGCCGCTGAATGGCGGCCGGAGATGCGGCGGTATCGGATGAAGGGGTCCGCTCCGGTCGACGAAGCCGGTACGGCTCCGGGCGCCGCCTTCCGACGAGGCCCGCCTGCCGCGACCGGGCGATGTCCACGGTTGCCGGGCGGGGCCGGGGCCGGACGGCTCCGGCCCGCTTCAGATGAGGAAAGAAGCCCCATGCGTGTACGTACCGCCACTGCCCTCGGCGCACTGTCCCTGACCGCCGCGGCCACCCTGCTCACCACCGGCACGGCCACCGCCGAGAGCCACGACGGCTGGACCGGCCGGCCCGGGAAGGGCGCCGACCTCGGCCGGCTCGGCCCCACCGGGCGGGACGGCGGCCGTGACGGCCGGGAAGTCGGCGCCGTCACCATCGACAAGCACACCTACGCACCGTCCGTCGCCTCGCACAACTGGGGAGGGAACAACTGGAACAGCAAAGTCGTCTTCGGTGACATGAACCTCGACTGAGCGGGGGCCGGGCGGGGGCCGACGGTCAGCGGGGCGGCGTGCGGCGGGTGGCCAGCTCGTCCATGGTGCGGGAATGGACCTCGCGTTGGGCGGCGGCTGTGATGAAGGCCGCCACGTTCTCCTGACCGACCAGGTCCCGCACGGCACGAACAGCCTCAGCGGGGAGCGAGACAAGGATCGGCTCGGTGCTGGTGCTGGTGCTGGTGCTGGGGTCGGGGTCGGCGTTGGAATCGAGGTCGGCGTCGATGTCGGTGTCGGTCGCTGTGCGGGGGGTGGCAGCGGCGGCCGTGGGGCCGGGGGTGTGCGTACGGGCTGATGCGGGCACCGGACCTGCTGCCGCGCCCGCCCCAGGGCCGGCCTCCAGGCCCGCCTCCGTTGCTGAGCCCGCCGCCGTACCCGGCCCCACCCCCGAGCCGGCCGCTGTACCCGTTCCCGCGCCCGTCCCCGTTCCCGCGCCCGAACGTGTCTTCGCGCCCGGGCCTGCTGCCGGCCCCGCCCCAGGGCCGGGACGTGCCTCCAGGTCCGCCCCCGTCGCTGAGTCCGCCGCCGCATCCGGCCCCACCCCTGAGCACGTCACCGTGGTCGGCCCCGTCCCGGCCCCCTCCCCCCGGTCGCTCGACCCGCCGACGCTCCCCAGGTGGTGATGGATGTACCGGGTCGCCAATGTGCGCATGGCGCGGGCCAGTTCGGCGTCGACGGTTTGTTGGGCGAGGGGGCGGAGGCGGCGTACGAGGCCGGCGGCTTCGGTGGCTTCGGCGTCGGTGGGCTGGTGGTCGAGGTAGGGGTGGAAGACGTATTCGGTGGTGAAGTCGAGGAAGCGGGCCGCGATGTGTTCGACCTGGCCGCGGAGTTCGCGCAGGTGGCCGGAGATGGCGGTCAGGGGGACGCCCGCTGAGTGCAGCTCGGCGGCGACGGCCAACTCCTGGGGGCTGGGCACGCGGAAGGCGTCGTCGATGCCGGGGAGGCGCTCCAGGACGCCCAGCTCGACGGCGTCCGCCAGAGCCGCTTCGTCCGGTGTGCCGCCGAACGCGGCGTCCAGCTCCGCGCGGGAGATGCGCGCCGCCTCCTCGTCGCTCCACGGGCCGTCGATCTCGGCGACCAGGCCCAGTACGCCACCGAGGCCGCGGCCGGTGTCCCAGGCCTCCAGGAGTTCCTTGATGCTGGCGAGGGTGTAGCCGCGGTCGAGCAGATCGGCGGTGCGGCGCAGGCGCTCCAGGTGTTCGTCGCCGTAGACGTTGGCCCGGCCGCGGCGCTCCGGCTTGGGGAGGAGGCCACGGTCCTGGTAGGCGCGGATCGTGCGGACCGAGGTGCCGCTGATGTGGGCGAGGTCCTCGATGCGGTACTCGGCCGGCGGCTGGTCGGTCAATGCGGTGCTCCTTACGAGATGGCCGCGCGGCCCACCGCACCCGCCGCGGCGCGGGCGGCCGGTGAGGACGCCAGGTATGCGGCGGCCTTGCGCAGCGACCCTTCCTGCGAGGGATGGTACGACCGCTTCAGGTAGCGCGGTACGGCGGCGCCCAGCTCACGCCAGGTCGGCAGGAGCTGGGCGCGTACGGCCCGGTTGTGTGCGCGCAGGGAGTAGCGCAGGCGGCCGGCCAGCTCGGGGTCGTGACGTATCAGGTATGCGGCGCCCCAGGCCCACAGGTAGAGGAGGACGGGCGCGGTGACGGCCATGCCCAGCACCCGGCGGGCGTAACGGGGCAGGTTTTCGCCGCCGGTGTGCTGGTACATGTCGAAGGCCACCGCGCGGTGCTCGACCTCTTCCGCGCCGTGCCAGCGCAGCAGGTCGAGCATGACCGGGTCGGGGCCGGCCCGGTCCAGGCCCTCGGCGTGCAGCACCCAGTTGCCGAGGATGGCGGTGAACTGCTCTATGGCGGCTATGAGGGAGAGCCGGAAGCGCAGCCACTCCTGGGTGGGTATCGGGGCGGCGAACGGTGGCCGTTCGCCGAGGAGGTACTCGAAGAGGAAGTCGACGTGCTTCGTGTACGGGGCGGTGTCCAGGCCCTGGTGGGCGAGGTGTTCCAGGACGTAGGCGTGCTGGACGCTGTGGGTGGCCTCCTGGCCCATGAAACCCTTGACGTCCTTGAGGAGCGCGGGGTCACGGACCAGCGGCAGGGCCTCCTTGAAGACCTTGACGAACCAGCGCTCGCCCGCGGGCAGCAGCAGGTGCAGCACGTTGATGACGTGGGTGGCGGTGGGCTCGTCCGGTATCCAGTGCAGCGGGGTCCGGCGCCAGTCGAACGAGACCCGGCGGGGGGCGATCGGGTGGTGTTCCTCCGGACCGTAGGGGTGCGTGCTCACGCTGGGCTCCTGACGTGTGACGTAAGGGGGAGGAGACCGGGGCGGTGGCGCGCCCGCCCCGGCCTGCCCGCGCCGTGGCGCACGCGCTCACACGGGCGGTTCGATGCGGGCCAGCGCGCGCAGTGCGCGCGGAGCGAAGCGGGACATCAGGTGGGCGCCGCGCGCCTCGGGCGTGACGGGGACGACCGCCTCGTTGCGGACCACCGCGCGCAGGATCGCGTCGGCGACCTTCTCCGGCGGGTAGTTGCGCAGGCCGTACGCCCGGGACGTCTTGGCCCGGCGGCGCTGCTCCTCGTCCGCCGGGACGCCGGCGAAGCGGGCCGTCGCGGTGATGTTCGTGTTCACTATGCCGGGGCAGATGGCCGTCACGCCGATGCCCTGACCGGCCAGTTCGGCGCGCAGGCACTCGCTGAGCATCAGCACCGCCGCCTTCGACGCGCCGTAGGCGGGCAGGATCCGCGACGGCTGGAAGGCCGCGGCAGAGGCGAGGTTGACGATGTGGCCGCCCTGCGCGCGCTCGGCCATCTGCCGGCCGAAGAGCCGGCAGCCGTGGATGACCCCCCAGAGATTGACGTCCAGGACCTTCTTCCAGTCCTCGGTGGTCGTGCTGAGGAAGGAGCCGGCCAGGCCGATGCCGGCGTTGTTGACCAGCACGTCGACGGTGCCGTACTCGGCGGCTACCTTGTCGGCCAGTTTCTCCATGGCGGCCTCGTCCGAGACGTCGGCCGTCTCGGCCCACGCCTGCGGGGCGCCGACCAGCCGCGCCAGGTCGGCCGTACGGGCCGCGCCCTCGGCGTCCCGGTCGACGGCGACGACGCGCGCGCCCGCCTCGGCGAAGGCGAACGCGGTGGCCCGGCCGATGCCGCTGGCGGCCCCGGTGATCACTACTAGCTGTCCGCCGAACCGGTCGGCGTACGGGCCGGCGGCGACGACCTCCTTGGCCGGATCGCCCTCCTCCTTGGACGTCACGAACTCGCCGATCCAGGCCACCAGTTGGTCGGGCCGGGTGCGCGGCACCCAGTGCTTGGCCGGGAGGGTGCGCCGCACCAGGTGCGGCACCCAGTGGCCGAGGTCGTCGTAGAGCCGCTGGGACAGGAAGGCGTCACCGGTGGGCGTGATGAGCTGCACCGGGCAGTGGGCGTAGGCGTCGGCACGCGGACGGCGCAGCCGGGCACGGACGTTGTCGCGGTAGAGCCACGCGCCGTGCGCCGCGTCCGTGGGCAGGGACGGTGTCGGGTAGTCGCCCGCCGGCACCTTCTCCACCCGCTGGAGGATCTTCGGCCAGCGCTTGCCGAGCGGCCCCTTCCAGGCCAGCTCGGGCAGGACCGGGGTGTGCAGCATGTAGACGTACCAGGACTTGGCGCCCTGGTTGAGGAGTTGGGCGGCGCGGCGCGGGGTGGGGCGCGAGACACGCTTCTTGATCCAGTGGCCGAAGTGGTCCAGGGACGGGCCGGACATCGAGGTGAAGGAGGCGATCCGGCCTTCCGTGCGCCGTACCGTCGCGAACTCCCAGGCCTGCACCGACCCCCAGTCGTGGCCGACCACGTGGACCGGCCGGTCCGGGCTCACCGCGTCCGCGACGGCGAGGAAGTCGTCGGTCAGTTTCTCCAGCGTGAAGCCGCCGCGCAGTGGCTTGGGCGCCGTGGACCGGCCGCAGCCCCGGACGTCGTACAGCACCACGTGGAAGCGGTCGGCCAGGCCGCGGGCCACCTCCGACCACACTTCCTTGCTGTCCGGATAGCCGTGCACCAACACCACCGTGGGGCGCGCGGCGTCGCCCAGCTCGGCGACGCACAGCTCCACCCCGCCCGTGCGGACCCAGCGCTCCCGCGCGCCTTCCGGCCCGGCTCCTGTCGGCTTGCTCATGCGGCCTTCTCCTCCTGCCAGCGCCGCACGTGCGGCAGATCGTCGTCCAGCCAAAAGGCGCTTTCCCGCGGATCGGCGGAGTCCGTCACGACGAGGATCTCCTCGAACTTCGCGCCCGTGCCCCGGAAACCGAGGTGCGGTTCGACCGCCCACAGCCCCGGCTGCGGTGGGTGGTCGGAGAATTTGTACGGGCTCCACAGCGGCGACCAGCCGTCCCGGTGGCCGTGCAGCGCGTCGGAGGCCAGGCCCTTGAGCGACTGGGTGCCGAACCCGAAGAGCGTGGGTGACCAGCGGCGGGGCTGCACGCGGTCGATCTTGTGGGCGATCACGCCGAAGGGATAGGCGCGGTGTCGGTTCGCATACCCCTGGCGGACCATGAGCCGCTCGACGTCCTCGTATATCTCGCGCAGCGGGCGGCGTTCGCGCACCTCGGCGAGGATCAGGTCGCGGTGTGCTTCGAGGTCGGCCAGCAGCCGGTCGTGCACGGGGTTGAGCCCGAGGCAGCCGGAATAGCCGATGTCGGCGGTGTATCCCTGGTGGACCGGCGCCATGTCGAGGACGAAGGGCATCCCGGGCTCCAGGCGCCGGTTGGTGGGGAAGAACTGCAGCGGTATGCGGAAGCCCGTGAACGCCGTACGGTCGCCGAACCAGGCGAAGGGGAGGTGGAACCAGTCCCGTACACCGCGTTCGCGCAGCCACTCGCGCTGCATCCGCGCCGCCTCCCGCTCCGTCACCCCCGGCCTGAGCTGCGCGGCGACCGCCTCGGCGCAGGCGTACGCCAGCCGCTGCACCTCCCTGAATCCCCGCAGCTCGGCGGTGAACTCCCGCGCTCCGCCGTCCCTCCGGGCCGCTGCGGCCCCTGCTGCCGATGCCATCGCCAACCGTCCGTCCCGTAAGCCGTACATCGCGGTACGTGCCCGTAACTTGACACTGATGAATGTGACAATGCCCGGCGTCGGCGTCAAGGGGTCGGTCACAGCCTGTGGAAAACTCGCGGGAGCGCCTCCGGCGACGGCCCCGTCCAGGCCCCGTCCCGCCGTCGCCACCGCCTCCCTGGGGGCCGAAAGCAGGAGATCCCCTACGGGCCCCTACACCTGTGGTCGGAGTCCGAACCAGCCGCCAGGTCTGACGACCGGTGTGGTGCGCGCCACTACCGTCGATGGTGTGACTGTGATCGTGACCGAAAGCCTGAGCAAGCGGTACCCGAGGGTGACCGCGCTGGACCGGCTCACCGTTGACATCGGCCCCGGCGTGACCGGCCTGGTGGGTGCCAACGGTGCCGGCAAGTCCACCCTGATCAAGCTGCTGCTGGGCCTCGCCCCGGCCAGCGAGGGGTCCGCGACCGTCCTGGGCCTGGACGTGGCCAGGGAAGGCGGCGCCATCCGTGAGCGCGTCGGCTACATGCCGGAGCACGACTGCCTGCCGCCCGACGTCTCGGCCACCGAGTTCGTCGTCCACATGGCGCGCATGTCGGGCCTGCCGCCGACCGCCGCCCGCGAGCGGACCGCCGACACGCTGCGGCACGTCGGCCTCTACGAGGAGCGCTACCGCCCCATCGGCGGTTATTCGACGGGCATGAAGCAGCGCGTCAAACTGGCGCAGGCGCTGGTCCACGACCCGCAGTTGGTCTTCCTGGACGAGCCGACCAACGGCCTGGACCCGGTCGGCCGCGACGAGATGCTCGGTCTGATCCGCCGGGTGCACACCGACTTCGGCATATCGGTCCTGGTCACCTCGCACCTCCTCGGCGAACTGGAGCGCACCTGCGACCACGTCGTCGTCATCGACGGCGGCAAGCTGCTGCGCTCCTCCGCCACCGACGACTTCACCCGGCTCACCGCCTCGCTCGCCGTCGAGGTCACGGACACCGACGAGCACCCGGACGGCACGGCGTCGCTGCGCGCGGCCCTGACCCGCGCCGGTGTCGCGGTGACCACCGCGGCCCCCGGCTCGGAGAGCGGCGCCTCCGCCACCCATGTGCTGTACGTGGAGGCCACCGGCGAGGAGACGTACGACCTGCTGCGCGACACCGTCGCCGGCCTCGGCCTCGGCCTGGTGCGGATGGAACAGCGCCGGCACCGCATCTCCGAGGTCTTCCAGAGCGACGGCGCGCCGGGCGCGGACGGCGCGCGGCCCGCCACGGCCCGCCCCGCCGTCGCCGCGACGACCGCCCACCGAGCCACCGAGGACGGAGGCGCCCCCGATGTCGCCTGAGACCAGGAACCCCACCGCCGGAGCGGCGCCGGACGTCATCCACGACATCGGCTACCGCCACTTCGACGGCCCCCGCCTGGGCCGCGCCTACGCCCGCCGCTCCCTGTTCTCGCAGAGCCTGCGCGGCGCCTACGGACTCGGCCGCTCGCCGAAGTCCAAGGTCCTGCCGATGCTGCTGTTCGCCGTGATGTGCCTGCCCGCGGCCATCATGGTGGCGGTCGCGGTGTTCACGAAGATGAAGGACCTCCCGGTGGCGTACACCCAGTACGCGATCTTCCTCCAAGCGGTCATCGGCCTCTATCTGGCCGCCCAGGCACCGCAGTCCGTCTCCCGCGACCTGCGCTTCAAGACGGTGCCGCTGTACTTCTCCCGGCCGATCGAGCGGGTCGACTACGTGGTGGCGAAGTTCGCGGCCATGGCCGGCGCCCTGTTCCTCCTGACCGCCGCACCGCTGCTGATCCTGTACGTGGGCGCGCTGCTGGCCAAGATGGACTTCGTCGACCAGACCAAGGGGATGGCCCAGGGCCTGGTGTCGGTGGCGCTGCTGTCGCTGCTGTTCGCCGGCGTCGGCCTGGTGATCTCCGCGCTGACCCCGCGCCGCGGCTTCGGCGTGGCCGCCGTCATCGCCGCGCTGACGATCCCGTACGCCGCGGTGAGCGCCGTACAGGGCATCGCCGCCGTCCAGGGTCAGGAGGACGTCGTCGGCTGGCTCGCCCTGTTCTCGCCCATCACCCTGATCGACAGTGTGCAGGCGACGTTCCTCGGCGGTACCGCGTCGTTCCCCGGCGAGGTCCAGCCGTCCACCGCCGCCGGGCTGGTCGCCCTCCTGGTCACGCTGCTCGCCGTCGCGGGCTCGTACGCCCTGCTGATGCGCCGCTACCGGAAGGCCGGCCTGTGACCGCCCGCCCCGCGCCCCCGAAGGCGCACCCGACGCCCGCCACCAGCCCCCGAAGGAACGGGCCGCGCCCATGACGACCATCCAGATCGACCACGTCTCCCGCTGGTTCGGCAATGTCGTTGCCGTCAACGACATCACCATGACCATCGGCCCCGGCGTCACCGGCCTCCTCGGCCCCAACGGCGCGGGCAAGTCCACCCTGATCAACATGATGGGCGGCTTCCTCGCCCCGTCCGGCGGGTCCGTCACCCTCGACGGCCGGACCGTCTGGCGCAACGAGCGCATATACCGCGACATCGGCATCGTGCCCGAACGCGAGGCGATGTACGACTTCCTCACCGGCCGCGAGTTCGTCCTCGCCAACGCCGAACTCCACGGCCTGGGGCGGGATGCGGCGCGGCGCGCGCTGGCCACCGTCGAGATGGAGTACGCGCAGGACCGCAAGATCTCCACGTACAGCAAGGGCATGCGCCAGCGCGTGAAGATGGCGTCGGCGCTGGTCCACGAGCCGTCCGTACTGCTGCTGGACGAGCCGTTCAACGGCATGGACCCGCGCCAGCGGATGCAGCTCATGGAGCTGCTGCGGAACATGGGTGCGCAGGGCCGTACGGTCCTGTTCTCGTCCCACATCCTCGAAGAGGTCGAGCAACTCGCCTCCCACATCGAGGTGGTGGTGGCCGGACGGCACGCCGCGTCCGGTGACTTCCGCAAGATCCGCCGCCTGATGACGGACCGGCCGCACCGCTATCTCATCCGCTCCGACGACGACCGCGCCCTGGCCGCGGCCCTGATCGCCGACCCCTCCACGGCCGGTATCGAGGTGGACCTCCAGGAGGGCGCGCTGCGCGTCCAGGCCGTCGACTTCCCGCGGTTCACCGCCCTGCTGCCGCGCGTCGCCCGCGACCACGGCATCCGCCTCCTGACGGTCTCGCCCTCCGACGAGTCCCTGGAATCGGTCTTCTCCTACCTCGTCGCGGCCTGAAAGGAGCCTGAAAGCGATGTCAGCGACCTCATCGGTCCGGCCGGACCCGTCCCCGGCCCCCGCCGCGGGCCCCTCCGCGGCCCCGTCGGTCTTCAACCCCACCGTCGCCCGGCTCACCTTCCGGGCCCTCCTCGGCCGGCGCCGCGCGCTGATCCTCTGCGCGCTGCCCGCCCTCCTGATCGTCATCTCCGTCGCCGTACGGGCGCTGGCCGGCGCCGACGACTCCACCGCCAACGGTGTGCTCGGCACGTTCGCACTCGCGACGATGGTGCCGTTGATCGGCGTCATCGCCGGTACGGGTGCCATCGGCCCGGAGATCGACGACGGTTCGGTGGTGTATCTGCTGGCCAAGCCGCTGCGGCGGTCCTCGATCATCATCACCAAGCTGGTCGTGGCGATCGGCGTGACGGCCGCGTTCTCGGCCGTACCGGTGCTGATCGCCGGGTTCGTCCTCAACGGCAACAGCCAGCAGATCGCGGTCGCGTACGCGGTCGCCGCCGCCGTGGCCTCCGTCGCGTACAGCGCGCTGTTCCTCTTCTTCGGCACGGTCAGCCGGCACGCGGTCGTCTTCGGCCTGGTCTACGCCCTGGTGTGGGAGACCCTCTTCGGCAACCTGGTACCGGGCGCGCGGACGCTGAGCGTGCAGCAGTGGGCCCTTGCGGTGGGCCAGAAGGTCGGCGCGGAAGGCGCCCTCACGTCCGAGGTGGGCCTGCCGCTCGCGGTCGTCCTCCTGGTGGCCGTGACGGGCCTGGCGACCTGGTACGCGGCACGCAAGCTGCGGTCGCTGACGCTGGCGGGGGAGGAGTAGGCGGGCCGTATCGCGGACCTGCGCGACGTCACGCGGCCCTGGAGTCGCACCCATCACGGCCCGGAGCCGCACGTAACGCAGTCCCGGAGCCACGCCCATCGCGGCCCCGGAGCCGCACCACCGCGGCCCCGGAGAAGGCCCGGCAGCCCCCTTGGGAGGCGGCCGGGCCTTCCGCGTTCACCGAGGCCAGGACACCCGGCCGGTCCGGCCTACGCGGCGCAGAACTCGTTCCCCTCCGGGTCCCGCATCACCCACCAGTGCCCGGCGGGCCCCTGATCGACCTGGCGGACGCGGGTCGCCCCCAGCTCCTCCAGCCGGTCCACCAGCGCGTCGAGGCCGCCGGGCTCGCTGTGGATGTCGATGTGCAGGCGGTTCTTGCCCGCCTTGCCCTCGGGCACGTCCTGGAAGAGCAGCCGCCGCCCGCGCCCGACGCCGCTGGTCGCGTCGAACGGGTCTTCGGGATGACGAACCGCGGCGTACCCACGGAAGGTCTTACGGCCACGGTGCTCGGCAACCGCCTCCTCGCCGAGGTGCCCGGCGGCCAGCAACTGCTCCACGAGAGCGCTGGGGTCCTCGACCTCGTACTCCAGGGCGGCGGCCCAGAAGTCCGCGAGGGCGGGCGCGTTCGTGCTGTCGATGACCAGCTTCCACGTCAGTGCCATGGGGCAGTTATACCTACCGCCACTGACAACGGGCCCGCATCCGCACGGGAGCCGGACGAGCGGAGCCCCCCGCATCCGGCGCCCGTGTCACCCCTGCGGTCTCAGCCAGTCGGCCCGAAGGCGACGAAGTAACCTCGACCGCTCACCACGTACGTGGATTGTGAGCCTGCCCCTGCCGTTCGAGGCGGTGTCGGCATGAGCGACTTCCGGCGCATGCCCGAGACAGCGCACGGACGCATCGGGTTCTGCCAACCGGGCGGAGTCGTCGCCGCCATGAGCGACGCGATCGGGAACGACTTGATCGAGTCAGCGGCAGTCGTCCTGGCGCTCGTACGCGCGATGCCGGACGGTCCCCGGCTGACGGCCGAGGAGTCCTGTTTCATGTGGCGTCGGACGGCTGAATGCCTGACGGACGTGCTGAACATCGCTGAGCTACGAGGCGAGCGGTTGGCCGCAGCAGACGGACGGCGACCTCGGCCAGGCTGCCGCGGGGCTCGAAAACAGCGGTACGCGACGAGCGCTGCCCCGGACCACCGGACCGCAGGCAGCGCTCGTGACGGCAAGGAGTCCGGCGCAGGGCCGGGCGGGCCCCGTTATCCGTTCGTCCCGATCCGGCGGTCGCGGCCCGCGCCCAGGCCCAGGAGGATCAGGCCCGCGCAGACGGCCAGCAGCAGCACGATCGGTACCGTCCAGCCGTGGGTGGCCTGGTGTACCGCGCCGAGTGCCAGGGGGCCGACGGCGGCGAGGAGGTAGCCCCAGGTCTGGGCCATGCCCGAGAGGCGGGCGGCGGTGTGGGCGTCACCGGAGCGCAGCACCATCATCGTCAGCGCCAGGCCGAGCGCGCCGCCCTGTCCGATGCCGAGGAGGACGGCCCAGATCCAGGCGCCCGCCACCGGGGCCACCAGGAGGCCGACGATGCCGCAGGCCATCAGGACGGTGACGGCGACGGCCAGCAGCCGCTGCCGCCGCATCCGCCCGGCGAGCATCGGCACCACGAACGAACCGGCCATCTGCACCAGGGTGCTGAAGGCGAAGACCAGCCCGGCGGTGGCCTTGCTCATGCCGTGGTCGGTGAAGATGGTCGGCATCCAGGCGATCATCACGTACGCGATCAGCGACTGCGAGCCCATGAAGAGCGTGACCTGCCAGGCCAGCGGGGTACGGCTCAGGTTGGGCCCGTCCTCGGTGGTGTGCGCCGGCGTCGCGGCGGCCTGGCCGTGCCGCGTGCCGCGCCGCGCGATGACCGCCTGCGGGATCCAGGCGGCCGCGGCGACCGCGGCCAGCAGCGCCCATGAGGCCAGCGACCCCTGCCAGCCGCCCAGCGCGTTCTCCAGCGGCACGGCGGACGCCGCCGACACGGTGGCGCCGAGGATCATCGCCGTCGAGTACAGGGCGGTCATGCCCGCGGCCCGCTCCGGGAAGTCCCGCTTGATCAGGCCGGGCATCAGGACGTTCAGCAGGGCGATGGACGTACCGACCACCGCACAGCCCACGAACAGCGCGACGACCGGCGGGGCGATGCGCAGCAGGATGCCGCCGCACAGCAGCACCAGCGCGCCGCACAGCACCGTCTCGGTGCCCCAGCGGCGGGCCAGCCGCGGCGCGGCGATCGAGCCGAGGCCCATGAAGACGAGCGGGATGGTCGTCACGAGGCTGCTCGCGGTCGCGGCCAGGTGGTAGTGGTCGCCGATCTCGCTCACCAGCGGCGAGACGCCGGCCAGTGCGGCGCGCATGTTCAGTGAGGCGAGCACGATGCCGAGCAGGACCAGGACCGGGTGCGCGCGCAGTCGGCGGCGTGCCGCGGCGACCGGTGGCGCGGGGGCCAGGTCCTCCTCGGCGTCGATCAGTGGTGCTTCGGTCCGGGTCCCTGACATGGCTACGTGACTCTCCTTGCGTGGGGGGCGTGGGCGGTCGTACGGGGCGGTCGTACGGGCGTGGCCGAGGACCGGGACGTACGGAGGGCGGAGGGGGGATCGTTTCTGCGGTGGCCGGGCGGGCGGGGTGGTCACCGCTCCGGGCGGCGGGGCGCGTCCGTGCGCCCCGGACCCGTACTCACCGGAGCCCGGTCCCGCGCACCGATCACCGCTCCGCGAGCAGCTTCTCCACCGCCCGTTTGGGCGGCTCCAGCAGCGCGCGGGCGGCTTTCTCCGCGGCCTCCGGGTCACCGGAGGCGATCGCGTCCAGGACGGCGCGGTGGTCGCCGTGCACGATCCGCGGCATCAGCTCGTCGCCGAGCGAGGAGACCAGCGCCTCGCGTACGGAGCTGCTGAACCAGGCGTACGTGGCGGTCAGCGCGGTGTTGTGCGCGGCCTCCACGACGGCCCGGTGGAAGGCGACGTCATGATCGGCGTAGAGCTCCAGATCGCCGCCGAACGGCTGCCCGCCGGCGGCCTCCAGTGCGGCCTGCGCGTCCAGCGCGGCCCGCATCCGCTCCAGGTCGTCCGGCTCGTGCCGTTGCGCCGCCAGCCGGGCGGCTTCGGCCTCCAGTGCGATGCGCAGCTCCAGCACGTCCCGGACCCCGGCCCGCTGGATGCCGCGCATGATCTCGCCCGGGTCGGCCTGGGAGAGGACGAAAGTGCCTTCGCCCTGCCGGGAGCGCAGCATGCCGGCGTGCACGAGGACCCGTACGGCCTCGCGGACGGTGTTGCGGCCGACCTGGAGCTGCTCGGCCAGGGTGTGTTCGGTGGGGATGCGCTCGCCCACCGGCCAGGTGCCGGCGGCCACCTGGGCGCGCAGGGCGTCGACGACGGTGTCCACGAGGGACTGCCGTCCCGCTGCCTGCAACGTCATGCGCAACTCCTCGATCCGTCGGCCCGGGGTGCGGTCCGGGTCCGGGCAGGGTGATCGCCCGGTTGCCCAGTCATCCTACAACTGATGGGTGCAGTATGCACGGAGTTCTCGCCTCCGTGCACACCGCACCGTTCGGGCGCGTCACAGCGCACACCGCACCTCGAGCGCGTCACAGCCCGGACGCGTCACAGTCCGATGTCGCGCTCCTGCATGTCCGCCAGGGACTCCCGCCGTACGAGGACCCGCGCGTGCCCGTCCGCGACGGCCACCACCGGCGGGCGGCCGACGAGGTTGTAGCCCGAGGCCATGGACAGGTGGTACGCGCCCGCCACCGGGACGGCGAGCAGGTCCCCCGGCCGCACGTCCCCGGGCAGCCGTACGCCGGCGGCGAGCACGTCACCCGCCTCGCAGTGCCGCCCCACCACGTTCACCGGCACGGGCGCGGCGGACGACTGCCGCCCGACCAGCCGGGGTGCGTAGCGCACCCCGTACAGCGCGGGCCGCGGGTTGTCGCTCATCCCGCCGTCGACGGCGACGAAGGTGTGCTCACCGCTCCGCTTGACGGACAGCACCCGGTACAGGGCGACGCCGGACGGCCCCGCGATGGCGCGGCCCGGTTCGACGGTCAGCCGGGGCACCGGCAGCCCGGCCGCCGCGCAGCCGCCCGCCAGCTCCGCCCGTATCCTGGCGCCGAGCGCCGCGATGTCCAGGCAGTCCTCGCCGGGCCGGTAGGCGACGCCGTGGCCGCCCCCGATGTCGAGCTGGGGCAGCGTGACGCCGTGCTGTTCGCGGACCCGGGCCAGCAGCCCGACCAGCCGCCGTACGGCCGACAGGTACGGCTTGACGGTGGTGATCTGCGACCCCAGGTGGCAGTGCAGCCCGACGAGGTGGAGCCGCGGCTGGCCCAGGACGCGGGTGATGGCGTGCTGCGCCGACCCGTCGGCCAGGGACAGGCCGAACTTCTGGTCGTCGGTACCCGTACGGATCTTGGCGTGCCCGCCGGCCGCGATGCCCGGCACCACCCGTACGAGGACCTGCTGCCGGGTTCCGGCGGGCACCGCGGCGGCGAGCCGGGCGATCTCGGAGGTGCTGTCGATGACGATGCGGCCGACACCGAGGCGCAGCGCGGCGCGCAGGTCCTCGGGGCTCTTGGCGTTGCCGTGCAGCACGATTCGGGCGGGCGGGAAGCCGGTGGTGACGGCGAGTTCCAGTTCGCCCGCGGAGCAGACGTCCAGGCCCAGGCCCTCCTCCCGGACCCAGTGGGCCATGGCGCGGCACAGGAAGGCCTTGGCCGCGTACAGGACGTCGGCGTCGGGGAAGGCGCGCAGGTAGGCGCGGCAGCGGGCGCGTACCTCGGCCTCGTCCAGGACGTACGTGGGAGTGCCGAAGCGCGCGGCGAGTTCGGTGAGGGGGACGCCGCCGACGGTGAGGTCGGCGTCGGGCAGTTCGGCCGCCGAGGCGGGCCATACGCAGAGGTCGGCGGGGCGGCGGCCGTGCTGCTGCGCGGCGTCGTGCCGCGGTGGTGCGGCCGGGGTCGGGTTCGTGGTCGTCACGGTCATGGTGGTCGTACGCCCCTTCTCAGACGGCCCGCAGCAGCGGCGTACGGGGAGAACCGGGGGCGAGACGCGGGTCCACGGTCAGCACGGCGGCGCCGAGCGGCTCGGCGAGGGCACGCAGCGCGGGCTCGGCGAGCCGGATCCACGGCTGGTCGGTGCCGAGCGCCGCGGCGAGCCGCTGTGCGGAGGTGTAGCCGACGGCGGTGCGGCCGCCGAGCGGGGTGCGGAACAGGCGGGCCGTACAGCCCGCGGGGCCCGGCCGGACAGGGACGAACAGCAGCCCGGCCGGGACGGGTTCGGCAGGTTCGGGGTCTTCCGCGTACAGGTGTTGCTGGGACACGACGTCGCTCCTCGCGCAGGACCGGCCCCGGACCGGTGGGAAGGAAAGTGCCGGGGCTCCTCCTCGACGCTATGCCCGTAGCGGCCTGCGCACGGCGGCGTACTGACGCATCGTTGACGGCCCGTGGACGCCCCTTGACGGAATGCTGGTGCTCCGGCGCACGCCCCGGTGCACGGAAACGACGTGCGCCCCGGCGCGGGCCCGTGCGTACGCCTCGGCAAAGGCCCGATCGCGGTGCGGCGCCGCCCGGCATCGACGAGGATCGCCTCGACCGCCGGCCCGCCCTCTTGACCTTCACACCGTGGCAAGCCCTGCACTGGGAGACGTCATGTTCACCATCGGAGAGTTCGCCGGCCACGGCCGTGTGTCGGCCCGCATGCTGCGCCACTACGACGCCATCGGGCTGCTGCGCCCGGCCCGTACGGACCCGGCCACCGGCTACCGCTACTACGAGGCCGGACAGCTCGCCCGCCTCAACCGCATCATCGCCCTCAAGGACCTCGGCTTCAGCCTCCAGCAGGTGACCGCCATCCTGGACGAGCAGGTCAGCGCGGCGGAACTGCGCGGCATGCTGCGGCTGCGCCGGGCCGAGCTGGCGGCGGCGGTCACGGCGGCCGGCGCCCGCCTGGCCCGGGTCGAGGCGCGGCTGCGGACGATCGAGGGCGAGGGGCGGCTGGCCGCCGACGAGGTGGTGGTCAAGCGGGTCGAGGCGGTACGGGTCGCCGAACTGACGGGTACCGCCGCGAGCTTCGGGCCCGAGGACGTCGGCCCGGTCATCCGGCCGCTGTACGACGATCTGTTCCGGCGGCTGGCCGCAGCGGGCGTCGAGCCGGCCGGCCCGGAAATCGCGTACTACGAGGACGCGCCCGGGAACGGGGACCGCATCACGGTGCACGCGGCGGTCGTGGTCGCGGCCGCCCCGCAGCCGCACCACGACTTCGCGATCGTGGACCTGCCGGCGATCGGACAGGCGGCCACGGTGGTGCACCGCGGGCCCATGGAACGGGTGCTGCCCACCGCCCAGGTGCTGGCCCGCTGGCTCGACGACAGCCCTTACCGCTCCGCCGGGTACCCGCGGGAACTGACGCTGGAGTCCCCGGAGGACCGGGAACAGTGGGTGACCGAGTTGCAGGAGCCGATCACCGGGGGGTGAGGCCGGGGGTGGGTGGAGGGGCGGTGGCCGGCGTGCCGGGTGTTGCGCCCGGTGCTGTGCCGGGTGGGGTGCGTGCTTCCGGGATGCCGGGTGCGGCGGTGGCGTCGGTCGCATCGGGTACGTCGTCGGTACCGGGTACGTCGGCCATGGCGGCGTCGTGCCGTGCGCCCTCAAGTGCGCCGGCGCGTGGAAAGGCGCACGGGGGCATCTGTGCTTCGACGCCCACGGTTCGCCGTGTCCGGGGCCTTGCGCCCGATGCGCCGGCCATATCGGCGGCGACCGCCGTGTCCGACACCGCGCCCGTGCCCGCTCCCACCCCGACCTCCGCTCCCACTCCCGTCCCCGCTCCGAGCGCGTCGTTCACCGTCTCGGCGAACTCCACCGCCACCGGGCTCAGCGCCGCCCACTGCCGTACCGCCCACCCGGCCGCCAGCGGTGGCAGCCCCGGGATCGGGATCAGCCGCAGCGCCGGATGCCCGGCACCCCGCCAGCCCGGCAGGTCCGGTACCACCGCGTGCCCGACGCCCAGCTCCGCCAGCAGGATCGCGGTGTCCCAGTCGGCCACGCTGGTGGAACTGGCGCGCGCGCCGGACGGACCCGGCCCGGTCTCCGGGCGCCCCAGGTGGCCGTCGAGCCGCATCCGCGAGACGGAGTTCTCCGGCAGCCGGATGTGCCGGATGCCGGACAGGCCGCCCGCCAGCTCACCGGGCTCGATGCGGGCACGGTCGGCGAGCGGGTCGTCGGCCCGGACGGCGAGCACCCACGGCAGCTCCAGCACCGGGTGCTGCTCGATGCCGCGTACGGGCGGGCCGATGGTGATCCAGGCCAGTTCGGCGGTGCCGTCGGCCACCGACTCGAAGCAGCGGCGGCCGGAGTTCTCGGTCTGGAACTCCAGGTCGACGTGCGGGTGACGGGCGCGGAAGGCGACCACCGCCGCCGACATGAAGTGCCGTACGGTCGTCGCTCCCGTGGTGACCCTCAGGGTGCCGCCGTCGCCCCGGCGCAGATCGGCCAAGCGGCGCAGGGCCAGGTCCAGTTCGGCGAGCGACCCGGTCGCGGCGCGGCAGAGGATGCGGCCTGCCTGGGTGGGGGCCACGCCGCGCGACCGCCGCTCCAACAGGGCGATGCCCGCCTCGCGTTCGAGCCGTTTGACGCGCTGGCTGACCGCCGACTGCGTACAGCCCAAATCACGGGCGACGGCGCTGAGGCTGCCCGCCTCGCAGACGGCGACGAAGGCACGGAGATCATCGATGGTCACCAACCCAAGCTATACCTGGGGCCTTTGGAAGAAAACCCGAGGATTGACTTGGGTACACGGCCGGGTCGACTATCGGTGCAGGGCCCAGGGCGGTCACCCGGAACCGGATCAGGCGCCATACGGTTCCGGGGGCCGACCCGTCCTGGGCCGGCCCCCGGTAGGAGCGCGGTACGGTCGAGCCGTACGCACGCCGTCGTACGGCCTCGGCCTCACCCCCGGTCGGCACCGACCGGCACCCCACCGGCCTGGCCCCGGCCCGCAGGCACGGAGCCGTTCGCGTCGGCCCCGTTCGCGCCCGACCCGTTCGCTCCGGACTCCTTCGCTCCGGGCACCGCCGTCCCGGCTCCCGCCGCGCCTCCGGCGGCCGGAACCGTCCGTTCCGCCTCCCGGTGGCGGACGACGGCCAGGACCAGCAGGCCCGCCGCCACCGCCACCACGCCCGCGACCAGGGACACCCGGGTCAGGCCGTGCACGTACGCGCTGCCGGGGGCGGCGGACGCGCCCGCGGACCGCATGCCCTGCGTGAAGACCGTGCCGAGGACGGCGATGCCGATGGCGTAGCCGAGCTGGCGGAAGGTGTTCACGGCGCCGCTGGCCATGCCGGCGCGCTGCGGAGGAGCCGCGCCGAGCGCCGCCGAGACCAGCACCGGCATCGACATGCCGATGCCGAGACCGCTGACGAGCAGGCCCGGGACGAGGACCGCCCAGCCGGAGCCGTCGTTCAGCAGCAGGACGTGCAGCAGCGGGCCCGCGCCGATCAGCAGCAGACCGATGCCGATCGGCACCTGCGGCGCCAGACGGTGCAGGAACCGGCCGCCGAACATGCCCACGGCCATCGACGCCACCGCCATCGGCAGCACCGCGACACCGCCCATCACGGGGCTCAGGCCCAGGATGTTCTGCACCCACAGACCCACGTACGTCAGGTACGGGAACGCCGCGGCCTGGAGCAGCAGCGCGGCCGCCATCAGGACGGCGAAGCTCGGGCGGCGCAGCAGCTTCAGGTCCAGCAGCGGCTGTCGCGCCCGGCGCTCCACGGCGACGAACACGAGCAGCGACAGCAGCGCCACCGCCAGCGCCAGCAGGGTGCCGGACTCCGTCCAGCCCTCCTCGCCGCCGCGCATCAGCCCGTACGTCAGTGCGCCCGCGCACAGCGTGAACGCGCCGGCGCCCGGCCAGTCGATGCGCGCCTCGCGGTTGCCGTGCGACTCCTGGATCGACCGCACGGTGATCCAGACCGCCACCGCCGTCAGCGGCAGGTTGACCAGGAAGATCGCCCGCCAGTCCACGTACTGGGTCAGTACGCCGCCCAGCACCGGGCCGACCGCCGCCGCGGCGCCGCTGGTGCCGCCCCAGATGCCGAACGCCACTCCGCGGTCACGGCCCTGGTAGGCGGCCATCAGCAGCGGGGTGTTCGTGGCGAACATGGCCGCCGCGCCCACGCCCTGCACCGCTCGCGCGGCGATCAGCGTGCCCTCGTCGGGGGCCAGCCCGCAGGCGAGCGAGGCCAGCGCGAAGAGCCCGAGGCCCGCCAGGTAGAGCTTGCGGCGCCCGAACAGGTCGGCCGCCGAGCCGGCCACCATCAGGAGCGCGGCCAGCGCCAGCGCGTAGATGTCCATCACCCATTGCAGGGAGGTGAAGGAGGCGTCCAGGCCGTCGGCGATCCGCGGCAGCGCGGTGTTCACGATCGTGACGTCGACGAGCAACATGAAGTTGCCCAGGGTGATGGCGACCAGGGGCCACCATTTGCTCCGCCCGTTGTGCATCAAGAACCTCTGCGATCGGTGTAGTCGTATTCCGCCCAGAATCGGTCCCGGTGCCCGTCATTCCCAACCACGGCGTCCCGAGCGGCGCGATCCGACACGCGTTAGCCTTCGATGGTGAAAACCGACGGCTTCGACGAACTGGACCGGAGTCTGGTCCACGCCCTCCAGCTCGACGGCCGGGCGCCCTTCAGCCGTATCGCCGAGGTCCTCGGCGTCTCCGACCAGACCGTCGCCCGCCGCTACGGACGCCTGCGCGGCGCGGGCATGATCAAGGTCATGGGGCTCACCGACCCGTCCGCCCTCGGCGAGATCGAGTGGATCGTACGGGTGCAGTGCACGCCCGACGCGGCCGTCGCGGTCGCCGAGGCGCTCGCCCGGCGCCCCGACACGTCCTGGGTGAGCCTGATGTCCGGCGGCACCGAGATCAGTGTGGCCTGCCGCTCCGCGAGCAGCCGGGACAGCGATGCGCTGCTCCTCCAGAAACTGCCGCGGACCCCGAGCGTGGTCGGCGTCACCGCGCACTGCATGGTGCACGAGTTCTTCGGCGGCCCGCTCGGGCTCGTCAACAAATCCGGCGCGCTGACCGAGGAGCAGGCCGAACGGCTGCGCCACCCGGCGTCCGCGGCGGCCGACGCGCGGGCCGTGGACCCGCCCGTGCGGGCGGTGCCCGTCACGCTCACCGACACCGACCGGCGCCTTCTGGACGTTCTCGCCGAGGACGGGCGCACCGGCCTCGCCGACCTGGCCACGGCAACCGGCTGGTCGCAGTCCACCGTCCGCCGCCGGCTGTCCGAGCTGCGTGCCGACGGCGTGCTCTACTACGACGTCGACTACGACGCCCGGCACTTCGGGCTCGGCGTCATGGTCTCCCTCTGGCTCTCCGTCGCCCCCAGCGAACTCGCCGCCACCGGCGCCGCCCTGGCCCAGCACCCCGAGATCGCGTTCGCCTGCGCCACCACCGGCCCGCACAACCTCTTCGCGTCGGTCCTGTGCCCGGACGTACGCGCCCTCTACACGTACCTGACCACCCGGATCGCGGCGCTGCCCGCCGTACGGAACATGGAGACGGCCCCCCTGATCCGGCGCCTCAAGGGAGCCGGGCCACACGGTCACGGCCGGATCGTCTCCGGCCCCATCGCGCGCGGGCCGGCGGCGGGCCGGGGACGGTGAGGCCGACAGAGGACCGACGCGGCCGGGCGGGCCGGGGTGCGTCTCAGGCGCCGTACAGCCGTTCCAGCACGACCGCGATGCCGTCCTCCTCGTTGGAGGCTGTGGTCTCGTCCGCGACGGCCTTCAGCTCGTCGTGGGCGTTGGCCATGGCGACGCCGTGTGCGGCCCAGCCGAACATCGGGATGTCGTTGGGCATGTCGCCGAAGGCGATCGTGTCCGCGGCCTTCACGCCCAGGCGGCGGGCGGCCAGGGAGAGGCCGGTGGCCTTGGAGAGGCCGAGGGGGAGGAGCTCGACGACGCCCTCGCCGGCCATCATCACGCCGACCAGGTCGCCGGCGACCTCGCGGGCGGCGCGGACCAGTTCGTCGTCGCCGAGGGTCGGGTGCTGGATGTAGACCTTGTTGAGGGGGGCCGCCCACAGCTCGCCCGGTTCCTGGACCAGCAGGTTGGGCAGCGGGCCTTCCTGGACGCGGTAACCGGGGGTGACCAGCACCTCGCCGTCCAGACCGTCCCGGCTCGCGGCCAGGAACAGCGGGCCGACCTCCGCCTCGATCTTGGCGAGGGCCAGTCCGGCGAGCTGCCGGTCGAGGGTCACCGAGGTCAGCAGCCGGTGCTCGCCCGCGTGGTAGACCTGCGCGCCCTGCCCGCACACCGCTATGCCGTCGTAGTCCAGCGCATCGAGGATGTGCCGGGTCCACGGCACCGCGCGGCCCGTGACGACGATGTGCGCGGCGCCCGCCGCCGTGGCCGTGGCCAAGGCGGCGCGGGTGCGCCCGGAGATCGTGTCGTCGTGCCGCAGCAGCGTGCCGTCGAGATCGGTCGCGACGAGCTTGTACGGCAGCGGGCGGGCCGGGGCGGCCCGGTGCGCGGGCTCGGGGGCGGTGGTCACCGGGCGACGGGCTCCAGGATCTCCCGGCCGCCCAGGTACGGGCGCAGCATCTCGGGCACGCGCACGGTGCCGTCCGCCTGCTGGTGGTTCTCGAACAGCGCCACGATGGTGCGGGGCACCGCGCAGAGCGTGCCGTTGAGCGTGGCGAGCGGCTTGACCTGCTGCTTGCCGTCCTTGTTCGTCCGCATCCGGACCGACAGGCGGCGGGCCTGGAACTCGTCGCAGTTCGAGGCGCTGGTCAGCTCGCGGTACTTGCCCTGGGTGGGGATCCACGCCTCGCAGTCGTACTTACGCGAGGCCGAGGCGCCCAGGTCGCCGGTGGCCACGTCGATCACCTGGAAGGGCAGCTCCAGGCCGGTCAGCCACTGCTTCTCCCAGTCCAGCAGGCGCTGGTGCTCGGCCTGGGCGTCCTCGGGGTCGACGTACGAGAACATCTCGACCTTGTCGAATTGGTGGACGCGGAAGATGCCCCGGGTGTCCTTGCCGTACGTACCGGCCTCGCGGCGGAAGCACGGGGAGAAGCCCGCGTAGCGGATCGGCAGGTGGTCCGCGTCGAGGATCTCGTCCATGTGGTACGCGGCGAGCGGGACCTCGGAGGTGCCGACCAGGTAGTAGTCGTCCTTCTCCAGGTGGTACACGTTCTCCGCGGCCTGGCCGAGGAAGCCGGTGCCCTCCATGGCGTGCGGGCGCACCAGGGCCGGGGTGAGCATCGGCGTGAAGCCGGCTTCGGTGGCCTGCGCGATGGCGGCGTTGACCAGCGCGAGCTCCAGGAGCGCGCCGATGCCGGTCAGGTAGTAGAAGCGCGAGCCGGAGACCTTGGCGCCGCGCTCGACGTCGATCGCGGCCAGCGCCTGGCCGATCTCCAGGTGGTCCTTGGGCTCGAAGCCCTCGGCGGCGAAGTCGCGGATCGTGCCGTGCGTCTCCAGGACCGTGAAGTCCTCCTCGCCGCCGACGGGCACGTCGGGGTGGACGATGTTGCCCAGCTTCCGCAGGAGGGACTGGGTCTCCTCCTTGGCCTGGTCCTGCTCGGCGTCCGCGGCCTTGACGGCGGCGGACAGCTCCCCGGCCTTCTTCAGCAGCGCGGCCTTCTCGTCGCCGGTGGCCTTGGGGATGAGCTTGCCGAGCGACTTCTGTTCGGCGCGCAGCTCGTCGAAGCGGACGCTGGAGGTCCTGCGCCGCTCGTCGGCGGAGAGCAGTGCGTCGACGAGCGCGACGTCCTCTCCACGGGCGCGCTGGGACGCGCGCACACGGTCGGGGTCCTCACGGAGCAGGCGAAGGTCAATCACCCCACCAGGCTACCGGGGTGCGGGCGGGACCTTCGACGCCATATTCCCTGCGTGGCGCTTTGTCCGGTTTGTTGATGTTTAGTGTGTTTGGTTATTCCGTGCGGTACGGCAGGGAAAGGCGGCCCGGTGAGGGCGCGTAAGGAGGGCATAAGGGGCGTGCGGGAAGGGCGGGAGGCGAAGGCGGTGGCACGGGAAGTGTGGCGGGGGGTCGTACGGGCGGGCGGAAAGTGGCGGAAAAAAGCGCCGGGGAAATCTTGCGCCGATGCCGGTACGGGGGTAGTCGCTCCCGGGGTGCCGCTCGGCTTCCCTTGTGGGCGGCCCGAGTTGGCGGGCGGTCCGGGGCGAAGGGCGACGCGGGTTGTACCCAGGGTTGTCCACAGGGGTGGGGGAGTTACGGAATCTTATCCACAGGCTGTGTGTGGGATCTGTGGAAGTCGGAAGATTCGGTTCCGTTTCAAGAATGCGTTGCCAGGGATTCACCGGCGAAACCCCGAGTGGACGCTCTTTCGTGTGGGATTTCCTCGCCCTAAAGGATTGTTCGCGTAATTTGTGCTGACGCGGGCCGCTGCGCGGAGCTGTGGAAGGTTCCGGGGGTCGGTAGAGCAACATGTCGACTCCGCCGGGGTCGCGGCAGCCGTTGTGTCGACTTATCCCCAGGTCGAGAACGGGGCCTGTGGATAACTTTGTGGACAACCCCAAGGCCCCAGACCAGCCCCCCGGCGGCCCCCTCCGGATCGCCGCCCGGGCGCTCCGCCACCCGCGGCGGACGGCTCAGGCCCGCCCGTCGAGGCAACGCGTCAGCCAGTCCGCCGCGCGCGTGAAGGCCTCGTCCACCGTGTCCGGCCGTACGTTCGTCCGCACCCGGTCGGCGCGCGGGTACGAGCCGAGGAAACGCACCTCCCGGCAGACCCGCTTGAGCGCCATCAGCACCTCCCCGACCCGGCGGTCCGTGAGATGCCCCTCGCAGTCCACCGAGAAGCAGTAGGAGCCGATGCCCTCTCCGGTCGGCCGGGACTCGATGCGCATCAGGTTGACGCCGCGGGCCGCGTACTCCTGGAGCAGCTCCAGCAGCGCGCCGGGGTGGTCCTCGCGCAGCCAGAGCACGACCGAGGTCTTGTCGGCGCCGGTCCGCGCCGCCGGCCGGGCCGGCCGGCCCACCAGCACGAAGCGGGTGGCGGCGTTCTGCGCGTCGTGGATCTCGGTGACCAGCGGTTCGAGGCCGTACGTCGCGGCCGCGAACTCCCCCGCGAAGGCGCCGTCGTACCGGCCTTCCTGGACCAGGCGCGCACCGTCCGCGTTGGACGCCGCCGACTCCCACAGCGCCTCGGGCAGATGCCCGGCGAGCCATTTGCGCACCTGCGGCTGGGCCACCGGGTGCCCGGTGACGGTCTTGACGTCCGCCAGTCGTGTGCCGGGCCGGACGAGCAGGGCGAACGCGATCGGCAGCAGCACCTCGCGGTAGATCATCAGCGGTTCGCCGGCGGCCAGTTCGTCCAGGGTGGTGGTCACCCCGCCCTCGACCGAGTTCTCGATCGGCACCAGCGCGGCCGCGGCCTCACCCGCCCGTACGGAGTCCAGCGCGGCCGGTACGGACACCATCGGGACGAGCTCGCGGGTGGCGGCCTCCGGGAGCGTCCGCAGGGCCGCCTCCGTGAACGTTCCCTCGGGCCCCAGGTACGTATAGCGGCTGACCGACATGTGCCTCTGACTCCCTCACGCTCCGGTGGGGACCGCCTCGCCGATCACCCGCTCGCCACGTTACCCGCCCGCCCGGCCGCCCCGGCCGGGAAGCCCGAAACAGCGCACGGGCCCCGGAGCCGTTCCACAGCCCCGCAGGACACATGTCCCAACGGTCACCCCTCCAGCAACGGCTGCCCCACGTACCCGCCCGCCACCGCGGCCGGCGGCACGGCGAACAGTCCGCTCGCCTCGTGCCGCAGGAAGGGCGACAGCGCGTCCCCCCGGTCCAGCTTGCGCTGGATCGGGATGAAGGAGCGCAGCGGGTCGGCCTGCCAGCAGACGAACAGCAGCCCGGCGTCCGGGGCGCCGTCGTCCCGGAACCCGTCGTGGAACGAGAACGGCCGCCGCAGCATGGCCGCGCCCTGGTTGGACTCCGGCGCCGCGATCCGCGCGTGCGCGTCGGCCGGGATGACCGGCAGCCCGTCGGGGCCGTTCCTGTCGAGGTCCATCTTGGTGTGCTCGTCGCCGCCGGTCAGCGGCGCGCCGTCGGACTTGCGGCGGCCTATGACCTTCTCCTGCTTGGTCAGCGGCTGCTTCTCCCAGTCGTCCAGCAGCATCCGGATGCGGCGCACGACGGCGTACGAGCCGCCGCGCATCCAGGCGTACGGGCCGCTGCCGGCGTCCCGGCCGACGAAGATCCGCTCGTCGAAGTCCGGTTCCGCCGGCTTGGGGTTGTTGGTGCCGTCGATCTGGCCCATCAGGTTGCGGGTGGTCATCGGGCTCGCGGTGGCGCCGGGGGTGCGGTTGAAGCCGTTCATCTGCCAGCGCAGCCGTGCGGTGTCCCCGGCCTCCTTCTGGAGGGCGCGCAGCGCGTGGAAGGCGACCAGCGCGTCGTCGGACCCGATCTGGATCCACAGGTCGCCGTTGCTGCGCCCGGCGTCCAGCGCGTCCGAGGAGAAGTCCGGCAGCGGTTCGAGCTGGACCGGGCGGCGCGCGGCCAGGCCCGTACGGTCGAAGAAGGTGCGGCCGAAGCCGAAGGTGACGGTGAGCGAGGACGGGCCCGCGTCCAGCGCGACACCGGTGTCCGTGGCCGGGGCGCGCCCGGCCATCAGCTCCTCGGCCGTACGGGACCAGCGGCGCAGCAGCGCGGCCGCCTCCTTGCGCCCGGCGCCCGGCGCGAGGTCGAAGGCGACGAGGTGCCCGCGCGCCTGGAGGGGCGTGGTGATGCCCGCCTGCTGCCTGGCCCGCTCGTCGCGGAAGGCGACCGCGGTCGAACCGACGCTGTTCAGGGCGGTCGGCGGGCCGTCCTGGGCGGCGGCGACACCGATCGCGCCGCCCGCGGCACCGGCGACGAGACCCGCCGCGCCCGCGGCGCCGACGGTGCCCAGCAGGCGTCGGCGGGACAGTTCGAGGGTCTCGGGGCGCTGGGGCCCGGAGCCGGTGCGGTCGTCGGCCCCGGGGGTGCCGCCGGAGGGAGAAGCGGTGGTCGTCATGAGTTGATCTTCACGTTCCTGGTCTCGGTGACCTGGTCGATGTCGGAGGTCCGTACGACCAGGGAGAGCTGCCACTGTCCGGGCACCGGCAACTGGACGTCGCGCGCGCTCCAGTGTCCTTCGCTGACGTGGTCGAGGGTGACCGGCAGCGGCCCGAGGTTCTTGTCCGGGAGGGTGAAGGAGACCTTCACCTCGGGGACGTCCCGGGTCCTGCCGTCCGGGTCGGCGATCCGCAGGTGCAGAGTGTTGGCGCTGCCGCTGCCGCTGCGGCCGGGGTCCAGGTCGACGCGTGCGGTGCCCTTGCCGCGCGGGCCGCCGGTGTCGAAGGCGATGTTCAGCACCTTCGGCTGGTTGGCGTCGGCCGGCTGCCCGGCCCCGCCGGCCGCCTTCACAGCCTCCTCCGTACGCGCCGGTTCGGTGGCGGTCAGCACGGTGGTGACGGCCAGCACGACCACGGCGATCGTCGCCTCGGCGAGGACCGAGCGGCGCAGCCCGGAACGCTCCGGGTCGGCGTCGCGGATGCGCTTCGTCCGCGCGGTGGCCAGTGCCGCGCGCTGCCGGGCGAGTTGCGCGGCCCGCTCGGGGTCGGCGTCCTCCGCCGGCCCGCCGGTGTCCGCCGGGCCCGTGGCCGCGCCGCCGGGCGCCGCGCCCTCGCCGCGCGCCGTCGGCTCCGTACGTACCGCCGTCTCCGTACGTGCCGCCACGCTCTCCAGTACGGCGGTGGCTTCCGCCTCGGGCGCCGGGGCCTCGCCCAGCCGCGCCGTCCAGCGCCGCGAGAACCAGGCGACGCCGACGAGGACGACGACCAGCGCCACCTTGACCAGCAGCAGTCGGCCGTACGAGGTGTCGGTCAGCGCCTGCCAGGTGCCGACCTGCCGCCACGACTGGTACACACCGGTCGCGACGACCACCAGGACGGAACCGAACGCCAGCCGCGAGAAGCGCCGTACGGCGGAACGGGCCACGGACGGGCCCCGGTAGAGGGAGACCAGCAGCGCGGTCAGGCCGCCGAGCCAACTGGCGACGGCCAGCAGGTGCAGGACGTCCACCGGCATGGCGACAGCGGTTTGCAGGCCGGTCGAGGCATGCTCGGCCATCGCCCAGGTCGCGGCCAGCCCCACGGCGACGATGCCGCCGCCGACGGAGAGCCCGAGAGTGAGGTCCTTGCGGCGCTTGGCGTCCGCGTCGGCGGTGCCGTGGGGCGACGCGTCGGCGGTGCCGTCCGGGGTGCCGTCGGCCGAACGGGCCGCGTCCCGCGAGCCCTTGTCCTGCCCGGCCCGCTCCGCCTGCGCACCTTCGCTCGGCTCCTGCCCCGACCGTGCCTTCGGGACCGTCTCGCCCTCCGCGCCGGTGCGCGCCCCGCTCTGCTGCGCGCGGGCGTACGCGCCGAAGAGGACGGCCACGAACAGGGCCGCGGCGGCGAGCAGCAGCAGCCGGGAGACCAGCGCGGCCCCCGGCTTGGTCTCCAGGACCTGACGGAGCCCGCCGAGGTCGAAGACGTCGGCGAGGTCGCCGGACGTCGTGTAGGGGGTGCGCAGCAGCAGCATCGCGATGGTCGTGGCGGTCAGCGCGGCCCAGCCGCGGGCGACCAGCCGCCGCACGGACCGTACGCGCGCGGCGGCCGGGCGGCAGATCAGGACGAAGGCCGCCCCGCCCACCAGGACGACGAAACCCGCGTACGCGAGGTAGCGGGCGATGCCGTACAGCGCGCCGACCACACCGCCGCCGACCTCCTGCTGCGGCAGCGGCGCGCTCGTCTCGGAGGGCGCGCCCACGGAGAAGGTGAAGGCGCCGGAGACCGGGTGGCTGTCGGCGGAGACCGCCTGCCAGGCGACGGTGTACGTGCCGTCCGGGAGCCCCGGCGGCAGCCCGGCGCCGTACTTGACCGTCTCGCCGCTGCACAGGTCGCGCAGCTTGCCGCGGTCCACCCGCTTGCCCTGCGGGTCCAGGACCCGGATCGAGTCGTCGCCCATCGCGACGCCCTCGGAGAAGGTGAGGCTGACCTGTTCGGGTGCGCTCCGCACCACCGACCCCTGCGCGGGCGTGCTGCCGGTCAGCGCGGCATGGGCGGAGGCCGGGGCGGCGCCCCCGAACAGCGCGCCGAACAGGGCCGCCGCGAGCACGAGGAGACGCAGCGCGTACGGCCGGCGGACGCGCGGTGCGCCGCCGCCCCGGCGTGCGCTCGGGGCGCTGGCGCCGGAGCCCGGTGCGCAGAGGACGGTGGTGGTCATGGCGAGGCGCCCCCTACTTCTTGGCGTCGTGCTGCGCGTGATCGTGCGTGGCACCCTCGTGCTCCGAGCCCGCTTGCTCCGAGCCTTCGTGCTTCGATCCGCCGTGCTGGGAGCCGCCGTGCTGCGTCGCCCCGTGGCCGGACGCGTCCCCGGCGCCGGGCTCGGCCCCGCCGTTCTTCGGGGTGTACGTGGCGGCCTTGACCGGGACGTCCACCTTGATCGTCTTCGACGTGCCGAAGTGCAGCTCCACGCTGACCCGCTGGCCCTCGACCGGCTTCTTCTTCAGCCCCATGAACATCAGGTGGTTGCCGCCGCGGGCGAGTTCCAGCTTGCCGTTCGCGGGTATGTCCAGGGACTTGGCCTCCTCCATCTTGTTGTCCTTGGTGGTGTGCATGGTGACGTCGTCGGCCAGGTCGCTGGTGACGGAGGTGAGCTTGTCGGCCGTACCGCCGGAGTTCTCGATGATCATGAACGCTCCGGCCATGCTCTGGTCGACCGGCTGCGGCATGTACGGCCCGGAGACCTTCAGCTCGGGTGCGCTGTCCCCGCCGCAGCCCGCGAGGGCGAATCCGGCGGTGAGGGCGAGTACGGCGGCGAGGGTGGTGCGGCGGTTCACGGGTTCTGTCCCTTGACGATCTTCGGAAGTGCTGTGGAGTAGTGGTCGACGCCGGCGTCCTGCATCCCCATCCAGTGGATCTTGTCGTCCTTGGGGGAGCTGAGCAGGACCTGCGCGCCGTGGGTGGAGACCACGTCGCCGTTCTTCTTCTTGACGGGCTTCTCGATGCCGATGTTCACGCTGCGCGCGCCGGCCTGGATGGTGTCGAAGGAGCCGGTCAGGCCGACGAACTTCTTATTGATGCCGCCGAGCCACTTCTTGAGCGCGGCGGGCGTGTCCCGCTCGGGGTCCGAGGTGACGAAGACGACGCGCAGGTCGTCCTGTTCGGCCTTGGGCAACTGCCGCATCGCGACGTCGATGTTGTTCATCGTCAGCGGGCAGACGTCCGGGCAGTGGGTGTAGCCGAAGTAGACCAGGGTCGGGTGGCCCTTGGTCTGCTCGATCAGGTCGTACTTCTTGCCCTCGGTGTCCGTCAGGACCAGGTCCGGCTTCTCCATGGGCTGGTCGAGCGTGACGATCGGCTCGGAGCGGGTGCCGCCGGAGACGCTGGCGGCGGGCTTGCCGCTGTCGTCACCGCTGTCGCAGGCGGCCAGGGTCAGGGCCGAGACCAGCGCGATGCCGGCGGCGGTCAGGTTCCTCTTGCGCATGTACGTGTGTCCCGTTTTCAGGAAGGGTGCGCCGGCCGGCGCCCGGGAGGCCGGGCGCCGGGGACGGGCACGGGGTCGGATCAGGCGCCGCGGCGCCGGCCGGCGAGCACGCCGAACGCGACACCGATGATGCCGACGACGATGCCGGCGCCGCCCAGGACGCGCGCCGTGGTGTCGCTGCCGTCCGCGGCGGCCGGCCGGCCGCCGTCCGCGTCGCCGCCGGTGTTCTTCGCGTCGGCCGTGCCGGAGCCGTGGCCGTCACCGGACGCGGGGGTCAGTTCGAGCACCGGCGCCGGGTTCTCCGGCTCGGGGCCGCCCTTCTTGGTCGGCTCGATCCACCGTACGACCTCCTTGTTGTCGTACGTCTGGAGGGCCTTGAAGACCATCCGGTCGGCCTTGGGCAACTGTCCGACGGAGACCGGGAACTGCTGGAACTGGCCGGGCTCGATCGTGCTGCCGTCCGAGGTCCAGGTGATCTTCGAGACGGCCTCGGTGAGCTTCTTGCCGTGCGTCTCCAGGGGCTTGTCGAGCTTGGTCCGGGTGACGTCGATCTTCCAGCCCGGCACCGGCTGCGGCATGGCGGACGCCAGCGGGTGGTCGGTCGGCAGGCTCACTTCGAGCTTCACGGTCGAGGCGTTGTCGCGCTCGTTGGGGACCTTGAAGTTGATCGTCGCGTAGCCGCCCTGCTCGGCCTGGCCCGGCTGCACGCTGACGTGCGCGAAGGCGGGGCCGGCGAGCAGCAGGACGCCGCCGGCGGCGAGTCCGCCCACGACGGGCAGCCGGCGGGCGAGCCGGCCGCGGCGGCCCGCGTGCGGGGCCGGTGCGGCGCCCGGTGACGGTGTGGCAGGGGACGGTGACGGTACGGCAGTGGTCTCAGACATGGCGGGAATGCACTCCACAGGCAGGAGGGACAGGGAAGGAACGGCCGGCGCGCGTGCGGTGACGACAGCGCACGCCGCCACCTCCCGTGCGCCGGGGCGGGTGCCCGGTCCTGCCGCGGGGAGTGCGGTGCGTGGTCGTCAGGCCGCGAGGGCCAGGGCGGGCGGGCCCCGCCTGACGACACTGTGCTGGAGCGCGAGTTCCTTCGGGCGGGCCCGGCCGCCCCCGGACGAGAAACGCGCCACGGGGCGTACGGCCGCCCCCAGGAGCCCGGTACACAGGGCGCGTACGAGCGCGAGCGCGCCGCGCAGTGCGCCGGCGAGCGCTTCCGCCACGGCCGACGCCTCCCGCGCCGCGGGCACCGAGAGCCGTACCAGCCGCCACAGGGCCGCCTCGCCGCGGCGCAGCAGCCAGCCGGCGGCCAGCGCCGCGAGCAGGTGCGCCAGCAGCATGGGCAGCGAGGGCAGCAGCCCGTGCGCCGCCGTGGCCGCCGGGTCCATGGCGTGCCCGGCGGCGCCGCCCGGAGCACCGGGGCCGCCCGGGCCGAGCACCGAGGTGTGCAGGATGCGGCGCGCCTCGGCGCCGTCCAGTTGCCCGGCGCCGAGGCCGCAGGTGATGTGCCGGGCGAGGGAGACGGCCGCCTGGTCGGAGAGCCCGCCGCCGGCCGGTGCCGTGGCGGCCGTGGGCGCCATCCGGTGCTGTCCCAGCGCGAAGACGGTGTGCAGCGCGAGCTGGCCGGCGGCCAGCGCCACGGCGATGCCGGGCAGCGAGCGTTCCCGCCCGGCCAGCGGCGCCGCGACGGCGAACACCGCCGCGCAACCCACGCCCAGCGTCCACAGCGGGACGGCGGCGCAGGATCCGATCATGTGCCCGGCCGCGGACAGCGCGACGCAGACCGCGGTGAACACCGCGGCCCTCAGCAGCCGCAGGTCCGCGGCGGCGCGCTCTTCGGGGTCGGACGGGGCAGTCATGGCCGCGCCATCATCCCACTGCCCTTACGGCCCGCATACGGCAGGTCCGCCGCCCGGCACCCGGCGGATCGCGCCATTCCGGTCCGCGCAGGTCAGTGCGGGGCGCGGAGCGAGGGGCGCCGCCGGAGCACTCACGGTCAGCTCCGGCGCGCACGCGGGCGCACACAGGCACCGCTACACCGGCGGGCGTCGGGGGCGCATCGGCCGAATGAGCGGAGTCACGTCCGGAGCACGCTTACGGACCATGTGCCCCGGCAATACGTATCGATATGTCGAGCCGCGACCAGGAGGCTACAGCGATGAGCATCTGGTGGTCCCTGCATCTGCGGCGCGAGGCCGCGAGCGTCCCGCTCGCCCGGCGGCTCCTGCTGGGAACGATGGAGACGGCCGGGGTGGACCCGGACATCTCCCACGACCTGTCCGTCGCCCTCTCCGAAGCGTGTGCGAACGTCGTCGAACACGGTGGCGACGCCGCTGCGGAGGACTATCGGGTCACCGCCTTCATCAACGGCGACACCTGTCGTATCGAAGTCACCGACTCCGGTCCCGGGTTCCGGGAACGGGCCCGCAGGTCCATGCGCCCCGGGCGGAGCACGTTGCCCGATCACGCGCCGCCCCCACCCATGGCAGCCCCCGCCCCGGCCCAGGCCGAGCACGGACGGGGGCTCTTTCTGATCGAGGCCCTGACCGATCACGTCCGCTACCGCAACCGCACCGGGCGGCGCGGCGCGGTGGTCAGCTTCGACAAGATCCTCAAGTGGAAGGAGGAGGCGCCGCTGATGGCGTCGTGAGGGGGCTGCCGCGGGGTCCCCGACGTCGTGACGACGCCGTACCGACGTCGTACGAACCGGCTCCGGGCACCGGCCTCCCGGCCCTGCTCGGGCACCGGCCTCCCGGCCCTGCTCCGCGCGCCGGCCCCGACCTGCTGAAGAAGTGCCCGGGAACCGGCCGGCCGGTCGGTCGATGGCGGGTGGCGGGTGGCGTGGTCCCGCAGGGGAAGGACGTCCCCCGCCGCGTCCCCGACTGCCGCGGGACCCACGCCCACCCGCTCTAACGCGAAGTGACTCGCGTTAGCGTGGTCTGGACGATACGTGGCCTGAACCCGCACTGCAATACGGAGCCGCCGTGAGCACAGCGCAGCACCCTCCCGGAGCGTCCCGGCCGGGGGGACGTACCGCGCGTACGAGACAAGCCGTACTGGACGCGGTCTTCGAGGAGCTGGGGGAGGGCGGGTACGCCGCGCTCACCATGGAGCGGATCGCGCAGCGCTCCGGGGTCCACGTCGCGACGGTCTACCGCCGCTGGCGCACTCCCGAGGGGCTCGTCTGCGAGCTGATGGCCGACCTGAGCGCCGAGATCCCGCTCCCGGACACCGGCACGCTCCGCGGCGACCTGCGCGCGCTGGGCCGTTCGATCGCCGCCTTCTACACGGAACCGCGCTACTGCGGGCTGCTGGACGCGGTGGTGTCCGCCGCGGCCCGCCGGCCGGAGGCCGCCGACGTGCTGCGGCAGTTCTTCGACCAGCGGCTGCGGCTGGCCGGCAGCATGGTGACCCGCGCCGCGGAGCGCGGCGAACTGCCCGCCGGTGCCGAACCGGACGAGGTCCTGGCCGCCCTGGGCGCGCCCTTCTACTACCGGCTGCTGATCGCCCGCAGGCCCGTCGACCTCCGGCTGGCCGACTGCGCCGCGGAGGCCGCCTGGGCGGCGGCACGGGCCGGGGCTTTCGCACCCGCCGGGGGCGGCGGGGACACGGGCACAGGAAGCGCCGGAAACGCCGAAGGCGGCCGGTGACTCCGTAAGAGTCACCGGCCGCCCGCCGGAGCGGCCCGTGGCCGCGGCTGTGATCGGGTCCGGGATCAGCCCCGCTGCCCGGTCAGCTCCGCCATCCACGCCTCGACCTCGTCCGCGCGGCGCGGCAGCGCGGCGGACAGGTTCCGGTTGCCGTCCTCGGTGACGAGGATGTCGTCCTCGATGCGGACGCCGATGCCGCGGTACTCCTCCGGCACGGTCAGGTCGTCCGCCTGGAAGTACAGGCCGGGCTCGACGGTCAGCACCATGCCGGCCTCCAGCGTCCCGTTGACGTACGCCTCCGTACGGGCGGCGGCGCAGTCGTGGACGTCCAGGCCGAGCATGTGGCCGGTGCCGTGCAGCGTCCAGCGGCGCTGCAGCCCCAGCTCCAGCACCCGGTCCACCGGGCCCTCGACCAGGCCCCACTCGACCAGCTTCTCGGCGAGCACGCGCTGGGCGGCGTCGTGGAAGTCGCGGAAGGCGGCGCCCGGCTTGACCGCCGCGATGCCCGCCTCCTGGGCCTCGTACACGGCGTCGTAGATCTTGCGCTGGAGGTCGTTGTACCTGCCGTTGATCGGCAGCGTACGGGTGACGTCCGCGGTGTAGAGGGTGGTGGTCTCCACGCCCGCGTCCAGCAGCAGCAGGTCGCCGGAGCGCACCTCGCCGTTGTTGCGGACCCAGTGCAGGGTGGTGGCGTGCGGCCCGGCGGCGCAGATCGAGCCGTAGCCGACGTCGTTGCCCTCGACGCGGGCGCGCAGGAAGAACGTTCCTTCGATGTAGCGCTCGCTGGTCGCCTCGGCCTTGTCCAGGACCTTCACGACGTCCTCGAAGCCGCGCACGGTCGAGTCGACCGCCTTCTGCAGCTCACCGATCTCGAAGGCGTCCTTCACCAGGCGCGCCTCGGAGAGGTACACCCGCAGCTCTTCGTCGCGCTCGGCGGTGACCTTGTCGGCCAGCGCCGCCTCGATGCCGGCGTCGTGGCCGCGCACCACGCGGACCGGGCCGGTCGCCTCGCGCAGCGTGCCGGCCAGCTCGCGCACGTCCGCGCAGGGGACGCCGAGCAGCGTGGCGGCCTCGGTCAGGCTGTTGCGGCGGCCGACCCACAGTTCGCCCATGCCGTTCAGCCAGAACTCGCCGTTCGCGCGGTTGGAGCGGGGCAGGCGGTAGACCGTCGCGTCGTGGCCCTCGCCGTTCTCGCGGGGCTCCAGGACGAGCACGCTGTCGTCGGTCTGGTCGCCCGTGAGGTACACGAACTCGGTCGAGGCGCGGAAGTCGTACTCGGTGTCGTTGGAGCGGGTCTTCAGGTTGCCCGCCGGGATCACCAGGCGCTCGCCGGGGAAGCGGCGGGACAGGGCCTCGCGCCGCCGGGCCGCGTTCGGTGCCTGCTCGACGGGCTCCAGGTCACGCAGCTCGGTGTCGGCCCAGCCCGACGTCATGTTCTCCGCGAGCTCGTCCGATACGCCCGGGTAAAGGCCGTTCTTACGCTGCTTGATCGGCTGCTCGTCCTCGTCCGGGGTCTCCGGCGTGAGCTCGTCGGTCACTATGCCTCCTTGTAAGACTGCACCGCATTCCATCGTAAGTGCGCGGGGAAGGGGGTCCAGGGGCCGGAAGCGGTGAGGTATCAGACAGTTCGGGCGCGCGCCGCCGACCGCCCGTGGCGGGCCGGGCACGCGGAGGAGCGGGGCGCCGCGTTCCGGGTGTGGAAACGCGGGCGCGTACGGAGCCGGGGCCGCGTACGGAGCCGGGGCCGCGTACGGAGACAGGTACGCGAGTGGAGCCGGGGCGCGTACGGAGAGGGCTACGCGTAAGCAGCCGGGCGCGTACGGGGCGCGGCCTCCGCCGTACGGGGAACGCCGCGGTGGCCGGCCGCGCGGTCCGCCGCCCCGCAGCGGCACGGCTACTCGAAGTACGCCGCGAGCAGCACCACGTCCTCCGGTGACTCCGGGTCGTCGAGCCCGTCCGGCAGCAGGGTGCGCAGCAGGTGGTCCGTGAGCGCCTCGGGGTCGTGGCGTGCGGACCGGGGGACGCCCGCGGCGGCGGCGTGCAGCCGGGTGAAGGCGCGGTCCATCGGCTCGCCGGTGCGGCGCAGCAGCCCGTCGCTGTACAGCAGAAGGGTTTCTCCTGACACCGGTCGCAGTTCCACGCTCGGCGCTTCCCAGCACGCCAGCATGCCCAGCGGCGCGGACAGGGAGGTCTCCACGTACTCGGTACGGCGGTCGCCGATGATCAGCGGCGGGCAGTGCCCCGCCCCGGCCAGCACGATCCGGCGCGCGGCCGTCCGGCCGCCGTCCCGCCCGCCGTACGTTCCGTCCGCCCCCGCGTACGCGCCACCGGTCCCGCCGTACGTTCCGACGCCCGCGCCCGGCAGCCCGGCCGTCCCCGGCACCCCGGCCGGGGGCGCGCCCGGTCCCCGGCCGGCTCCCGGTGCGCCCGGCGGCGCCTCGGCGAAGGCGAACAGGGCCGTCGCGCTGCGGGCCGGCTCGGTCAGCCGCAGCAGCAGTTCGAGGTCGGAGAGGACCGCGACCGGGTCCTCTCCCTCCATCACCGCGTACGCGCGCAGCGAGGCCCGCAGCCGCCCCATGGCGGCCACCGCGCCCGGCCCGGGGCCGGTGACGGAGCCGACCGCCAGGCCCAGCGCGCCGTCCGGCAGCGGGAGCGCGTCGTACCAGTCACCGCCGCCGAGCGGTCCGGAGCTGTGCCGTATCGCGAGCCGCACCCCGGGCACCCGGGGCAGCCTGCTGGGCAGCAGCTCCTCGCGCAGCGTCGCCACGGTCTGCCGCTGGCGGTGCAGTTCGAGGAGGCGGGCGAGGTGTTCGGTGGCGTACGCGAGGTAGCGGCCGACGAGGTGGCGCTGCCGCTCGGCGGGCTCGGCGGGCTCGTCGTAGAGCCAGACCGCGGCGCCGAACCGGCCGGCGGACCCGGCCTCCAGCGGTACGGCGTAGCTGGCCGCGTACCCGAGGCGGGCGGCGACCTCCCGGAGGCGGGGATCGAGGCCGGGCTCGCCGGGAATGTCGGGCTGGGCGATGTGGCCGTGTCCGCAGGCGACGCAGCCGGAACCGTCCGGGCGCCCGCTGCCCGCCGCCGTGCTGCCCTGCTCGATGTCGTCGGTGCCGGTGCCGGTGCCGGTGCCGGTGCCCGAGCTGGAGCCGGTGTCGGTGGGGATGCCGGTGCCGGCCGGGACGCTGCCGGCCGGGGTGCCGGTGGGCGCGCCCGCAGGGCGCCCGTCAGGTCTTTCCGGCGCGGCGGCTCCGACTCCGGATCCGGTTCCGGCCCCGGCTCCGACGCCGGGCGCCCGGTCCCGCGCGGGTCCGTCCTGTACGGGCAGGCCGTCGAGGATCCGGCCGAAGGAGAGCGCGCGGCGCGGCACGGTCTCGATGTGGCCGATGTCCGCCTGTCCGAGTCCGAGGCCGATGGTGGTGTCCGGCCCGTGCCCGTCGGACGGTTCGAGGACCACCAGCCCGCGCCGGGCGCCCACGAGGGAGGAACCGGCGCGCAGCAGCTCCTGGAGAGCGGCTTCGAGCGTCCGTGTACGGGCCAGCCGCTCGGTGAGGTCGTGCAGCGTGGTGAGGTCGGAGACCCGGCCGGCGAGGCGGTCCTGGACGGCCGTGGGGCGGGTGTCGGGTGAGGTGCCCGCAGGGGCTGCTGCGGTTGTGGACTCGGCAGTGTGCGTGGGGGCGGGGAGTGCTGGTTCGATTCCAGCCACTTTCGGTACGTGGGGGGTGGTCATGGCCGACGGCTTACGTAGCGCCGGGTGAATCCCCAGGTCAGGCCGCATGTTGGAGTGGATTGCGGCATTTTGTTGAGTGTTGTTGAGTAGTGTGTCGAACTGCTCAATTTCCTCAATAGCATCGCAAACCCCCATGTCATGCTGCTCCGCTATCAATGCCTCCACATGTACACGCCCCAGTGACACGATGTCCAGCATTGTCCCCATGGGGTTTGTGGTGTCAACGGGACGAGGAAGTTGGCCGGAAAATATCCCCCCGAACGTCAATTTGAGGTCGACTGGCGGCGTTCGACAGTGCGTCATCACCACCATGGCGGGTACGTACTCGGAAAGGCGCGGAGCCAGTTGGGGCCGCGCCGGAACTCTCCGACGGGCACGGGCGTCTAACACGGCGACGACCGCGCCGCACCGCACCCCCAAGTGGCGGATCTGCTTCACGGGACAGCAAGCGCCATGCGTGCGCCACCCTCCGCCACGTTCCACGCTCGGCGTATGGCGTGATGCGCTGCTCCGTACACGCAGTGACCAGAGATCCACGTGGCGTCAGGGGTTCGCAGGAGCCACCGGAGAACGCCACGCAGCGGCATGAACCGGCATGTAGTGCGATGGACATAGCCCTCGGCGTTAACGGAAAGGAACGAGCGCTCATGCGCGAGATCCTCGGAAGGCGACGCAAGCTTCAGCTTCGGCGCGGCGGAAGGTCGGCGCTGCTCGGTGCGGCGCTCCACTGCGCCACCGAGTGGCAGTGGCCCGTACTCCCGGGCGTCGGGCTGCGGACCGGCGGGAAACAGGCGGGCGGCAAGCCGCCCGCCGGGCGGGGCCGTGCCGAGCGCGGGACGCGCCCGTGCAGTTGCCCCGACCCGGACTGCGTGGTGCCCGGCGCGCACCCCTTCGACCCCGGCCTGTTCGCCGCCACCACCGATGCCCGGATGGTGCGTTGGTGGTGGACGAACCGGCCGACCGCGCCCGTCCTGCTGGCCACCGGCGGCCGGGCGCCTTGCGCGCTGAGCCTGCCGGCCGTCGCCGGGGCGCGGGCGCTGGCCGCCCTGGACCACTTCGGCGTCCGGACCGGCCCGGTCGTCGCCACCCCCACCCGCTGGTCGTTGCTGGTCGCCCCGTACTCCCTCGCGGAACTGGGCGAGTTGCTGCACTCCCGGGACTGGGTGCCGAGTTCGTTGCGCTTTCACAGCGAGGGCGGCTACGTGGTGCTGCCGCCCTCGCAGATCGGCGCGGGCAAGGTGCGCTGGGAGCGGTCGCCGGGCACCGGACCGGCCGCGCCCTGGCTGCCCCGGGTGGAGACGATCGTGGACGCCCTGGTCACCGCGAGCACCAGCGCGCCGGACGGCGGCAGCCGGCTCGCTTACTGAACCGTTCGCTCGGGTGCCGGACTGCCCGTTCTCGCACCGGACCGTCCGCTCCCGGACCGGACCGCCTGCCCGCTCCCGGACCGTCTGCTCGCGTACGGCGTCGCCCGGCCGGGTGTGCTCACGCCGGGCGCTCCGCCCGGCGTCCGTACCACCGCCTCCTGACCCCGGCTCCCCTCCCACCGCTCGGCGCGGACGAAGAACGCGCGGGCGGTTCACTCGTACGGGTGTGAGCTGCCCGGTGTTGGTGGGGAATCGGGGGTACGAGCCCGTTATGTGCCCGTTCCGGGCCGTTATGTTCGGCGCACCGTCAATCCGGCGGTCAACTCCGTCGCCCTGACAATCCCAGGTGGTCCCATGGAGCGTGCGCCGAATCTCCGCATGATCGCGCTGGCGAGCACGGTCGCGCTCGCCGTCGCGCTGCCGCTGGCCGCGGCGACCGCTGGTCCGGCCGAATCCGATCGGTCGGCGGCCGACGGCTCCGCGAGTGCTCCACATCCGGATGCCGGTGTTCCGGTCGGCGGGGGCCCGTCCGCCGCGTCGGGCCTCTCCGCCGCGTCGGCTCCGTACGCGGCACCGGGTCCATACGCGGCACCGGGCCCGTCCCACGGTGCGCGCACAGGCCCGCGTACAGGTGCCCGTACGGACGCCCGCCCCGATTCCCGTGCCGATTCCCGCGATGACGCCCGTACGGGCCCTCGCGCGGCCCCTCGTACGGACTCCCGCACGTCCGACGGTCGGCGTGGTGCCCGCTGCGGCCCTGAACTCGCATCACCCGAAGGGGTGGAAGCTCAGACATGCGTTCTTTCCGGGGGCGGCCGGACCTGGGGGCGCACGTACTACCGGAACACCTCCGGCGAGCCCCTGCACGCCGTTCTGACCCTGATGCGGCCGGACGGCCGGACCGTGCAGGCGCACTGCGACCTGCCGGCCGGTGACGAGCCCGGAAGCTGCGAAACCCCACGTGAGGCGATGGCCGACCGCGACCGGGCGGCGTATGTCGCGGTCGCGGAGGTCGCAGACGCGCGGGGCGAGCGGAAGCTGCTGCGCTCCGGCAGCAACCCGGCGCCGGATGCCGGTGGTTCGGACCACTGACGGTACGGGAGCGGTGGCGACGTACGGCGGGGTACGTCGGGCCCGGCGCGACGGCGGACCGTGGACGGCGTCCGTGGCGTCCGGTACGGGGGGCTGGCGGCCGTGTCGGTGGGCGGGCCGACGGGAAGGGCGCGGCGGGCCGGAAACGGCGGGAGGCGGGCTCACAGGGGCTGTGGCGGGCCGGTCGCGCCGGGGCGGTGCCCTCGCGGCGGTCACACGGCATCGGGGCCGTCCGCCCGGTCCTGCGGACGCGGGCATGGAAGCGCCCGGTCGCTGGCGACGGGGGATGCACCAGCGACCGGGCTCCTAGAACGGTAACAAGAGATCCGCGGTTCGCAAATTCGATCGTGGAATTCCGGACGCGTATTTACCGGTCGGTACGGCGACTTGTGACCGGAGTCACGCCCGACGCCCCGCTTCGCGCCCCGCGCGTCACGCTCAGCTCAGCGTCACCTGACGGTTGGTGAGGCCGCTGCGGGCGCGGCGCTCCTCCGGCGTCAGCGGAGTGTCCGTGGTGAGCGCCGTGGCGAGCCGCTCCCCGAAGGCGGCGGCCGACTCGGCCACGTCGGCGGCGCCCATCCCGGAGGGCAGGTCCCAGACCGGCACGACCAGACCGTGCGCGCGGAACGACCCGACCAGACGGGTGCCTTCACCCAGCGAGGACGTACCGGCGGCGTGCAGCCGGGCCAGCGCGTCCAGCAGCTTCTCCTCCGGGTGGGCCATCACCCAGCGCAGGTGGTTCTTCTCGGGCGTCTCGCACCAGTAGGCGCCCTCCAGGCCGTCCAGCCGGGCGGTCGGGATGGCGGCGGCGTTCGCCCGCTCCAGGGAGGCGGCGACCTCGCCGGTCGCGTTCTCGGCGTCCTCCACCCAGAACTCGAAGCCGCTGTGCACCTGGGGCTCGAACGGCGCGGCCGGGTCCAGCAGGTCCTGCAGACGCGGGCCGTCCGCGGCGGCGCGCTCGGCGGCGACCGGCGTACCCGGCTCGACGGCCAGCGCGCGGCGCAGCGTGTCCGCGAGGTCGCGGCTGAGGTCGCCCGACGCGGTGTCGTTCTGCAGGCCGAGCAGGACGGCGCCGTTGTCGCGGCGCAGCGCGGGCCAGGCCATGGGCAGGACGGTCGCCAGTGTCACGGACGGCACGCCCTCGGGCAGCCCGTCCTTGAGCTTCAACTCGACCGTGGCGGCGGGCACCAGCTCGCGCAGCGCCACCCAGTCGCACTCGCCCTGGAGGCCCTCGAAGGGGCGCTGCACCAGCTCGGTGGCGGCGTGCGCCGCGCTCCGGCCGTGGCACGCCTTGTAGCGGCGGCCCGAGCCACAGGGGCAGGGCTCGCGCGGCCCGACGACGGGAATCTCGCCGTCCTTGATCTGCGGTGCTGCGGCCTTGGTCTGGGGACGGCGCTTCTTGGCCATGGCGAGGCTTTCTCCTGGTCGTTCCTGGGCGTACGGACGCGTTCCGGCGCGAGCCTAGACGACTGGGACCGGCCCCACGCCGCGCGCTGCGGCCCACGGCCGCGCACTGCCCGGGATGGGGACGGAACGGTTCCCCGCCTGCCGCCTCCGCCGCGCAGACCAACGGAATTGGTCCCGCGCGACCGCTCGCCGCCGTACGGCCGCGTCGGCGCCCCGGACGGCGGGGGTACGGCCCGGACGCGCACGGGCAACTGCCGGGCGCGTAGGCGGGGCGGACGTGGCGGCGCGGGCCGGGGCCGGGCGGGCCTCGGCCCGGTCCGTGGCGGGGGTTCGCAGCCCAGCTTCCAGGTTGCTCCCGGGGATGTCCTCTGGGCTGCCCTCAAAGAAGCTCCCGGGATGCCCCCGAGATGTCCCAGGCTGTCCCGTGGCCTGCCTCGCGGCCCGGCCCCCGGGCTGTCGCGTGGCCCGGCCCGCGGGCTGTACGCCCGCCTCAGTTGGCCGAGCGGTCGAACTCCACCAGGGACAGCTCCGGCGGCCGGGCGGCCGTGTCCGCGAGGGCCGGGCCCTGGCCGATGGCCGCGTCCCGCCCGGTCCTGGCGCTCTGCCGGAGGGCCGCGCCGCGCCCGCCGGCGGTGGCCGGTTCCGCCACGGGAGCCGGTTCACCGAGCCGGAGCGCCGGCTCACCGAGCCGGGGAGCCGGCTCACCGAACCGGAGGGGCGGCTCCCCGCCGAGCTGGAGTGTCGGTTCACCGAGGCTGGGAACGGGCTCGTCGCGGCGGATGGCCGGTGCCGGAGCCCGTTCCGGTGCTGGGACCCGATCCGGCGCCGGGGCCCGGTCGGTGCGTCGACGGCCGGTCCCGCGTCCCTGCGGGACGCCGTTCGAGCGTCCGGGAAGCGCGCCGCCGGAGAAGTCGGCGGACAGCTCCACCGGGAGGTCGACGCGCGTAGCGAACGTGCTGCGGAGGCCGTGCGAGGCGAGCAGTGCCCAGACGGTCACCTCACCCTCCGCGTCCTCCACGCCCCATTCCTTGGCGAGGGACCGGATGATCGCCAGCCCGCGGCCGCCCCTGGCGGTGACCGACGGAGTGGCCGGTTGTGGCCGGGTCGGGCCGCCACCGTCGGTGACCGCGATGGTCAACTGGCCGTGCCCGTCGATGCGCCACGCCGCGCGTATCGCGTCCGGCGTCGCGTCGGGGGCCGGGCCCCGTACGGAACCCGGCGCCTCCAGCACGCATATCGGACGCGCATGCCGACACGAATTGCTCAGCAGTTCGGAAAGAATGAGTACCGCATCGTCGACGACCGTGTCCTGAACACCGCTTGCCAGCAGCTCGGCACGCATGCGCCGCCTGGCCGCCCCGACCCCCGACGGACCATGGGGTACGGCCATGACCGACGCCGTCGGCACCTCTTGTGCCACCATCAACGCCACCCCCGAGACCTCCTTCACCCCACGCCACGAGATGGATGCCCCAATGGCCTGGACCGGAAACCGGCCAGGCCAGGTGCGGTGACGCACTCGCGACGATCGGACACGGGCCGAGTGCGCCGGTGCACTCCCCGTGACGGCCGCTACTCCAGGCCCAGTTGGGCTCGTACCTGTTTGGGGCGGTTCGTGATGATTGCGTCCACTCCCAGGCGTTCACACAGCTCGACATCCGCCTCATCGTTGACGGTCCAGACGTGCACCTGGTGGCCCGCGCGGTGCGCCTTGGAGACGTAATCGGGATGCGCGCGCAGGATCCGGACGCCGGGCCCCGCGATGCCCACACCGGGCGGCAGCCGCCCGTCGCGGTGGCGCGGCGTCAGGAACTGCATCAGATAGACACCGGGGATGTCGGGGGCCGCGGTCCGCACCCGGTGCAGCGACCGGGCCGAGAAGCTCATGACGCGGACGGGCGGCGGCCCCTCGGCCGATGCCCTGGTGTGGCCGAATCTCGCCAATAGGGCGACCAGCCGCTCCTCCACCTGGCCGGCCCAGCGGGTGGGGTGCTTGGTCTCGATGGCCAGCTCGACGCGGCGGTCGGCATCGGACACGAGTTCGAGAAGTCGCTCCAGGGTCAGGACGGACGTGCGCTCCGGGTCCTCGTGCTGGCGGTCCGGCGCCTCCCAGGTCGCGTCCTCGTCCTCCTTCCAGGAGCCGAAGTCCAGCGCGGCCAGGTCGGCCAGCTCCAGGGCGGAGACCGCGCCGCGCCCGTTGGAGGTCCGGTTGATCCGGCGGTCGTGGACGCAGACGAGGTGGCCGTCGGCGGTGAGCCGTACGTCGCACTCCAGCGCGTCGGCGCCGTCCTCGATCGCCCTGCGGTAGGCGGCCAGAGTGTGTTCCGGTGCGTCCTCGGACGCGCCACGATGGGCTACGACGGAAATGGGGGAGGGGCCCGGGGTGCGGTCCCGGAGCGGGTACGCGGTGGTCACCGGGTTATCGTGCCATCGCCCGCGAGAGGGACGCCTTGTGCGCTACCTGATCCGCATAACATCGGATGCGCCGTTTTTGTCCGGCATAAAGGATGGGGGGAGAGTCACAGCCTCGGCTTACGGCGCCCTGACGCGTGGTGGGAAAGGCTTGCACCTGTGACAGTCGCCGGTACTGCCTGCCCGTCGCCCGTACGCCAGGGTCCTACGCCGCATCCTGGACACCGGACCGCATCCCAAGGAGAGGCCGGGCCGTGGCCCGGCACCGTCGCGAAGCTGAGGAGAGAGCCGTGAGCACCGAGAACGAGGGCGCCGCCGTCCCGCCGGAGGCCCAGCCGCCGTCGGCGCCCCAGGCGTCGGACAGCGCACCCGAGTCCGGTGCGCGTCCTTCGGACGGCGCGGGTGTGCGGGGCGCGGCGGGCACGCCGGAGTCCCCCGACGCACCGGGTGCCCCGGGGGCGCACGACGCGCCGGGCGCGGCGGAGGCGCACGACGCGCCCAGAGCAGGCTCCGCGCCCGCTTCCGCGCCGGTTCCCGCCTCGACCCCGCCGTCCGCGCCCCCGCCGCCGGAGTTCGCGCCGACGGCCGGTCAGGCGGGTCCGGCGGACGGCGCTCCCGGCCGCACGCAGCAGATCTCCCGGCCGACGGACCCGCAGGACGGGCCGCACGCGGCAGGCGGCCCGCACCCGGCCCACCAGCCGCACCCGGGCGCCCACCCCTACCCGGGCGGCGAGGGTGCCCCCTCCCACGCCGCACACCAGGCCACGCCGCCCCCGTACGCGACGGCGGCACACGGCGCCTCCGCGGGCGGCTGGGGCGGCCCCCCGCCCGGTTACGGAGGCGGCGGCGCGGGCGGCCCGGACGGCGTGTGGGGCGCCCCGGGCGCGCCCGCGCCCAAGAAGCGCCGCGGCGGCGGCCTGGTCGCCGCCGTACTCGTCGCCGCCCTGGTGGCCGGCGGCATCGGCGGCGGCATCGGCTTCTGGGCCGCCAACCGCGACGACGCGAACTCCACCACGGTCTCCGCCTCCGGCGACCCCGAGGCGCTCAACCGCAAGCCCACCTCCGTCTCCGGGATAGCGCAGAAGGCGCTGCCCAGCGTCGTGACGATCGAGGCGCAGGGCGCGACCGGCGAGGGCGGCACCGGCACCGGCTTCGTCTACGACAAGCAGGGCCACATCCTCACCAACAACCACGTCGTCGCCAGCGCCGCCCAGGGCGGCAAGCTGACCGCCACGTTCTCCAACGGCAAGAAGTACGACGCCGAGGTCATCGGCCGGGCCCAGGGCTACGACGTCGCCGTCATCAAGCTCAAGAACCCCTCCGACGCCGACCTCGTCCCGCTCCCGCTCGGCAAGTCCGCCAACGTCCAGGTGGGTGACGCGACGATCGCCATCGGCGCGCCCTTCGGCCTGTCCGGAACGGTCACCACCGGCATCATCAGCGCCAAGAACCGCCCGGTGGCCTCCAGCGACGGCGGCGGTGCGACCCCCTCGTACATGAGCGCCCTCCAGACGGACGCCTCGATCAACCCGGGCAACTCCGGCGGCCCCCTGATGGACGCCACCGGCAGCGTCATCGGGATCAACTCGGCCATCCAGTCCGCCGGCAACGGCGGTGGCGGCTTCGGCGGCGAGAGCCAGACCGGCAGCATCGGCCTCGGCTTCGCCATCCCGATCGACCAGGCCAAGCGGGTCGCCAACGACCTGATCAAGAAGGGCCAGCCGGTCTACCCCCAGATCGGCGCCCAGGTCCTGATGCGGGACACCGGCGACGGCGCGACCATCGCCCCGGACGGCGGCGCCGGCGGCTCCGCCTCGGTCACCCCGAACGGCCCCGCCGACAAGGCCGGCCTGAAGCCCGGCGACACGATCACCAAGCTCGACAACACCATCATCGACAGCGGCCCCACCCTGATCAGCACCATCTACCAGCACAAGCCGGGCGACAAGGTGACTCTCACCTACAAGCGCGGCGGCAAGGAGCGCACCGCCCAGGTGACCCTGGGCCAACGCACGGGCGACAAGTGACGCGCTAGTCTGATCCCCGCGCACCGTCCACCGGCGCGCGGGGAGGCTTGCCCGAGCGGCCTAAGGGAACAGTCTTGAAAACTGTCGTGGGGTAACCCCCCACCGTGGGTTCAAATCCCACAGCCTCCGCCGAGGCCAGCGAAGTAGCTGGTCAGAAGGGGCGCCCGAGCGAATCGGGCGCCCCTTTCGCGTATGTGCTGTCACTCTCCGTATCGCTGCTGCCTCGCTGGGGACCAGCCCATGTGGGCCAGACGTGGATGGGAACTTTGGGCCCCGCGTAGGGCCTGCTCGTTCGGCTGGGCCCGCGTGCGGCCTGCCGGGGCGCCCTCCTACTGGCCGTGCCTGAGTCCTTCAACGGCTTTCAGAAGCGGCCCGGTTCGAGGCAGATGCGAGCAGCCCGGTACTGTTTCGTCCAAGCCCTTTCTCAAGCTTCATCTGCCCTACCCGATACGCGGGTTCGGCTTTCCGGCGGAGTCGCCGGGAGGCACTCCCCGCACCGGCACGGGCGGGCCATTGCTGAGAGAGGAAACCTCTTGGACACGGAGAAGTGCACCAAGCGGCGGGCCGTTTTGCGGCCCGTCGGGCAGGCCCTGGTCAAGGTGAGCGTCTACGTACTCGGACGGCTCATCTGCTCTTGGCTCGACCTGTAAACGAGGAAGGGCACAGCGTCGGCCGACGAGTACGCGTCGGCCGGCGTGTCCTCACCGCTTCGCCTCCGAGGGGTGGGAGCGGTTCGGAGGCGGGGTGCATCTTGGACGACATCGTGTCCGGCACCGCCTGACGTCAAACGCAACAGGCAGTTGTTCCGGCCGGTGAAAGCTGTTGACACTTTGGCCACTTGCGGTACTCATTCACCCACCTGGTCACTAGCATCACTGCCGTCAAGCGTGTGAATGTTCGAGACGGACGGTCGACGGCGGAAGCAGGTAGGCGAGATGGCTGGCGGGGGCACTTGGTCGGAGCTGGAAGCGTTCTGGCCGGCTGAGGAACTGGTGCGGGATCGGGAGCGCCTCATCCCCAAGATCGTGGCCTGCTACAAGGCGGCGCACCCCAAGGGGAAGCAGCCCTCCGAGAGCGAGATGACGTCGTGGCGGGAGAGCGTGTACGAGGTGGCCACAGCGCTGGCCGATCTCAGGCTCGGGCAGGTGTACGTGTTCGTGGAGTACCGCGTCCATCCGGCGATGAACCCGATCGATGTAGTGCTCGCCGGCAGGCACCCGGACGGTGGGCTGAGCTTCGCCGCGATCGAATTGAAGCAGTGGGCCGAGGTGGAGCGTCCTGACTCCTCGAAGACGACGGTCGGGCTTTGCGGCCCGTGCAGAAAGTCCACTGCGGGCTCGCTCTGTGGGGACTGCGCGGTAGAGCGGGTCTTCGCACCGTGCTACGGGCAACACAAAAAGCACCCCGCCGTGCAGGTCAGGGACAACCTTGATGCACTCAGGCGTCATCACAGCATGTTCGACGACCGGTACGTGCACCTTGCGGGAGCCTCGTATCTGCACAACCTCAAGAACCTGCAGTCCCAGTGGATCAGTATGGTACGGCCTGTCCCGGACATCCCGACGTTCACTGCTCGTCAGCCGGACGATCTTCGCAAGTTTCTGCAGAAACGTTTCACTCCTGCGATGGACGCTGAAGCGGCACAGGAGCTCCTGGCCCGGCGTCGCTCGGGTGCGCTGCTGACGTCCGAAGTCGGGGGCATCGTCAACGGCTACACGAAGTTCAGCTTGCTGGAGAAACAGCGCGAAGCTGTGGACGGAATCATGGCCTCGGTTCGGAAGCCGTCGCCTGGTGCGAAGAAGGTGTACGTCGTCAGCGGGAGGGCGGGTACCGGGAAGTCTCTGGTGGCACTGACACTGCTGGGCGAGGCTCTCAAGGGTGGAGCCGACGCGCGCTTTGTGTCAGGGGGCGTGGCTTCCCGGGAGAACTTCAAACGCGGCGTCAGAGGGAAGGGAAAGGCCTTCACGACCTTAAACCAGGTCGCTGACAAGGTGGGGCACGACCAACTGGATTTGTTGCTGTGCGATGAAGCGCACCGGCTCACCGAACGCCCGATGACGGGCTCGTTCTCCATGCGCCCGGGCGAGTCGTCGGTGTCCGTGATCGTGACGCGGGCCAAAGTGCCTGTGTTCTTCATTGACGGAGACCAGAGGCTGTTCGCAGAGGAAGTTTGGAGCGAAAGCGGACTCATAGAAGCAATACAGAAGTTGCGAGCGGAGGTCGTGCCGATCCATCTCGACCGCGCGCTTCGGGCGGTCGGAAGTTCCACTTACGACACGTGGGTGCAGCGGCTGCTGATCGGTGACCCGCTGCCGTGGAATCCGGATGCTGATCACGAGCCGGAACCGTTCGAGCTGTACTACGCCGACAGCGCAGCGCGGATGGAGAAATTCCTGCAGTCGAAGATGGACGCGGGGGCGAGTGCCCGGATGACCGCCGGGCTGTGCTGGAAGTGGACCGACGACACGGGCACAGCGCCGGACGTCGCGCTGGAGGGCGGCTGGTCGCGGCCGTGGAATGCCGGCGACAACCACCCGACACCTGGTGTGCCGAAGCGCCGCTTCTGGGCCACGGATCCGGGAGGGTTCGGGCAGATCGGTTGTGTCCACACGGCTCAAGGGCTCGAGTACGAGTGGGGCGGTGTCATCATGGGCCCCGACCTCACCTGGACCGGGACGGCTTGGGCTCTGGACCGTGAGCATGTGCACAGCAAGGCCAGCCGGATTCGCTCTGACGAAGAATTGGCGAAACGAATCTGCAACGCCTACGGGGTCCTCATGACGCGCTCCATTCGCGGCACGGTCCTCTACTCGGTGGATTCGGATACCCGACAACTCTTCGCCGATCTCGGCATTCCCAAGATTTGACGTCTTCATGTTCCGGCGGGCGGCCAGCCCGCATGCCCATGGCAACTGCACCCCCGGGGTGGTCGGGTCGGGGAGAGAGACATGGTCCGGACGCACCGGCTCAGTGCCGGGCCGCCGAGGCGATCGTCGCGCGGGCCTCGCGTTCGGTGAGGCCCGTTTGGAGGGCGGCGGTCGTCAGGGCGGTGGCCATCTCCTGGCCCAGGCCCGACTCGTAGGCGCGGCAGGCGGCCCAGAAGAGGCGGGCGTTGCGCTGGCCGTCCGGGGAGGTGCGGACGAAGCGGAGCAGCGCGGGGGCCGGGTTGGGGTGCGGGGGAGGCGAGGGCAGGGCGGACGGGTGGTGGAGCGCGTGGGGGTGGGGGTGCGGCGGTGTCTGGGGAGGGAGGAGGGTGATCAGCGGAGTCGGGGCCGGGGCCGGGGTCCGTGGGGTGCCGGGGGCGAGGTAATAGGCGCCCCGGGACGTACGGGAGCCGGGGCCGACCAGGTAGCCGCCGGTGCCGCGGATGTCGATGCCCGGGGCCAGGCGGCCCGCGGAGTTGGGTACGGGCGGGGCCGGCGGGCCGGCGAAGTACAGGTGGCGGCCGCCGCTCGGGGTGTGGACCGTGACGGTGGGCGGCAGGGCGAAGTGGTGTTCCGCGGCGAGCAGGCGCAGGGCGGTGAGGCCGTCCGCGCCGTTCTTGGTGTCCAGGTCGATGCCGATGAGGTGGTGCGGGGGGACACCGCAGGCGATGCCGTACGCGGTGGCCCAGGGCGCGGCCGCGAAGAGGCGGCGTACGGCGATCGGGTCCGAGGTCGCGTCGTGGATGCCGTGCCCGGGGCGGCCGCAGGCGCCGCGGCAGGGGGTGGGGGACGGGTCGGCGTGGTGGGGGGAGCGTACGGCGGGGAGTTTGGCGCGGGTGAGCGGGATGACGGAGTAACCGCGGCCGGCCGCGACGAGGGCGTGGGTGAGGGCGGCGGCGTGGTCGTCGCCGTGATGCCGGGCGGTCCGGGGGCTGTGCCGGGCGGTGCGGGCGGCGGGGTGGGAGGGATGGCTTCCGGTGGCGGTGAGGTGGGGAGAGGCCATGGCTCCATTTTCGTATGCGCGTTCGATTCAGGGAAGGGGGCAGGGGGGCTTGGCCGGGAAAGGTCGGAAAAGTACGGGCGGCCGGTCGTGGGGACCGGAGGTCTCGGCCGGCCGGTGCCATGGCGCTCTTGACTCGGGACGGTTCCTGACCGACAGTCAGGAACTCTTCGTTCGTTCCCGTGGAGGCCGGAGTGGGGGCGAGAACATGGCTGATGAGGTGGCCGAGCGTACGGCCGAGGACGCGTCCGTGAGCATGGCCCCAAGCGCGGGGAACGCTGCGGGCACCGCGAACGGCCCTGCGGACGGCACCGCGGACGGCCCTGCGGACGGCCCTGCGGACGGCACCGCGGGCCCCGCGAACGGCCCCCCGGACGAAACCGCGAGTGACGCCCTGCACATACGGCTGAAGACCTTCGAAGGACAGGCCGCCGTGACGGCCGGGGTCGGCAAGGACCCTGTCAACGAGCCGATGATCCGGCATTGGTGCGAGGCCATGGGCGACACCAGCCCCGCGTACCAGGGTCCCGGCGCGATCGCCCCGCCCACCATGTTGCAGGCGTGGACGATGGGCGGCCTCTCCGGGCACCCGGGCCGCTCGGCGGCGCACGAGGCGCTCTTCGCCCTGCTGGACGAGGCCGGCTGCACCGCCGTCGTCGCGACCGACTGCGAGCAGGAGTATCTGCGCCCGCTGCGCCCCGGTGACCGCGTCACCTTCGACTCCGTCATCGAGTCGGTGTCCCCGCGCAAGACGACGAAGCTGGGTACGGGGTACTTCGTCACGACGCGGATGGACGTACGGGCGGACGGCGAACCGGCCGGGACGCATCGTTTCCGCATCCTCAAGTACGCCCCCGCCGGGCGCCCGGAGCCGGACGCCGGACAGCCGTCATCAGGGGCCGGCCGTACGAGCCGCCGCCCGCGCCCCGTGATCAACCGGGACAACGCCGGGTTCTGGGACGGAGTCGCCCGCCGCAAGCTGCTCATCCAGCGCTGCGCGGACTGCGCGACGCTCCGGTTCCCCTGGCTGCCCGGCTGCCGGACCTGCGGCGGCGAGGGCTGGGACACCGTGGAGGCCGCCGGTTCCGGCACGGTCTTCTCGTACGTCGTGATGCACCACCCGCCCTTCCCGGCCTTCGACCCGCCGTACGCGGTCGGGCTGGTCGAACTGGCGGAAGGCGTACGGATGGTGACCGATTTGGTCGGGGTGGCGCCGGAGGAGGTGCGCATCGGGATGCCCGTACGGCTGGAGTTCCGGTCCGTGGACGAAGAACTGGTGCTGCCCGTCTTCACCGGGAAGCAGGCATGCGGCGGAACGGAAGGAAGCCACGAGGCGGACGGGCGGAAGTCATGCGGTGGAACGGAAAGAAGCCATGAGACGTTACGGAAAAGGAAGCCATGAGGCCCGGTGACGAACTGCCCCCGCTGACCGTCCCCGTCACCCGCACCCTCATCGTCGCGGGGGCCGTCGCCTCCCGTGACTACCAGGACGTGCACCACGACACCGAGGCGGCCAGGGCCAAGGGCTCCCCTGATGTCTTCATGAACATCCTGACCACGAACGGCCTCGTGGGCCGCTACATCACCGACGTCTTCGGCCCCCGCGCGGTGCTCCGCAAGGTCGCGATCCGGCTCGGGGCACCCAACTACCCGGGTGATGTCATGGTGTTACGCGGGAAGGTCCTCGCCGTGGACGGTGCCACGGTGGACGTACGGGTCGTGGGCACCAACCGCCTCGGCCACCACGTCACCGGCACGGTGACCCTCACCGTCCCCGCCCCCGGCCCTGCCCTCGCCCAGGAGGCGGCCCAGGAGGCCACCCCATGAGCCTCCGCCGCGCGGACACCCTCGGCGGCCGGGCGGCCGTCGTCGGGATCGGTGCCACCGAGTTCTCCAAGGACTCCGGCCGCAGCGAGCTGAAGCTCGCCGTCGAAGCCGTCCGGGCCGCCCTGGACGACGCCGGGCTCGGCCCCGGCGACGTGGACGGCATGGTCACCTTCACGATGGACACCAGCCCGGAGATCACCGTCGCCCAGGCGGCCGGCATCGGCGAACTGTCCTTCTTCTCCCGCGTCCACTACGGCGGTGGCGCCGCCTGCGCCACCGTCCAGCAGGCGGCCCTCGCGGTCGCCGCCGGGGTCGCCGAAGTCGTCGTCTGCTACCGGGCGTTCAACGAGCGCTCGGGCCGCCGCTTCGGCGCCGGTGTGCAGCGCCGCGAACCGTCCGCCGAGGGCGTGGCGCTCGGCTGGAACCTGCCCGCGGGGCTGCTGACGCCCGCCTCCTGGGTCGCCATGGCGGCGCAGCGGTACCTGTACGCGTACGGGCTCACCACGGAGGCGTTCGGACAGGTCGCGGTCGTCTGCCGACGGCACGCCGCGCGCAACCCCGCCGCGTTCTTCCACGGCAGACCGATCACGCTCGCGGACCACGCGGCGTCCCGCTGGATCGTCGAGCCGCTGCGGCTGCTCGACTGCTGCCAGGAGACGGACGGCGGCCAGGCCCTCGTCGTCACCTCGCTCGACCGGGCCCGCGGCCTGCGGCATCCGCCCGCGGTGATCCGGGCGGCGGCACAGGGCGCGGGCCGCGCCCAGGAGCAGATGACCAGCTACTACCGGGACGGCCTGACCGGTCTGCCCGAGTCGGCCGTGGTGGCGCGGCAGCTCTGGCGGACGAGCGGGCTGCGTCCGGCGGACATCGACGTCGGCATCCTCTACGACCACTTCACGCCGTTCGTGCTGATGCAGTTGGAGGAGTTCGGTTTCTGCGCGCCGGGCGAGGCGGCGGATTTCGTCGCCGCGGGCGGCCTGCCGCTCAACACGCACGGCGGGCAGCTCGGCGAGGCGTATCTGCACGGCATGAACGGGATCGCGGAGGCGGTACGGCAGCTCCGCGGCACCTCCGTCAACCAGGTGCCGGGCGCCGCCGGTGTCCTGGTCACGGCCGGTACGGGCGTGCCGACCTCCGGGCTGGTGCTGGGGGCCGACGGCTGAGGGCCCGTGTCTCACCCCGGCCGAACCCTCTTCGAACACCGCCCCGGGAAAGCACCCAGACGGTTGAATGCGTGCGGCTGCTGGCGTGTCCGGCGCGCGGCGCAGCGTGGCCGCACTTTGACTCCGGGGTATGGGATCGACAAAAAGGATCATCCGACGGGGCGCCTCGCGCCCCACCGTCCTGGCCGCGGCCCTGACCGGGCTGCTCGGTGTACTGGCCACGCTCCTCGCCCCGGCCGCCGGCGCGGAGCCCGACCGGGCCGGACCACGCGGCCCGAACGTGTTCCAGGGCTGGGCGTTCGACACTTGCAAGACGCCCCCGCAGAGCACCCTGCAAGCCTGGAAGGCGTCCAAGTACCGCGGCATCGGCATCTACTTCGGCGGGCGCGGCCGGGCCTGCCCCAACCAGCCGAACCTCAGCCGCGACTGGGTGCGCGCCGCCCACAGCGCGGGCTGGCGGCTGCTGCCGCTGTATGTCGGCTCGCAGGCGCCCTGCGTCGTCAACCAGCACAAGCGCAAGGTGACCATCGGCAGCCGTCCGGTCCAGGCGGGCACGAGCGAGGCCCAGGACGCGGTACGGCGCGCCAAGGCGCTGGGCATCGCCCCGGACAGCGCGCTCTACCTGGACATGGAGGCGTACAGCCTGCGCGACGCGGCCTGCACCCGTAGGACACTGGACTTCATCCGGGCCTGGAACCGGGAGACCGTCCGCCTGGGCTACGTGCCCGGCTTCTACAGCAGCGCCGACTCCGGCGTACGGCACATGGAGCGGGCGCGGCAGGCCGGTACCCGGGACCTGCCGGCGGTGATGTGGTTCGCGCGCTGGCACACCAAGCCGAACCTGTACGGCGAGCCCGAGCTGTCCGGCACGGCGTGGCGTCCGCACCGCCGGATCCACCAGTACGCGGGCAACGTCGCCGAGACGTACGGCGGGCGCAAGCTGGTCATCGACCGCAATCAGGTGGACGCGCCGGTCGCCGTGATCAGGTAGCCCGGTGGGACGGACCGGTCGGACGGCCGGACCGGACGGGGCCCCGGAGCAGGGGCCCCGGAGCCGGGCCCCTGCCGAAAGTGGGAGGGTGACCCTGACGAGGGACGAGGGGCCGTCCGCCTTTAGGAGGTAGGGCCAACCCCACCTGTACAACTTGAGAGGGAGGGGCCTTCGGCACCTGGGGGCGATCCGCTTCGGCATCCCGCGCTTCTAGCGTTGGACCATGACCACGCCAGTGTGCATCAGCGCCTCCCGCGCCGCTGTGTTCCCGTCGTTCTCGTCCTACGTACGGGCCCGCGGGCCGGTGCTGCTGCGGACCGCCCGCTCGCTCACCGCCAACCCCAGCGACGCCGAGGACCTGCTGCAGACCGCGCTGACCAAGACGTTCGTGGCGTGGGAGCGGATAGAGGACCACCGGGCGCTGGACGGCTATGTGCGCCGCGCCCTGCTGAACACCCGCACCTCGCAGTGGCGCAAGCGCAAGGTCGACGAGTTCGCCTGCGAGGAGATACCCGAGCCCGACCCGGTGCCGGCGCCCGACCCGGCCGAGGCCCAGGTGCTGCGGGACGCGATGTGGCGGGCGGTGCTGCGGCTGCCGGCGCGGCAGCGGGCCATGGTCGTGCTCCGCTATTACGAGGACCTGAGCGAGGTGCAGACGGCGGAGGTGCTCGGGGTCTCCGTCGGTACGGTCAAGAGTGCGGTCTCCCGGGCCCTGGCCAAGCTCCGCGAGGACCCGGAACTGTCCGTCGCCGCGTAGGACACCTCCCCCGCGCACACGGACCGCCTCCGTGTGCGCCCGCCCCCGCCCGGCTCACCGGCGCTGGGCCCGGGCTCACACCATCAGTACGGCGCCGGGCCCTGCCGGGCCCGGGCTCTCACGTCAGCCGTACGGCGTCCCCCTGCCGGATCCGTCCCGGCCGGACGACCTGCGCGTACACGCCCGCACACGGCTGCGGCCCCATGCCCTCCCTCGGCACCACCCGGTTGTGGCGCGCGGGCACCCGCAGGGCGTCCGGGTCACGCGGGAGCCTGCCGTGCTCCAGCGTCGGTACGGCGCAGCGCGGTGTGCGGGCCACGATCCGGAGGGTGAGGTCGTCGCCGATGCGCAGTTCGCGGCCGGGCCAGTCGTTCTCCACGAAACCGGCGGCCTCGGTGCGGATCACGATGTTGGGGCGGTAGCGCTCGGCCTCGACGGTGGTGGCCCGGGGACCGAGTTCGGTGATCCGGTCGAGGGTGGCGCGGGTGATCAGGTGCAGTGGCGCGTAGTCGAAGAAGGTGCCGGGCGGGGCCTGGGCGCCGATCTCCAGGGTGTCGTGGTCGACCCGGGCGTCCGTTCCGGCGTCCAGCACCTCTTCGGGGTGGGAGCGTTCGAGGGTGGCGCCGTCGGGCCGGGTGCCGGTCAGGGTGACGGGCTGCCCGAGGTGCGCGGAGAGCGTCCTGTCCACGTGCGCGTCGGTGGACCGTACGGTCCGGCCGGAGGGGAGCGTGATCCGTACGGCACCGTCGATGATCTCGGCCCGCAACTTCAGCAAGTCGCGCCACAATCGGGGGTTCTTGGCGCTGGCGACCTGGCCGGATGTCTGGTGCACCAGGGCGAGCGCGCGGTCCCCGGCCAGCCCGCGGGCGTCCGCAGTGGCGTCCGGAACCTCCTCACCCAGCAGTGATTTCACCGGATATCGCCACAGCGTGGTCACCGTTCCCACCATCGTCCCCATGCCTCCAGGCTGCCACGACCGTAGTGTCCGAGACTCCTGATTTCTCCGTGCGGGGGTGACATACCGCGTGGTACGGAGACAGAATCGGCGCGCAACCCTACCCGCGCGTAACCCGGTCCTTCGGGAGGCCCCCGGTGCTGAGCACGATGCAGGACGTACCGCTGACAGTGACCCGCATTCTCCAGCACGGGGCGGGGGTGCACGGCTCCTCCGAGGTGGTGACGTGGACCGGGGAGCCGACCGGGCCGCACCGCCGCACCTTCCGCGACGTGGGCCTGCGCACGGCGCAGCTCGCCCACGCCCTCCACGACGAGCTGGGCGTCCGCGGCGACGAGCGGGTGGCCACTCTCATGTGGATCAACGTCTCTGTTGCACGTGCAAGCTGTAGAGCGGCGTAAGCGCAGGTCAGAGAGGGTAGGTACGGAGCGCCTCCGGCTGTAGTGCAGCCGGAGGCGCTTCTTTGCATGGCGGCGACCTACGGTTTGAGGTTCCATCGGCGGCCGTCGGGGATGTGCCATGCGTAGTGCTGGCCGTTCGGCTCGCGGGCGTAGCCGAACTGATCTTGCGTTGGGCGGTTGTGGTCGTTCCACCACTGCCATGCGGCCTCGACGGTTGTCCACAGGTTGTGTGTTCCGCCGTAAGTGACGGTGTGGGGGTGGTCTCCGGTGATCGGGGCGCGGGCCCATGTTCCGTCGTGTTGCTGAAGCTGGAGGGAAAGAGTGCCGTCGTCAGCGGAGTGGTAGACGAGCGTGCTGTAGGGCAGGTGGAAGGCGAGGAGCAGGCGGAAGGGGTAGTTGTTCCGGACGTCTGCCGCGGTGACCGTGGTGGGCCGTGTGGCGGCTTCTGGGGCGTACGGAGCGCGGGGCTTGCGAAGGTAGGTGTGGGCGTCGGCGCGGGCCGCCATGAATCGGCCGGTCGTCTTGGTGAAGCCGCCGCCGGCGTAATCGCCGTCGACGGTGACGCGGACGAGTCCGCCCTCGATGCCGAGATCAAGGTCGGTCAGGATGGCGCCACCTCTGCGCGTCTGCTGCACCCATGCGGTGGGGATGGTCTGCACGGAGCAGGTGGCGAGGATGCGGTCGAACTTGGTCGTTCCGGGGTGGCCGAGGCGGGCGTCGGCGGCGGTGAGTTCGGGGGTGTAGCCGAGGTCGGCCAAGCGGTTGCGGGCGGCGTCGACGAGTTCGGGGGTGATGTCGCTGGAGTGGACGCGGCGGGAGCCGAGGCGGGCGCACAGTAGGGCTGTGAGGTAGCCGGTGCCGGTGCCTACATCCCAGACGCGGTGACCGTCGTGCACGTCGAGTTCTTCGAGCATCCCGGCCGTGATGTGCGGTGCGGTACTGGACGAGGTGGGAAGACCGGTCCACGTGCGGTCGTCGATCTGCTCGGCGGTGGCGGGGTCGAGGGCGGTGACGAGGGTTCGGTCGCTGTAGACGGCGGTGAGCCATGCGTCCCGGTCGGAGTCGTCACGCAGGCGCCAAGCGGTGACGCCTGCCTCGGTGGCCTGCTGCTCGTACCAGCGTGGCACGAAGGCGTGCCGAGGCACGGTGGCGAAAATCTGCGCCCAGAACTCAGAGCGGAGTGCGCCGGCCTTTTCGAGGTCGATGACAAGGGCGGCCAACCGGCGCCGGACATCGTCGGGGAGGTGGGCGTTCACGGCGCTACTCCTTGCAGTTCATCGGCGATTGCCTCAGCGATGGGGAGCCCCGTGGCGTGCGCGATCCAGTCCCACTGACCGCACGGGTTGGATTCGAGGAACGTCCACTCGCCGTCAGGGCTGACGATGAAGTCACAGGCCGCGAAGCGGAGACCGAGGCGGCTGGTGAGGCGGCGTACGGCGTGCGCGATGCGGTCGGGTGTGCGGGTGGGCTTGTAGGTGAGCGACGGGTAGTCGCTGCGCCAGTCCTCGTGTGCCTGGGGGCTGCCGGCGTGGATCTCGGCGGCGAACAACTGGTGGCCAACGATGGTGAGGCGGACCTCGTGGGCCTTGTCCACCCATGCTTGGAAGAGGTGGGCGGTGGTGTCGATTCCGGCGAGGTCGGCGAGGTCGTCGGAGGTGAGGCGGCGGGTGTAGACCGTCTTGAGCTGGTCGCCCTCGATGAAGACGGGGCTGGCGATCGGCTTGCAGATGATCGGGCCGCCGATGTCGTGAGCGAAGGTACGGACGGCGGCCGGGTCGTTGGTGATGAGCGTTGGGGGGACACGCAGGCCGCACTCGCGGGCTGTGGCGAGTTGCAGGGGCTTGTACTCGGCGCGGGACATGGCGGCGGGGTGGCTGACCCATCGGCAGTTGAGCGCGGTGAGGATGCCGCCGAGGCCGGCGCGGGCCTGGGCGGCGGCGAAGTGGCGTTCCGGGGCGGACATGGCGGCCGGGAACTGGAAGGCGCCGGGGGCGCGGAAGTAGGCGGCCTCGATCTTGGAGAGGTCCGCGGCGCGGTGCGCGTTGGACAGGGTTCCGGTCCAGCCGGTGGGGCCGAGGTGGCTGTCGAGGGTGAGCTGCTGTGGGAAGTCGGCGGAGTCGAGGCGGAACACGTCGGCGCCGCGGTCGGTGAGCATCCGCACGATGCGGTCGGTGGGCCAGTCATCGCGGGCCGCGATGACGAGGATGGTCATCAGTCCTTGGCTCCCTCGTCGAGCGGCGGAGGATCTTTCACATCCCCGTCGGGAATGGTGGGGTCGTGCGTCTGGCCGAAGGTGATGACGGGTTCGCCGAGCGGTGTTACGGACATCTGCAATTCGGTGTCGTAGAAGGCGGCCGGCCGTACAGTCGCGTGAGTAGCGTCCGGGACTCGGGCGAAGCGGAGAATCCACGGACGGCTAGTCGGCCCGGTGGGGGGCTCGGTGCTGTGGGGAATGCGTCCGCCTTCGGGTGCGAGCGGAAATGCTTCCCGGGGGTGCGCAATGTCTGTCACAGAGTCTTCCTTTCCCTTGCGGGGTGAGACCTGCTGTGTTGATACCGCGCCCCTTCCCCGCCGCGCCCTGCTAGGGGCGAATCGACGGGGAAGGGATTCACGGGTTCCCTCATGCCTTACGGCAGTGAGAGGTGCGCGCCGCCCGTACATCTGCGGGATGCGGTCTCGGGACAGCGACGCGCTGCAACGGTAGCGCGTGCTTCACGACCGTCTCAATGGTTGTACGTCTAAAGAGTGAGACTGCATATGCAAATCTTTGATACCTACACTTAATGACAAAACCCCCCATCACGCCCAATGGGGGGTTTTGTCGCAGTGGGGGCTAGGTCATGTCGTCGAACTCGCCTTCTTTGGCGCCCGCGAGGAATGCGCGGAACTTGGCTTGCGATGTGCGAACTACGACCTTTGGGTCGGCGCTCTCGCGCATTAGTATCTCGCCCTCGTGTACGGCGATTTCCACGCAGTTATCCTCTGCGTCGGTCGACTTAGACGACTTCCGCCACTGAATTTCCACTATCTCCAGCCTTCATGCTTGTTTTGCTATTTTGCGAATGAAGTCGGCAGACTCCGCGGGGGACAAAGATCGCTCTTGCGTGCGGTCGAGAACCGCACGGTAGTTAGACAAGCGTGTTTCTGCGTCCAAGAACGTCGGGCCCGTCGGAATGTCGGTTTGAACGGTGTCCAACTGCGGAACAGGGCCGTGCGCGTACAGTGTTGAGCTGCCAGCGTTGGGGAACCCGGCGCCGAACGGAATGATTCGGACCTCGACGTTGTCCCGGTCCATCTGCTTGAGCAGGTACTCGCGCTGGGTATGGGCGACCGCGCGCCCACCGAACTCCATGCGCAGAGCCGCTTCATGGATCAGGAAGGTGCACGAAGGGGGCGACGTGCGGTCGAGCACATCGCGACGTCTCAAACGATGCGACAGCCGGCGGCGCAGCGCGGCAGGCTCAAGGGGTGGGACGGCTTCCTCGAACACAGCACGGGCGTAGTCCTCGGACTGAAGCAAGCCAGGCATGTGCATGATCTGGACTGCTCGCAGCGCGACCGCATGGTGTTCCAGCTCGGCGAGGTCCAAGACCCCGCGCGAGAGGTCGTCTCGGTAATCCTCCCACCAGCCATGAACGCGTTCCTCGGCCATGGCTGCCAACGCGTCGATGTAGTCGGCGTCCGGGCATGTGTAGTGCGTCGCCCACTGGCGTACGCGCTCACCGCTCACTCCGAACCGCCCTGACTCGGTGTTGCTGATCGTGGTCCGGTCGGTGCCGAGTAGGGCCGCGGCCTCGCCCAGCGCGAGGCCGGCGTGTTCGCGCATCTTGCGCAGCTCGACCCCTACGCGGCGCTGGCGCGCGGTTGGTGCCTTTCTTGGTGGCATCGGTTCCCCTTCTGCTCCGTCTCAGTGTGGACCGTGTACCTGCGTGGGTCCACAGCGTTCCACCTTTCGTGCGAAGGGGTACAACAAGTGAGACGGACGCGCTACGGTCGTCGCAGCACCGCGCAACATGTCGGATTGCCGAAGTGCAGCCGCTCGCGCGCGCCTTCGGGCGTGCCCCCGGGGAGTGGTCAAGGACACGGCAGCGACGCGGCGCGTGTCAGACCGCGTTGGGAGACGTAGCTATGACTCTCGCACCCCCCGCATCACCCCCTGCACCCCCGCAACCCCACCAGTCGTTCCGGTTCGATCTGCCCTGCGGAGACACCGCGCCGCGTATCGCCCGGACCATCACCGGTGAACTGCTGGCCCTCCTCGGCGTCGCCGAACTAGCGGACGACGTGCGTGTGCTGGTCAGTGAGTTGGTCACCAATGTTCACTTGCACACCGAGACAGCCGTCGTACGCCTCGACGTAGCCGTGCACCCTGCGTCCGTACGTGTGGCCGTGTGGGACGACGCGCCCCGAAGCCGACTCCTGAGCCTGCCGGCCCTGGTCGACGACGGATCGGGGCGTGGCCTGCTGCTCGTCGAGGCGCTTGCGTCCCGCTGGGGCATCTACCGGCCCAACGCCGAGCACCGCGTCCGCAAGGGCGTGTGGTTCGCGCTCGACAGAGCCAGAAAGGGTGACGTTTCGTGATCAGTCTCTCCGAGGCGGTCAAAGAGCCGCCTGTGTACGTGAGCTATGTGGAAGGGGCGTCCCGGCCGGTGTGGCTGTACATCAATGACATGTCTGCCCATGCCGAGTTAAGCGTCGAGCACGCGGTCGACTTCCTGCACGAATTCGCCCAAGTGCTAGGCGCGACCATCTTCGACCCGTTGCTGCACCAGGAGATACGGCCGTGACCTACGCGCACATGCTCTGGGGGTTCTTCGCCATCGGCCTGAGCTGTGCGGCGGCCATACTCCTGATCCACTGGGCGACGTGGCCGGCGCCGCGGCGCGGGGTGACGCCCCCGCCGGACCGGCGCGGCTACCTCTACACCTGCTGGTGCAGCGGATACGAGGGGCCGGTGCAGGTCCACCTCGACGATGACACGCAACCCTGCGGCCGGGACCGGCGGATCAGAAACCACCGCTTCCGCTCGTCCCATGCCTTCCCAACGCGGCGGCGGGTGGACAGCGGAGGAGAGGGGGGCGAGTGTTCCCTCGCCGGTAGCCGAACAGGCATATCCGCGAGGCGGTGAAACTCCCTCTGACGGGCCGTCGACCACAAGTCGGCGGCCCGTCGCACGTCCGAAAACGACAGAATGCCCCCGCCCCGGCGCATGGCCGGAGCGGGGGCACTGCGATGTCAGTGGGCGGCGGTGGCTTGCCAGAGGGTGAGCAGTAGACCGGCGACGGCGACCAGGGCCGCGATGCTGGGCAGCGGCCACCGGCCGCGCTCCACGGACGCGAGACGCTGTTCGAGGTCGGCTATGCGCTGGTCGGTCTGGTCGGATCGCTGTACGAGCAGGGCGAGGGCGCCGTCGAGGCGGGCGAACCCGGCCTCGACGGTCCCGCGGAGCCGTTCCAGTTCGAGGGCTACCCCGGTGCTGGCGGGCTCGGTCACACGTTGCCCCCGTCCTTACGGGCCGAGTCCTGGTCGTCGACCAGGCCGAGGCCGACGCGGTCGAGCAGGGCCTCGACCTGCGGCAGGGCCATCACGCGCGTGAGGCCACCGGCGACGGCGAGGGAGCCGGCCACCCACGGCAGCGTGTCGGGGATGCCGGATGCGTCGATGATCGCGGGCAGGGCCAGGGCGAACGCGACGATGCCCTGCGCCACGGTGCGAATGGTGCGCTTGTTCTCGGGAGACATGGATTCCTTTCAGGGAAATGGAAGCGGGCCCGCGCGGCGGCGCGGACCCGTACGGCTGGGGTGGGGTCAGACCTTGGGGACCTTGAGCGCGTCCCACTGGCGGCGGCCGGGCCAGCCATCGCAGTACTGCGGGGCGTCGCCGAGGCGCTTCTGCCACTTGCGGAACGACTCGCGATCAGCACTGGTCCACTGCGGGCCGGGCCCGGACGCATACGCCGAACACCCCACCTCGACCAGGCGCCGGCCCATCGCGGTCACGATCGGGGACCGCGGGTAGGTCTTGAAGAAGTCGACTCCCGGAAACGGCTCGTACTGCGGCGCCGGGACGGGCTTGCCGGGCTTGGTGCCGAGGCGGCGGTCGATGCGCTCGCGCATGGTGGCCATGCTGAAACCGCGCGGGTCGATCTTGGTGTTCGTCCACTCCTTGTGACCGATCACGCTCGCTGCACTCCAGCCGTAGGCGCGGCAGATGGCGGCGCCGGCCCGCTCGATGGCGTCGAGCTGCGCCTCGGGCCACGGGTCGGCCCCGTTGCCCAGGTTCACGCACTCGAATCCGTAGAAGTGCACGTTGCCGTCGGTGTTGTTGTCGTTGGTGGCGGGCAGGGCGCGCTCGGCGATCACGGCGTTGAGCACGTCGCGGTCGCCCTTGCCCGCGTGGTTGGCGCGGCCGGAGCTGAGCAGGTAGACGTCGCCGTTCTTGGCGATCACGGCATGGCACAGCGGCCCGGGAAGATCGGCGTATCCGTCGTGGCACATGCGCACCGTGTTGTCGGTGCCGGAGCTGACGGTGTGATGAATGATCACGCCGTTGACCGGGCCGAACGAGCCCTTGTGGTTGCGGTTGTGGGAACGCCAGTTGCCGTACTCAATGACGTTGAGTCCCTCGGCGCGCAGGGCGGCGAGCAGGCGGTCGGCGGAAAGCGGCTGTGCCATGTATCTCCAGACATCAAGAAAGCCCCGGCCATGTGGCACGGGGCTGGGGCGTGGGAGCGGAGCGGATCAGGCGGGAGTCTCGGTCTCGCTCACCAGGAAGGCGTCGATGTTGTACCCGCGGTCGGTGGGCAGGGCGGCGGCGAACGCCTGGGCGGCGGCGCGCAGCGCGGCCTCGTTCTCCTGGGGCGTGAGGTAGACGGAGCCACCCGGCGCCCAGCCGGTGACGGCAATGTCGTGGCTGATGACGGCCCTACTCAGCCCCTTGCCGTCGCCGTAGGTCACGGTGACTTCGGCGCGGACGGTCTTGGACATGGATGGGTCCTCTCTGTTGCGGGCAGCTCAGGCCAGGGCGAGAGCCATGATCGGAAAATCGTGGTCAGTCAGTGCGTTCGCCTCGGCCTGGTTGAGGCGGGCGGGGGTGTCGGACTGGCCGTTGAGGTACCAGGCACGCGCGAACGGCGCACCGAAGAAGAAGTTCGCCGTTGCGACCGGCGACTCGTTCTGCACGTGGAAGTACGCGTAATCGGCTGTGCCGCCCGTGGTCAGTGCCCAGGTCAGCCAGTAGCGGCCGGGCGCCAGAGTCACCGTTGCAGGCATGGCGATCGGCGTTGCCCCGATGTGGTTGTTGAGCATCTGCGGTGGGCTACCGGCGGTCTGCCCGGCCATCGCGAGGCCGACCGGCGCCGCGGTGCTGGTGACCTTCGTGCCGTCCTCGCGGTAGATGCCCGCGGCGTAGCGGTTGGAGGACACCCCTCCGTAGCCGCGGGCGAACATGATCACCCGGTTGACCTTGGTCGGTTCCGTGATGTTGATGCCGCAGACGTACAGCCGCTGAGGAGTGAGGTACTTGATCACGGGGTTGGCGACCGTGTACGGGTCACACGTCCATGCCTGAAAACCGAGTGCCTGCGGCGTCCAGACGTTGCGGGCGCCGCTGACCGGCGCGGGGAGCTGAGCGGCGGGTACGCGCCCGTCCGCACCGAGCTGGGCGACGCCGTTCGGGGCGCCGGCCGCGGCGGCGGGGACCGCTCCGACGCCCGCGGCGTCGAGCTGCACGTCCGGGCCGCGGTCCCCGTTGACGGACGCCACGCCGCCCGCGGTGAGCGGGGGAAGCTGGGCGGCGGGCACGCGCCCGTCGGCGTCGAGCTGCGCGACACCACCTGGAGCACCCGGCGCGGTGTCCGGTACGGCGTGCACGTCCGCGGCGTCGAGGGTGACCTCGGCTGCACGGTGGCCGTTGATGGACTGGACGACGCCGGGGGCACCGTCCTTTCCCGGTGCCCCGTCGGCGCCGGGCGGGCCCTGCTCGCCGCGTTCACCGCGGGGGCCCTGCTCGCCGCGCGGGCCGGTCGCACCCTCCGGCCCGCGCGGACCGACCAGGGACGAAAGCCAGTCGGCGACGGTGCCGGAGAAGCCGTTCGCGACGGCTACCTCGTAGGCCGAGGCGCCGCGTACGGCGACGTAGTTCGGCTTGCTGGGGTCCGTGGGCGCGATATCGGCGAGGTCGACCTGCGGCGCCTCCGCGGGCAACAGGACTTGGTAGCTGCGCCCGTTGGGGATACCGGCGAGCTGTTCGGCGACGGTGTACGACCAGCCGGCCGGGTCCATGTGCGGCGCGTCGGTCGCGGGCAGGCGCGCGGTGATGCGGCCCTGCGCGTCGAGGCTTGCCACGACCGGGCCGCCGAGGATCACGTCGGAGTCGGGAAACGTGATCTGTCCGGGGGCGCGGAAAACCACGGTGCCGGACAGGGGCTGTCCGTCGGGGGAGAGGAAACGGCCGGTCACGGTGACCGTGGGGATGTTCTCGGGCAGCACGAAAAGGGGCTCCGGTTCAGTTCGCTTCGTTGGCGGTGGTGGTGTGCACGCCCCACATACCGAGGCACCACGCCTCACCCGTTCCGCTGCCACTGGCACGGCGGGCCTGAAGGACGAGGGTCGCGGTGTCGCCGAGGTTCAGGCGGTGATCGCCCGGGGTGAGGCGCTGAGTGGTGAAGACTTCTTTACCGCCCGCCTCGACCGCCTCGCCGAGCTGCGACAACTCGCCGCCCCGGTTGATCATCAGGCGCGTCTCGGCGGTGGTGCCGGGCGGGGCGTAAACCGACCAGGAAGCGGCAAGTACGGCGTGCTGCGCCTGAATGCGCCCGACGTGTGTGGTGCGCCATTCGGACCCGGTGACGTACGCGGCGGAGGACATGGGGACGGGCACCCACGGGCGGCCGAGGTAACCGTCGGCGTAGTAGTCGTCCATCACGATCACGTCGCCGGAGCGCGACCGCAGCCGGACCATCTGCCGAACGTCGTCACCATCGAAGGTGTTGTTGCCAACCTGAACGGCCGGGGTGCCGTCCTCGCGGGCCATCTCGACATACCAGTCACCTTGGGGGGACTGCCCGGTACCGAAAACGTCGTGGCCGTTGGGCGCCTGCACCCGCAGTTGCCCGCCCTCACCGATGGTCACGGTTCCGTGGTTGATCGTGTTCAGCGCCGGCCGCATCTGCGCGCGGCCGGACAGCTCCCGCACCTGCCGTTCGAGGGCCCGGATGCGGTCGAGCAGGTCAAGGGGGATCGCGGCCATATCAGGCGGCCTCCAAATAGAGCTTTGCGGTCTCGGGGGTGCCGCGGGAGGGCGGTGTGATGGCGATGCCGACGACGCGGTACCGGCGGTCGAGCCCTTCGGGGAACCACAGATCCCGGACGCGCAATCGGATGGACGCGCCGAGCAGCGCGGGCGAGATCGAATCAGTGACGCGCACGGTGATTTCGGGAATGGTGAGCGGGTGGCGGGCGGCGGCCCCGTCTGCGCGGGCGTGCGCGTCGAGGGTGGCCTGCTGCTCGACGGTCGAGTGATCGCTGCTGCCGTCCAGCCGCGGCCAGCCGGCCGCGATGTCGTCCTCGGCGACCAGGAGCTGCGACATCAGCGGCACACTGTCGGCGGCCTGGTTGCTGTTGGTGCTCGACCCGCGCGACTGCCAGACGTTCGCCTGCCCGGTCGCGTCCACCGGCCACGAGTACGTCAGGACGGGCCCGGGGTGGTCGAGGACGATGTCGGCCGTACCGCTGCGCAGTATCGGGCAGCCCAGACGCAGCCGTTTGACCCGTCGGCCGGACTCCGGATCGCGGTACGACGCGATGCGCCACTCGAAACCCTGCTCGACCTGACCGAGTTTGGACAGAAGATCGCGGATCGTGGGCAGGTCGTACCGGCTGTACGTGCGGTCGCGCAGCATCCCGGAGGCGTGGGTGTCGTACTCGATGCCGATGTCTCCGCCGGCCTGCTGCTGCGCGTAGTCGACGAGCTGCCGCGCGATGTCGAACTGATCAACACCGGCCGCGGTCATCGTGTCGTACAGCAACCGGTGATCGAGGTACGAATCCCAGGTAGCGGCCTGTATCTGCATGGACAGAAACCCGCGCGAGGAACTGCTGACGTTGGCAGTCCACAGGATGCCGCCCCACCAAATCTCTCGGCCCCGCTCGATCCATACGGCGGTGCGGCCGGGCGTCACCGCGCGCCGCACCCGGGCGGCCAACGCGGCGTTCGGTATGGGGATGGTGGCGCCGAGCGACCCGCTTTTGCCGATCCAGTCGTCAAGGGACACGCCCTGTACGGGCAGGGCGTCGATGACCTGGTCGGTGCGCAGGTCGCAGAACAGGGCCCGGTAGGGGGCGGACACGGCCACCCCCTTGCGCGTGGGTCAGTCGGTCCACCAGGAGCAGCCGAACGCCAGCCAAGAACTGGTGGCGCGCTGGAAAGCTGCGGTGATCTTGCCTCGGCCGCTGATCTCGCCGCGGACGGTGCCGGCCGGAGAGGTCGCACTGACCTCACAGCCGAAACTGACCTCGGCGTACGAGGTGGGCGACTGGGTGGGCCAGTACGTCTGCGGCAAGGTCAGACCGGGCAGGGGTTGGCCGTCGGCGGGGATGAGGCCGGCGGTGCGTACGATGCGCCCACGTAGGTGTACCTGCGTGCCGCACTTCCTGATCTGGAAGGGGTACGCGTTGCTGGAGAACCGCTGATATCCGGTGGGCAGGGGCAGGTCGAGCCACCCGGTATCGGCCGGGTACGGCTGCCACGCTGCGGCGGCGGCGGACCAGCGTTCCAGTCCGGTGCCGGTGTCGCGGTACTGCCCGTCGTAGGCGCCCGGGTAGGACGCGGGCCCGCCGCGGGGGATGATCCCGCCGTACGCCGCGGTGTAGCGGCGCCGATCGGTCAACGCGGTGGCCCAGTTGATCCCGCCCACCCCAGCCGACGTGCCCGCCGGAACCGCGATGTCCCACAAGGCGAGGCAGGCGGGCGGCAGGGGTGGCGCGGTGGGGGTGTCGGAGCGGTCTCCTTGGATGATCTCGACGGCGGCGAGGGTCTGCTCGCTGGTGTCGTACAGCCCGTCGAGGATGCGGAGCACGACCGTGTCGATACGGCCGTACTGCGCGTCGCCGTCCGCGACCGATAGCGTCTCCGGTGCCGTCACGGCGACCGGATAGGCGCCCTGCGCGGCGGTGCCCTGCACCACAGCGCGGCCGACACCGATCTGTACCTGCATGGCGCCGACCCCAGTTGCGGTGAACGGCTGCCCTCCGGCGATCACTCCGGCGCGCGAGGTCATTGCGTCCTCCGGCGCCATGGTCCCCACGGGCGCGGTGCGGGTGTCCTGTCGGGTCTGCCCCAGCGGCAGCAGCCATGCGGCGCGCACGGTCACGGGCGATCTCTCCTTACCAGTAGGCCGAGCGGTAGCGCACGGTGACGCTCGCGCGGGGGTCGGATGATCCGGGCGCGGCCCGGAACGCAAGCTGCGTGACACCGGGGGCGAGGGTGAATGCCTGCTCCGGGATCGAGCGGGCGGTCGCGGTGTGCAGGCGCGAGGCGCCACCGTTGCCGTTGAGGGTGACGGTGCCGGCGTTGGTGTCGACGTGCAGCACGTCGTCGGCAGCGAGGTCGATGTCGTACTCGACCGCCTCGCCCGTGCGCAGATTCGTCAGGCTCGGCCGGGCGACCGGGCCCCGGAAGACGATCACGGGGTGCGCGTCGGCGTCGCCCTCGTTGACTGCGATCAGGGCGCCGGTCGATCCGGGGGCGCCGAAATCGAGCTGTTCGGGGCCCGGATCGGTCTGCCAGTCGAGGTGTTCGGGCCCGGGGTCGTGGTGCCAGTCGAGACCGGGCTCGGGGGAGGGCAGGCGGGTCTCGATGCGCTGCTCGGTCAGGCTGTAGCGGCGCGGGTCGGTGGCCTCGAACTGGATCGCCCCGCCGATGCTCGTGCCGATGCGGTACCCGGTGTCGACGGGGATGGAGCGGCGCAGGCACCGGGCCCAGCACATCAGCGGCGGCGCGTCGTCCAGGCGGATCACGAGCGGCAGCTCGTCGTCGCGCAACGCGAGGTGTGCGGACAGGGTCCGTACGGCGGCCGACATCGCGCCGGGCGCCGTACGGATCACCAGCCCATCCACCGTGATCGTGCGTGGCTGTGCGTACAGCGGTCCGGGGTAGGCGCCGTGCCCGTCCGAGCGCACCACGGTGCCGGAATCGAGGCTGGGCGTATCGAGCCAGCCGGTGACCGACTTCCAGCGCACGGCGGTGCCGGGGCCGATCAGCAGGTCGCCGTACTGGATGTGACCGGGCAGGGTGACCAGGTCTCCGGCGGCCATGTCACCCCCTGCCCTTGGCGTGCCAAGCGAGTGCCGCGGCTGTCTGGTCCGCGGTCGCCGATCCGGCGTGCCAGTTCTCGATGTGCACCGCGGGCGCCATGCCCCCGCCGAACCCGGGCCCGTACGACGGCCCGCCGCCGGCGGCGGCGAACTGCGGCGCGGGCGGCAGGGAGACGAGGTTGCGCATGGTGCGATCGACCGCGGGCGCACCGGCCTTGATGCCCTCGACGACACCGGCCGGAATGAATTTGCCGATCTTGTCGCGCATGAGGCGCGAGGGCGAGTGGATGCCGAGCGCGCGGGCGATCGGTCCGGGGATCATGTCTTTGGCCCAGCTCACCAGTTTGCGGGCGAGCCACGGGCCCATGTTCTGAATTCCGTTCCACAGGCCGCGGATCAGGTCGAGTCCCTTGTCGTAGAGCATCGATCCGAAATCGCCGAAGAACCCGACGATTTTTCCCGGCAGTTCACGGACCCAGTCGAGCATTTCCCCGGCCTTGCGCTTCGTGCCCTCCTTGATGGAACTCCAGTGCTTGATGATCAAGCCAACGAGAGTCCAGTTCAGGAAGAAGTCGACGATGCGCCCGGGGAGTGCCTTGACCCAGTCGACAATGGCCGTCCAAACGCGCTGAGTTCCGGCCTTGATGTCGTCCCAGTGCTTGATGATGATCCCGACGAGGGTGAAATTCAGGAACAGGTCGATCAGGAATTGGCCAACGGCCTTGATCTTGTTCCATATCCAGTCCCAGACGGCGGCCGTCTTGGACTGGATGGCGTCCCAGTTGGAGACGATCAGCGCGACCAGGCCGACAACTGCCGCGATAATCAGCGGTATCGGGCCCATGGCCAGCAGCCACGCAGCAGCCATGCGGGCGCCCTGGATCATGGACTGCGCACCCATGAGCACCCAACCGGCAACCACGCGACCGGCGTTGACTGTGGCGGCGGCGCCCTGCGCCGCCCACCCGGCCAACGTCATAGCGTTCGAGGCGACGAACCGCGCCGCGCCGGTCACCGCGGCGGCGCCCTGCGTGGCCCAGCTCGCCACCACAGCCGCGCCGGTCGTGGTGGCCTGTACGCCGAGGCTGACCAGCGTGGGCAGCATCAGGAGCGTGATCACGCTCGCCGCGATCGTCAGGGCGGTCGAGTGCCGGGAGATGAACCCGGTTACGGCGTCCCACTTCGAGCCGAGCGAGAGCACCCACTGACCCAACTTGATCAACGCCGGAACCACGTACGTGCCGATCACCTCGACGGCGCCTTGCGTCAACGACCGCTTGAAGCGTTCGATCTTCGTCGCGGCGTTGTCGCGCATGGCGTTGCCGGCCGCGTCGGTGGCGCCTTTGACCTTGCCGAGGGCCTGCACCGCGTGCGCAGGGTCGAGGGCGTAGATCGCCTGCTGCATGTCCTCGAACTTCGTGCCGAACAGTCCGAGGGCGATCTCGCTTTTCTTGGCCGGGTCTTTGACGGCCCGGAGTTTCGTGATGACCTGCTCGAAGGCTTTCCCGGCGGCGGGCCCGCCCTTCTGGAAAACCGCCTGCATCTTCTCGCCGGACAGGCCGAGATCTGCATACGCCTTCTTTGTGGCGTCGTTCATCCCCTGCGCTTGCAGGGTGAACTCTTTCAGGGCGTCGGCGACTACGTCAGCGTCGCGCGCACCGCCCTTGAGCCCCTGCTGAAGCAGACCCATCGACGTTTTCGCGTCGAGACCAAGCTGCCGGAATTCCGTCGGATACTCCGAGAAAGTATCGAGCAGATCCTCGGCAGTATCGATGCCGTCTTGGGCGCCCTTGACAAGGACGTCCATGGCCTCATCCGCCGATTTGGCGAGGCCGTTTTTCATCATCGTGCCGACGGCGCGAGAGACCTTGGAAACGTCCTCGCCCATGACGGCTGCCGTATCGGCGACCCGCCGGCCCATCGTCTGGACCTGGGCCTGTGTCGCCTCCGGCGGCAAGAGGCCGTTGCGGGCAATGCCCTTGATGATCTCGGCGCCGTCCTGCACCGAGTCGACCACGGCGCCCGCGTACAGATCACCCGCGACCTTGCCGTACGTCGCGGCCACGGGCCCAGTGGTGCCTAGCTGCGCCTGAAGCTGCCCGGGGATCTTGCCCTGTTCGAGGGCGGAGCCAATGCCCGCGATCAGTGCGCCGCCGATCGTGGCGCCGATCGCCGCGGCGGCGATCCCCTTCTTCAGGGCCTCGCCGACCTTGCTGGCCGCGCGGTCCCCGCCCCGCTCGGCACCATCGGCGACGCCGTCGCCGAGCTGGCGGCCGGCCTGCTGTCCGCTGCTGCCCGCGTCGGCTGCCATCCGGTCGCCGCCGGCGCGCATGGCAGCCTCGGCGCGGCGGATACCCGCACGGGCCCCGGAGTCGTCCACCCGGATCGTGGCGGCGAGTTCGCCGACCATGAGAGCCATGCGCGCTCACCTCCGGGGGGTCGTGCCTCCCGGGGCGGGAGCGTCGTGCGAGGGAGTGAGCACGCGGGCGAGCCGCGATTCAGCAGAGAGCAAGCCGAGGATGCGCAGGCGGAGCCAGCGCCAGGAGCGGGCGCGCAGGATGCCGGGGGCGCCCAGGTCGATGCCATAGACCTCGTGCAGGTCCGCCTCGACGAGCGGCCACTCGTCGAGGATGCGGCGCCACGTCAGCGCGGCGCGCGACCCTTGCCCGCGGGACGGGGCGTGCCCTTCGGGCCACTCGTACCACTCGTAGAGCCCCGAGACTGGGTCGAGTTCGCCGCGCCCGGCCGGGCCCGACGTGCCGCCCGGTTCGGGGCCAAGCGGTTTGGGTCGCCGCCGGAGTTCCAGAAGGCTTCGGCGGCGTCCTGGTCCTGCGCGATCCACACCATGGCCGTGATCGCGGCGTGCTTGAGGGCGGGCCACGGCACGCCGTCGGCCACCATCTGGCGGTGTGCGGTGCCGAGCACGTCGCGGAACAGGTCGCGCTCGGCCGCATCGCTGAGGATCGTCTCGTCGACGCGTCCGCCGTCGGCGGCGACCGCCGCGGCGTTGGTGATCGCCTGTACCCGCAGACCGATCTCGGCGGACGGGGCGGGCACGGTGTAGACGGTGCCCTTGATCGGTATGGCCAACGTCTCGTCGAGCAGTTCGCCGAGTTCCTTGAACGCCATCAGGCGGCCTCCCCCTTCGGCGACGGGGTCAGCGTCTTGCCGGTACCGGCGGCCGGGTTGGTGATTTCAACCAGCGGGCCCGACCCGGTCAGGGTGATCTTGACGGTGTCGAGTTCGTCGGCGCCGCCGCCGTCCGGCTCCCACGTGACCAGGGCCGTGCCCGCGTACGCGTCCGCGGCCCCGTTGCGGTCGTAGTACCGCACCCGCACATACGAGTCAGCACCGAACGCCATCGACGCCTTGCGCAAACGTTCCTGCACAGCGTTGAACACGCCGGTGGTCGGGTGGGCGCGGTGCGCGATGGTCGTCTCGATGGACCAGGCGAGCATGGTCACGGTCTGCTCGACCCACCCCTCGGCGTCGTACGTCGTGCTCTCCTGCTGCGTGGGCTCGATCTTCGGCGCGAACTCACTGATACCCGGCAGCAGCGTCCATGCGGGGGTGGTGCCGTCCGTGCTCATGTCGATCTCGCACCGGTACCGGCGTGCGAGGGCGGTGATCGTCTCGGCCGGCGGCGTCGGGGTGCTCAAGGCGCCTCCCTATTCAAGGTGTCGGGCCGCGCGGTGTGCGCGGGCGTAGTAGTTGCTGCTGCGCTCCGCGCGCCCGCTGCTGTCGGCGCCGATGGGGGCGGCCGAGTTGCGGTAGATGAGCTGCACGTATGCCGCGCCCCAGTGGTGGGGGCCGGAGCCGTGCAGCACGTCGAGTACCTGGTCGTCGAGGGCGTCGACTTCGCGCGGGTCCGGCCCGGCGCGGGTGCGCACCTGTATGCCGGTGGTGGTGTCGGTCAGGGCCGTGGACTCCTCGACGGGGTACGCCGACAGGCAGATGACCCGATCCGGCGCCGGAGGAGTGGCGGCAATGGTGATGGCGGTCTCGTCGGCCGCGTACACGCCGTCGGGCCGGTAGGTGCCGACGTCTGCGGCGTCGAGCAGGCGGGCGAGACCGTCGAGCAGGTCGACGGTGTACGACATCAGCGCAGCGCCCGCCTGACCTGCGCGGCGATGAGCGCCTGCACGGTGTCGGTCGCGCTCGGCAGGACGCGTTCGAGGTACTTGGCGGTGCGGCCGGGGTCGTGCCGCGCGGTCATGTCCTCGTGCACGCGGCGGGCGTACGGGGTGTCGTAGGACACGGCGGCCGTGCCGCGGCGCGCGTCCACACTGGTCGCGCCGCTCCGTTCGAGGGTGCCCTCCTCGATCGGCACAAGCTGACGGCTGAGCTGTAGAACATGCTCGGCGCCGAGCAGGGCACCGTGGGCAGCGGCCTGCCGGAGCGCCTCAGTCACGGCAGCGCCGTTCCAGTTCAGTTCGTGGCGCGGTCCGCTCATTCGCAGGTCACTTCCGTACAGGCAGGCACCGGCAGACCGGGCGCGGTGTGGTGGGCGGTGGTGAGCGCCGTAGTGGTGCGCCCGTCAGGAAGCGTGATGCGGGACCCGGGCGGGCAGTCGAGCAGCGGCCCGGCCACGATCGTTGCCGAGGCGGTTACCTGCCGGCCGTCCGGGGCACGCACCATGCGCACGCTCACGTCGACCAGGGCGGGCACATTCGGGATGGCGTGGCGGTACTGGGGCCCGTAGGCGCCTTCCCCCGCGTACGGCTCGACCGTGATGCGGTGGCGCAGCAGTACCTCGGGCACGCGGGTCACCACGCGATCACCCGGCCCGGGGCGAGTCCGGCACGGCGCAGAATGCGATCGGCGCGCGGCGCCAGCTCCACCCCGGTGGCGCCCGGTGGGCGCGCGGTGCGCCCCGACAGGCTCACCGGCCCGATGCTCACGCTGTCCCAGTGATCACCCGCCCCGGTGCCGTCGGTGCCCGCGGCGGCCCAGTATTCGACCTGAGCGCAGGTGGCGCGGGCGAGGGCCGCGGCGGTGGCCGGGTCGGTGGGGTCGCCGTCCGCGTCGACCGGATACACGGCAGTCAGCAGAGCCGAATCGATGTCCTCGGACGCGCGGGCGAGCAGCCGCTCGGCGTCGTCCGGAACGGTCGCCCCTGTCCATGCGGCGAGCTGTTCGGGCGTGGCGTAGGGGCGGCGCATGAACGTTACGCCCCGCCGGTGCCGGTGCCGGTGCCCTGGCTGACCTTGATGCCACGCCACACAGCCGCGCTCTTGGTCGTCTTGAGGGCGACGGCGACCGGGCCGAGTTCCACCTCGCCGCGCTTGACGGCGCCGGCGGTGTCGAAGTTGGGGAGCCACTGCCGTACCAGGTTGCTGCCGACGGTCGAGACACCGTGGAAGGCGTCGAGTCCGAAGCGGACGGCGTAGAGGTCGGTGGTGCCGGTCTTGGCGTCGATGCCGATCACGGGGTCGGCGGAACCTGCCTTGGCGCCCAGGTCCACGAACGGAATGCCGTTGTAGTTCTCGACCACCTGCCCGAAAGCGTTCTCGGTGCGGCTGTAGTAGCCAGCCCGACGGGCGAGGGAGCGGATACGAGCGATGGTCTTTTTGTTGCCGAGCAGCGCGCTCGGGGTGTCATCCAACATGCCGAGGAACTCGTCGAGGTCATCGAGTGCGTTGTGCGCGGTGAGCTGGTCGGCGGGGGCCGTCCAGTTGGGGCCCCGCGTTTCCTCGGTGCGGGAACCAGTGAGGATCTTGGACAGCCCCTCAAATCCGGTGGCGGTCGAGGTGTTGCGGGTGCCGTTGATGACCTGATCAGCAAAGAACGCCTTGGCGCTCTTGATCGTCTGGTTCATCTGGAACGCCACTTCATTCGTAGCGGCCGGGCCGAGGTTGGACAGGACGCGGTCGATCTCGAATGCGCCGCCCAGCACGGACAGGTCGACGGTCGCGCGGGTGCGCTTGGCCTGCTCGGTGCTGTACTCGGTGTTCAGCGGGCGGAAGGCGGCGCCGCGCTCGGTGACGAGTCGGGTGTAGCCGTACGTGAGCGTCGCGCCGCCCCCGGCGGGGTTCACGACATCGTCGAAGGTCAGGTTGTCGAGCAGCCACGAGGACTTGCGGAACTCATCGATCACCATGAGGTCGATGTCGTCCTGCGTGTTCAGCTTGGCGTCGGCGAGGGTGATGGCCATGGGCGGGTGTCTCCAGTGGTTCAGCCGGTGAGGCGGGCGGCGATGGCGTCATGCAGGGTGGCGGGCCGGCGCTCGGCCGTGGTGCCGGTGAAGTCGGCGCCGCCCTTGGCCGGGCCGGGAGCGGCGGCGCGCAGGTGCGGGCTGGCCTCAAGGGCGGTCTTGATCACCTCGGCGAGCTGGTCGCCGAACTTGGCGTCCGTCGGGTCGAGGTCGGCGAGCTGCTTCTCGACAGTGCGGGAGTCGAGCAGGCGGGCGGGGTCGGCGCCGGCGGTGTGCGCGGCCTGGTGCGCAGCCAGCTCGACACGGAGCTGCCGCGCCTCGGCGCGGGCCTGATCGCGCTCGGCGGCAGCCTGCTCGGCCAGACGCGCCGGGTCCCCGTCGGCCGCGGAACCCTCCGGGTCGAGCACCTTGCGCAGGGCGGCGAGCAGGTCGTCGCGCTCAGTGGCGGCCTGCTGCGCTGCCTGCTCGGCGGCGCTCACCCGCTGCTCGGCGGCCGGATCGGCGGCCGGGGCCGTGGGGGCGTTGTCGGCCGGCGCGGGCGGAGGGCTGTTCGGCGGTGCCGCGGACGGGGTGCCCCCGGCGTCGGCGCTCGGCGCGCCCTGCTGTCCGCTGGCGGTGCCGTTCTCGCTCATGCGTGGTGCTCCTGGTGCTGGGCCCGCGCCGGGCGGGCGTGCGGGCATACGAAAGGGGCCCGCGCCTGGCGGGCCCCGGTGGGCGTCGGTGGGTGGTGCTACTCGTCGTCTTCGCGGCCGGGCGCGGGTGGCGCGGCGCGGGTGTATCCGCGAATCCACGCGGAGCGCAGCAGGGAGTCACGCGGGTACGGGCAGGTGGTCGGCCGGTCGCCGCGGCGTCGGGCCTCGGCCCCGGCGGTGACGGCCCGGATGACCTGCTCGCGCGTTCTCATGCTCACCTCTTGTTCTGGTGGTCCGACTCGTTCTTACGGGCGCCCTCGGCCCATCGCTGCCGCTCACCGGTTACCGATTCGATGAACTCGGCCTGCGTCAGCCGGCCGTGCTCAGCCCACCATGCCCGCAGCTCGTCGGACGCGCGGGCGTGCGCGATGCGCGCGGGCCCGGAGAACAGCGACACCGGATCATGTCCGGCCGCCGCGGCCTGCTTGTTGAGCAGTACGCCGCGTAGATCGTCCTCGGCCGCGAGGTACTGCCGCATCACGTACTCGTCGTACATCTGCCGTGCGACACGGCGCGTGACGCGCGGCGCCTGCTCCGGCTCGGCCGTCGGGGCGTGGCGTGCCGCGCGCGTGGTCCGCTGGGCAGCGCGCTCCTGCTCAACCAGTGCGGCCCAGGTGTCGTCATCGGCGAGGGCCGCCCACCCGTCCGGATCGGGGGCGGGGGCGAGCAGGTCGTCGAGGGCGGCGCGGTCGGCGATCAGGTCCTCAACGGCGTCGCCGCTGCGCGCGGGCGCGGGCAGGGGCTCGGGCGGGTACCGCCGGTCGAACTCGGCGGCGATTCGGGCGAGGTCGCCGACGGTCCCGTGGCGCATCGCTTCGGCGAGGTCGTCGTCGGCAACCGACGACAGGTCACCGGTCCGCACGCAATCGAGCAGGGCCTCGCGGTCGCGGCGGTCCGCCTCCGTGGCGATTCGGTCGCGGGCGCGGTCGTCGAGCACTCCGGGCCGCATGGCGGCGCCGAGCTGGTCGTCGGACATCTCCCGCAGCGTGGCGTCGTCACTGGCGCGCACGCGGGCGGCCTGCATGACGTCGTCCGGCGCCGCGGCCCGCTTGACGGGCAGGTTGGACGCGCCCGGCTGTTCCCGGTGGCGCAGGCGCCGCAGCTTCGGGTGCGCGGCCAGATGGAGCCGCATGGCCCCTTGCCACTGGCGCACCTTGGCCTCGGCCTGCGCCTTGGCTTCCGGCGTGGTCGCACCGGCCGCCCGGTTCTTGTACTTGCGGATGTGCCGCTCGATCTCGCGCTGCCGCTGACCAGCCTCGTATCCGGCCGGGTCCGGCTCCGGTGCTTCCACGGTGGTCAGACCGGGCGTGTAAGACGACACACTGTGGCGGCAGTTGGGGTGTTGGAGGCCGGCGCGGCGGGCTTCGTCGAGCGATCCGGCCACGTCCACGCGGATCATGCGGCCGTCGTCGAGGGCGTGCTCGACTTCGACCGTCCGGGCCCCGTCCGGCCCGCCAATGGACAGGATGCGGCGTTCCCACGGGCGGCACAGCGGGCACTCGCGCGGGCTGTTGGAGACGATGACCAGGTCTATGCCGGCGTCGGCGAGGGTGGTCATGTGTGCTTCGGTCGCGGCCCGCGCAACGGACGTCCGTACAGCCATCTCGGCGTACGCGGTCAGCGACCAGCGGCGCCCCGCCCGGTCCCGAAACGAGGAAATGCCTCGGTCGGCGAACCGCTGCATGGCCTGCTGTGTGGCCTGTCGGCGTGTCTCGGTGCCGAGCAGGGGCGCCGCGGTGACCTCGGCAACGACCTGCCGGTACCCGTCCTCGACCGCGCGGAGAATGCCGCGGTGGGTCGAGGTGACGGTGTTGATCGTCTCGGCGGCGAGGCGGTCGACGGCTCGCGCGTGCGGGGTCCGCTCGGCCACCGTCCGCCGCTCCTCATCCGGCAGGGCGTCGAGTTCTTCTAGGGCGGAAGCGCGGCCGGCGTCGTACGCCTCGGCCACAGCGTGCCGTACCTCGGTGTCGACGGTCCCGGCCAGAGCGCCGAGCAGCTCGTCGGCCGCGCGCCGCAGCGGGGACACGGCGGCGAGTTTGGCGACGGCCCACCCCGGCGCGTCCAGTCCCGCGGCGAGCTGCCGCGCACACAGTTCGAGCAGTTGCCGCTCGACTCCGGCGTACAGGTCCGCGGTCACCGCGGCGAGGTACTCGACCTGGTCGGGGGACACAGGCATGCGGCACCCCCCTTGCGTTCAGACGGGGAGGGGGGCCCTGCTTCCTTACCGCTTTGGATGTTCGCGTACCTCGACCCAGTCACTACACCCTGAACCGACGGACATGGAGATGCACGCGCGAATCATGGCGCTCTCACCATGAGTCTCGCTAAAGTCGTTCACCCCTACTGTCCATTCAGCGACATTGCCGTTTGGGCAGTAAACAGGCGTTGTCTTCTTGGTGGGGCTCGTGACTTTTCCGCGTGTGTAGTGTTGCAAGTACGCTGAACCGTCGCCCGAGCACTCCATGTAAATCATGGCGGAAATTTCTACAGTCTTCCTCTTAAAGGTGACCTTTCCTTCTGAGGTTGTCATCCAGTCCTTCAACCACGTTCCTGCGTAGAGGTTCGGGATTGGGCGTGTGATGTCAGCCGCTTGGGCCATCGTCGAGTTGGAAAAGGCCAGGGTGCAGGCCACGGCCAGGGTGAGGGTGTAGCGGCCTGTGCGTCGGGCTTTGCGCATGATTACTCCCTGTTGCGGAGAACTTTCATGTCTCGTAAAGGGGTACCCGCCACGGGCGCGCAGAGGGAGATTTCAGTTCAGCGCACGGAAGCTTAAACCGCTCCAATGGAGCTGTTGAAGATATGACAATGCGCCGTCGGATCTTCCTAGTGCGATAGAAGATACGTGACTCAGACGGCGAGCGGGAAACTCGCCACCGGATCAGGGGCGGCCTGCCCGGTCTCTGCATGGATGTGGGCTACTTCCTCGGCAACGGCCTGATCGTCCCAGTCCGGATGCACCATGCGCACCTTCGTGTCGGTGCTCAGCGCCTGCGCCTGCGTGAGCAGGGCAAGCGTCTGCGCGGTGCTGCCGGGGTCCTCGGCGACACCGTCGCCGATATCCACGGTCGGCCGCTCCGGCGTGATGCGGCTGCCGAACTGCTGCGCGTCGATGGCGAGCAGGACGTGCAGGATGTCGGCGATTGCCCGACGCCAGTAGCGCGCCTTCTTGCCGCGGGTCACCATCGACCGATGGTCACGGGCGGCGATCTCGGTTGCGGTGACGGCGGCCCCGTCCCCGTCGAGCCCGACGGAGGCGGGGGAGTAGCCGGCCGCGGTCGTGGCCTGCCGCACGATCGCCTCAGCGGTTGCGCGGTGCTCTTCGACCCGGATGGCGAACTGCGACAACGTGATGCCGGCGCCCTGCTCCGTCGGCGGGATATTGAGGGTCTGCCATACCTCCTGGTCGGCGTCGAACGACGCTCCCCTGCCGGGGCCCCGGTCACGCAGGTAGCCGTCGGGCACGATCAGCCGGGCGCGGGCCAGACGGATATCCCGCAGCCACGATGTCCATGTCTCGTCGAGAGCGTCGAGCAGGTCGTGCACGCCCTGTAGATCACTGCGTCCCCAGGGGGCGCCGCGGTGTCGGCGGTTGGGGCCGATGTTCGGCACGTACACGGCGGTGAGCAGATCGATGCCGGTTTCGATGGCGTCGCCTTCCGCACCGAGGGAGTCGGCGAGGGCCGCGGTGTCGGGGTGCTCAGTGAGTGGCACGCGGCGGCCGAGCTGGTCGTCGGTCCCCTCGTACAGGCCGTGCAGGATGCGCCCGCGTTCGTGGCGTTCGAGGTGACGCCACACGGTCGCGGTCGTCGAGGACAGGGCCCGCCAGAAGGTGACGGCCTTCATGATCCCAAAGTGCCATTCCGGTACGGCCTGGTCGGGGTGTACGGCCGTGAGCAGGGGCCGGTCGGGGGCGGCGTCCCGGTCCCACATCACCCGCAGGAAAACGCCGCTGAGAGCCGCGGCGGTCTCGGCCGCGGTGAGCAGCAGCTCAGGCACCCCGCCCGCGTCGAGCAGGTCGTCGAGGCGATCCTGCGTCGCCGTGTCCCCCACGGTGATCACGGGAGTGTCGGCGAACAGCAAATCCGCGCTGGTCTGCGCGATCTCTCCGGCGAGGGGAATGTGCAGCCGGTGCTCGCGCTGGCCCGGCGGGCGGTGGCGCCCCCACAGACGGCGCCGGCCGTCGTGGCGCTGCTGCGGAGCGTGGCGGTAGACGTTGGTCAGCTTCTTACGGTCACCGGAGTACCAGGCATCATCAACGCGAATATCGGCGTACAGCGGAGCGACGCTCCGAGGCGGCCACGCGGTCCCGTTCTCGGGCAGAGGCATCGGGACCTCCAAATGGTGATCTAGTGAGGCTCCGGCGTATCTTGCGTCTATGGAGCAACGGCCGTACGTGAGCAACGAGTTGAGTGGCCAGGTGAGTGGCGATGTCTATCAGGCAGGCGCGATCTACGGCGCCCCGGCCAGCAATCCGGCTGATGCAGCCGAGCAGGCACGCCTGGTACGGAGGTGGAATGCACGGCTAGAGGCTGAGGATCAGGCAGCGCGTGAGTACGCCGCTCAGCGACAAGCCGCCCAGCGCCGGTACCACAGATGGCTAAAGCGGCAGCTCGCCCTCACGCTACTGGCGGGTGTATGCGCTCTCACGGTATGGGTGATGAGCTTCGAGCTGAACGCTCCGAAGGGCATGATTGCGCCCTTCGCGTTCATTGGGCTTATAAGCGCGTTCATTTGCTACCAGTCTCGTTGCCCCGAAGTTCCCTCCTAGGAGCGAACACACGGATAGGCCGCAGTGATCAAGTGCCGCCACTCATGGGCCGTGCTGTGTACCGCATAGCGCAGGGCGTCAACGGAGTGATCGTTGATCTTGATCGGCTTGTCTTCGCCCTTGGCGGAGGCGGCCGGGTCCCATGAGTAACCAGGGATCTCGTCGAGCAGGCCGGTACAGGACTTGTGGACGCGCAGCAGGCCGGCGGCGAGGGCGGACGACACGGACCGGATGCCCGCGCCTACCTCGTTGTCGGCCCGGGTGACGCCGGGGTGGCCGTCGGCCCATAGCTGCGTCTGGAAGGAGGCGGCCGACGGGTCGATGAACGTCCACTCCGGCTCGACCTGCTGCCGTGCCAGCCACGCCCGTACGGCCTCGCTGTACTGGGCGTCGGTCATCTGCCGGTGCGCGGCCTTGCTGTCGTGGCGCCACTCCGACGTGACGTACAGCCGGTCGTCGGCGCCGAGGCCCAGCACCAGGGCAGCGAACGGATTCGTCGTGCCGTAGTCCGCGGCGCACCAGTACCGCACCATCGGCGGCAGAGTGTCGACGACGTGCTGCTGCTCGTCCCACATGTCGAACACGGCGCCCTCGGCGACGACCCATGCACCGTCGATCATGCGGCGACGCCACAGGCCGACGTATTCGGCGCTCAAGGCATCGACGTACGCCCGGCTCAGCGACGGATTGTCGGCGAGCTTGAAGTGCCAGTGCCGAAGGTCGAGTTCCTGGGCCCGGTCGAGGTATCCGACCTTGAGCCAGTGCCGCGGACTGTCCGGATTGGTGGTGGCGATCAGCCGCGCGCCGGGCGTGCTGAGTCGGGCGAGGAGCTGCGTCCAGAAACTCTCTGGAACGAGGGTGGCCTCGTCGACGTAGGCGAGCTGCGCGGTCAGGCCGCGCAGGCGTCCCTCGGCCCGGACATCGGACGCGCCGATCAGGTGGACCGTACGGCCGAGGATCGTGGCCGTGGTGGCGCCGCGGGTGTGGTGAATGTGCCGCGCCAGAGGGCCGAACAGCGCCGGGTCGGCGAGCGGCTCGAACACGTTCCGCTCGATCGTTTGCAGCGACCTGCCACAGATCAGGATCAGTCCCGACGGGCCGGCCGCGGCAACCGCGATCACGAACGCCAGCAGTGACGCAACGGTCTTGCCCGACCTGACGCTGCCGTGCCACAGGTTGATACGGGCGGTGGCGCGCCCGATGGAGCGGAGTTGCTTGCGGGACAGGGGGAGGTCGACGCCTTTGGGCAGGCGCACGGCTCACCCCCCGTCGTCCCCCTCGTCGTCGGCGAACGCGCCGGTGAGCACGTCGCCGAGGGTGCCGAGCATCGAACGGACCTGGTCGGCGCCCTCGCCGCCCTCAGCAGGGGCGAGGCGCAGGGACCGGTCGACGGCGATGGACGTTGCGGCGAGGATCTGCCGCTGATCGGAGAACTGCGGGCGGTCGAGGGTCACCTCGGACCACTGGTTGTCCTTGCCACCGAACGCGCCGATGGTGCAGGGCTCCCAGAGCTGCGCGCGCAGACGCTCGGCGTCCTGGTGCAACATCTCGGCGAGTTGCTGCCGGCGGGCGGCGAGGTCGATACGGCGCGCCTCGGTGGCGGCGATCACCTCGGGCCCGCGCTCGAAGGACAGGTTCAGGTCGCGGGCGATCTTGGACACGGTCGAGCCGCTGCGCCCGATTTCCCGTGCGATCTGGTTGCGGGTCTTGCCTGCGGCGTGCAGGCGGCGGACCTGGTTGCGGTCGGCGTCGGTGATCGGCTCGCGCACGGTCTCACCTCCCGCGGGCATGACGACGCCCCGGTGCGGGGGGTGCACCGGGGCGTCGAGGGTGGGGTGTTTCCGGGCACGCCGGAGACGCCCCCCATTAGATCACGATTCGATAACGGCAGCAACAGGGGTTTCGAGGGCCTGCTCGACCAAGCGGCGCAGCTCCCCGCCCCGCGTCCGTCTCACCCCCAACGCCCGGCCGAGAGCCTCGGCCGTCGGCCGGCCACCGGTCTCACGGCGCAGGCGACGGTACGCGGCGACTGCGTCGGCCGGAGCGGCGGGCACTGCTGCGCCGGCGGGGGCGGCGTCGTCGAGGTCGTCGTCGAGCGGCGCGGACGTCGGGAGCGGCGGCGCGGTGAACGTCGCGGACAAGGGGAGCGGCGCCGGAGCGTCGTCGAGGACGTCGTCGAGGGCAGGCGGCGCCTCGACCGCAGCGACGGCGGCGGCGAGGTCCACCAGGGCGAGCGGCGGCGCGGCGGCGGGGACCAGGACGGCGGCGGCCTGCTCAGCGCGGGCGGCGGCGCCGGTGGCGACGCTCGCGGCCTCGGCGCTGCGCTCGACAGCGTCGGCGACAGCGTCGCGGGTATCGGTCCGCACCATGGCGGCGGCGTCGGTGACGGTCCGGGCGGCAGCGTCGAGCACGGCCTGCGCGTTAGCGGCGGCGCTACCGGCGGCATCCGCCGCAGCCTGCGCCCGGCGGGCGGCGGCGTCGGCCTGCACAACCGCCGGTGCGACGTCGGCGGCCGTCGCCGTACCGGCGGCAGGCAGCATCCGCACGAGCAACTCGGTAGCGACAAGCTGCGCGATGGGCGGCACGACGGCGATAGCGACGCCTACGCCTGTTCCGTCGGAGTGCTCGACGTTGAACGCGAGGGACACGGCGGCGAACGTGACGACGGTTGCCCAGTAGGCCCGGGTCCGGCGGCCGGCGCGCTTGGCGGCGACCACGCCGACGGTGCCGACGACTGCGCCCCCGTCGACCAGAACGGCGAACATCCACGCCACATCGGCGGCGGTGCCGTGCTCGGCGGCGAGGGCGGTAAGCGCCTCGAAGGACAGCCGGAACGCCAGGGCGGCGAAACCGGCGGTGGCAGCCACGGCGGCGGCGAGGTGTGCCCATGAGGGCGTACTCGTGTCCGGGCGTGCGTAGGTAGGGTGGTGCGTAGCCATGGGCGGGGGTTGCTCCCGTTCATCGGTTAGGGCCCGTACGGCGGTGAGGTCGCCGAAGCGGGCCCGCACTGTTTGGTTACTTGTCGTCGGGGGTGTCGGCGGGCGGCGGTGTCGCAGTGTCCGCGGCGGGCTCGCGCTTGTGGAAGTACAGGGCATCGTCGTCAGTGCCCTCGGGGCCTTCCCAGACCAAGACGCGGGCACGGTGCCGCCTGACGTCCTCGTCGTCCGCCTCGGCATCGGCGAGCACTGCGAGAGCGAGGCGGGCCTCGCTCCCCGGAATGTCGGCGGCGTCGCCCTCGTCCCGCACTCGCCACCCGGCCCCGTCTGGGCCGTCATGCAGGTCAAGGCGCCAGTTGTAGAGAGTCTGCCCTGCGGGCACATGTGCGCGCCTACGCTCGTAGACTTCCCGGTCCGCCTCTGCAAACGCACCCGTCATCTCGCCGAGGAACTTCTCGACCGTGGTAACTGCCTCCTGGTCGACCTTCTTGCGCAGAACGGCGTATACGTGCGAGTCGCTGACCTTGAGCAGGCGCGCGATGTCAGCCGGCTTCATGCCCTCGGCCTTGGCGCGCCGGATCATGGCCGGGGTTGACTCGACGGCCTTTTCGCCCGCCTTGCGGGTGTCGGCGAGCTGGGCGAGAGCGAGCGCCATGGGGTGCAGCTCGACGGGGAACTCGCCTTCGATCATCTCGGCGCGGTCGGCGAGCAACTGCGATCGGCGCCCTCGGCGCAGCGTGCTCGTAATGTCGCGTGAGGACATGGGGCCCCTGTTGGTGACGACCGTTCCGGAATCAAGGGCAGCCGTAACCAGGTTGAGCGCAAGGGTGGCGAGTTGCGGACGGCCGTCGAGCAGGGCGTCAAGGTCGGCGCGGGCCTTGTCGGCAGGCGCGGGCCGAACCTGGTAGCCGCGCTCACTCAGGTATTCGCGTACGGCAGCCTGCTGCTCCCTGAGCGACTGCGGTTCCTGCGCCTGGGGCTCCTGATCGTCGGTGCTCATGTGCTGCTCCTGTCGGTTTGGGAGGGGGCCCGCCCCGGCCGGGGCGGGCCGGTTGGGGATTACTTGGCGGGCCGGTGGGCGAACACGCACTGCGAGATACGCAGCATGGGTTCGATCTTCCATCCGCGGCGGTGCAGCCGGTCGGCGAGGCAGTCGAGGGCGGGCCCGTGCGGCATCTGGTCACGTCGGATGACGCGCCCGCCTTCGAGCCAGTAGACGGCGACGCGGTCACCTTCGCGGGGGTCGATCAGGTACCCGCGTACGTGCTGTTCGTCCTCGGTCGGTTCGGTCACGTCGTGGTGGTCGGTCATGGTCGCGGCGGCGAGGCCGTCGAGGGCGGAGCGGGCGGCCATCACGTTCGGGTGGTCGGCGTCGGCCGGGGTGCTGCCCTTGGCGGTGCCGACGTGGGTCACGACAACGCCCTCAATCAGGCGGCGGGCAGGCGTCTGCTTGGTGCGGGCGGCGATTCGGGCGGTGACGGTGTGCGGGGCCGGCACACCGTGCGCGGCGCACTCGGCGGCGATCTGATCATCGGTTGCGGCCTGGTAGGCGGCGCGGTCGGCGTCGGCCTTGGCCTTGATCCGCGCGAGGGCGGCGCGCTGCTGCTCGCGGACAGGCCGGCGGTTGTCGGCGATCCACTCGGTGCCACCCTCGACGACGACGCGGGCCGGTTCGCCGGTGCGCTCGACCGTGTCCTCGACGGTGCGTTCGCGGCCGTCGGCGCACACGACACGAGGACCGGGGGCAAAGAGGGCGCCCTGTTCGGCGGCCGGCTCGATGGCAAACAGAGTGTCGTCGCCCGCCTGCTCGCCTATCCACTCGTCGCGCCATGTACCGGCGGCCCTGCCCTCGCTGCTGGCCTGTTCGGCGGCGTGCTCGGTGTCGTCCTCCTCAACGGTCTTGGCGAGGGCGACCTCGGCGGCGGCCCGGCGGCGCTCGGCGGCGAGGTCGGCGGCGAGCGTTGCCGTAGCGCGTCCGGCGCGGTTGAGCCACGCACGGGCGGCGCGTGCCTCGGCCGCGGTGTGCAACGTGCGATTGATCAGGATCGCCTCGGCAAACGCGCTGATGAACTGGAGTACAGCGGTCGAGCGAGGCGTGATCACCAGCGTGCGGCCACGTCCGCGGCGTCCGGCGTCGAGGGCGGCGCGGGCTGCGGGCGCGGCCGGATCGACGGACGCGGGGCCGGTGGCGAGGTTGGTGCTGGCGAGGTGGTCGGCGAGGGCGCCGGGGATGGTGATTTCCATGGGGGTTGCTCCCTTGGTTGTGGTGTGCCGGGTGAGGTCCGGCAGGGCGCCGGGTGAGGTCCGGCGAGCCTCACTGTAGCGACTTCTGAAGTCGCTTCACAAGGGCGGAGTTGCGGAAGTTGCGTTGGCCGCACCGAAGTCGGCTCGCCGAATTCCGCGCCACGTGCGAAGGGCCCCAGGGTCGACCCTGGGGCCCCTCGTCACGCTGCCTGCGGCAACACGTCCTCGGCCTGCTGCGCGGCAAGTAGCAGAGGCAGGCACTCGGGCCACGCCCACACGCGGCGCCCCTGCGCGTCCTGGCCGGTGTCGGCTCCGCACGCTGCGCCCGTCCGGCACGTCACTGCCGGCGGTTCGGCCGGTGCGCCGCGCGCGACCAGGGCGCCCCCGCACGACGGGCACGGCGTCGGCAGGGTCCGGCTGGCAGTGATCGTGTCCGCGGTGAGGGCGCGCGCGATGCGCTGCTCGCACTGCTGGGTCACGCGGGCCGCTTCGTGCAGCAGGTGCTCGGGGAGCGGAGAGAACGGAGCAGGGAGCAGGGTGCCGGCCTCGTCGTACTCCGGAGTGGTGTCCTCGTCGAGCACGCGGCCCTCGACGTACAGGGCGGCCCAGTGCAGGCCGTGCGCGCGGGAGCCAGTGGCCGTACGAGCGTCCGGCGCGCCCGGATTCCGGTACACCCACCGGCCCCGGCCGGACGGGTCGGCGTGCTGCACGGCGGCGGCGAGGGTGTCGGCGAGGTCGAACACCTGCTGCTCGACGAACAGGCCGCAGTCGAGGGCGTCGAGATTCGCGGGCGCCGGATGATCCCGCAACGTGAGGGGCGCACGGTCCTCGACCAGCAGGGCCCCGTCGCTGCTCCCGGTGTTGAGGAACGCGCGGGTCTCGGCCGGCGGCCACTCGCGGGAGGTGGGCGGCGTCTCGACGGCGGCTTCCAGGGCGCCCCACTGCTCCCGGATGGTGCGCAGGCGGGCGGCGGTGCGGTGGGCGATGGGGTGCTGCACGGGTGGTGTCTCCTCGACGGGGTTACGCGGTGGTCTGGTGTACGGGGCGCGAGGGGCGCAGGGAACAGCACCGGCGCCGGCGGTGCGGCCTGGTGCTCACTGCTGCGCCCCGGCGCGGCGCTGCTCGGCGAGGGCCTGCTCGGCGGCCTCGGCGCGCTGCTCGGCCTCGACGAGGGCCTGCTCGCCGGCGGCGACGCGCTGCTGCTCCCGACGTACGGCGGCCTGCTGCCCACCGGCCTCACGTCGGTACCGGTCGCCCTCGCCGATCTCGGCCTCGACGGCGGCGCGCAGCAGGGCGGCCTCGGCACGGCTGATCACGCCGCGCTCGGCGCGGGACAGGAGGACGGCGAGCTGCTCGCGGCGGGTGTCGCGCAGGTGCTCACGCTCGGCCCGCGCGTTGCGGCGGCGGCTCATCGCTTCACCACCGAGGCGCGCGGTATCTCGTACGACGCGATCAGGTTCCCGTCGGCGGCGCGCAGCTCGGCCTCGGCGGCGGAGCGGTCGGCACGGTCGAGTTCGTCGCGCACGATCTCGACCAGGTGGGCCACGTCGAGCAGCGATGCGGGCAGGGGGAGGGCGTGTTCGGTTCGGGTGACGTGGACGGTGCGGCGGTGCGGAACGAGCACGGGAGTTCTCCGGGATTCGGGCGGGCGGGAGGATGCGGTGTTCACGGTGTGCACGGTGAGTACCGCGTCCTCCCTCCCGCGCGTGGGGGCGGCAGCGACCGGTCGCGGGCGACGGTCAGAACGGGGGTTCGTCGCTGTATCCGCCCTGGTGCTGCTGCGGCTGCTGGGGGCGCTGTGCGGGGCGCTGCGGCTGCTGCTGGGCCCACGGGTCGGCGGCGGGCTGCTGAGGCGCCTGCGGGCCGTTGAAGCCGTTGTTGCCGGTGGTTTTCGTGACGGTGGCGGTTGCGCGGAGCAGGGAGGGGCCGCAGTCCTCGACGTCCAGCTCGAACACGGTGCGCTTGACCCCCTCGCGGTCTTCGTAGCTGCGCTGCTTGAGACGGCCCTGCACGATGACCCGGGCGCCGCGGCTGAGGGACGCGGCGACGTTCTCGCCGAGGCTGCGCCACGCCGAGCAGGTCAGGAACAGGCTCTCGCCGTCCTTCCACTCGTTGGCCTGCCGGTCGAACGTGCGCGGGGTCGAGGCGACGCGGAAGGATGCGACCGCGACGCCGGCGGGGGTGAACCGCAGCTCAGGGTCGTCGACCAGATTGCCTATAAGCGTGATGACGGTCTCGCCGGACAACGGGCGCTCTCTTTCTTTCGTGAAACGAAATGCTCGGTTTGAATCGTACGTGAAACGTAGCGGGTATGGGTGTGCGCTGTCCTCCGAGTTGCCCCTGGGGGTCAGCGGATGCCGCGGCCGTTGGCGACGTGGCGACAGGCGACGCGTCCGCGGTGGTCTCGGCCGGTCGGGGCCTGCCGCATGAGCCGCTCGTACATGGCGCGCTCGTCCTGGTCGACGACCTGCTCGACGCGCGGCGGGGGAACGGCGGCGAGGGCCTGCTCGACCCTGGGGGCCGGTGCGGGCGGGGCGTAGGTCTTGACGTGGCGCCATGACCAGCCGGCGGCGGCCTCCTCGACGGTGGCGGTTGCTCCGGCGGCGGCCCACCTGCGGGCAGTGGCCCGGATACGGGCCCGGTCGCTGCCCTGCGCGGTGCTGTCGGGCGCAGGCGCCGGCCATACGCCGGTGACGCGGAACGTACGGGAGGTCATGCGGCTGTCTCCTGTCGGGTGCGGGCGGCGGCGAGGTCGACGCGCGAGGGGTGCGGAATGGCGCGCCGGGCGTTGCCGCGCACGGACCCGTCGGGGCGGGTGCGGCGGGAGCGGCAGGGCTCTCCGATGGGGGCGTGGCACCATTCGCACCGCACGCTGAGCGGGTCGGGGCGGCCGGCCATGACGGCGGCCTCGCGTGCGGCCCGCACCGGCCGGTAGGCGGCGAGGTCGTTGCGCACGGCGGGCGGGATGGGCGACCCGGTGGCGCGCAGGTACTCCTCGACGTGCGGGCCCGGCCCGGCGGTGATGGCGCGCTGCTCGGTCGGCGCCTGCTGACCCTTGGCGACGGCGTGCCGGGTGCCGAGCAACTCGGCGCGCCATGCCTCGACGTTGTCCGGGTCTGCGGCCGGGGTGGGGTCGGTGTGGCGGGCGAGGCGGTCGCGGCTGTAGGCGCGCCACTTGCGGACGACGTCCACGGGCAGGATCGGGTACGGACTGTCGAGGATGTGCGCCCGTACGGTCTCGCGGGCGTCCCACCCCTGCTCGGTGAGCAGCGGCACGTCGCCGAGCAGTTCGTGCCACTGGGCAATCTGGTCACGCAGTTCGGCCGTGTCGGTGCGCATGGTGCGCGGGTCGAGGCGGCCGATGTAGGCGAGCAGTCCAGCAATTTCGCGGCGTTCCACGGCAGTTACTCCGTTCCGGTCGGGTCGTCTTCGAGGGCGGCGAGCAGAGCGTCGGTGTGCGCCTGAGCACGGGTCCGGCCGGGCGCCGAGGCAGGCGTGCCACCGGGCAGGGCATACAGGGCGGGGCGGCCGGGGACGGTGGGGCGCTCCCGTGCGATCCACGCGCGCCAGTCAGCGGCCCACGCCGCAGGCGTACGGGGCGGAGCGGCGTGCCGGTACGTGCGCCACTTCTCAGTAGCGGCGAGCAGGCCGTGCTCGCCGAGGCGGTCGAGGTGGCCCTGCTGCTGCGCCCACGTGCGGGCGGCGGTGTTGGGGTTCCACTCGTCAGCGGAGGTGGGGGCGGTAGAGCTGCTGCTCTTTACCGTTCCCTTCGGTTCACTTCTGTTCTGGGGGTCGGATTCCGTCCCTCCTCCGGGCCGGATTCCGGCCCCCTCCCGGGTCGGAATCCGCTCCCCCGGGTCGGATTCCGACCCCCCGCCGAAGTGGTCAGCCGGGTCGGATTCCGACCCTGCGGGGGCCGCATTCCGGCCCCCCTCGACGTCCTGCTCGGCGAGGAACCGCGCGGCCGTCGGCAGCATGTAGTAGGTCTCGCCGCGGGGCCCCTTCCGCCCTTCGAGCAGCAGCAGCTCGTCGCCTTCGAGCAGCTTGTCGAGCGCGGAGCGTACGGCCGTTCGGCTGGCGTTGGCGCGCTTCATGAGCGCGGAAACCGAGGCGTACGCGATGCACCGGCGGTCGGGGCACCGGTCGGCGATCAGGACGAGGACCATGCGGGCGGTGCCCTTGGCGGTGCTGTGCTCCCACACCCATTCGCGGGCGTCGTAGCTCATGTGCGGGGATCTCCTGGTTCAGGGTTGAGCGGGTGCGGGGCGGGGCGGCGCGCCGGGCTCCGGGCGGCCGCTGAGGGCCGCGGGAGTGTGCAGGGGGCACCGGTAACCGGGCAGGTAGAGGCGGGCCCCGGGGATGCGGCAGAAGCGTTTCTTCGAGCCGATCCAGTGGCCGCACTTCATGCGGCGCCCACCTCCTCGACCAGGGCGAGGGCGTCGACCTGCCCGGGGCCGGCCGCGGGAGGCTCGACCGGGCGCAGTCGGCGCCGCCGCGGTGCGGCCGGGATCGTCTCCGGGTACGGCAACCCGGTCCCGTCGAGGCCGAGCTGCACGGCCGGGGGCGGCAGCAGATCGGGCCACTCGACCCGGGCCAGGGCGGCGCGGTGCCGGTCCGGCACAGTGGCGAGCGGCTCGCCGATCCAGTCGTGCCCCATCGCGGCGAGCACGTACGCGTCGGCCTGGTTGTCGTCGCGCAGCGCGATCCCGTACCGGGCTGCGGTGGCGTCGAGTACGGCCTGCTTGCCCGCACGGCCGTCCCCGGTCGCGTACCGGGCGCGGGCGGTCGGGGCGACCACGGCGACCGGGATTTTCCGGGCGGCGAGGCGGTCGACGACCAGCCACCACAACCCGGCGCGGTCCCAGGTTCCGGCGCCGCGCGATCCGTAACTCGGGCCCTCGACCACGGCGAGATCGCAGGTGCCGACGGTGTCGAGGATGCGGTCGGCGAGGCGGTCGAGGCGGGCGCGGCGCACCGCGTACGGGTCGTGCCGTCGTCCCTTGCTGCCGAGGGTCTGCGCCCACCCGGCACCGGCCACACCGCTACCGGTCAGGGACAGGTCGAGTCCGCGCACGATGCGGCTCACGCTGCACCCCCGGTCTCGTCGGCCGGCGGCGCCGGGGCGAGGGCGGGCAACACGATCGGGGCGAGGACTCCGGCCCGCCATGCCTCGGCGACCAGGGCGCGGCCGTCCTTGGGCCGGGCCTTGCTCTTGCGCAGGAACCGCACGGAATGCGACCGCCTACGGGTGGCCTTGATCTCGACCCCTGGTACGTCGAGGACTTCGCCGGTCTCCTCGTCGACGATGCGCGCGGCACCGGCCGCGGTCATCTGGTCGAGCAGCCGCCCGACGAACGCAGGCTGCACGGTCTTGACCAGCTTGGTCACGGCCTCGGACGGGAACCGCTCTCGTGCCCACGCGGCGAACGCGCGCTCGTCGGTGATCTTGGCGGCCGGTTCGCCACCGGTCAGACCGATGTCGCCGACCTTGGTTCCGTCGGGCAGGACGGCCTCGAACTTGGTGCCGCCGCTGAGCTTCTGCTGTTCGTCGAGCATGGCCTGCACGTCGGTGCGGGCGGTCTCGTAAGCGGCCTCGACCTGGTCAAGTAGGGCTTTGAGGACGGCTTCGCGGGTCGTGGCGGCCTTGATCTGCGCGGGTGTGTACTTCGGGGCCTCGGAGGTCTGGTCGGCGCTCACGCGGCGGCCTCCTCGGTCGCGGCGCGCAGGTCTGCAACCAGGGCGGCGAGCTGCTCGACGGTGCACTCGGCGGCCGGGCGGCCGTGCTCGGCGCGGGCGATGTCGTCGAGGTGCTCGGCGGTCAGGCTGAGGGCGGCCCCCACGGCGAGCAGCTCGGCGAGGGCGGCGGCGTGCTGGTCGCGGGAGGCGTCAGCCTCGGGCGCGGCCTTGACGGTGCGGCCCCGGACCGCAGTCTTCTTCTCCGCGCTTCCGCGGGCCGACTTCTGCGGCTGCGCCGATCCCTGCTGCTGGGCGGCCTGCTCCTTGCGGCGGGCGATGGCGTCGAGCTGGGCGAGGTACTGCTGCGGGGCCCCCTCGGCGACCGCCGCGGCGCGCACCTGATCGAACCGCTCGCGCGACTCGGCGGCGCGCGCCTCGGCGAGGTAGTCGCGGGACGGGCCGGGCGCGGCGGGCGCCTGCTGCGGCGCGGCGGACCGCTTGACGCGGTGCGGACCGTTCGGCTGCTGCTCCCACGGGCCACCTTCGGCCCGCTTCGTACGGCGCACCTGCTGCTCGGCCGGCGGCTCCTGCTCCTCGACCTTCGGGGCGGGCTCGGGCTTCACCGGCTCGTCGTCCGGCACGCCCGGCACGGCATCGTCAGCCCCCTTGGGCACGGGGTGTGCGGCCGACCACAGGCCAACAGGGTTGCGGCTCCCGTCGTTGTAGAGGCTCAGGCCGAACTGATCGCCCAAGTTGTGCGCGCACCGCTTCAGCGCCTGCGAGAGGGCGGTTTTCATGGCCTGGTCGTGGGCGTCGCCGAGCGACGGCTGATTGCGCGAGTCGCCCATGGCGGCGTCGTCATAGGTGGTGAGCACGCGTCCGTCGGTCGTCTTCACCGTGAGGCGCACCTGCGCCCGGTAGATGACTGTCCAGCGGCCCGGCTTGATCTCCACCTGTGCGACGCAGGCGAGTTCGAGCGTCTCGTCGGCCCAGCCACCGAAGCCGAAGACTCGGTTGAGCCACCGGCGGACATCCCACGCTTCGAGGTGGGACTGCCCGCGCAGGTTCTGCACGCGTCCCGGGTTGATGGGGGCAAGCAGGGTCTTGACCTGTTCGGCGGACAGGTCGGACGGGCCCGCCGCGGCCGGGACGGTGCGGCGCTCGAAGGGGAGGACGGTCACAGGGTGGCTCCGTTCGTAGTGCTGGACAGGTCGAGGACGGTGGCGAGGCGCTCGCGGGCGGCGTCGAGTGCGGCGTAGGCCGAGTTGCGGCCGTAGTCGGTGGCGGCCGGGTCGTGCCGCATGTGGGCGGCATGCGCGGACGCGTCGGCGAGGGCGAGCAGCAGGTGCTCGACGGTGGCCGGATCGTCGGCGTACGCCTCGGCGAGGGCGTCGAGGGCGCTCATCAGGCGGCGGCGGAGGTCGGGGCCGCGGCTGGCTGCTGCTGGCGGGCGCTGCGGTGCAGGCGGCGCAGGTGCAGCTCGATCTCGTCGGCGCTGCGGAACGATCCGACGGCGGCCTGCTCGGCGGCCTGCCGGATGGGCAGGGCGTCGCGGCGGGCGCGGGCGTGGTCGAGGATGCGGCGGGCGTCGGCGAACGCCTGCTCACGGGGGATCACGGTGCTCATGCGCTGCGGACCTCCTTGCGGACGAGGTCGGCGGCGGTGAGGCCGTAGGCGCGCTCGATGGCGGCGAGGCCGGCCGGGCTGGGGGCGTGGCGGCCGGTGGCCCACCGGTAGGCGGCGAGGTAGGGGACGCCCATGCGGCGGGCCATGGCGGCGGGGGTGTGATCGCCGCGCTTGGTGGCAGCAGCGCGCAGGGCAGCAGAGGCGTACGGCATGACTGTTCCTTTCGCGAGAGAAACGTTTCTCTCGGGAATGAAACTAGCACAGTCGTTTCACGTGTGAAACGTGATGGGCGTGCGTGTGCCGCACACTTGTGACGCCCCGGGGCTGTCACTACGTGGCGGTATGTTTCAGAACGTGGGTGACAGGCCGTCCCTCACGTGCTTAAACTGAAAAATAACGATCATCCTGTGACCAACAGTGACAAGCGCGGCACATACGGGGGAGGGGCGCAAACCTTGACAAATCGGCACTCAGGCTGTGGGTTTCATTCATGCGCGATATGTTTCACGCATGACATCAGGTGCTGCCCACTCACCACAGACGTTCGCAACATGGCTCCGCGAGCAACTCGACCAGCGCGGTTACACCGAACGCGGGGGACAGAAGAGATTCGCCACCGACTCAGGCATCAGCCCGGCGACCGTCTCACGACTCCTACGAGCTGACGGCATCCCCGACCTGCGGACGCTCACACTCCTTGCCGAAACGCTGCGCGTCCCACTGGGAGAGCTGCTCGTACGCGCAGCCATCGCCAGGCCCGAGGATCTCGCCGCCGCCGCCCGCCCCATCAGTCCCGACCCCATAACGCCACAACAGGCAGCAGCCGAGCTAGGCATCACAGACCCGCAGTCCGTCGCCGCATTCGAAGCCATGGTCGGCGCCCTACGCGGCACGAAGGACGACCGCCGCGCGAACGGATAGCACAGAAAGGCCCGCCCCATTGATCACCCGCGAGCACCTCTACATCGCGGCCACGCACCTTGCGTTCGTCACCAGCCTCGCCCTGATCACCATCAGCGCGGCCACAGGTAACGGACGGCTCGCGGCAGTTGGGGCCTGCCTCGCCCTCGCCCTCCTGCCCGGCGTCATCCTCTCCCGCGTCCGCCGGCACACCCGCCTCAGCCGGGAATCCGACGAGGCGCTGCGCCGAGAGGGGTACCGCCTCTGCCTCGACCACTGCTCCCGCGGACTGATCATCCCGCCCAACGGCGACGGCACCACCAGCGTCACGCCGGACACACCCACGGTGCGACGCCTGCGCGCCGTCCCGGCACCGCGCACCGCACAGGACGACATGGCCCCGCGCCGCACCGCCTGACGAAACCATTCGGCGCCACGAAGGAGGAACGCCACCAGCCGTACGCGCTACCGCGGGGGGTAGCGCGACCGCACCCCATACCGAATGACCAAGGGAGGGACGCACGTTGATGCGTGCACCAGTCCTCGAACCAGAGGACACACCAGAGACCGAGCACAACGGACTCGAAACGTTCATGGCCGACGTCGTCATACCGGATGACCTCTCCGGCCTCGAACCGTACATCGGGTACATACGCGTCTCGACATGGAAAGAGGAGAAAATCTCTCCTCAGATCCAAAAGGCCGCCATCGAAGACTGGGCCCGCCGCACCCGTCGGCGCATCGTTCGATGGATCATCGACCTCGACAAGACCGGGCGAAACTTCAAACGCAAGGTCATGCGAGGGATTGCGGCCGTCGAACGCGGCGACGCCAAGGGAATCGCTGTATGGAAGTACAGCCGTTTCGGCCGCAACCGCGACGGCATTGCCGTCAACCTCAAGCGCGTCGAGTCCGTCGGCGGACAACTCGAATCCGCCACAGAGCAGATCGACGCACGCACCGCCCTCGGAAAGCTGCAACGCGGCATCCTGTTCGAGTTCGCCGCCTACGAAAGCGACCGGGCAGGCGAACAGTGGAAGGAGACACACCAACTCCGCCGCGACGCCAAACTGCCAGCCACCGGACGCGCCCGCTTCGGCTACATCTGGCACCCCCGCCGAGTACTGCTCCCCAACGGAAGCTGGACCACTCAAAAAGAGTGGTACGAGATAGACCCCGAACTCGGCCCGGTCGTCGCTGAGTTGTACCGACGCTATGTGGCAGGCGACGGATTTCCGCAGCTCTGCGCATGGCTCAACAGCCAGGGGTACCGGACCACTCGTAACACCCTCTGGCGGTCGGAAACCCTCAAACGCTACATGGATAGCGGGTTCGCCGCCGGCCTGCTCCGCATCCACGACCCCAAGTGCACCTGCGAGAACCGACTGACGAACGGAGGCTGCCCCAACCACTTCCTGATCGAAGGCGCACACGAGGAACTCATCGCCCTCGACCTTTGGCAGCAGTACCAAGCACGACGCCAACAGATCAAGGACACAGCCCCCCGATCCCGCAAAGCCAAGTACATGCTTTCCGGCCTTGTACGCCACCGCGCCTGCCGAGGCGGCACAGGGATCAACTCGCTACAGACCACACGCCAGAAACAGAAGGTGGTCATTCCTGGACACGCCTACCGGTGCAGCGCACACACTCAGTCAGGCGGCACAGCCTGTGAAGGCGTCTGGATTCAGCGCGACAAGGTTGAAGACGCGTTCCTTCGTTGGCTGCGCACACAGGCAGCCGGCATCGACCAGGCCCCAGCCGCGGAACAAGAACAACGTGACCTCGAAGCAGAACGCACGCGCGTACTGAGGCAGCGGGTGAAGTTGCAGGCTGAGCACGCCAAGTACATCGACGCGCTCAAGCGGCTTGCGGTAGACAACGCACTCAACCCTGAAAAGTACCCAGAAGGGACGTACGAGGATGCCCGGGACACGCTTGTAGCGCAACGGGACGCGATCAAACGCGACCTGGACAAGGTCGCCGTGATCGAGGAACTGCCAAGCGTCGAGGACTTCCGGCCGATCGCCGTAGGGCTGATCGAGGAGTGGGACACGCTCCTCACAGCCGAGCGAAACGCGATCATCCGGCAACTCATCCGGCGGGTGGCACTCGTCCGAAACGGCGAACATGGCGAAGATGGACTGATTGAGGTTCACCCTGTGTGGGAACCGGACCCATGGACGTCACCCGACATGCCGCCTGTCGACGGCGACTCGGACCTGCCAGCAACCGTGACCACGGCCGAATTGGCACTGGCCGGGTAGTGACATACCGCGAGAAACACCAGGACAATCACCAGGAACTTACCCGCGCGTAACAGGCGCACCCTATGGGGAGGCTCCCGGTGCAGAGCACGATGCAAGACGTACCCCTGCTCGTTTCGAGGATCTTGACGCACGGTTCAACGATCCACGGACGATCCCAGGTGATCACCTGGACCGGTGAAGGCGAACCACACCGCCGGAGCTACGCGGAGATCGGCGCCCGTGCCGCTCAGCTTGCACATGCCTTGCGCGACCTCGGAGTGACCGAGGGGAGTGCAACAGGAACGTTGATGTGGAACAACTCCGAGCACATGGAGGCATATCTGGCGATTCCCTCCATGGGTGCCGTGCTCCACACCCTCAATCTGCGGCTGCCCGTCGAGCAGCTCGTGTGGATCGTCAACCACGCCGCCGACCGGGTCGTACTGGTCAACGGCTCCCTGCTGCCGCTGCTGGCGCCACTGCTGCCGCACCTGCCGACGGTCGAGCACGTCGTCGTGTCGGGAGCCGGCGACCGCTCCGTACTCGACGGCGTGCGGCCCCGCGTCCATGAGTACGAGGAGCTGATCGCCGGCCGCCCGCAGCACTTCGACTGGCCGGAGATCGACGAACGGCAGGCCGCCGCGCTCTGCTACACCTCCGGCACGACCGGCGATCCGAAGGGCGTGGCCTACAGCCACCGCTCCCTCTACCTGCACTCCATGCAGGTCAACAACGCCGAGGCGTTCGCGCTGGGCGGCAAGGACATCGCGATGCCGGTGGTGCCGATGTTCCACGTGAACGCCTGGGGCCTGCCGCACGCCTCCTTCATGGCCGGGGCCTCCCTGCTGATGCCGGACCGGTTCCTTCAGCCGGGGCCGATCGCCGAGATGATCGAGACGGTACGGCCGACCGTCGCCGCCGCCGTGCCCACCATCTGGCAGGGCCTGCTCGCCGAGCTGGACGCCACGAAGCGCGACGTCACCTCGCTGCGCAACGCCGTCATCGGCGGCTCCGCGTGTCCCCCGGCGCTGATGCGCGCCTTCGAGGAGCGGCACGGGCTGCGCGTGGTGCACGCCTGGGGCATGACCGAGACCTCCCCGCTCGGCTCGGTCTCGCACCCGCCGGCCGGCGTGAGCGGCGAGGAGGAGTGGGCCTACCGCGCGACGCAGGGCCGCTTCCCCGCCTCCGTGGAGGCCCGGCTGGTCGGCCCCGACGGCGCCCACCTGCCCTGGGACGGCGAGTCGGCGGGCGAGCTGGAGGTGCGCGGCCCGTGGATCGCGGGCGCGTACTACGGCGGCGCGGACGGCGCCGACCTGCGCCCCGAGGACAAGTTCAGCCCCGACGGCTGGCTGCGCACCGGTGACGTCGGCACGATCACGCCGGACGGCTATCTGACCCTGACCGACCGTGCCAAGGACGTCATCAAGTCCGGCGGCGAGTGGATCTCCTCGGTCGAGCTGGAGAACCACCTGATGGCCCACCCGGCGGTCGCCGAGGCCGCGGTGGTGGCCGTACCGGACGACAAGTGGGGCGAACGCCCGCTGGCCGCCGTGGTGCTGCGGGACGGCGCGAGCGCCGGATTCGAGGAGCTGCGGACCTTCCTCGGCGAGCGGGTGGCGCGCTGGCAGCTCCCGGAGCGGTGGACGGCGGTGGCGGCCGTACCGAAGACCAGCGTCGGCAAGTTCGACAAGAAGGTGCTGCGCAGGCAGTACGCGGACGGGGAGCTGACGGTCACCCGGGTGAGGTGAGACGACGGCGTACCCGTACGGGCCGGGCGGGCGGCTCCGGTGACCTCCGGGGCCGTCGACCGGGGCCGGCGGCCGAAGCCACCGGAGCGGGCCGGCGTCGTCTCCGGAGCCGTCCACCGTCGTCCCCGGAGCCGGTCACCGCCGTCCCCGGAGACGCCCGCCGGGGACGCCCACCGGAGCCGTCGGCCGGGCCCGGTGCCTCAGTTCGTACCGATCTTGGCGAGCAGGTCGACGATCCGGGCCTGCACCTCCGCGCTCGTCGAGCGCTCCGCCAGGAAGAGCACGGTCTCGCCCGCCGCGAGCCGCGGCAACTGGGCCGGATCGAGGTCCGCCGACGTGTAGACGACCAGCGGGGTGCGGTTGAGCCGGCCGTTCGAGCGCAGCCAGTCGACGATTCCGGCCCGGCGGCGGCGTACCTGCATCAGGTCCATCACCACCAGGTTCGGGCGTGTCTGGGCCGCGAGCGCCACCGCGTCCGCGTCCGTGGCCGCCCGTGCCACCTGCATGCCGCGCCGTTCCAGCGAGGCGATCAGCGCTCCGGCGACGGCGTCGTTCTCCTCGGTCAGCAGGACCCGCGGCGGGTGCTGCTCGCTGTCGCGCGGGGCGAGCGCCTTGAGGAGTACGGCCGGGTCGGCCCCGTACGCGGCCTCCCGCGTCGCCTGGCCGAGTCCGGCCGTCACCAGGACCGGCACCTCGGCCGCCACCGCCGCGGTACGCAGCGACTGCAGCGCGGTACGGGTGATCGGCCCGGTCAGCGGGTCGACGAAGAGCGCCGCCGGATACGCGGCGATCTGCGCGTCCACCTCTTCGCGGGAGTTGACGATGACCGGGCGGTAGCCGCGGTCGCTCAGCGCCTGCTGGGTGGAGACGTCCGGGGCGGGCCAGACCAGCAGCCGGCGCGGATTGTCCAGCGGCTCCGGCGGCAACTCGTCGTCCATCGGCTGCGGTTGCGGCTCGGTCACCTCGACGGCGCCGTTGGGGCCGTCCAGCGGCTCCGGGCCCTCGCTGCCCTCGTCGGGCGCGGAGACGGCGAAGGCGCGCCCCTCCGAGGCGTTCAGCAGGTGCTGCTGCGACTGCTGGGGCTGGGCCTGTCCCGGTGCGTGGGCACCGGGCTGCGGGTGCGGCCGGGCCTCGGCGGGGGCGGCGTCGGACGCGGCCGTACGCTCGCCCTCCTGCGGCGGCTGCGCCAGCTTGCGGCGGCGGCCCGAGCCCGCGGCGGGCGCGGCGCCTCCGGGCGCGCCCGGACGCTGCTGCTCGGTGAGCTGCTGCGAGAACGGCACACCCTGCCCGAGCGTACGCACACTGAAGGCGCGCCCGTGGGAGTGGCCCGCGGCGGGGTCACCCGCCGCGTCGTCGCCCTCCGCGGTCTCCGGAGAGGCGGGAGCGGGCATGGGCTGCCGGGGGGCCGTCGGGTCGGGTACGGGCGCCTCGGCCGCGCCGGGGCCCTCGGTGGGGCCACCGGCGGCGGGTCCGGTGCCGGTGCCGTTCCCGGGCGCACCGGAGGGGCCGGGCCGACCGGCCCGGTCCTGCGGATGGCCCGGTGCGTTCGACATCCCCGGCCGAGCCGGATCCTGGTTCTGGTTCTGGTTCTGCGGCCCCTGGCCGCCCTGCTCGGCCTCCACCGGGCTGGGGCGCCCACGCCGCCGCCCGGTCGGCGCGGGGGGAACGTCCCCGGCAGCCGGAGTGGTTCCGGGACCGGCCACCGGAGCGGCACCGGGAGCCGGCGCCCCGCCCTCGGTGGGGTGCGCCACCAGCCCCTCAGGACCGGCGACGAACGTCCCCGTCGACTCCGAGTCGGCCATCGCGGCAGCGGCCCGCTCCTCGGCGGCGGCCCGGCGCGCACGGCGCCGCCCGGTCGGCTCGGGGCCCCAACCGCCCTCGGGCGCACCCGGGTCGGGCGCCGCCCCGGCCGGACCACCGGCCGCGTCGGGCGTACCGGTGTGGGCGCGGCGGCGGCCCGTGCCGGTGCCCGCGTCCGTACCCGTACCGCCCTGCGGGCCGTCGGGCCGCCCGGACGCCTGCCCGGGCAGGACCGGCAGCGCGGGCAGGGGGGACTGCGGAAGCTGGTCGGCCGCGGCGGGCGGCAGCGCGAAGGCCGAGTGCGCGTTACGGACGGGGGCCTGCGACTGGTTCGGGATGGGGCGTTCGGCCGTGTCGGCCAGCGCTCTGCGTGCCCGGCGTCCGGACGGCGGCACCTGCCCCTGGGCGTGCGCCGCTTGTGCCTGGTGGGCCTGGTGGGCTTGGGGGTCCTGGACGTGGGCGGCCTGGGCATGGACCGCCTGCCCGTGCCCCTGGCCCTGCTGCTGCCCCTGAGCCTGCCCCTGCGGGCCGTTCGCGGCCGCCGGGAGCGCGGCGCGCCCGGCGCCCTCGGGGGCGTCCTGCTGGGCCCGGCGCCGGCCACCCGGCGGTACGACCTCGGCCCCGGCCATGCCCTGCGGCATCCCGGCCGCACCGGGTCCACCGGGCGTACCGGGCATTTCCGGAGCCACGCCCGGGCGGCCGCCGCCCGTGCCCGTACCGCCGACGCCGGTACCGGGGCCGCCCGGAGCCTGCCGCCCGGCGGCGTCCGCTTCGCTGCGGGCCCGGGGCACCTGGCGGTTGCCGTTCCCGGCCGCCGCGGCACCGCCGCCCGGCTGCTGCTCCGGTACGTCACCGTGCCGTGCCCGGCGCCGCCCGGTCGGCGCGCCCTCGGTCCCACCGTCCGTACGGGCCGGATCGCCACTCGCAGCACCAGACGCACCGGGACGCCCAGCACCACCAGCACCCCCGGCACCACCAGGACCGCTCACCGGCCGCAGCCCATCAGCGGCCCCACGCCCAACGGCAGCCCCACCGGAACCGGCCGCTCCCTCAGGACCGGCCGCCCCGCCTTCACCACCCTGAGCCTGCGCACCCGGCACGCCCTTGGCCTTCGCGCCCGGGCCCTGAGCCCGCGCCTGCGTCCCCCGGGCCCGCTCGGCGGGCACCGGCATCACCGTCGTCTCGTTGCCCGTCGCCTCGCCCGCCCGGTCCGCGCTGCCGGACACCGGCGTGCCACCGGCCGACACCGGCACTTCGAGTACGTACGCGCTGCCGCCCGCGCCCGGCACCTCGTGCGTCTGCAGCACGCCGCCGTGCTGCCGCACGATGCCACGCACGATGGGCGCGTGGACCGGGTTGCCACCGCCGTACGGGCCGCGCACCTCGATCCGTACGACCTCGCCGCGCTGCGCCGCGGCCACCACGATCGTCGAGTCACCGGAGGCGGCGGCCTCGGCCCCGCCACCGGAGGACTTGCCGGTGGCGTCGACCCCGGCCACGTCCGCGATCAGGTGGGACAGGGCCTGCGCGAGCCGCTCCGCGTCGACCTCGGCCTCGATCGGCGGCGCGTGCACCGCGAACTGCGCGCGGCCCGGGCCGATCAGCTCGATGGCGCCCTCGACGCCGGCCGCCACGACCCCGTCGAGCGAGACCTTGGACCGTGCGAGCCGTTCGCCGCCCGCGTCCAGCCGCTGGTAGCTCAGCACGTTGTCGACCAACGTCGTCATCCGCGCGTACCCGGCGGCGAGGTGGTGCAGGATCTGGTTCGCCTCCGGCCAGAGCTGGCCGGCCGGGTCGGACGCCAGTGTGCCCAGCTCCGCCTTCAGCTCCTCCAGCGGGCCGCGCAGCGACTGGTCCAGTACGGCCAGGAGCTGCGTGTGGCGCGCCGCGAGCGCGTCATAGGGCCGCCGGTCGGTGAACGTCATCACCGCGCCCACGAGCTGGTCGCCGTCGCGTACCGGCGCGGTCGTCAGGTCCACCGGGACCGACCGCCCGTCCTTGGCCCACAGCGCCTGCCCCCGCACCCGGTGCTTGCGCCCGGAGCGCAGCGAGTCGGCGAGCGGCGTCTCCTCCCAGGGCAGCGGCGTGCCGTCGGCCCGCGAGTGGTGGATGAGCGGATGCAGTTCCTTGCCGCCCAGCTCGCTGGCCCGGTAGCCGAGGATCTGCGCGGCGGACGGGTTGACGAGGACGACCTTGCCCGCGGAGTCGACGCCGACGACGCCCTCGGCCGCGGCGCGCAGGATCATCTCGGTCTGCCGCTGCTGGCGGGCCAGCTCGGTCTCGGTGTCGAGCGTCCCGGTCAGGTCCCGTACGACGAGCATCAGCAACTCGTCGCCGGTGTAACCGTTGCGGTGGTCGGCGTACGCGGCCTCGAAGGCGGACTCGTACGGCGTACGGCCGTCCTCCAGGTTCGCGCTGGTCACCTCGACCAGCAGCTCTCTGCCGTCGGTGCGGCGGGCGACCATCCGCGTCGGCTTCGTGCGCGGGCCCTGCTCCTGCTCGTCGTGGCGCCGCATCGAACCGGGGATGCGCTTGGAGTCGAAGGACGGCAGCAGGTCCAGCAGCCCGCGGCCGACAAGAGCGGTGCCCGGGGCCTCGAAGGTCTCCAGGGCGATGGCGTTCGCGTTGACGACCGTGCCGTTGCAGTTCACCAGCAGCAACGCGTCCGGCAGGGCGTCGAGTATGGCTGCGAGGCGAGCAGCGCCTCGGGATGGCCTGCTGCTCACGACGACGCTTCCTCCCTGCAGTTACCGCACCTTGCCGCGCCCGCAGCCACGTCCGCCGCGGGTCACTGGAAGGGAGTCTACGGGCACCTGATGTGGACGCGGAGACGGATGACGAGGAGGTAATGCCACGGGATTGTGCGACTCGTCGCACGCCCGACATGTGCCCCGCATCCTGAACTGGCCCGCTTGCACATCACGAAGCGAGCGAGGGCAGCACCGGCACGAACCGGTCCCAGCGGCTGATCTCACACCCGTCGGTGCGCTTGAACTGGGCGTTGACCGGGCGCCCCGCCCAGGTGCCGGTGACCCGCGCGGTGGCCGGACCTCCGTACTGCATCGTGCACCGGCTGTTCTTCGGCACGCCCGCGAACGGGTCCTTGCCCCACCGCGTCAGCCGGTCCAGCTTGTCGCAGGCGCCGCGCGCGTCGGTGTGGGTGCCGCGCGCCGGGTGGCAGTACAGCTCGTACGTGCCGTCCGCGGCCGCCTTGCCGGTGTCGCTGACGGTGACCGTGAGGTGGTCGGAGGAGCGCGACAGGAGCGGGAGGGGCGCCGTGACGGACGGGGACCCGACGGAGACGTCGGCGGGCGCGGAAGCGGCGACCGGGGCGGTCAGGGCGAGCGCGGCGGTGGCGGCGGCGGTGGCCGTGGCGAAGCGGAACAGCCGGCGGAACGGCATCGGGACTCCAGGAGGCATGGGGACAGGTCCGGGGGCGGCACGGAAGCGTTTCCGCCGGGACCCGTCCCGTCCCCGCAGCGTCTAACGCGCCGCCGGGCCCGACGTTGCGCGCGGCCTCTCGCCCGCCGGGATGTTTGAGCCGCGTTCGATTCGCGGGGTGCGGGGCGCGCCGGGGATGGGGGCGGCGCGGCGGGACGGGCCGGGGTCGGGCCCTTCGTACGACCGGTGCGGCCCCGAGAGCCGTCCCGGGCCTCCCGCGAACCCTTCCGAATCACCCCGCAAAGACCTTTGCCGGGGAGCCGGGCCGCCGAGTACCGTAGGGGTCGATTGGTGACAGCCCGCCGAGCTGTGCCATCATCTGGTCACGCCACATCGCGCTTGCGCGCGGTCGGGGCGTGTGGAGGCGTCGCCTAGTCCGGTCTATGGCGCCGCACTGCTAATGCGGTTTGGGTTTTAAAGCCCATCGAGGGTTCAAATCCCTCCGCCTCCGCTCCGTTTCGTTCAGGCCCCGGTCACCACGACCGGGGCCTGAACGCTTTTCCCCGCCGGTTTTCCCCGCTCACCCGGCCGCGCACGGAATTCGCCGTACGGGCCGCAGATCCGGCCCAGCCGCGCCACGACCTGCCCACCCGGCCCAACCCGGCCCGGCCCCCATACCCCTCGCCGCCCCGCCGCCGACCGGCCCCCCGACACACCTGTCCGGAACACTCCGAGCGCCCGCCCGGCATTCCGGTCCACCCTGCTGCCATGCCCCCCGACAGCAACCAGCCCCCACCCCCGGACCCGACCGCGATCCGCCGCGCCACCCACACCGCGCACACCACCCACACCCACATCGCCGGCATCCCCCTCCCCGACAGTGCCCTGGCCAAGGAGGCCACCGAGCTGATCCGGGACACCACCGACGAGCTGATCTACCACCACTCCCGCCGGGTCCACCTCTTCGGCGCCCGGCACGGCCGCGAGCGGGGCCTGGCCTTCGACGCGGAACTCCTCTACGTCGGCGCCCTCTTCCACGCCCTCGGTCTGACCGACCGGTTCCGCGCCTCCCGGCAGCGCTACGAGCTGGACGGCGCCGACGCGGCCCACCGCTTCCTGACCGCCCGCGGCGTGGCGCCGGACCGCGCCCGTCTCGCCTGGGAAGCCGTCGCCCTGCACACCACGCCGGAGGTCCCCCACCGCATGGCCCCGGAGATCGCCCTCCTCGCGGCCGGCTTCGACCTGGACGTCCTCGGCATCGGCTACGCCACCCTCCCGTCGGAGGCCCGCGACGAGATCCTCGTGGCCCACCCCCGTCCCGACTTCAAGCGCCGCATCCTCCGCGCCCTCCACCAGGGCATCGCCCACCGCCCGGAGACCACCCTCGGCACCACAGGGTCCGACGTCCTGTCCCGCTTCGATCCGGACCACATCCGTCCGGACTTCGTACGGACCGTCGAGGACTCCGCCTGGCCCGAGTAGCCCCCCACCCCCACCCGCAGGGTGTTTCCGCAGGTCAGAGGGGGTGGGGCAATCGGATTTCGCCTCACGGCGTGGTTCATGTAATGTTGTTCCCGCAACGCCGACCGGCAAGAAAAACCGCCGGAAAGCCAAGCGCTCGTAGCTTAACGGATAGAGCATCTGACTACGGATCAGAAGGTTGCAGGTTCGAATCCTGCCGAGCGCACAGCAGGTCAAAGCCCCCGCCGGGTCACCCGGACGGGGGCTTTGTCGTGGTTGGCGGTGGGGTGGGTGAGGGGCTGGGCGGGTGATGATTTCCCTTTGGGGTGGGTGTCGCGTAGAGTCAGGGCAACCGACGCGGGGTGGAGCAGCTCGGTAGCTCGCTGGGCTCATAACCCAGAGGTCGCAGGTTCAAATCCTGTCCCCGCTACTGCGAAGACCGGTCCGGCACGGAAACGTGCCGGACCGGTCTTTTTTGTCTACGGAGTCTCCGTGTAGTGCAGGGCCGGGCCGGTGGTGTGCGGTGCGAGGTCCGGGCGCAGGGTGAGGGTTTCCGGGTCGTAGTCGGCGGAGTTCTGGCGGCGGAAGGGCAGGGGCGGGGTCGAGGGCAGGTCCAGGAGGCGGTCGCGGAGCCGGTCGACGGTGTCCTCGAACGTGGTGGGGGTCATCCGGTCCGCCGAGGGGACGAAGAACGGCGGGACGACGCTCATGCCCGTGTACCAGAAGGTGCCGTGGTGGAGGGGGAAGAGCAGGTCGTTGAGGTCGCCGTTGACGCCTCGGGGGCCGATGGACGAGGGGCGGGCGCCGGCGGTGACGACGGTCATGGCGCGCTTGCCGGTCAGCGGGCCGTCGCCGTAGCGGAGCGGCTGCCCGGTGGCGGGGTCGTTGATGCCGTACGCGAAGCCCTTGACGAAGACGCGGTCGAACCAGCCCTTGAGGATGGCGGGCATCCCGTACCACCAGAGGGGGAACTGGACGACGAGGGTGTCCGCCCAGGTGACCTTCTCCTGCTCGGCGCGGATGTCGGGGCTCAAGGTGCCGTTGCCGTGGGCCCGTTCGGCGGCGGCGCTGATCTGGAGGCGCGCCCCGGGGGTGTGGTCGAAGTCGTCGGCGTCGACGACCGGGTTCCACTTCATGGCGTAGAGGTCGGAGAGCTGGACCTCGTGGCCGTGGGCGCGCAGGGTGCGCAGGCCCTCGTCCTTGAGGGAGCCGTTCAGGGAGCGCTCCTCGGGGTGGGCGGCGAGCCACAGGACCTTCATGGGAGACCTTTCGGGGTCGGAGTGGGGTTGTCAGTGGGGAGGGAGGGGAGTGGGGTTACTGAACGGATCCGTGCTTCGATCCTGGGGGCGGTGGTCCCCGCCGGACGAGTGGCCGGATGGCCAAGGTGTGCAAGGATCGGGCCATGGGTGTCTTCGCGGAGGACGGGCGGCATCGGGTCGCCGTACTGGTGCGGCACGGGCTGCTTCCGATGGAGCTGGGGATCGTCCACCGCCTCTTCGGGTACGCCGAGGCGGCCGACGGGCGGCGGTTGTACGAGGTGGTGACGTGTGCGCCGGAGCCGGGGGAGCTGGGTACGGACGCGGACTTCACGGTCCGTGTGCGCCACGGACCCGAGGCGCTGGCGGAGGCGGACACCGTCGTGGTGCCGGCCTCGGAGCAGGACTGCGGGACGGACGACGGCCGCCTGGGCGAGGAGATGGCGCGGGCGGTGGCGCGCATCCGTCCTGGTGCGCGGATCGCCTCGATCTGTACGGGATCGTTCGTGCTGGCGGCGGCCGGGCTGCTGGAGGGGCGGCGGGCGACGACGCACTGGGGGTCGGCGGAGCAGTTCCGGCAGCTCTTTCCGACGGTGGCGCTGGACGCGGACGTCCTGTACACGGACGACGACGGGGTGCTGACGGCCGCCGGGGTCGCCTCGGGGATCGATCTGTGCCTGCACATGATCAGGTGTGATCACGGGGCGGCGGTGGCCAACGAGGTGGCGCGGCGTACCGTCGTGCCGCCGCACCGGGAAGGCGGGCAGGCCCAGTTCATCCGGCGGCCGGTGCCCGAACCGCGGTACTCCTCGACGGCCGCGGCCCGCGCCTGGGCGCTGGAGCACCTGGACCGGCCCGTGACCCTGCGGGAACTGGCCACGTGCGAGGCGATGAGCGTCCGGACCTTCACCCGGCGGTTCCGCGACGAGGTGGGGGTGTCGCCGTTGCAGTGGCTGACACAGCAGCGCGTCGAGCGGGCGCGGCAGTTGCTGGAGGAGACGGAACTGACGGTGGACCGGGTGGCGGCGGACGCCGGGTTCGGCACGGCGGCCTCGCTGCGGCAGCACTTCCAGGCCGCGGTCGGTGTGTCGCCCAGCGCGTACCGCGGCACCTTCCGGGGCGACGCGGCCGGTCCGGCGCGGTCCGGCTCGGTCGCGGCGGGTGCCGGGACGTGAGCGGGGCGGGCGCCTGGTGGTGTACGGGGCCGAGCTGGGCCGGGAACGAGCCGGGGCTCGGCTGGTACTGCCCCGGACGCGGCGCGTGGCGGCGCAGCGCCCTTCCCGCGGGAAAGCCGCTGGCGTTCGCGGTGACGGGCGAGCGGCGGTGCCTCGGGGTGCGGCGGGGAGCGCGGTGGACGGCCTGCCCGTACGCGGCGGTGATCGACGGCGGGAGCGCGCGGGACCAGTGTGCGGACTGTGCGCGGCTCGACCGTTCGCGGTCGGTGGCGGCGGACACGGTGGCCGACGATCCGCGTACGTACGGCGTCTACCTGGCGTACTTCGGGCCCGGCCTGCTGAAGGTGGGGATCACGGCGGCCGAGCGCGGCGCGGCGCGCCTGGTGGAGCAGGGGGCGGTCACGTACGCGTGGCTGGGATACGGGCCGCTGATGGCCGCGCGGCGTGCGGAAGCGTTGTTGGGGAGCGCCCTGGACGTACGGGACCGGTTCGGCAAGGCGGCGAAGCGGGCGGCGCGTGCCGCGCTGCCGCCGGTGCCGGAGCGGGTGGCGGCGCTGGCCGGACTGCACGGCGCGGCACGTGGGTTGGCGGGCTGGCCGGAGGCGCTGGAGCCGGCCGCGTTCGCGTGGACGGATCATACGGAGGTGTTCGGGGCGGCGCGGATTCCGGTGGGGGCCGGGGAGGTCTCTGGGCTGGCTGCGGGGGAAGAGGTCGTGGGGGCTGTTGTGGCGTGGGTGGGGGCCGATCTGTATGTGCGGGGTGCGGTGGCATCCGGGGAGCGGGAGGCGGAGGTGTTCGTGGTGGACACGCGGTTGCTGGCGGGGTGGGTGTTGCGGCGTGCGGTGGGCGGGGTGACCACGGCGGTGGTGCGGGCTCCGAAGGGTGGGGCGGGTGAGGAGCAGGGGAGCTTGTTCTAGGGCGTGTGCGCGGGCTGGGGGCTGTGGGGGGTGGGGGTGGCTGGGTTGCCTGGGGTGGTTGGGGTGGTTGGAGTGGTGGCCGTGACTGTGGCGTCTGTGGTGATTGTCGTGTCTGCGGCGTCTGTGGTGGCGTCGGTGGTGGCTTCGGCGGTGACCGTGACCGCGGCGGCTGTGGTGACTGCCGTGGCTGCGGTGGTCAGTGCCCTCATGGCCGTGCGCAGGGTCTGGAGGGTGGCGGGGTCGGTGACGGTTCCGGTGGCCGGGTCGGTCTTCGGACCGATGGCCGCGAGGTCGCGGCAGGCATCCGGGATCACGTCGGCGGACATCATGCGCAGGATTTCGCATAGCTGCCCGTGTGCGTGGGCGGCGCCGGCCGGTGAGGGCGAGGCGGTCAGTACCGCGGCCGGCTTGCCCAGGAACTCGGCGCTGCTGACCAGCCAGTCGAGGGCGTTCTTGAGGACGCCGGGGACGCCGTGGGCGTACTCCGGGCTGACGGCCAGGAGGGCGTCCGCGTCCACCGCGGCCCGGCGCAGGGCGGCCACCGGGGCGGGCGGCGTGGCACCTTCGGTGTCCAGGTCCGGGTCGAAGTGGGGAAGCGCGCTGATGTCGGCGGCGGCTGACGTGGCGTCGGTGAGCGCGAGGGCGGAGCGCAGGACGGCGCCGTTGGAGGAGCGGGCGCGCAGGCTGCCGTTGAGGGTGAGGATCTTCATGCCGTGACGGTACGGATTGACGTCGGGGTGAAGGGAAGCCCGGGACGGGCGGGGTGGCGACCGACGGGCGGGGCGGCGACCGAGGGGGTGGGTGCGGTCGGCGGTCGGTTTCGGCGGGGCCGTGCTGGGGCGCTTTTCCCGGCGAAGGCGCAGGTCAGAGCGATTGTCAGTGGTGGGTGCGATGCTGTTTCCGTGGTGACCGGCTGGACCGCGCGGGGGGCGGCCCAGCCCGGTCCCACCGCATCAGTGCTGTGGTGACGGGTGTTTCTCAGGAGATTCACAGGTACGCGCAAGACGGCTCTCAGAGGGGGTGGTCAGCCTCGACAGCATGACCGTGACAGCGTCCACATCCACCGCCAAGAAGCATGCCGGACTGCTGCGTCCCGACGGGAGCCCGGTACGGGTGCTGGTCGTCGACGACGAGGCGTCGCTCGCCGAACTGCTCTCCCTGGCGCTGCGTTACGAGGGCTGGGACATCCGCGCCGAAGGCGACGGCACGGCCGCGCTGCGGGCGGCACGTGAGTGGCGGCCGGACGCGGTGCTGCTCGACGTGATGCTGCCGGACATGGACGGCCTGACCGTACTGGGTCGGCTGCGCCACGAACTGCCCGAGGTACCGGTGCTGTTCCTGACCGCGAAGGACGCGGTCGAGGACCGGATCGCCGGGCTGACGGCGGGCGGCGACGACTATGTGACCAAGCCCTTCAGCCTGGAGGAGGTGGTGGCACGGCTGCGCGGTCTGCTGCGCCGGGCGGGCGCGGCGGCGGGCCGCGGCGAGTCGCTGCTCTCGGTGGGTGACCTGCTGCTCGACGAGGAGAGCCACGAGGTGTGGCGGGGCGGCCAGGAGATCCACCTGACGGCCACCGAGTTCGAGCTGCTGCGTTACCTGATGCGCAACCCGCGCCGGGTGCTGAGCAAGACGCAGATCCTGGACCGGGTGTGGAGCTACGACTTCGGCGGCCAGGCCAACGTCGTGGAGCTGTACATCTCGTATCTGCGCCGGAAGATCGACGCGGGCCGCGCCCCGATGATCCATACGCGCCGCGGGGCCGGCTACCTGATCAAGCCCGGCGGGTAGCGGGTGTCCGGGGCCGCCGCAGCTTCTCCCGCCGCGCGGGCGGGGCCGGGGGCCGGGGCCGTCGCTTCTCCTGCTGCGCACCGGCACCGGCGTCCCCGGCGGATCCGGCTCCGGCCGCGGCGGTGGACCCTGCGGACGCGGCTGGTGGTGTCGGCGGTTCTGCTGATCGCGGTGGTCTGTGCGGTGATCGGTACGGTCACCACCATCGCGCTGCACTCCTACCTCCAGCACCAACTCGACGGAAAACTCCGGGAGTCGGCCCAGCATTCCGTCGGACGGCAGGGTGACTTCACCGGGCACCGTGACCTCGGGTTCATCGCGGGCCCCGGCCGGCCCATCGGCACCGTCGGGGCGCGGCTCTCCCCCGAGGGCGACGTCACCGCCGCCGCCCGCAGTATCGACGCGCGCAATCCGCTGCCCGCGCAGAACCTGGTCAGCCTGACCGACGAGCAGGTACGGGCGCTGGCCGTCGTCCCGCGGGACGGGCGTCCGCACACCGTCACCCTCCCCGGCCTGGGCGACTACCGCGTCGAGTCGGCGCCGGACGACTCCGCGCTGGTCGGCCTGCCGTCCGGCGAGGTGCAGGACGTCGTCGGGCGGCTGATCGTCGTCGAGGTCTGTGTGACCGCGGCGGGTCTGGTGGCCGCCGGTCTCGCGGGCGCCGCCACGGTCCGTATCGCGCTGTGGCCGTTGCGCCGGGTCGCCGCCACCGCCACCCGCGTCTCCGAACTCCCGCTGCACCGCGGTGAGGTCGCGCTGCACGAGCGGGTCCCGGCCGCCGAAGCGGACCCGCGTACGGAGGTCGGGCAGGTGGGCGCGGCACTCAACCGGATGCTCGGTCACGTGGGGTCGGCGCTGGCCGCCCGGCAGGAGAGCGAGACGCGGGTCCGCCGGTTCGTCGCGGACGCGAGCCACGAGCTGCGGACGCCGCTGGCCTCGATACGGGGCTACGCCGAGCTGACCCGGCGGGGCCGCGAGGAGCCGGGCCCGGCCACCCGGCACGCCCTGGGCCGCATCGAGTCCGAGGCGGTGCGCATGACCGGGCTGGTGGAGGATCTGCTGCTGCTCGCCAGACTGGATTCCGGGCGCCCGCTGTCGTACGAGTGCGCCGATCTCGCGCCGCTCGTCGTGGACGCCGTCAGCGACGCCCGCGCCGCCGGCCCCCGTCACCAGTGGCGCCTGGAGCTGCCGGCCGACCCCGTGCCCGTACGGGCCGATCCCGACCGACTGCTCCAGGTCCTGGTCAACTTGCTGGCCAACGCCCGTACGCACACGCCGGAGGGCACCACGGTCGTCGCCCGCCTGCGGCGCGAGATGCCGCTGCCCGGGGCGGGGCACTTCGTCCGGCTGGAGGTACGGGACGACGGCCCCGGCGTGCCGCCCGAACTGCTGCCGCACGTCTTCGAGCGCTTCGCCCGCGGCGACGCGTCGCGTACCCGTACGGGGGACGCGGGTGCTCGGGACGCTTCCCGTGCGAGGGACGCGGCCCCCCTGACCGGTTGCCATACGGGATGCCCGGCCCCCCGGACCGGCGACGACAACGCCCCCCGGACCGGCCGCGACGGCGACGGTGCCGCCGCCTCCACCACCGCCTCCGGTACGGGCTCCCGTGCCGGAGGCAGTACGGGGCTCGGGCTGGCGATCGTGGAGGCCGTGGTCGCGGCGCACGGCGGCACGGTCGGCGTGGAGAGCGTGCCCGGACAGACCGTCTTCCGTGTCCGGCTGCCCGTCGACGGACCGGCGCGCGACGCCACACGCGCCCTCCAGCATTCCCACACGCCCCTTGAATACGCCCATTCACAGCCTGGGCACAGCGGCACCACACAAGGGTGACAGCGCACTTGGCGAGTGTCGGTGCCATGACGACGACACAGCCGGCCCATACCCCCCTGGGCTCCCTGCCGCCCCGTGAGCATCTGCGCCTCGGCCAGATCGACACGGTGCTCGATGTCGTGATCCCCGTCTACAACGAGGAGTCCGACCTGGAGCCGTGCGTCCGCCGGCTCCACGACCACCTCTCCCGCACCTTCCCCTACGGCTTCCGCATCACCGTCGCGGACAACGCGAGCACGGACCGCACGCCCGAGATCTCCGCGTCGCTGGACGAGGCGATCGACGAGGTGACGGCCGTACGCCTGGAGGAGAAGGGCCGCGGCCGGGCCCTGCGCGCCGTGTGGTCCCACTCCGACGCGCCGGTACTCGCCTACATGGACGTCGACCTGTCCACCGACCTGAACGCGCTGCTGCCGCTGGTCGCCCCGCTCATCTCGGGCCACTCCGACCTGGCGATCGGCTCGCGCCTGGCCCGCAGCTCGCGGGTGGTGCGCGGCCCCAAGCGGGAGTTCATCTCCCGCTCCTACAACCTCATCCTGCGCGGTTCGCTGGCGGCCCGGTTCTCGGACGCGCAGTGCGGATTCAAGGCCGTACGCGGCGATGTCGCCGAGCGGCTGCTGCCGATGGTCGAGGACAGCGGGTGGTTCTTCGACACCGAGATGCTGGTGCTCGCGGAACGCGCCGGGCTGCGCATCCACGAGGTGCCGGTGGACTGGGTGGACGACCCGGACAGCACCGTGCACATCGTGCGGACGGCCACCGAGGACCTCAAGGGCGTCTGGCGCGTGGGGCGCGCGCTGGCGACCGGCGCGCTTCCGCTGGACCGGCTCGCGCGCCCCTTCGGTGACGACCCGCGCGACCGCGAACTGACCGGCGTACCGCGCGGTCTGGCCCGCCAGATCCTGGGCTTCTGCGCGGTCGGCGCCCTGAGCACCCTGCTCTACCTCGGCCTCTACTCCCTCTTCCGGCTCGGCGTCGGGCCGCAGCCGGCCAACGCCGCCGCACTGCTGCTGTCGGCGATCGGCAACACGGCGGCGAACCGGCGGCTGACCTTCGGCGTACGGGGGCGGGAGCGCGCCGTCCGCCACCAGGCCCAGGGGCTCGTCGTCTTCGGCATCGGGCTGGCGCTGACCAGCGGGTCCCTGGCCGCGCTGGACGCCGCGACCGGCGACCCCGCGCACGGCACCGAGATGGCCGTGCTGGTGGCCGCGAACCTCGCGGCGACGCTGCTGCGGTTCCTGCTCTTCCGGGCATGGGTCTTCTCGGACCGGGAGCGGGACGGCGGGGGTGGCGGCAACGGTCGGCACGGCGGCAACGGTCGTATGAGCACACCGGGTCGGCATACCGCACCGGACCTGGACAGCGCACCGGGCCGGGGCACCGCGACAGGCCGGGGCACCGCGACGGGCCGGGACAACGCACCGGACCGCCACCCGGCCGTACCGAACCTCTCGCACCGCCCGCACCACCTCGGCAGGAGCGCCCGATGACCACGCACCACCCCCGCCTCACCGAACCGGCGGAGCCGACGGAGCCGACCGATCCGGCGGGCCCCACCGATCCGGCGGACTCCACCGATCCGGCGGGCCCGACCGAGGCAGCACCCGGCCCGGCCGCCCCCTCCGCCTCCCCCCGCTGGGCCCGCCCCGCCCTCCTCGCGCTGCTCCTGGCGTCCGCCGCGCTCTTCCTCTGGGACCTCGGCGCGTCCGGTTACGCGAACCAGTTCTACTCGGCGGCCGCCCAGGCCGGTTCCGCGAGCTGGAAGGCGTTCTTCTTCGGTTCGTCCGACGCCGCGAACTCCATCACCGTCGACAAGCCCCCGGCCGCCTTGTGGCCGATGGGCCTGTCCGTACGGCTCTTCGGCCTCAATTCGTGGGCGATCCTGGTGCCGGAGGCGCTGATGGGCGTCGCCACGGTCGGGGTGCTGTACGCGGCCGTACGGCGCCGTTTCGGGGTGGGCGCCGGGCTGTTCGCGGGGGCGCTGCTCGCGCTGACGCCGGTCGCCGCCCTGATGTTCCGCTTCAACAACCCCGATGCCCTGCTGTGCCTGCTGATGGTGTGCGCCGTGTACGGCGTGCTGCGCGCGCTGGAGGACGCCCGTACGAAGTGGCTGGTGCTGGCGGGTGTCTGCTTCGGCCTGGCCTTCCTGACCAAGACGTTGCAGGCATGGCTGATCCTGCCGCCGCTGGTGGTCGTGTACGCGGTCTGCGCACCCACGCGAGTGCGCAGGCGGTTCGGCCAACTCCTGCTCGGCGGGCTGACGATGGTCGTGTCCGGCGGCTGGTGGGTCGCGATCGTCGAGCTGTGGCCGGCCGGTTCGCGCCCGTACATCGGGGGTTCGCAGCGCAACAGCTTCCTGGAGCTGACCTTCGGCTACAACGGCCTCGGCCGCATCAACGGCAACGAGACCGGCAGCGTGGGCGGCGGCCGCCCCGGCGGAGGCGGGGGTGGGGGAGGCTGGGGTGACACCGGCATCACCCGGCTCTTCACCTCCGACATGGGCGGGCAGATCTCCTGGTTGCTGCCGGCCGCGTTCTTGCTGCTGGTCGCGGGGCTGGTCGTGCTGCGGCGGGCGGGGCGGACGGATGCCGCGCGCGCGGCGTTCCTGGTGTGGGGCGGCGCGCTGCTGATCACGTTCGCGACGTTCAGCTTCATGTCCGGGATCTTCCACCAGTACTACAACATCGCGCTGGCTCCGTACATCGCGGCGCTGGTCGCGATGGGCGCGACGCTGCTGTGGCGGCGGCGCGACCGCACCGCCGCCATTGTCGTTCTCGCGGGCACCGTCGCGGTGACGGCTGCGTGGGCGTACGTCCTGCTGGCCCGCTCGCCGCAGTGGCTGCCGTGGCTGCGCTGGTCGGTGCTGGCGGTCGGCGCCGTGGCGGCGCTGGGACTGCTGCTGTCCGTACGGATGGGCCGGCGGCTGGCCGTGGTGGCCGCCGGTCTGGGCGTGGCCGCCGGGCTGGGCGGTCCGGTGGCGTACGCGGCGAACACGGTCGGCACGGCGCACACCGGGTCGATCGTCACCGCCGGCCCGGCGGTGGAGGGCGCCGGGGGCCGGCACGGTGGCATGATCGTCGTCGGGGGGCCTGGACCCGGCGGAAAGGCAGGCAAGGACGGGAAGGACGGGAAGGACGGGAAGGACGGGAAGGGAGGCAAGGGAGGCAAGGACGGCCCGCCCCCTGGCCAGAGCCAGAACCCCGGCCAAGGCCAGAACCCCGGCCAAGGCCAGAACCCCGGCCAAGGCCAGAACCCCCGCCAGAGCCAAGGCCGAAACCCCGGCAGAACCCCCACCCAAGCCCCCGCCCAGGGCAACATGCTGGGCGGTCTCCTCAACGGTCAGCAGGTCGGCGCCAAGGCCAAGGCCGCCCTCCAGAAGGACGCGGACGACTACACCTGGGCGGCCGCCGCGACCGGCTCCCAGAACGCCGCCAGTTACCAGCTCGCCGCCCAGGTGCCGGTCATGCCCATCGGGGGTTTCAACGGCAGCGACCCGTCGCCGACGCTCGCACAGTTCAAGGAGTACGTACGCCAGGGCAAGATCCATTACTACATCGGCGGCGGAACGGGCGGCGGCTTCTTCGGGCCGAACGGTGCCCAGAAGTCCACCTCGTCCGACATCACGAGCTGGGTCGAGAAGTCCTTCGAGAAGGTGACCGTCGGCAATACGACGCTGTACGACCTGACGCGACCCGCCTCGTGATGTGACCAGAGGTCCGGCCTGCCCTCTCTCTTATTGGCTGTACGGCGTATAGCGCTCCCTGTACGGTGTAGATGTCCCGCTGCTCCGCTCGACCTCTCCGTACAGGGAGCCCGTATGTCCTCCGTGGCCTCCGGTGCCACTCCACCCGTGAGCCCGGCCCGCAATCCCACCCGCTGGCTCATCCTCGCGGTCATCTGTCTCGCGCAGTTGACCGTCCTGCTCGACAACACCGTCCTGAACGTCGCCGTCCCCTCGCTCACCGAGGAGATGGGCGCGACCACCGCCGACGTCCAGTGGATGCTCAACGCGTACTCGCTGGTCCAGTCCGGCCTGCTGCTCACCGCCGGCAACGCCGCCGACCGCTACGGCCGCAAGAAGATGCTCGCCCTCGGCCTGGTGCTGTTCGGCGTCGCCTCGCTCGCCGCCTCCCTCGCCCAGTCGCCCGGCCAGCTCATCGCGGCCCGCGCGGCCATGGGCGTCGGCGGCGCGCTGCTGATGACGACCACGCTCGCCGTCGTCATGCAGATCTTCGACGACGCCGAGCGCCCGAAGGCCATCGGCATCTGGAGTTCGGTCAACTCGCTCGGCTTCGCCGCCGGGCCGCTGATCGGCGGCTCCCTGCTGGCCCACTTCTGGTGGGGCTCGCTGTTCCTGATCAACATCCCGGTCGCCCTGATCGGCCTGGTCGCCGTGGTGCGGCTCGTCCCCGAGTCGAAGAACGCCAGCGGCGACCGTCCCGACCTGGTCGGCGCGCTGCTCTCCATGGTCGGCATGGTGGGCGTGGTCTTCGCGATCATCTCGGGGCCCGAGAGCGGCTGGCTCTCCGGCCGGGTGCTGCTCTCCGCCGCCGTCGGCGTCGTGGGCCTCGCCGTGTTCGCGCTGTGGGAACTGCACATACCGAACCCGATGCTGGACATGCACTTCTTCCGCAACAGCCGGTTCATCGGCGCGGTCTCCGGCGGCATCCTGGTGGCCTTCGGCATGGGCGGCTCGATGTTCCTGCTCACCCAGCACCTGCAACTCGTCCTCGGATACGGGCCACTGGAGGCCGGGCTGCGGATGGCGCCGCTGGCCCTGATGGTCGTCGCGCTGAACTTCACCGGCCTCGGTGTCCGGCTGCTGCCCAAGCTGGGCACCCCCGGCATGATCGTGGTGGGCATGAGCCTGCTGGCCGGCGGTCTGACCGCCATCGCCACCCTCGGCAGCGACAGTTACGGCGGCATGCTGCTCGGCCTGCTGCTGATGGGTGTCGGCGTGGCGTTCGCGATGCCCACCATGGCCAACGCCATCATGTCGTCGATCCCGGTGGAGAAGGCCGGAGTGGGCGCGGGCGTGAACGGCACGCTGATGGAGTTCGGCCAGGGCCTGGGCGTCGCCGTCCTCGGCGCGGTCCTCAACTCCCGCTTCGCCGCGCTGCTGCCCGCGGTCGCCCTGGGTGCCGGTTCGCTGCCGGCCGCGCTGGCGATGGCCCGTACGGACGCGGACCGGGCAGCCGTCCACGACGCGTTCGCCTCCGGCATCGGCACCAGCCAACTGGTCGGCGCGGCCGCCGTCTTCCTCGGCGGGCTGCTCGCGGCCTTCCTGCTGCGCCGTGCGGAGCGCGGCCTCCCGACCGCCGGCACCCCGGCCGCCGAAGACCCCGCGACGGAAGGCCCCACCACCGGAGCTGCCGCCACCAAAACCCCCGGCACCGAGGCCGCCCTGTCCGGAGCCGCGTCGTCCGGCGCCATGGCGCCCGGATCCGCCGCCCCGGAAGACGGCTCCGTACGCCCGCGTCCGGCCGCCGCCCGGCCGGAATAGCATCGACTCCGTACCACTGCGTGAACGAAAGGGAGGGCGCGAGATGGCAGCGACTTCGAGCCGCGCCGGGAAGCAGCCGAGGAGTGTGTGGCTGGCCGAGCGCCCCCCGGTGAAACGGAAGGCGGAGCAGCCGGCCGGACTGGACCTCGACAAGATCGTCGCGGCCACGGTCCGGCTGCTGGACGCCGAGGGCCTGGCGAAGTTCTCCATGCGCCGCCTCGCCGCCGAACTCGGCGTCACGGCCATGTCCGTCTACTGGTACGTCGACACCAAGGACGACCTGCTGGAACTGGCCATGGACGCGGTGGCCGGCGAACTCGACCTGCCCGACGAGTCCGACGAGCGGGCCGACTGGCGCGACCAGCTCCGCCACCTGGCCTTCGAGTACCGCAAACTGCTGCTCGCCCACACGTGGCTGCCCAGGCTCCTGGGGGAGTACCTCAACTTCGGGCCGCGCTCGATGGCGTTCTCCAACGCGACGCTGCGGGTGATGGCGCGCAGCGGCCTGTCGAAGGAGTCGACGTCGGGCGCGCTGGCCGCCGTGTTTCAGTTCGTCTACGGCTTCTGCAGCATCCAGGGCCAGCACCGCGCCCACTGCCGGGCCGAGGGCACCACCCTGGACGAGTACTTCCAGCAGGTCGTGGAGGCGGTGCGGGACCGCCCGCGCTTCGCCGAGACGATGGAGCTGTCCGTCAACGCCACGTACGCCCGTGAGGAGCTGTCGGCGGAACAGCGGCTGTCCGACGACTTCGCCTTCGCCCTCGAACTACAGATCGCGGGCATCGAGGCGATGCGCGAGCGGGAGCGGCAACAGGAACGGGAGCGGGGACAGGCGACGGCCGCAGCGAATGACGCCGCCGACGTCACCGACGCCGCCGCAGCAGCCGGCACCGGCGTCCCTCCCGCCTCTTCCACCACCCGCACCAGAACGGATCAGACCACCAAAAGGTAGCTGACGGCGGCCCTATCACCTCGCCCCCCGGGTACGGGCGTCGAGCGCGTCCGGACGGGTGAAGGGCCCCCGCCGAACGTGGGCATCGGCGGGCGCGGCGGTTTCCGGTCACCGCGCCGTGTGTACCTCTTTTCTGATCATTTCTCAGCGCAGCGTAAGGAGCTCCACATGCGCGTTCGTACCACCATCAGCGCGGGTGTCCTGACCGTCGCCGCCGTCTTCGGCAGCGTCGGTACCGCCGTCGCCGACGCCGGGGCGGGTGCCAAGGTCGCCAACTCGCCCGGCATCCTGTCGGGCAACGCCATTCAGGTACCGATCGACCTCGGCCTGAACCTCTGCGGCAACACCATCGACGTCATCGGGCTGCTGAACCCCGCCACGGGGAACAAGTGCAAGACCAACTGACGGGACTCCCCGCACGACGGTGCCCCGCCCCTTGCAGCGCTGCAAGGGGCGGGGCACCGTCGCATGCGGCCCCCGGTCGGGGTATGGGCCGCGGTCGTCAGGCCGTGGGCAGGTTCTCGCCCTGTACGGCCTGGATGTCCAGCTCGACCCTCAGGGTCGTGCCGATCGCCGCGATTCCGGCGGCGACGACCTGGTTGTAGTTCATCTTGAAGTCCTCGCGGCGCAGCTCGGCGGTGGCGTTGAAGGCCGCCCGCACGCCGCCCCACGGGTCGGGGCCGGTACCGAGGTAGCTCAGGTCCAGGTCCACCGGGCGGACCACGCCGCGCAGCGTCAGGTCGCCGTGCACGGTCCAGCGGTCGGGGCCGGCCGGCTCCAGGCCGGTGCTGCGGTAGGTCATCTCCGGGTACTGCTCGATGTCGAGGAAGTCCCCGGTCCGCAGGTGCCCGTCGCGCATCCCGTTGCCGGTGTCGATCGACGCCGTCCTGATGACCGCCTCGACCGACGACTTCTCCAGGTCCTCGGCGATCTCGATGCGTCCCGCGAAGTCCAGGAAGCGGCCGTGCACGCTGGTGATGCCCAGGTGCTGGGCGGTCGCCGCGACCGTCGAGTGCGTCGGGTCGATGGTCCAGGCGCCGGGCGGCGGCAGCTCGGCCCCGCCCTGGCGGGCCAGCACCACGGTGCCGACGTCCATCCGGCCGCTCGCCGTCACGATCGCGCTGGAGGCGACCGGCGCGTAGCCGACGGCCGTCACGATCACCGTGTACGGGCCGGGGGCCAGCGGCTGCGCGTCCCGTGCGACACCGTCCTCGTCGGCCGCCGCGCGCAGCACCTGGGTGCCGGTCATGTCGGTGACGGTCAGCACCGCGTGCTGCACCGCCCAGCCGTCCCGTGTACGGACCTGTGCGCGTACGCCCGCGCCCTTGGCCGCTCCCGCTGCCGCGCCCGTCGAAGTCATTCCCACTCCCGTTCTTGCCTCTCACATGTCGGGCTCCGGGCGGCGGCACGCAGGCCGTCCCCTGCCTGTGCGCGTGCCGCCGCCGGAGCCCTGGGGTCCGGTCCGCGCTGCCTCTCCGCTCAAAAGGACACCGTGAACCGGGGTCTTGTCCCCCGGCCCTACCGGGGGTCCCGGTCCTGCCGGGGCTTCCGGCCTGACCGGGGCTTCCGGACGTGTCCGGGTCCCGGCTCACCGGGGTCCCCGGGGGCCCGCCGCCGTACGGCGACCCCCGGGCCCGGGATCACTCGCCGGGGTGGGCGAGCTCGACGTCGTAGCCGTCGACCCCGCGCGCGTCGACCGTCAGGCCGTTGGCGACCGGCGGGTAGCCGCTCGCGATGACCGTGTAGTCGCCCGCGTCCAGGTCGGTGAAGGCGTACGCGCCGTCCTCACCGGTGGTGGAGTTGGCCACGACGTTGCCCGCCGCGTCCACGAGCGTGACCCGCGCGTCCGGCAGCGGACGCCGGTCGGCTCCCGCCCGTACGATGCCCTGCACCCGGGCGCCGGACAGCAGCTCGATCTCCATCCGGGTCGTGCCCTGCCCGCCGACCTCGGCCGGCAGTGCCGTCGGCCGGAAGTCGGCCGCGTTGACGGCGATGGTGTACGTGCCGGGGGCCAGCTCGTCGAAGGAGAAGAAGCCCTCCTCGCCGGTCTTGCCGGTGGCCAGCACCTCGCCGCGCACATCGGTGACCACGACCATCGCGTCCGCCACCGGCTCGCCGGTGACCGCGCTGCGGACCTGGCCGCCGAGGCCGCTGGTGCCGCTGAGCAAGATGTCGTACGCCAGGGCCTCCTCGCCGACGACGACCGTGGACGCCTGCGGCTGGTGGCCGTCGGCGGCCGCGATCAGCACGTACGAACCGGCGCCGGGGGCGTTCAGTACGTACGAACCGTTGGCCTGGGCGACCGAGCGGCCGAGCTGACGCCCGCTGAGCGAGATCAGCGTGACCGCGGAGTTCGCGACCGGGTGGCCCTCGGCGCCGCGGACGGAGCCGTGGATCGCCGGGCCGGCCGGGACCTCGTCACCGCCGCCCGCCGAGGCGTACGCCGCCAGCGGCTGCGTGGTGGCCGACGCCGTCGGCTGCTGCGCCCAGGAGGGCGCCCGGCCGTCGTCGTCCAGGCCCACCGGGGCACCCGCGCCCACCAGGGCGGGCTCCGGCTGCGGTGCCGTGGCGGCGGCCGCACCGGCGGCCGCGGGGGCACCGGCCGGTGCCGCCTCGGACTCGCCGGACTGCGCCAGACCGCCCTGGGTCTTCAGCGCGACCTCCTTGATGAACAGCGTCACCAGGAAGGCGAGCAGCGCGCACGGAGCCGCGTACAGGAAGACGTCGGCGACGCCGTGCCCGTAGGCGCTCTCCATGATCGTCCGGAAGGGGGCGGGGAGCGCGTCGAGGTCCGGGATGCCGCCACCGCCGCCGGCACCGCCCTGGGCGAACTTGGCCGCGGCCTGCGGGCCGAGTTCCTGCACGCCGTCCTTCACGTAGTGCGTGACGCGGTTGGCGAGCACCGCACCGAGCGCCGAGACGCCCACCGCACCACCGAGGGAGCGGAAGAAGGTCACGACGGAGGAGGCGGAGCCGAGGTCCTGCGGGGCGACCTGGTTCTGCGTGCACAGCACCAGGTTCTGCATCATCATGCCGATGCCGAGACCCATCAGCGCCATGAAGATCGCGATGTGCCAGTACTCGGTGTCGTACCGGATGGTGCCCAGCAGGCCGAGGCCCGCGGTCACCAGCACGCCACCGGAGACCAGCCAGGCCTTCCAGCGACCGGTCTTGGTGATGATCTGACCGGAGACGGTCGAGGAGATGAACAGACCGCCGATCATCGGGATCGTCATGATCCCGGACATGGTCGGCGACTCGCCGCGCGCGAGCTGGAAGTACTGGCTGAAGAAGACGGTGCCGGAGAACATCGCGATACCGACGAACAGCGACGCCATCGAGGCAAGAGTGATCGTCTTGTTGCGGAACAGCCGCAGCGGGATGATCGGCTCGCTCGCCCGGGACTCGACGAACACGAAGATCGCGCCGAGCACGATCGCGCCGCCGACCATGGCGAAGGTCTGGCCGGAGATCCAGTCGTACTTGTCGCCCGCCAGGGTCACCCACACCAGCAGCAGCGAGACCGCGGCGCTGATGAAGAACGCACCCGCCCAGTCGACCTTGACGTCCCGCTTGACCACGGGCAGCTTCAGGGTCTTCTGGAGGACGATCAGGGCGATCACCGCGAACGGCACGCCGACGTAGAAGCACCAGCGCCAGCCCATCCAACTGGTGTCGGTGATGACGCCGCCCAGCAGCGGGCCGCCGACGGTGGCGACCGCGAAGGTGGCGCCGATGTAGCCGCTGTAGCGGCCGCGCTCACGCGGGGAGATCATCGCGGCCATGACGATCTGGGCCAGCGCGGACAGTCCGCCCACACCGATGCCCTGCACGACCCGGCACGCGATCAGCATGCCGGAGTTCTGCGACAGACCGGCCACCACCGAGCCCGCCACGTAGATCACCAGCGCGACCTGGACCAGCAGCTTCTTGCTGAACAGGTCGGACAGCTTGCCCCACAGCGGGGTGGTCGCGGTCATCGCCAGCAGCGACGCGGTGACGACCCAGGTGTACGCGCTCTGGCCGCCCTTGAGGTCATGGATGATCTCGGGCAGCGCGTTGGAGACGATCGTCGAGGACAGGATGGCGACGAACATGCCGAGCAGCAGCCCGGATATCGCCTCCATGATCTGACGGTGCGTCATGGGCGCCCCGTCGGGAGCCGGGTGGCCCCCGTGCTTGGCGTGGCCGCCCCGCACACCGGATGGTGTGGTCGTAGCCATGTGGTTCCTTTTCATTCCGCGGGTGTGCGGGTGGTTTCGTGATGCGCCCGGATACGGCAGTCGCCGAAGCTCGTACGGAGCCTGGCGAGCAGCTCGTTGAGACGGCCGACGTCGCTGTCGGACCAGTCGTCGAGATACCGGGCGAGTGATGCGGTGTAACGCTCGGAGAGCTCCGCCAGGAGCAGCCTGCCGCTCGGTGTCAGCCGCAGCAGCCGCGACCGCTTGTCCTGCGGGTCGGGCTCGCGCTCGATCCAGCCGCGCTCGGCGGCGTGGGCCACGTGCCGGCTCGTGACCGACATGTCGATCGCGAGCAGCTCCGCCAGCTTGCTCATCCGCATCTCGCCGTACCGGTCGAGCAGGGTGAGCACACCGGCCGAAGCGGGCGGACAGTCGGGCGGCAGGATCCGCCCCATCTCCCGCTTGACGGCACCGATGGCACTGAGCTGCCGGGCCAGCTCCTCGTACTGACTCTGAGCGGCCATGGGCACCTCCGCACTTCTTCTTTTGTTGCCTTGAGCAACCGTAGAACCACTTGGTTGCTGAAGGCAAACGATTCCTTGTCTGGGGGAGGTAAAGGAATCCAAAAGGTTGGCAAGATCAACGGTCAAGGTGGTGCGGTGAGGGTGTAAAGGCGCAGGTCAGGGCGGGGGCGTGAGCATGGCGGCCCGGTCCCCGCCGACGGCCTGGGCGGGCACGCCGTCGTGAACCGAAGGGCACGGGACCGGAGGGCGCGGATCCGGGGGCGCGGATCCGGGAGGGCGCAGGACCCGGAGGGGCGGCCCGGACCGCCGCGGAGGTGCCCGCCCCGGCGGCCCGCCTCCCGCGTATCCCGGTCACATGGCGCGCAGGCCCCGGTCGGCGAAGGTGATCAGCCACTCGAAGCTCTCGTCGACATCGGCGCTCCACCGGAAGCCGTCGGCCGCCTGCAACGTGGCGAAGCCGTGGCAGAGGCTGCGGAGCATCCGCAGGGCGTGGTCCACGTCGGACGCCGCGATCTCGTAACCGCGCAGCACCGCCGTGAACGTGCTGAGCAGCCGCTGCCCCGCGGCTGCCAGCGGGTCGTCCGGCCCGGACGGTTGCCTGCCGATCGTCGCGGCGTACCGGCCGGGGTGCTCCAGGACGAAGGTGCGGAAGGCGCGGGCCGCGGCCGCCAGGGCGTCGCGGCCCGCGTACCCCTGGACCGCGCGGCCGACGGCATCGGCCGCCTCGCTCAACGCCAGGGCCGCGATACGCCGGTTGAGGTCTTCCTGGCCGCCCACGTGCTTGTACAGGGACGGAGCGCGCACGCCCACCCGCTCGGCCAGCAATCCCATCGTCAGGTTGGCGATGCCCACCTCGTCGGCGAGGGCGGCGCCGGCCGTGACCACGGCCGCCGGGTCCAGGCCGGCCCTAGGCACGAGCGGCGTCCGTTCCAAGGAATCCGAGCATCAGCGAGACCACCTGGTCGGGGAACTGGTCGTGCGGGTAGTGCCCGGCGCCCTCGATCATCTCCAGGCGGCCGAGGCCGGGCGGCAGGGCATCGATGATGGCCGCCCCCTCGGCGTGCGGGTCGGCCCAGTCGGGGTCGCGTGTGCCCATCACCACCAGGACCGGGCGGCGGACGTTGCCGAGCTGCGCGCCGGCGTCGGCCGGGGTGCTGCGGCCCATGCCCTGGAGAGCCTTCATCCGGCCCGGCTCGCGCAGCAGGGAGTCGATACGGCCGAGCCGCTCGGCCCAGTCGTCCGGCTTCCCGCCGGGGTAGGCCACATCGAGGTACGCGCGCCACAGCGGCACGCTGCCGAGCGCGCCCGCGCCGAGCAGCCGCAGCATGCCCTGCCGGAAACGTTTCACCCGCAGGTCGCCGAGGCGGACCGACTGCTTGCGGGTGAACGGCGCCACCTCGACCACCGCGGTGATCAGCGAGGGCTCCCGCGCCGCGGCGATGGTGGCCGCGCCGCCGGAGATCGAGTGGCCGACGAGCACGGCCGGACCGCCCAGGTGCCGGACCACGGCGAGCAGATCGCCGGCGATGGCGGTACGGCTCCAGGCCGGCCAGCCGACGCTGGATTCGCCGCAGCCACGCAGGTCGACCGCGGCGACCCGGTGGCCCGCCGCCACCAGAGGCGGGATCAGGGCGCGGTACGCGGCGCGGCTGTCGCCCATGCCGTGCGCGAGAACGGTCAGCGGGCCGGACCCCGTCACCTCGTAAGCGATCGTGCCGCCGTCGACGGCCAGGTACTCGGTCAAGGTGCCCCCAGGCGTGGCTAATGTCATTAGCCAAAAGCTAAGAGTATTAACCACTGTGTGTCAACGGCGGAACGATCACCGGGGCACCTGCTGGGTGACGCGCCACAGGCGGCGCGGCAACTCGCCCTCCTCGAAGGCGTGGACCTCGGTCAGCCGCCAGCCCTCGGCCAGGGCGACGACCAGCCGGCGGGGGAAGAAGTGCACGGCGAAGCCACCGTGCTCGTAGATGTCGTCACCGTGCACGAGGCCGGTGCCGTGATGCGCGTCGCCGGTGTGGCGCACGGTGTAGACGAAGGTGCCTCCGGGCCGCAGTACGCGCCGGACCTCCCGGACCACCGCGTGAATCTCCTCGGTGGACAGCGCCATGCACAGCAGCATGTGCGCGAAGACGGCGTCGACCGAGGCGTCCGGCAGCGGGAGCGGCTCGCGTACGTCGTGCACCACGCAGTTCACCCGCTCGCCGAGGCCCTGCTCACCGGCCGCCTGCCGCAACTGCAGCAGACCGGCGGCGGAGAAGTCGGCGGCCCGCACGGAGAAACCCTCGCGGGCGAAGTGCAGGGCGTCCCGCCCGTGACCGGCCCCCAGCTCCAGCACGTCCCGTGCCCCGGCGGACCGGAAGACGGCGGCGGCGTACCGAGCGGGTGCGCTGGGCCGCCGGCCGTACATACCGGGCTGCGAGCCGTACGTCCGCTGCCAGTGCTCCCGCTGGGCCCCGGCCAGGTCCTGCCCGTCACCGCTCACGGCTCGCCCGCTCCCTTCGTCCGGGCCAGGAAACCACGTGGGGCCGCGGCCGGGTCCGCCGCACGCGCCGTCGGGCCGCCGCAACTGTGCTGTGACGCACGAGGCCCAGGGGTGTGCCGCACATGCCGGGTTCGCTAGGGTCCTGGCCTATGGCGAACTACCAGCAGAACCCGGCCAACGGCCAGCACGACCCGGCCGGCAGCACGCAGATGTTCCGCGCCTTCGTGGACGAGGGCGCCCCCGAGCCCGGCGGCCGTCGGGCCGCGGTACGGCAGCAGGCGTCCGGCGGGCCCCGCGTCGGTGTCATCGTCGGCGTGATCGTCGCGATCGCGGTGGTGGCCGCGGCGGCGTGGCTCGCGCTGAGCTGACCGGCCGCGCCCCGGCCGCGCCGTCCTGACGTCCCCTCACTCGGCCGCCGTCAAGCGGCCGACGATCTCCTTTCCGCTCCCCACGCCCGGGCCGGGAATCCGCCGGCCTCGGCTGTCGGCGACCCGCAGCGCGTCATGCAGCGCCTCGACCAATCGATGGGCGAGGAAACGCAGTTCACTGGCGGACGCGGTGGATTCCCCCAGCAGCGCCCCCGCGTGATCGAGCAGCTCCGTGCCCATGTCGAGCTGCGCCGCCTCGACGTCGTCGGCGAGCCGCGACGCGTAGCCGTCGCCGTCCGTCGACAGCAGGCACTGCTTACCGCCCTCCTGAGACCAGGGCAGCAGCCGCAGCCCCGGCACGGGCCCCGCTTTCCCGCTCACGCGGCGAACTCCCCAGGGAACGCGCTGAGGCGCGCGACGAGCCGGGCTTGCCGCGCGTGGGCGTGCGCCTCGAAGGCGGCGAGGTACGGCCGTACGAGGGCGGAGGCGTGGCCGTCCAGGGAGTGTCGAGGGGGTGGGGCGCGAGCCTGGCGGCGGGGAGGGGGGCACTGGCGCGCAGAGGGTTGTGAAGGGCGTAGGCGGCGTGGGTGAGAGGAGTTCCCTCACCCTTGCTGCGAGTCGGAGGATACGGTGACGCACATCGGCGCTCCTTGGGCAGCGTTGGCCGCGCCCCGGGAGTGGTGCCAGCACTCGCCGGGGCTTCATTCTGTGGTGCGGTCGCGCATCATCAGCGGCGCCTACCCGCCACGTCACCTGACCTCCGAGGTGAAGCTTGAGCAGGAGTTCGGCCTGGTGCGTGTGACTGTCCGGAAAGCCACCGCCGCCCTCCGGGAGAAGGGGCTGCTCGTCACCCAGCCCGGCATGGGGTCCTTCGTCTCCAAGGATCTGCCGGAGGGCGCCGGCGAGGCGTGACCTCAGACGACGATGACCCGGCGTCCGCGCGTGTGGCCGGCCTGGCTGTCGGCGTGTGCCGCCGCGGCCTCGGCGAGTGCGTACGTCTTCTCGACGGGGATGTGGAGCCTTCCCCGCGAGATGAGGCCGACGGCCTCGGTGAGGGCTTCCGGTACGTTCCCGGTCACGCCGGAGTACCGGGCGCCGAGGTCCGGCGCGTCGAGGTCGGCGATGGAGATCACCTTTCGCGGGTCCCCGGTCAGCTCGACGAGTTCGCGGATCACGCCCGAGCCGGCCAGGTCGAGTGCCGCGTCGACAGGGCCGAGCCGCCGGACCCGTTCGACCCAGCCCTCGCCGTACGTCGTGGGGGTGGCGCCCAGGCTCCGCAGATAGTCCTGGTTCGCGGCCCCGGCGGTGCCGATCACCGCGATGCCGCGGTCGCGGGCGATCTGTAGCACCGCCGATCCGACTCCCCCGGACGCGCCGCTGACCAGCAGCGTCTGTCCGGACTGCACGCCGACCTCGCGGATGACGCGGAGCGCGGTCTCCACGACGGAGGGGTACCCGGCCGCCTCCTCGAACGTCAGGCCCCCGGGCATCCGGGCCCAGGCCGACAGCACGGCGAACTCGGCGTAGGTGCCCGATCCTCTGCCGAAGACGTGGTCGCCGGCCTCGACCCCGTCGACGCCTTCGCCGACCTCGTCCACCACTCCGGAGGCGTCCTGCCCGACTCCGGCGGGCAAGGTGATCGGCCGGTGCGGCGTACGGCGCTCTTTCTGGAACTGACCTGAACGGATGCGCCAGTCGACGGGATTCACGCCCGCCGCCCGCACGGCGACACGTATCTGGCCGGGGCCCGGGTGGGGCTCCTCGGCGTCGGTGAGGTGCAGAACATCCGGACCGCCGAACTCGGCGAAGCTCACTCTCTTCATGCGGCCGAACGTAACACTAACGGTTAGCGTTTAACAGCGGTTACGGCTTCGCACTTGTTAGGGTCGGGGCATGACTGTGCCGACCGGACGCCGGGAGCGTAAGAAGGCCGCGACCCGCCAGAAGATCGCTGACACCGCCCTGCGGCTCTTCCTGGAGCGCGGGTACGACGCGGTGGGCATCCGTGACGTGGCCGCCGAGGCCGACGTGGCCGTCACCACGCTCTTCTCCCACTTCGCCTCGAAAGAGGCCCTGGTCTTCGAACAGGACGAAGACTTCGAGCAACGCCTCACGCGGGCGGTCACCGGCCGGGCGCCGCACGAGCCGCTCCTCCCCGCGCTGCGCCGCGAGGTCCACGCCCTGGTGCGGCACTGCACGGCGGACGGCGCCGCCCCGATCTGGCACATGATCGAATCGTCCCCCGCGCTGCGGAAGTACGACGAGTCGATGAGACTGCGCCATGCGGAGTCGCTGGCAACGGCCATCGCCGCCGCCCCCGGCCCGGCACGGACCACCACGGCCTGCCGGGCGGTCGCGCGGTTCGTGGTCGACGCCTACGCGCTGGCCCGTGAGGCGGCCGATCCGGAGGCCGCGGTGGACGAGATCTTCGGCATGATCGAGGCGGCCTGGGAGGTCACCGGTCCGTCTCCTCGTGCGTGCGGAGACGCGAGCAACGGACGTCCTTGAAGGCCCGGTACTCCTTGAGGGCCCGGGAGTCCCTGAAGTCCCGGTAGTTCCTGAGGGCCCGGTAGCCCCTGAAGGGCCTGAAGTCGCCGATGCCGTCGTGGGGCTCGGAACGGACCGCCGGCCCACCGGCCTGTCCCCGGGGAGTTGGGCACCGAGGAGCCGGATTCCAACGAGTCGGACCCCAAGTCGTCGGGTTCCGGAGAGTGGGGATCACTCCGGCCGGGGCGGGAACGGGAACGAGCCCCTCAGCGCGCGGCGGCAGGCTTCGTCGAGTGCTTCTTTTCCGGCTTCTCCGGAGTCCGCCAGGAATTCCGCGTCCAGTTCGGAGACGATGGCCCGGGCCCTGGCGAGCAGCGCGCGGCCGGAGTCGGTCAGTTCCAGCCGGGCGCGGTGCCCCTGACCCCGCAAGGTGCGCTCCACCGCCCCGGTCTCCTCCAGCATGAGGACGGTGGCGCGCATGCTCTGGCTCGTGACGCCCGCGCGGCGGGCCAGGTCGCTGTACGACAGGTCGGCGTCGCGGGAGATGTGACCGAGCGCCCCGAACAGCCGCATGGACAGGCCGATGCCGGCGAGCCGCGCTTCCAGCCGCTCCTGTAGCCGCCGTCCGGTGGCGATCACCAGCATGACGGACGACAGTGCGCTCTCCGGCGCCTCGCTGCTCACCTGTGACTCGCTCCCTACCGGTGCCCGCACGTACTGGACCTTCCGGCATCAGTGTCCCAGGCCGCCGCCGGTCACCCGCGTCAGCGCGATCGATCGGTTAATCGGTCGTCCTCGGCGGCGCTGATTGGGATCATGCTGAGGACCGCGGCCCGCGAGCCGCGATCGTTGCCCACACCCCGTACGAGAGGGCGCCGCGCGATGCCACTTGTCCCCGCCGATCCGAACGTCGTGCATCCGATGCCCGGCCAGCCACGGGTGGTGCTGCTGAAGCCTCTGGTCACCTCGCCGTTGATCGAGATCGGTGAGTTCTCGTACTACGACGATCCGGACGACCCGACCGCCTTCGAGACGCGCAATGTGCTCTACCACTACGGCCCCGAGAAGCTGGTCATCGGAAAGTTCTGCGCGCTGGGCGAGGGCGTGCGGTTCATCATGAACGGTGCCAACCACCGGATGGACGGCCCCTCGACGTTCCCCTTCCCGATCATGGGCGGGTCGTGGGCCGACCACTTCGACCTGATCAGCGGGCTGCCGGGCCGGGGTGACACGGTGGTCGGCAACGACGTGTGGTTCGAGCAGCCGCGCGATGTCCGCCGCGTCGTGGCGGTGGCGGATCGGCCACGGCGCGGTCATCGCCTCCGGGGCCGTCGTCGTGGACGACGTACCCGATTACGGCATCGTCGGCGGCAACCCGGCCAAGCTGATCCGCCACCGCCACGACGCGGCGGACATCGCGCGGCTGCTCGAACTGGCCTGGTGGGACTGGCCGGCCGAGCACCTCACCGAGCACGTACGCACGATCATGTCCGGCACGGTGGACGAACTGGCGGCGGTGGCACCGCAGGCGCCGGAGGCGAAGCCGTGACGGGCCGGGCTCACGCGCCCCGGGGCCGGGCGCCCGCCGCGACGAGCAGGGCCGCCGTCTCCGGGTGGGGCTGGACGTCCTTCGTGGCCCAGTCGAGCGGGGCGTAGCCGGTTCCGCCGTCCTCGCGGAGGTTCGGGTCGGCGCCGTACGCGAGGAGTTCCCGTACGGCGTCGAGGTGTCCCCAGGCCGCGGCCGCGCACAGTGGCGTGCCCTCCGTGCCGCGCCCGCTTTCCGCGTCCGGTACCGCACCGGCGGCCAGGAGCAGACGGACCACGGCCGCGTCGCCGTGCACGGACGCGGCGTACAGGGGCGTGCTGCCCTCGGCGTTCGGGGTGTCCGGCTGCGCGCCGCCGAGCAGCAGCGCGGCGACTTGGGGCGCGTCGCCGAGCAGCGCGGCCGTCACGAGCTTCCGCGCCAGCTTCTTCCGCCTGCGCCGGTTCATGCCCGGCCTTCCGTAGGCGCCACGTCCCGCTCCTCTGCCCGACTGTGCCCGCTCTTCGCGCGCTGTGACAGGAGTTGAAGGTAGTGCGCGGGGGGACGGGAGTCATCAGCCCGTGGTCGCGTCAGCGGTCAGCCCGCGGGGTGACGACCCTGAGCCGGCCTCGGGGGCGGACCGTACGGCGTGTGGCGTCACGGCCTCGCGGTGCCGTGGCGTCACGGCTTCGCGGTGCCGTGGCGTCATGGCTTCGTGGCCGCACGACGGTCAGTGCCAGTCGACGCGTACGTCCTGAGTCTCTATGTGCATCCCCAGAGGTACGCGCCACGCGGACACGCAGACACGCCATGTGGCCGTCCGGCGGGCGCCGCCGGCGAGGGGGGTGGGGAGGGGCTGGGTGGACGTTCTGGTGGCCCAGTCGATGCCCAGGGCGCCGATGATGTGGGTGCTGAAGGTGGCGGTGCCCGAAGTGACCGGCCGGTCACCGGTGTTGTGCAGGCTGAGGGAAACCTTTTCGCACCACCGGACGTCGGTGGCGGTGCGTTTGACGGTGCCGGTGGTGAGGCGGGGCGGAGAGCTGGGCCCGGGGGCGGGCGTGGGGGTGGGCTTGGGAGTGCCTTCAGGGGGCTGGGCGGGAGGCCGTGGTCGTTCGCGAGTGCCTTGGGGAGGGCCCTCGGGCCTATGCCCGGAGGGGCGACCGGCCGGAGCGCCGGGAAGGGAACCGGTGGGGTTGCCGGTGCCGGCGCCGCCGGGGCCGGGGCCGCTGTCAGTGCCGGGGCCGGTGTCGGCGGTGCGGTCCAGTGGGGTGGCGGGGGGAGCGCCGCGTTGACCCGGGGCGGGGGAGCCGGAGCCGGGCGGGTGGGCTGTGCCGGTGCCCGTCGGCGGCCGGGCGGCTGAGCCGTTGCCCGTTGCGGGGGAGCCGGCGCCGTCCAGGGGGGTGAGAGTGACGCCGTCCTGCGGGGGTACCGGTCGTGTCGGGGCCCGGCCGTCCGCCGGACCGGCGGCGCCCACCGCGGCGTAGCCACCGCCGCCGTCGCCACCGCAGGCACAGAGCAGCGTGGCCAGGCACAGGGCGGTGACGGGCAGGAGGGTGCGTGGGGTGCGTGGGGTGCGTGGGGTGCGTGGGGTGCAGGGGTCGCGCGGGACACGGGGAGTACGGGGAGCACGCGCGATACGTAGGGCGCAAGCGGTCCGTCGCATCGGGCCAGTGTTGCTGACGGCACGTCAGTTGCATAGGCCCGGTACAACAGGCAGCGGCCTGTACGGGAGGTCCGGCTCTCCTGGGGACCCGGCTGGTGCCGGCCCTGTCGCCGAACCCGTTGCCGGCTCCATCGCCGTCCCATCGCCGGCCCATCGCCGGACCAACACCGGCCCGTAGCCGGTCGGTGGGAAGCCGCTGGAGCGGTGGAGGTCCGTCCTGGCGCTCAGTCCGAGATCAGGCCATCGCGCAGCGTGGCCAGGGTGCGGGTCAGCAGGCGGGAGACGTGCATCTGGGAGATGCCGACCTCTTCGCCGATCTGGGACTGTGTCATGTTGGCGAAGAAGCGCAGCATGATGATCTGGCGTTCCCGGGGCGGGAGTTTGGCCAGCAGGGGCTTGAGGGACTCGCGGTACTCGACGCCTTCGAGCGCGCTGTCCTCGTAGCCGAGGCGGTCCGCGAGGGAGCCCTCGCCGCCGTCGTCCTCGGGGGAGGGCGAGTCGAGCGAGGAGGCGGTGTAGGCGTTGCCCACCGCCAGTCCGTCGACGACGTCCTCCTCGGATACGCCGAGGCACTGGGCGAGTTCGGTCACGGTCGGGGACCGGTCGAGCTTCTGGGCGAGTTCGTCGCTGGCCTTGGTGAGCGCCAGGCGCAGCTCCTGGAGGCGGCGCGGAACGCGGACCGACCACGAGGTGTCACGGAAGAAACGCTTGATCTCGCCGACCACCGTCGGCATCGCGAACGTCGGGAATTCGACGCCGCGTTCGCAATCGAAACGGTCGATGGCCTTGATCAGACCGATCGTGCCGACCTGGACGATGTCCTCCATCGGCTCGTTGCGACTGCGGAAACGTGCCGCCGCGTAGCGCACCAGCGGCAGGTTCAGTTCGATGAGGGTGTCGCGTACGTACGTGCGCTCCGCGCTGTCCTTGTCGAGCGTGGCCAGCCGCAGGAAGAGGGAGCGGGAGAGGGTACGGGTGTTGAGAGCGTCGTCATCGTGCACGTGTGGTGCCGGCGCGGGAATCGCGGGAAGCACCTTCGAGCTGCCCAGTTCTACGGACATGCCACCCCCTTGAGGTCGCGGTCGGGTCGCTGCGGCGCCCTCGGTCCGCGGCGGAACCGAGAACTTATGCCTCCACCTGAATACCGGAGGCGGCGCCACGGCAAACGCGGTTCCTGCAGAATGTCACATGTCGGCAACGCGCTGTAGCGCCAAGTCGACATATCTGTGCAGGAACGGGTAGCCCGTCCCGGTTAGGCTTCGATCCTGTTTGCGGACCGCAGTCGTGCGAAGCTCCGCGACAGTAGCCGCGACACGTGCATCTGCGACACCCCCAGCTCGGCACTGATCTGCGATTGCGTCAAGTTGCTGTAGTAACGGAGGAGCAGGATGCGCTGCTCGCGCTCGGGGAGCTGGACGAGCAGATGCCGGACGAGGTCCCGGTGCTCGACCCCGGCCAGCTCCGGGTCCTCGTACCCGAGCCGGTCCAGCAGCCCCGGGAGGCCGTCGCCCTCCTGCGCGGCCTCCAGGGAGGTCGCGTGGTACGAGCGGCCCGCCTCCAGGCAGGCCAGCACCTCGTCCTCGCCGATCTTGAGCCGCTCGGCGATCTCCGCGGTCGTCGGCGACCGCCCGTGCAGCACGGTCAGGTCCTCCGTGGCGCCGTTGACCTGCACCCACAGCTCGTGGAGGCGGCGCGGTACGTGGACGGTGCGCACGTTGTCCCGGAAGTAGCGCTTGATCTCGCCGACCACGGTCGGCATCGCGAAGGTGGGGAACTGCACGCCGCGGCCGGGGTCGAAGCGATCGATGGCGTTGATCAGCCCGATCGTGCCGACCTGGACGACGTCCTCCATCGGTTCGTTACGGCTGCGGAAACGTGCCGCCGCGTACCGCACCAGGGGCAGGTTGGCCTCGATCAGGGCGGCGCGGACCCGGGCGTGCTCGGGCGTGCCCGGCTCCAGGCTCGTGAGCTCGGCGAACAGCACCTGCGTGAGTGCCCGCGTGTCCGCGCTCCTGCTCTCGCGGGATGGCGCTTTGGGCGCAGTTCGGGCCGTCACGGTCACGCCACCCTTCTCAGTCCATTCATCCGGCAAAAGCGGTCATAGCATCACAAGACATGTGCACTGTGTGCAAGCACCGCATAACGCCGTGTTGATCGCTGAGTTGATCGACGGGGAGACCCGCGGGGCGTTCCGCCGCGCGGGCGCCCGCGCCGGCCCGCGTGGCGGAACGCGTGGCGGTGGTGGCGGCGGGCGCGGTGGGGACGGCGGTGGTGGTGGCCGCGGCGATGGCGATGGGCCGGACGGTGGTCAGGGCGGTGGGCCAGGTGGCGGGGTGGCACGACAAAGCCCCCCGCCCGCGAGGCGGGACGAGGGGCGTGCGCGCGGCCGGGGCCGAGGCTCAGAACTCGTAGTCGGCGATCACCCAGGTGGCGAACTCGCGCCACTGCCCGGCGGCGGCCTGATGGGCCGGGTGTTCGATATAGCGCTTGAGGGCGTCGGTGTCGGCCACGGCGGAGTTGACGGCGAAGTCGTACGCGATCGGCCGGTCCGTGATGTTCCAGGCGCACTCCCAGAACTCCAGCTCGGGGATCTGGTCGGCCAGCTCCTGGAACGCCTTGACGCCGGCCGCGACCCGCGGCTCGTCGCGTTCGACGCCCTCGTTGAGCTTGAAAAGAACCAGGTGGCGTATCACTGGGCGGTCCTCCGTCGTGCGGTCGGCCCGTGGCCGCTCCGCGCCGCACGTCCCGGTTCGTACGTGTCCATGCGCGTCCGTACGTACCCATACGAGTTCGCACGTCTCCGCATGGATCTGTGCGTGCTTGCGCTCGTACGCTTGCGTACTGCCGGGGCGTCCTACGAGATGAGCTGGGTCATGAACTCGCCGACCCCGTGGGCGGCCGACGAGATGCCCTCGAACCCTATCTGCACGAGATCGGCGGCGCGCGCCGGGGATGTGATGATCGTGTACAGGACGAAGACGATGACCACGTACAGCGCGATCTTCTTCGCTTGCGCCATCTGACTGTCCCCGTCTCCCCTACGGCAGCTCCCGCCCGCCCTTTCCCCAGCCCAGACCGGAGTGCAGACCGGCTGAGTGTAACCACTTCCGTATCAGGGGTGGAGCCGGTGCCGGTGCGGGTGGGGATGCCGGTGGTGACACCGGTGATGACGCCGGTGGGAGTGATGGTGGGGATGCTGGTGGTGGTGTCGGAGGGACGGGTGCGCCGGCCGGCTCCGTGACGCGCGGGCTCACCGTGACTTTAGGGACCAAAGGCCTCCGGAGGCAGGCCCTTTGCCTGCGTCCCGAACGGGACGGGCGCAGCAGGATGGTGGTGTGCCCGGCGGATCTGGCAGGAATGCGCCGGGTACGGGATCCGAGCCCCACTGCGGGGTCCACGCCGCAAGCTTCCCCCCTGACGGCGGCGCGGACTTTGGGGCCCGGTCCACCTTCGGGGGAAACGGCTCATCCCCCGATGCCGTTTCCCCCGACCGCACCCACGGAGCCCCGGCTCCGGGCCTCGCGCCCGGCGTCGGGGCTTCTGTCGTACGGGGTGCCGGAGGTTCTGCCGTACGGGCGTTCGCCGAGTGCTGCCGTACGGGAGGGCAGTGCCGCGTGACGCCTTTCCGGCGGGAGGCCCCGGTGTCCCCGCGGCCCGGTATCCGTACGGACGGTATCCGTGCGAGGCTGCCCGGTCTTCCTACGGGACTGCCCGGTATTCCCACGGCCCGGTATCCGTACGGAGGGGCCCGATATTCCTACGGGGTGGCCCGGTGCCCGGCACCTAGACTGGGACCTTTCGGGGGCACGGGCCCGTACCTGGGGCCCTGGGCGGATGGAGAGCGGCTGTGACGAGTGGCGTCGAGGACGTGGCGGATCCGTCGGCCGAGGTGCTGACGGAAGCCGCGGCGACGTTCGGGCTGCTGGCGTCGCCCGCGCGGCTGCACATCGTCTGGGTGCTGGCGGGCGGCGAGTGCGACGTCAGCGGGCTGGCGGAGCGGGTGGGCGGAGCCCTGCCCGCTGTGAGCCAGCACCTGGCGAAGCTGAAGCTGGCGGGGCTGGTGCGGTCACGGCGCGAGGGGCGCCGCGTGGTGTATCTGGTGGACGACCCCGACGTGGTGTCGATGGTGCGCTGGCTGGTGGGGCAGCTCACCGACCGGACGAGCCGGTCCGACGGCCCGGCGGTTCCGGGACGCGTCCGTGGCCTGGGCGCCTGAGAGGGCCGTGGGCTCCGCGGCCACTCGTACGGAAGGGGAGGCAGCGCCGGGCCCGCACGCCGCACCACCGGGCGTACGGGCGGACAGCGGTGCCGGCCTGCGCGACACCCCCGGACTCACGGCACTGGAAACCCTGCGGCTCCTGGAGAGCGGGCCGCGCGGCCTGACCGAGGCGCAGGCCGAGGAACGGCTGCTGCGGTACGGCGACAACACGGCGCCCGAACGGCGGCCGCCCGGCCGCCCGTGGCGCTTCGTCCGCAGCCTGCGCGACCCGTTCACGACCGTACTGCTGTGTCTGGCCCTGGTCTCGGCCGCCGTCGCCTCATGGGGGACGGCGTGTGTGATCGCCGTACTGGTGGTGGTCAGCGCGGTGCTGCGGTCCAGCGGCGAGTACCGGGCCGAGCGGTCCACGGCGGCGCTGCGCGAACTGATCGCCACGACGGCGACGGTGCAGCGGAGAGCGGCGGCCGGGTCCGCCGCGCGGGCCGCCCGCGCGGGGAGGCCTTCGGGCGCTCCGAAGGGCGGGACGGCCGGGGCGGCATCGAGGGGGGTGGCCGCCCGCGAGATCCCGGTCGATCAGCTTGTGCCGGGCGATGTGATCAGGCTCGGGCCGGGGGACCTGGTACCCGCCGACCTGCGCCTGCTGCGCGCGAGCGGGCTGACGGTGCGCCAGGCGCCGCTGACGGGCGAGTCGGCACCGGTGGCGAAGTATCCGGTGGAGGGGCCGGGGGTGCCGGGGGTGCCGGAGGGCCGAGCGGGTGGGACGCATGCGGCGGAAGGGGCGGGTGCGGCGGTCGGAGCGGGCCGTACGGCTGCCTCCGGCGCGGGCCTCTTCGAACGCCCCGAGCTGTGCTTCCAAGGCAGCAGTGTCGCGTCCGGCAGCGCGACCGCGGTGGTGCTGGCGACCGGTGCGGACACGGTCTTCGCCGGTACGTACCGGCAGTCGCCCAGCCCCGGCACGGGAGCCGGAGCCGGGGCTGAAGCCGGGGCCGAGGGGCGCGGCAGGCGGCGCAGGCCTTCGCGTCGGCCGCGGGAGAGCGCCTTCGACCGTTCCGTGAACGGCGTCTCCTGGATCCTCATCCGTTTCATGCTGCTCACCCCGCCGCTGGTGCTGATGGCCAACGCCGCGCTGCGCGGCCGTGGCCTGGAGACGCTGCCGTTCGCCGTCGCGGTGGCGGTCGGGCTCACGCCCGAGATGCTGCCGGTGATCGTCACCACCGCGCTCGCCCGGGGTGCGGCGCTGCTCGCGCGCGGCGGCGAGGTGATCGTCAAACGGCTGCCCGCGCTGCACGACCTCGGCGCGATCGACGTGCTGTGTACGGACAAGACCGGCACCCTCACGCAGGACCGGCCGGTCCTGGACTGCTCCCTCGACCCCGAAGGCCGGCCGGCGCCCGAGCCGCTGCACTGGGCGGCTGTCAACAGCCTGTGGACACTCCAGCTCGCCGAGCTGCCCACGCCGGACGCCCTCGACGAGGCGATCCTGGAGGCGGCCGAGGACGACTTCGACGAACTGCTCGCCTACGAGGGCGTCGCCGCGCTGCCCTTCGACCCGGCACGCCGTACGTCGTGCGCGGTGGTCCGTACGGACGCGGCGGTGGCGGGCTGGTCAGGTTTCTCCGGCCCCGGGCCCGGTGTCGTCGGTGCGGCTGGTGCGGCTGGTGCGGTCGGTGCGCTCGGTAGGCACACGCTCGTGGTGAAGGGCGCGCCCGAGGCCGTACTGGAGCGGTGCGCCCGCGTCCGTACCGGCGGCCAGGTCACCGAAGGCACCGACGAGAGCCACGACGTCTACGGCTCCCACGGCCCCCATGGTCTTCATGGCCCCGGAGGCACCAACCGCCCCAACCGCCCCAACGGCCCCGAAGACATCGAACTGGACGACGCGGTCCGCGCGCGCCTGTCGCGGCTCGTCGCGGACCGTACGGCGGACGGGCTGCGGCTGCTGGCCGTCGCGGTCGCCGAGCGGCCCGCCAGGCCGTCCGGCCGCCCGTACACGCCGGCGGACGAGCGCGGCCTGACCCTCGTCGGCTTCGTCGGCCTGCGCGACGCGCTCGCTCCGACCGCCGCCGAGGCCTGCGCGGGCCTCGCGCGGCGCGGCGTCACCGTCAAGGTCCTCACCGGCGACCACCCGGGGACCGTCACCCACGTCTGCCGCGAACTCGGTCTCGACACCGGCCCCGGCGCGGTGATCACCGCCGACCGGATCGACGGCCTCACGGACACGGAACTCGCCCGGCTCGCCGCCCGGACGACGGCATTCGCACGCTGCACCCCGGAACACAAGGCGCGCATAGTGGAGGCGCTGCGGGCGGGCGCGGGGTCCGCCGGCAGGGCGCGCACGGAGCGTTCGGACGGTACGAACGCCTCACCCGGCGAACCGATCACTCCCCGCACCGTCGGCTTCCTCGGCGACGGCGTCAACGACCTCCCCGCACTGCACGCCTGCGACGTGGGCATCGCCCCGCGCGACGCCGTCGACGTGACCCGCGAGGCGGCCGATGTCGTGCTCGCCTCGAAGGACCTCAGCGCCATCGACGGCGCGATCGTCACGGGCCGCAGCAGTAGCGCCAACATCGCCACATACCTGCGCATCACCCTCTCCTCCAACCTCGGCAACGTCATCGCCATGCTCGGCGCGGGCCTGCTGTTGCCGTTCCTGCCGATGCTCCCGGCGCAGGTCCTGGTGCAGAACCTGTGCTTCGACGCGGTCCAGCTCGCGTTCGCCTTCGACCGGCCGGGCCCCGCCGCGCTGCGCCGGCCCGCGGCCCTGCGCCCCGCCGACCTGCTCCGCTACATCACCGGGTTCGGCCTGCTCAACGCGGCGGCCGACCTGGCCACGTTCGGTGTGCTGGTGCTCGCGGTGCACGGTTCCGGCCACCCGGGCGGCCAGGACGCGTTCCACGCCGGGTGGTTCACGGAGAACCTGCTGACCCAGGCACTGGTGATGTACCTGCTGCGTACGGGACGCCGCTCGGCGGAAGGCCGGGCGCCCGGCCCGATCCGGATCGCGGTGTGCGCGCTCGCCGTCATCGGGTTGCTGTTGCCGCCGTCGCCGCTGGGCCCGCTGCTGGGGATGGCGGCCCTGCCTCCCCTCTATTACGGGCTGCTGGCGGCGGTGCTGGTGCTGTATGGGGCCGGGCTGGCGTGGGCCAAGGAGCGGTACGACCGGAACGCGGCCGAGGAGGACCCGGACCTGGGCCCGGGCACCGGCCCCGCATCCGCTCCGTACGGCTCACCCACCCCGTACGACCCGTCCGGCGCGTCCGGCCCGCCCGGCCCCTCGCCTCATCCGTAGGACAGGTCCGAGCAGATGCTGTCGTCGGCCGAGCGCGCCTTGCCGGCGATCGCCGATGACCCGGACGAAGGAACCGGATCCGGAGCGGACGCGGCCGAGGTCTCCAAGGCCGGCGCGGCCGCGTACGTGGCGCCCAGGACGACCTTGACGCCCGGTGTTGCCGTCGGCACGAGCTGAGCACCGCGGAAGTGCGCGGCGACCGTCTTGGCCTCGGCTTCCTTGCCCGCGCCGTACTCGACGACGGTGGTCGCGTGGTCCTGGGCCCGTGCCGTCGCCGTGCCGGTGACGGTGAAGCCCGCGGACTTGAGCTGACCGGCGGCGCGGGCGGCGAGACCGGTCGCGGTGGTGCCGTTGTAAACGGCGACGCTGATGCCCGCACCCGTACCCGAAGAATGCGCACCCGATGAATCCGCGCCCGAGGAACCCGCACCCGATGAACCCGATGACGCGGACGGCGACGGCCCCGCGGAAGCCGGCCCCTTGGCGGTGCCCGGTCCTCCCGCGTCCTTGCCGTCCAGGGTGCGGTCCGCCTTGATGTCCGCCCACAGCCTGTCCGCCGCCGGGTGCTCGATCGCGACCCGTTCGCCCTGGTAGCGCCAGGGCAGCGTGACGAATTTGGTGTTGTGCAGGTCGATGTCCTTCAGGGACATGGCGAAGGAGAGCAGCTTGTCGGCGGAGTCCAGGCCCGGGTCGACGGTCATGGACCGGGTGGCGGCGTTGGCCAGCGGCAGCAGGGTGGTGGGGTTGAACCCCTGCTCCTTGACCTTCTTGAGGAGCGAGCCGACGAAGGCTTGCTGCCGCTGGATGCGTCCGATGTCCGAGTTGTCGCCGATGCCGTGCCGGATGCGTACGTAGTCGAGCGCCTGCTGCCCCGAAACGGTCTGCTTGCCCTTGGCGAAGATCTGCTTGCCGCGGGAGTGGCGGTTCGGGTTCAGGTCGCCCTCGTAGATGTCCTTGGGCAGGCAGACCGGGACGCCGCCGATCGCGGAGGTCATCGCCGAGAAGCCCGCGAAGTCGACGACGACGGTGTGGTCGACGCGTACGCCGGCCAGCTTCTCGACCGTGTTCTGGGTGCACGCCGGATTGCCCTGAGGGCTCTCGCCGACCGAGAACGCCGCGTTGAACATGGCCTGGTGCCGCGGTGCCGTCCACTTGCCGTTCGGCAGCCGGCACGGGGGTATCTCCACCAGGGTGTCCCGGGGGATGGAGACCGCGACCGCGTGCTTGCTGTCTCCGTATATGTGCAGCAGGAAGGCCGTGTCCGAGCGGCCCACGTCGCCCTCGCCGCCCCCGAGCGAGCTGTTGTCGCCGGACCGTGAGTCGGAGCCGATGACCAGGACGTTCTGGCCGCCCGCCCCCTCGGCGGGGCGCTCCGGGCTGACACCTTCCGCGCCGAAGGTGGTGATGTTGCCGTTGAGCTTGAAGTAGAACCAGCCGGCCCCCGCGGTGATCAGTACGAGCAGCGAGACGGCGACGATGCCGACCGTACGCAGGGGCCGCCGCCTGCCACGTACGGCGCGGCCCTCCGCACGGCCCGCCGCACCCCGGCTGTTCTTGCCGCCCTTGCCGCCCTTGCCGCCCTTGTCGGCCTGCCCGCCCTTTCCGGCCCGCCCGGTCCGTCCGGCGCTCCCGGCCGCCACCTTGTGGCTGCTTGCTGTCATGTGTGCACCTCACCCGCGTGGCTCTGTGCCGAGGAAGACGGGCGATCCGGCCCGTTGGTTGTACAGTTGCGCAATGTAGCAAGTTATAAAGCGGACAAGCTGCCGGGTCGGTACGGGCCGGTGGCCGGGGTGGCCGCGGTGGTTCCGGATGCCCTGGCGATCCGGGATGCCCCGGCGATCCGGGATGCCCCGGTGGCCCTGGTGGCCTCGATGGCCCCGGCGGCCCGGAGGAAGAAAGGCGGGACGAAGATGCTGCGGAACGGACTGGAGCCCTGGCACCTGCTGGTCGTGGCGCTCGTGGTGATCCTGCTGTTCGGCTCGAAGAAACTGCCGGACACGGCACGGGCCCTCGGCAAGTCGCTGCGAATCCTCAAGAGCGAGACCAAGGCGATGAAGGGCGACGCGGGCGCCGGGGGCGACGTGGGCGACGGGGAGGCCCGTACTCGTACGGCCGGAGGAGTCGTACCGGCCACGGGCACGGCGGCGACCGACCGTGGTCCGGCCGAGCGCTGACGGAGCAGCCGAACCGGTTGACGTCCGCCCCGCCGGACGTCAACACCGGCAACCTCCGCCAACCCCGTTCCGTCCGGTGATCGTTCGGCCTGCTCGGAGGCCGGGACGCCTACGGGGCGCGGCGACGCGGCGCTCCGCCGCGGGAAGCACGCACATCCGCGGGCCGGTCCGCCGCCCATAATGGTTGACGCGCGCCGCGATCAGCGTGCCGCGCCCAGCACCAACCACGAGGGGAAACAGCACCGGATGAGCACCGAGCGCAAGCCTTCCATACACGCCGGACGCGCCGGGCGTGCCGTACGGGCAAAGGCCGGGCGGGTCACCGCCGTTGTCGTGGCCTTGCTGCTCGGCCTGATGGGAGCGGCGGGGTCCGCGGCGGCCGCGACGCCCGCTCCGGCGGTCGCCCACAGCGTCCAGCAGCAGGCCGGTGGCGCGCCGGCCGCGCAGGCGGAAGCCGCCCCGGCCTCCTTCCACCACCACGCGAAGGCCGCCTTCGGCTCCAAGGACAAGGACAAGAAGGACAAGGACAAGAAGGAAAAGAAGAAGAAAAAGGGCTTCTTCAAGAAGCTCGGCATCTTCCTGATCGTGCTGCTGATCGTCTTCCTGGTCGTCATCATCGTGGTGATCTGGCTGATCGTGCACTTCGTCCGCAAGGCCTTCCGCCGCCGCAACGGCTGATCCCCACGCGACGCCCGGCGATCCCCACAGCCAGGCAGCCAGACAGCCAGCCCCCGCCGCAAGCCCGACCACGCGGCGGGGGCGCTGCTTTTCCGACCGCTGGGCCCCCGCAAGAGGGGCCCGAGCAGTGGAATCGGCACTACTTGACCGGTTCCGGCTCCGGTTCCGGTTCGCGGTTGGGCGGTGGCTCCGGATCGAACCTGGCTGTCCGGGGCGCGGCGGGTACGGGCGCCGCTGCCACCGCCGTCGCCGTCGCTGGCTGCCCGGTGCGGCCGCGGCGCGGGGCGACGTGCCGGCGGACGTCGTCGATTCCTCTCCGCATGGTGGTACGGAGCCACTTCCCGAGGGGACGCTCGACCACACGGTGGACGAGCCAGGCGGCGACCAGCATGAGAACAGTCACCGAGGCCACCAGGACCGGGGCGGGGACCCTGCCGCGGAAGTGGTGGATGAGGGTCATGCCGATGTTCATGTGGAGGAGATAGAGCGGGTAGGTGAGCACTCCCGCGGTGGTGAGCCACTTCCACCGAATCCGGTCCAAGAGTCCGAGCGCGATCGCGCCGACCAGGGCGAAGGCCGCGATGATGACGAGACGGGCGGGCCAGCTCGGCAGGGCGGCCGCGACCGCCTTGCCGAGGCTCGTGGCCATGCGGTGGTCGATGTACCGCTGAGCGAGCAGCAGTTGCAGGGCGACCAGGGCCCACAGGATCGCGTTGGGCCGGTGCCGCCGCATGAGGTAGAAGGCGATGCCCGCTATGAAGAACGGCGCGTACTGCGGCATCGCGAACGAGGTCAGCAGGGGCGTGTTCAGGCCCGGGGCGAGCGCGGCGGCCACCGTCCACACGCCGCACAGAATCAGGCAGTTGCGGTAGGTGACACCGAACCACACCACCGCGACCATGATCAGGTAGAACTTCAGCTCCACGAACAGCGTCCAGTACACCGGGTCGATGTCCGGGGAGTCATCACCGGACTGCAGCATGGACAGATTGTTGATGACCCTGTCCCAGCCCGGGAAGGAATCCACCTCCGGCCAGGTCTTCACCACCACCGTGGTGAGCAGAATGCCGGCCCAGTAAGCGGGAAAAAGGCGGGAGAGACGGGAGACGGCGAAGTCCCCCAGCGTGCGGCCCCACACGCTCATGCAAATGACGAAACCACTGATGAGGAAGAAGACCTCGACCCCGAGCCACCCGTACTGGGCCGCTCTGTGGCCGGTCGGGAAGATCGTGCTCGTGTCATGCCCCCAGGGCCGGGCGAGCGCCACATAGTGGTAGAACACCACCATCAGCGCGGCCAGCAGCCGTAGCCCGTCCAGTGCGGCGAGCCTGTTCCCCGAGCGGAGCTCAGCCATCGTGTATCCCCCCTGCGCGCCCTGGTCAGGGGCGCTCCATGCTGTGAAATGGAGATGAGCACAGGTCACGAAGAACCGGTGCCCGGGTTTTCCGTCTTTCCTTCACGCACCGCTCAGGACCGGTCACAACAGGCGATCGCAAAGGAATCCGGCCCTCGCCGACGCGCGGACACTCTTCATGCCCGATGGCCCTGGACGCTTTCCCGGCCGCGAAAAGCCGGTGAAATACCGCGGTACCGAGACGCGTCTGCTGCTGATGATGACGCCAGACCGCACGCGGTTCATCACGCCACCACTGAATGATGGATCGCGACGGCTTTGGCAAGTCGGTCGATGCCCACCTGACTTGGCATGGCAGTGGTGTGGGTGGGTGGCTGTTTGTCCCAAGCCGCGGGGCTTCAGCCACTGGCCCGCATGCTCAAGGGTCCTCTTGGGGGCGGCCGGGAGTCGGCAGGGGGCCCGTGGCGCGCCTGGGGCTGTGGGACTGTGGGACCTGTCGCGAAAGTAGATCGTGATCAGGGGCGAACCCTGCGGTGTGCCCCGGGGGCGTCCGGTTGGCGTTGCCGCGAGGTGGGCGTCACCTGAGTCGTCGTGCAGCCGGATATTCGATTTCCGCCGCGTCGATGGTGTGCGAGGGTCGGCCAGTGGCTGCCTCCCGAAACGAAACCGCCCCGCAGTACGCACTTGGCCTGCTGCGCCGGCAGTTCGACCTGACCTGGGAGCTGTTCGAGTACCACCTGGAGAGGCTGGAACCCGACGATTTCCTGTGGGAGCCCGCCGCGCACTGCTGGACGGTACGCCGGGCCGACGACGGGACGTGGGTGCCGGACTGGGCGGAGAGTGAGCCCACCCCAGTGCCCGTACCGACCATCGGTTGGCTGAGCTGGCACATCGGCTGGTGGTGGAGCGTGGCCATCGATCACGCTCACGGCAGAGCGCCCCGGGAGCGGAGCTGCGTCACCTGGCCGGGCGCTGGCCGGCCGACTGCCGAGTGGCTGCGGGGACTGCGTGCGGACTGGCTGGCGGCCCTCGACCGGTTCACCGGTGCCGACCTGGACGCGACCGCCCCGTTTCCGTGGCAGAACGATCCGCACCACACCGTCGCCCACATGGTCGCCTGGGTGAACGCCGAACTGATGAAGAACGCTGCGGAGATCGGCCAACTCCGTCTCCAGCGGGCCGCCGGCCACCCTTCGACGACCCCGGGCTGACGGCTGGTGGCGGCGGGAAAGTGCCGGCCATGGGCGTGCGTTGAGGGCTGCGGCCAGCGCTGGTCGTCCTGTGGCGGACAGCGAGGTTGTCGTATCGCGTGGCTCCCGCCGGCCGCGGCGTCCTCCTCGCCCTGGTCGCCTTGGTCGTCCTCGGCGTCCTCGGCGTCCTCGGCGTTCTTGGGTTCTCCGGAGGTCGGGTGCAGGTGGGTGCCGTCGCGTACCGCGTAGTAGAGACGTACGGCCTTCTGGGCCGCGCGCTCACTCAGACCCCGCATACGGCCCGGCGGGCCGGCGACAGGCGCGTGCCGCCGGCGCCCGTCGGCCGTCCTTCACTCCGGCTGCGTGTCGGTTGTCGTACGGGTGTGCTGGCCGGCTGAGGGGACGAGGCCGTGGTCGATGACATCGCGGGCGACGGTGGTCAGCAGCATCTGGTGGGTGCGGGCGTGGCGGCGGATGGCGTTGAAGGCGTGGTTGAGGGAGGTGTTGCGGCGGGCGGCGAGGATTCCTTTGGCCTGTTCGATGATGATGCGGCTGTGCAGGGCGGTGTGGAGCTGTTCGGTGACGGCCTCGTGGTGGTGCAGGGTGTGGGCGTGCAGGAGGCCGATGGTGGCCGCGTCGGCGAACGCCTGGGCCAGGGCGAGGTCGGCGGGGGGCAGGGCACGGGCGGCGGTGCGCAGAAGCAGCAGGCTGCCGAGGATGTCCTCGCGCAGTCGCATCGGCACGGCGCAGGTGTAGTGGTAGCCGGCGTCGCGGGCGTGGGCGGTGAAGTCGGGCCAGCGACTGCGGGCGTCGGCCCGGCGGGCGGGAGCCTGGGCGGTGGCGGTGCGGTAGGCGTCCAGGGCCGGGCCCTGCACCAGGGCGGCGTCCAGGACCTGCTGGAAGGCGGCGCTGGGGTCGCAGGGGGCCGGGCTGTGCAGCCGCTCGCCGGGGTAGGCGAGCAGCACCGCGGCGTCGGTGATGGCCAGGACCTGCCGGCAGCGCACGGTCATCTGATGCAGGAAGTCGACGACGTCGAAGTCCTTGACGAAGGTGTCGGCGAGTTCCACGAAGGTCTGGGTGATCTGCGTTTCCCTGCTCACGGCGTACTCCTTTCTGGTACACGCAGGGGTGCCGGACGGAGGCGGTCCTGCGGGTGGTCACTGCGGCAGGTCCCTGATGATGTCGTGGGCCGTTTCCGTCAGGGAACGGCCGGCGGCGTACGCCTGGGCGCGCAGCCGGGCCAGGGCCTCGGCCAACGGGACGCCGAGCCGTACGCTCAGCACGCCGGTGGCCTGATGGACCTCGGCCCGGTGCATGTCCACCTCCCCGGTGGTGCCCGGGCCGTCGGCGGCGGCGGAGGCGGAGACGGTGGGCCAGTGGGCCAGGACGTGTTCGGCCAGTACATCGGCGATCAGCCACCCGTCGGCGGCCTGCCGTACGGTCAGCGGGCCCGGCGTGTGCCGATAGCCGGTCAGCGACCCGGCCGCCACGGCGCCCAGGCGCACCGGCCACACGAAAAGCCCCGCCACACCGAGGGTTTCGGCCTCGGCCGCGAACTGCGGCCAGTATTCCTCGGGGAGTTGCCGCACGTCCGGCACCTGGCACAGTTCCGGTTCCGGCGGCAGGCTGGGGCCGTGGCCGAGGACGAACTGCATGTCCTCCAGCCGGGCGCTGGTGCGGTCGCTGAACCAGACCAGCTCCTCCTCCAGCGTGACGGCCACACCGTCCAGCCCGAGCGCGACCGCGCACTGCCCGGCCCACTGCTGCCCCTGACCCGTCTCGGCCGACGGGCCCAGCGAGGTCAGCAGTTCATCGATGACTTTCAGCGTCCCCATCACCCGCCTCCCCGCCCGTACGGACGGACCGGCACACGCCAGACAGCGGCATGGCCGCTACCGGCAGCGTAGACCCACACCGGTCCACCGAGGAGCCGCAACAGCAGAACAGCCCCGTATCGGGGCGCGTCCTCGTCCCGGCGATCTCGGGCGCTGACTTCGCCGCCGAGTGGAGTCACCGGCGCGCTGCATAAGGCGGCGCTGGCCGGAGGACGGCACCGCCTCGGGGGATCGCACCGGCTGATGCCGGACCGCTGAGCTGGCGAGCCGCTGAGCTGCCGGCCTCCCGGGCCCCTGCCTCCCGGGCCCCTGCCTCCCGGGCCCCTGCCTCCCGGGCCCCCGTCCCCGGTCCGCCGGGCCGGGTCCGCCGGGCCGGGTCACCGACCGGTCCGCCCGTTCCTGTTTCCACCCGGTGGGAAAAACACACCCCCGCTGACAAACCAAGGGCTCCACCGTCCGGTAAGAGCGGAATCCCGAAGCCGTCTCCCGCCGGAAATGTCCTTCCCGGCGGACGCCGGGTGCGGGGGCGCGGCGCCGGTGACGTCCGGGTGGTGCGGCTCCGCGTTTTTCGTGGAGTAGCGCTGCTTGAGCTGATCGGACGGTTGGCGATTAAAATCGGCTTTCATGTCGAAGCCTGACGAACTGCTCGTTGACGTCGCCGCTCTGGTGGAGTCCGGGCACAGCAATCAGATGTCTCTGACCGTGGTCGCCTGCGGTGCTGTCATCACGGGGCGGCTGGCTCCCGAAGCCGTCTGGAGGCAGCGGGTGTCGGAGGTTTTGGCGGGATCGGACCGCCTGAGCGATTTCTCCGCCGTGTTCACCGCCGCGAAGCACGAAGAGGGGCCGCCCACGCATCTGCACTTCCACGTGGCGCGGATTCTGCAGGGCACGGTGGGGATCCCGGAGACGGGCGGGATGTACCGCGTGGCCATCGAGGACGTCAGCGCCTGGACCATCGGCGACTTCAGTTACTCCGACCACTGACCCACTCCATCTCCGCCACGCCGGGAACGGCTCGGTACGCGGTGAGGGGCCCCGACCGGCGTTTTCCGGTCGGGGCCCCTCACCGCTGCTCTGCCGGCGGCATGCCGGCCCGTCGGTCAGGCTGCCGCAGGGGCGCCGAGCATTGCGGAAGCCGCTTGCAACGGGTCGAGAACGCGCGTGGGCGCGGCGGCCGGGGGAAGGTCGCGGCAGGTGAAGCCGAGCTGGGTCATGGCCCGCAGGACTTCGCCGGCGCTGAAGTCGCGGCGGTCCTGACGGGTGATGACCTGGCCGACCTGCTTGACGGGGTAGGTACGGCGACCGATGATCACGGTCGGGCCGGAGGCCTGCTCGGGCTTGACCCCCTTCATCGACTCCAGGACGCCGCTTTTGGTGAGATCGAACGGGAAGCGGGCGATGACACAGCGCATGATGCCTCACAGGGAGAGGACCGAAGGGGGAAGGTTCCGCCGCGGCTGAGGCGGCTGAGACGCCTGATGCGGCTGATGCGGTTAGGGCGGCTGCGGCGGTTCAGCGGGCAAAGGCCAGGGCGAGAGCGCCCGGAACGCCGCCGTGCTCGTCGACCACAGGCCTGGGCACAGGCGCAGGTATAGGCGCAGGCACATGCAGGGCATCGAGCCCGCCGGAGCCCATCGCGTACTCGGCATCGTCCATGGCGCCCACGGGATGGGCGAACCGCCCGCGATCACCGAGGATGTCGCGCAACTGGACCCGGTCGGTGTACGCGGAGCTGTCACGGGCCGCGGTGAGCTGGGCCTGGGTGAGAAGCGCGGTGCACAGGTCGTCGTTGTCGCAGACGAGGAGGTGCCCGGTACGGGCGCCGGCCATGACGGACAGGGCGACCTCGACGGTCATGTCGTCGCAGACCTGCGGCCCGCCGGTGTCCATGGCGTCGGCCGCCGTACTGTGCACGGAGGCCGCACTCGTCGAGCGGTACTGCATCTGGACCAGCGACAAAAGGTGCCTCCTGCAGTGGTGGGTCAGTTTCCTGATCAAGAAGTTCTAGGCCGCCGCGTCGAAGGAGGTCTGCCGTACGGTCTTGCGGCGGGCAGCCGAAGCGGCGCTGCGCCGGCCGCGGGAGGCCGTGCTGCGCTTACGCCGCTCGGGCACCGGCGCGGTGATCGTCACGGGAATGCCGGAGGGCGCTTGGGCGCCGGTGATCCGGCTGAGGGCCTCTTCGCCGGAGTGGACCTGGGTGGTCTGGGGCACGATGCCGGCCGCTGTCATGAGACGGGTCATGTCCCGGCGCTGGTTGGGGGTGACCAGGGTGACGACGCTGCCGGACTCCCCGGCCCGCGCGGTGCGGCCGCCACGGTGGAGGTAGTCCTTGTGGTCGGTCGGCGGGTCGACGTTGACGACGAGGTCGAGGTCGTCGACGTGGATGCCGCGGGCGGCGACGTTCGTGGCCACGAGCACGGTGACGTGTCCGGTCTTGAACTGGGCCAGGGTCCGGGTGCGCTGGGGCTGCGACTTGCCGCCGTGCAGGGCGGCGGCCCGTACCCCGCTGTTGAGCAGGTCCTGTGTCAGCCGGTCGACGGCGTGCTTGGTGTCCAGGAACATGATCACTCGGCCTTCGCGGGCCGCGATCTCGGTGGTCGTCCGGTGCTTGTCGGCGCCGTGGACGTGCAGTACGTGGTGCTCCATCGTGGTGACCGCGCCCGCGGACGGGTCGACGGAGTGGACGACGGGGTCGGTCAGGTAGCGGCGGACCAGGCGGTCGACGTTGCGGTCGAGGGTGGCGGAGAACAGCATCCGCTGGCCCTCGGGGCGTACCTGGTCCAGGAGCGCGGTGACCTGGGGCATGAAGCCCATGTCGGTCATCTGGTCGGCCTCGTCCAGGACGGTGATCGCGACCTGGTTCAGCCGGCAGTCGCCGCGGTCGATGAGGTCCTTGAGCCGGCCCGGCGTCGCGACGACGACCTCGGCGCCACCCCGCAGCACACTGGCCTGCCTGCCGATCGACATGCCGCCGACGACGGTGGCGAGACGCAGCTTCACGGAGCGGGCGTAGGGGGTGAGCGCGTCGGTCACCTGCTGGGCGAGCTCACGCGTCGGCACGAGGACCAGGGCCAGCGGCTGACGGGGCTCGGCGCGCTGCCCGGCGGTACGGGCCAGCAGGGCCAGGCCGAACGCGAGGGTCTTGCCGGAGCCGGTGCGCCCGCGCCCCAGGGCGTCGCGCCCCGCCAGGGTGTTGGGCAGGGTCGCACCCTGGATCGAGAACGGGACGCTCACGCCTTGCGCGGTCAGCGTGGCCAGCAGCGGGGCGGGCATGTCGAGGTCGGCGAACGCCTCGACCGCGGGCAGCGCGGGGGTGATCGTCTTCGGCAGGGCGAACTCGCCCTGGACCGCGGCGGGCCGCCGGCCCTGGCCGCCCGAGCGGCCCGAACCGCCATTACGGCTCGGACCGCCGGAACGGGTCGGGGCGGGCGAGCCGGAGCGGGCGCCCCGCCTGGAACCGGCGCCGGACCCGAAAACGGGGGCCTCGGTCCGGCGGGAGCGGGAGGAACGGCTGTTCGTACGTGTGGGGTTCATCGTGAACCTTCCTTGATACGGCACGTATCAAGGAATTCCCGCAGCGAAAGATGCAGCGCAGGGAATCACAAGAACGAACCGAATGGAATGCGAAAAGGATGGTGGCTTGCAGTGCATCCAGTGCGGAATGCAAGCTGTAAAATAGGTGACGTCAGTCGGACGTGAAATCCTGGACGTCGACCGATGCAGCTCCGAAAAGGCGCGAATACCCTAGGGTCGCGTACACCTGAGGGCGGGGCTGCGGGCGGCGGTGGCCCACAGGTGGCACCACTGCGGGAAATGTCCGTAGCTGGGATCCGCACCCCGAGGGATGCGGGCCCCAGCTACGAAGTGCGCGTCAGCGTCAGGCGGGAACGATGTTCTCGGCCGTCGGGCCCTTCTGGCCCGCCGCGACGTCGAAGGTGACCCGCTGGCCCTCAAGCAGCTCGCGGAAGCCCTGGGCGGCGATGTTCGAGAAGTGGGCGAACACGTCGGCGCCCCCACCGTCCTGCTCGATGAAGCCGAAACCCTTGGCCGCGTTGAACCACTTCACGGTGCCTGATGCCATGTCATATCTCCTTTGGGGCAGTACGCCGGGACCCGCAATGCGCGGATACCGGGTCGCCGCGATGATGCCCCGTCCGGAAAAACACCGGCGATACAAAAAAGCTTCCGGCCGCCGGGAAATCCCGGCGAAGAAGCTCGAAAGTTTTGGGAACCACAACTGCAACTGAAATCGACAGTAGCACGAGGTCGTGACCCGTGTACAGTAAATAACTTCGCTTCGCTGCGTGTCATAAAAACGCTCGCCGCCCTGGGCGTTAAAGCCTCATCTCGCGGCCATAGATATGCCCCACCCGGAGCGGAGCGTTTCAGGAGAAGCAGGCGCTGCGCGCGACCCGGCGGGCACAACTATTCCGGCGGTACGGTCTCGCCCGACGCCGGTCCATGGTCCCGTAGCCGGTCCGTCGCCCCGGTCCCGTAGCCGGTCTCGACGCGGTTCGGGGGCCGGGTGGCCAGTGGACGGCCGGAAAGGCGGGCGGCCAGGCAGACAGCCAGGAAGACAGCCAAGCGATGAGTGCGCTGCCTGCGATCGCTGCCGTGGGGGCGGTGCCGGCGCGGCTGGCACGTGTGTGCGGGGTCCCGCCGGTGCCCGGTGGGCGGCGCGCTGCCTCACGCCACGGGCGATCCCGCCGCTTCGGCGGTGCGGCGGAATTCGGCGTTGCTGCGCTGAGCTTCTTCGAGCTGGTCTTCGAGGATGACGATGCGGCAGGCGGCTTCGATGGGGATGCCCCGGTCGACGAGTTCGCGGGCGCGGGCGGCGATGCGCAACTGATGGCGCGAGTAACGGCGGTGGCCGCCTGCCGAGCGGAGCGGGGTGATGAGGCGGGCATCGCCGATGGCGCGGAGGAAGCCCTGGGTCGTGCCGAGCATGTCGGCGGCCCGGCCCATGGTGTAGGCGGGGTAGGTGTCGTCATCGAGACGGCCGTACGAGTCGTCTGCTGCCATCGGACCTCTCTGTGGAACGCGTGGAGGGGCCCTGGCGCCTATGGCACCAGGGCCCCGAAGGAAGCGTTACACCATCTGCCGGCCTTGCTGCTGCGCCGGCCTTCTGTTTCCGCGGACCCGACCGATACGAGGACGGGAGCGCGGGGATCGCGGTTGCTTGACCGGAGACCACCTCACTATCGATGTCCTGCGGTACCCGGGCTCAGCCTTCGGCCCGGGCGATCCTGATGGCGCTCAACTCCTCCGTTCTTCCCCTCTGAACCTCGCTGAGCGGGAACTGTGTACTGCTGTTACTACCTACTGCTGTTACTGCCTACTACTGGTACTGCGAACTGCACTTGCGGTACCACTGACGGGGCCCCTGATCACTGCGGGCCACCCGGTCCGGTCGTCAGCCCCGTCGCCCTCCTGCGTCTGCTTCGGCTTCGGAACTCCACGACCGCACCGTCCTGCAACTGCACTTGCGGGTCCTGCTGCCCGGCAGTTCATCTCTGCCGGGCCTTACTCGATCTCGACTACGAGAGAAACCATAGCCAGCCCACAGCTCAATGTCTACCCCAGTCACCACAGATTTTCGCCCACCATGGAGAGAGATGGTCGACCTCGCCCACCGGCTCCGTCACCTGTACGCGCTGATGGAGCTGCTCATAGGCGTGCGCACGTCGCGGTCAGTCCGTTCCGACCCGCGCCCCGGCGGCACGTGCCGGCGCTCGCGCCCCCGGACTGACGCCCCTCTTGCGGGGGCATCCGGGAGTCCGTCGCCTCCCGTCGGGCGACCCGCAGGAGGTGACGTGGCCCCGGGGCAGCGACGACACCCACGTACCGGGGATCACCGGCGAGCCACGCTTCGGTAACCCGCCCGGACTCCACCGCGCGCACCCAGAAGTGCCGCCTTGCCCCGATCAAACCGCCATAACCGAGACTCACGATCTTTTCCGGCCGCTCCGGGTCCGGGACGAGGAACTGCGTACTGCCGTTCTTCTTAGGCGTTTTCGTGCAAGTGGCCGGCCGATGATGCGGAGGCCCTGAAGGGGCTGACGTTCGATCTGCGGCTGGGCGGGATCAGGGCGTGGGGGGGGGGGTACGACGCCGCTGACCACACGTACCAGTTGTTCGTCCCGGCCCGGCGGCACTGTGCGGGATGTGACGCCCGGGTCACTGCTCCTCATCAGTGAACGGCAGGGCGTCCTGTGCGTAGATGCGGCGTTCGTAGCTGACGTTGAGCTCCCAGACCGCGAGGAAGATGCGGGGCACTTTCTCGGGGCGACACCGCCTACGGCTACGTGATGCCCCAGGCCGCCTGATCAGCGCCCCAAGATTTCTGCACGCCCAGGAAGGAGAAGGGGAAATTCTTACGAATTCCCCGCCGGAAGCGATGTCAACACAATCATTCCCCTCAGGGAAGGTCAGCCGGAGATGGCGGTGGAAGGCATGGATCCCGCATGATCGAATATGGAATCCATCACGCGGGACGAGGGGTCACCCAATGAGGTATTTCTTGACCAGGAAAGCAAGTGTGGCGGCGATTCCCAGGGACCCGAAGACCATCGCCATATAGAGGCCCGATGGCTGCTCCATCTCCTTGCCCGCAGCCTTAAGTTCTTCGTTCCTCTTGATCTGGGGACGGCCAAGGACGATGAGCAGTGCCAGACCTGCCATGCACCAGGCGTACATCTCAAGGGATTCCGCCGCGCCGTAACCACGGGCCGCGGCGCTCCCCCAGATGCCGAGCGCTCCGATTCCGGCGGGAACGACGAAGAAGAGAGGAACCAGCGCCTTCTTCTTCGCTTTCCGGATGTACGGCAGCATGGCGAGGCCGGGGAGAAATGAAGTCGCAGCCGCGAGCGCCATCCACTGGCCGACGGAAAGACCGGAACCGAACATGAAGAACTCTTTCAGGCGGGAAGGGTGAATGGACGGGTGGCGGTGGGGTACCGCCACCCGTCTCTTTTATTTTACTTCTGCTCTCGCGGGACGGAAATCCGCTACCAGGCCAGCTATCGGTGTGACGTGACCGCGTCGCGCGGACACCGTTTCGCCGCCCTCGTGCACTTCTTCAGGTCCTGGCGGCTGTCCGGCCCACACGTAACGCCAGGGCGACACCATCGTGTCGCCCATGCCACACGCAAAGCACCACAGATCAGAGGGGTGTTACAAGCGGTAGCGGCGGGATGCGAACCCGTCAAGATGACGCTTCTCGCCTGCGGTTGGCCGACGAATCCAGCTTGCCCTACTCGAATGCGTCAGGGATTTTCCGGCACCGGGGGACGGCGCCCTCGTTGCCGGCCTCGCATCGATCACCCGTGAGACCGTTGTCGAGAACGATCTCCACGGACTCGACGGCCTTGATGTTCTTCCGGTGCTCCTCGGTCATGGTCGCCGACCACTCGTAGGCGGAGCCATAGTGGAAACCCGCTATGTCGGCCAGCTCCATGTTCGCCTTTGTGGCACCGGAAGGTAGGGAGGTGGCCACCTTCAGCACGCCGCCCTCGAACATGAACGACTTGGTGTACTTCCGGGGGTCGTAGACGGCGGACTGGCCCAGGTCGGCGACTTCGCCAGCGTCCTCGTCACACGCAGTCCCCTGGTCCATCGAACAGGTTTCCTTGTCGAACGCCTTTATGGACGCGATGATCTCCTCGGGGTCGGCCACCCGTTTCGGCTTGGGCGGCTTCTTGTCTTGCGCCTTGGTCCCCGCCTTCGGGGAATTTGACGAAGACTCGGCTGGATCGACAGCTTCTTTTGCCTTCTCGTCGGAACTGTCGCACGCCGTCAGAGACACGGAGAGTACGGCGGCGAGAGACGCCGCAACGGCCTTGCCAACGAAACGCAATCTTGCTCCCCCACGAGGCGGCACCGGGGCCGAGGGCCCCCAGAACGGCTCTACGTTACCCCTCGTGGATCAGGCCTCGGGGCTATTCCTGGGCCCGCTGCCCCGTACCGGCTGCCGGAAGTATCAGCGACGGCCCGGCCACAACTGATCTTCTAACCCTCCCTGCACGGGGAGTTCGTCCCCGTGGTGTGTCCCTGACCCTGATGTTGGCTGGAGCCAAAGCCCCGGTTTCCGAGAGAGCCAACGAGAGCACTGTGACCGGCCAGCACAACCACAACGGCCGAGGCGGCCACAGTCGCCCGGAGGATGGCTGTCACAGAAGCACCGGTGAGAGAACTCAGTGCGGCGGGGACTTGAGTACAGTCACCACAAACTCAGCGGACGGCCGGCGACTATGGCGGTCTGAATTCGAGCCGCTACGCGGGCGTCATCTTCCCGTCCGCCAGACCAGCCCGTATCGCGGCCCCGATCGCCCGAGAGCGACCGGCCGGCCCTCGGAGGTCAGCCGGCGGGCCGCCCGGATCACGTCGCCGGCTGAGCCACTCGACTCGATTCTCCGCCGGAGCGCCGAGCCGCAGATGGGCTGGTTGCTGGCAGCAGCGGTTGTCACAGGTGTGGTGGAAGCGGAAGCGCAACCGACGACGACCCCTCCCGCCAACGGCACAGAAGCGGCCCGCACCATGCCCACCTCGAACGGGCAGCGGCCTTACGGCCACTTCAGCGACGACGCGCTACGCGCCGCCATCCGTAAGGCAGCCGCAGCCACTCGTGCCGCGCGTCGCACCGTCGGCGAGGCGGAAGCGAGCGCTGACCGCGCTGAGCAGCAGGCGGCCGCAGGTAGCGGCCCCAACGTCCTGGCTCTGCGACGGGAACACGACGACCTGACCGCCCGCGCCGACGCCATCACGAAGCTGCGGGCCGTGAATGCCGCCGTTGACCGCCTTTCGCAGGAGCGAGGAGACGTCGCTCAGCGCCTTCAGCAAGTCGAGCAGGACTGACGAACGTCGGCCGATTCGGACGTCCTGTTCTGCGTGGCGCAGGCCGGACGCGGGCCGAGGACGAGCGCGGCGCACTGCGCGACCAGAGCAGCAAGCACGCCCGCGAGCTCGCCGCTCTCCGGGAACAGCTCGAAGGGCTGACGACTGCGGCCGGCCCCACAGACGAGCACGAGGAGGTCCTGCACGACCTCTCCTCCATGAAGAAGAACGAGCCGGAACTGATGAGCCGCGCGCAGTCCGCTGGTGGAGACCGAGCAGGCGGAGAGCGCTGCCCGGGGAACCGCTCCCCATCGGCTGTACTGATGACCGGTGGAGATCAGCGACCGGGGTTGGTCACCGCGACACCTCCCTGCATGACGAGACTGACGCCGACGACGAGAAGCGAGAGCCGGCCGACCGTGTCGCGCGCACTCCCAACGCCGTCAGCAACCGGCCGCTGACCTTCTGGTACGGCCCGCACGGGCTGCTAGCCTCTGCACAATCCCCGGACCGGCGGCAGCAGTGGGGGTGCTGAGCACGGTGGCCGACGATCGATCTGATGCAAACAGACCCGGCCAGGGCGACAACCACGCGGGCGGTGCACAGCCGTCTGCATCGCCGCCTCCTGCGTCGGCGCACCAGCCAACACCGGACGACAGGCAGGCCGGTAGTGCGGGCGGAGGCTGGTTCAGCACACATCAGCAGGCAGCCTGGATCACTGCCGGGGCGACTGTCCTCGCCGCCCTGATCGCTGCTGTGGTGCCTCTCCTCGCTTCCTCCCGTGGCGACAATGCCGACGGTGCCCCGATCACCGTGCCGACTTCGTCGGCTTCTGCCGCGACGCCTGAATCGGTACCCGCCTCCGCCTCGCCGTCGGAGCAGACCAAGAGACCCAGGCCGGATCACGGCGCGTCGCCCGCGGGAAGCGAACTCTGGCGCGGCTCGCTGCTGCTCGACACCGAGCCCAAGGACCTGGACGCCGGACAGCCTGTCGCTGTCGGCTATGGCAACGAGGGCGATGTGTACATGCTGCCCGAGAACGGGATCGAGGGCTGGAACGGCACCGTGATCTCTCGCTGGTCAGGACCTACGACCAGTCTGCCGGGGTACGGGGAATGCTTGCACACGGTCAATGCCGCGGGAGCCGCCAAGCAGCAACTCACCAAGAACACGGTGTTATGCGTACGGACAAGTGCTGGGAACATCGCCCGGCTCAAGCTCACTGCGCTCGGCGCCGACGGCATCGGCAGCGACCCCCGCACCATGTTCGACGCCGTCATATGGCACGCGAGCTGAGCCGCCTGGACGGTGGAGTGGCCCAAGGCCACGGGGCTGTGACCTGCGCGGCGAGAGCGAGTGACGCCGCCGGAACATCCGTCGGGACGCCCGCCTCTTCGGCGGCGCGTCACAGCAGACGCAGGCTGGATGAGAGCTGACGGTTCTCCGGGGTGGCGGTAGAGGGTGGGGCGGGGCGGGCGTTCGTGGGACGGGCGAGCATGTAGGAGACGGTGGCGCCGCCGGCCAGGAAGCGGACGTAGGCGTTCCCGTTCTCATCCAGGGTGAGGCGGATCATGCCGGAGACGAGCATCCAGCCGCTGAGGGTGCACACGACGTCGGCGGCGCCGTATGTAAGCCACATCCACCACCGTACGAGGGGCCCGTGCTGCACATGTGCTGCACGGGACGGCAACGAAAAACCGCCCCCGACCTGTTTTCGCAGGTCAGGGGCGGTTCTCTTCGAGCGGTAGCGGTGGGATTTGAACCCACGGAGGAGTTGCCCCCTCACGCGCTTTCGAGGCGCGCTCCTTCGGCCGCTCGGACACGCTACCGAGAGGAACTCTAGCCCACGGGGGGCCGTACGCCGAAATCGGTAACCGGGGGTGGGGTCAGCGGGAGCGGAAGAAGCTGGTCAGGAGGGCGGCGCAGGGGGTGGCCAGGACGTCGGTGATCACCTCGGGGCGGTGGTTGAGACGGCGGTCGCGTACGACGTCCCAGAGGGAGCCGGCGGCGCCCGCCTTCTCGTCGGCCGCGCCGTAGACGACGCGGTCCAGGCGGGACAGCACGATGGCGCCCGCGCACATCGTGCACGGCTCCAGGGTGACGACGAGCGTGCAGCCGGTCAGCCGCCACTCGCCCGTCCGGCGCCCGGCACCGTCCGGGGTGGCCCCGCTGCCCTCGTTCAGGGTGCGGGCGGCCTCGCGGATGGCGAGGATCTCGGCGTGGGCGGTGGGGTCGCCGGTGGCCTCGCGTTCGTTGCGGCCGGTGCCGATGACCGTACCGTCCGCGGACAGCACGACGGCGCCCACCGGGACGTCGCCGGTCCCGGGGGCGAGAGCAGCCTCGTCCAGCGCCCTTCGCATCGCCGCGGTCCAGGGATCGCGCAGCGGGTCGGGCGCCGGGGGGTGGAGGGGGTCGGGCAAGGGGGCGGTCATGCCTCCCAGTGTCCGTGACGGGCGTTACCTCACGGCCTCCAGGACATCCGTGCAGCCGAGGGCGTCGGCGATTTCGGACAGTGCGTCGGTGTCGAGGGCGAGCAGTTCCTTGGCGCCGATGCCCAGATCGGCCAGCAGGCCCGGGTCGCCGAGCGGGCCGGGTGGCGGCGCCTGGGTGTCGGCGGCCGTGGCCGTCTCCTCGCCCTCGCTCCCGCCGTCCGCCGTGTCGGGTTCGCCGTCCTCCGTACCGTCCAGGTCGAGGCTGTCGAGGTCGTCGGTGCCCTCCTCGTCGCGGCCGAGCAGTTCGTCGGTGAGCATCGCACCGTACGAGCTGCGGGCAGCGGCGGCGGCGTTCGAGATGAAGATCCGCGGATCGTCCTCGCCGTCCACGCGGACGACGCCGAACCACGTGCCTTCCTGCTCGATGTATGCCACCACCGTGTCGTCGTCGACCGCGGCCTCACGGGCCAGGTCGGCCAGATCGGTCAGGGTCTCCACATTGTCGAGCTCTGTGTCGCTCGCTTCCCACCCGTCTTCGGTGCGCGCGAGCAGTGCGGCGAAGTACACCGTGACTCTCCCACTGGTCATAGGCGTGCCGGGTCGGACGGGGCGGCGCCTCGGCGCCGCAGGTCCCCGCCCATCGGAATCGTGGCAGAAACAACGCGATTGCGCGGGGTCTTCGGCGTTGCGTCGTGCGGCCGTTCCGAGAGATGTGGCTCACGTCTTGTGGGGCGAGAGGTTCTTATGGGGCTGATGTGACGTTCGGCTACCAGCGGAACGTGCGCATTCTCATGGCCTGCCGCATCCGTGCCGCCCGGGCGCGGCGCGGCTGGACCCGGTCGCGCAGTTCCTTGGCCTCGCTGAGATCGCGCAGGAACTGGGCGCGCCGGCGTCGGCGCGCCGCGTCGTTCTCGGCACCGGTGGCGCCTTCGTCGGAGGGGGAGGCGGAGGAGGCGGAGGAGGCGGAGGAGGTGGAGGGGGAAGTGGGGCTGGTGGAGTTGGTGGGGGCGGTGGGGTGTGGATCGGGGGACGGGGCGAGGGGTTCTGGGGAAGGGGGCTGAGTTCGGTTCGTGGTGGCGTCGGCTGGGGGCCGGGGACCCCGAGTGTCGGTGCTGGGGTTCCGGGCGTCGGCCCTGGTGGCCCCGGTGTCCTGGGTGCCCTCGGCGTTCCGGGCCCGTTCGTTGCGGGCCTTCCGTTCGTCCCGGGCCTCCCGTGCCGGGCGTACGGGCCTGTGTCCGGCTCCCCTGCTGGTCCGGCGCCGGCTCGCGTTCCCGCTGCCGCTTCCGCCGCCGCGTCCGGTACCGCTCCCGGTACCGCGTCCGGTCCCGGTTCCGTTTCCGCTCCCATTCCCGTCGGGCACGCCGTACACCGCCTTGGGACGAGGTCCATGCCCGGCGCCGGTGCGACAGACCGGGCGTTTGTGCCCACTTTCCCCCGGACCGGTGTTTCGAAGCCACTGCGGCGAAATCCGTTCCCGGCCCGCGCGGCACCGACGGGCGGGCACCGGCGCCCGCGACCTCGGCTACTGTCGATGTCATGCGGATCCACGTCGTCGACCACCCGCTGGTGGCGCACAAACTCACTACCCTGCGCGACAAGCGCACCGATTCCCCGACCTTCCGGCGCCTCGCCGACGAGCTGGTCACCCTGCTCGCGTACGAGGCCACCCGCGATGTGCGGACCGAGCAGGTCGACATCGACACCCCGGTGACGGCGACCACCGGAGTGCGGCTGTCCCACCCCCGCCCGCTGGTCGTGCCGATCCTGCGCGCCGGTCTGGGGATGCTGGACGGCATGGTGCGGCTGCTGCCCACGGCCGAGGTCGGCTTCATGGGCATGGTCCGCAACGAGGAGACGTACGAGGCCCACACGTACGCCACGCGGATGCCGGACGACCTCTCGGGCCGCCAGGTGTACGTGGTCGACCCGATGCTGGCCACCGGCGGCACGCTGGTCGCCGCCATCCGGGAACTGATCAACCGTGGCGCGGACGACGTCACCGCGATCTGCCTGCTGGCCGCCCCCGAGGGCGTCGAGGTGATGGAGCGCGAGCTGGCCGGCGCGCCGGTGACGGTCGTCACGGCGGCCGTGGACGAGTGCCTGGACCCCGACCGCTACATCGTCCCCGGCCTCGGTGACGCGGGCGACCGGATGTACGGCACGGCGGGCTGACGGGCCGCTGCCGGATCGAAGGGCTGCCGTCGGCCTGATGTGCGCGGTCGGCCTGATGTGCGCTGATGGGCGCTGGGCTGAGGGCTGGTGCCCGGGCGGGCCGGCGTCCGGGCGGGCCGGTGCCCGGACAGGCCGTCGGCCTCACGGGCCGACCGTCGACAGGCTGGCCGGCCCGATGGCGCTGGATCAGGTCCGGCGGTGCCGGGCCGGGCGGGGCGGCGGGTCATTTCTGGCAGTGCGGGTTCGCCTTGGGCGGTGCTGTCAGCGCGGTGAGTGACTTCTGGGCCGCGGCCGGCTCGGCCAGGGCCTTGAACGTGTCGCCGATGAGCAGATCGACATCGCCCGTCTTACGGGTGTCGGTCTTCGGCTCCGCGCCTTCGAGCTGGGTGCCCAGCACCTGCTGGGCGCCCTCGGATGTCGTCCGGGCGCCCAGCAGCACGCCGGTGCCCTTGATCTTCTTGTCGTAGGCGGGCGGTGCGTTGCCCACCTTGCCGACCTTGAAGCCGCGCTTCTTCAGCTCGTCCGCGGTCGTCTTGGCGAGGCCGCCGCGCGCCGTCGCGTTGAGGACGTTGACGGTGACGTCGGCGGGCTTGGGCAGCGGCTTGCCCGTACCGGCGGCCAGGGCGCCGGTCTGCTTCGTGCCGCCCTTGTCGGGACACTTCTTCTTGTCCTGCGCGGCCTGGGCCGTACCGCCCCGGCCGCCGAAGACGTCGATGAGCTGCAACGTGCCCCAGCCGGCCAGGGCCAGGGCACAGACGGCGGCGGTGATCGCCAGGGCGATCCGCCGGCGGTGACGGGGGCGGCGCATCCGCGGATATCTGTCGCCCGTGATGCGGTACTTCTTACCGCCCATGCCAGGGGGCGTCAGCATGCTCATGTTCGCAGCGTAGTGCGGGGCCGGGCCCGTGCCTACTAAATGATCAATGCGCGTCGCAAGGCCCACCCGAAAGGGCCAATATGGTCCGCCGAACAGGGGGCGGGCCGGGTCAGACGCAGGCGGCGGGGCCGGTTCAGCCCAGTTCCAGGACGCGGGCGTGGAGCACCTGGCGCTGCTGAAGGGCGGCGCGCACGGCGCGGTGCAGCCCGTCTTCCAGGTAGAGGTCGCCCTGCCACTTCACGACGTGCGCGAAGAGGTCGCCGTAGAAGGTGGAGTCCTCGGCGAGCAGCGTCTCCAGATCGAGCTGCTGCTTGGTCGTCACCAACTGGTCGAGGCGTACCGGACGGGGGGCGACATCCGCCCACTGGCGGGTGCTCTCCCGGCCGTGGTCCGGGTACGGCCGCCCATTTCCGATGCGCTTGAAGATCACACGGAAAGCCTACCGGGCCACCGGCTGCGGGCGCAGCCATGTGGTCGGAGCGTGAATGCGGCAAAGAGGGGCATTTCCGGAGGGGGGTGCGGAGGCGGCGCACGAGGGGGCGGCGCGGGGCAGGTGGTGTGCGTCCCGCGCGGCCATGGCGGGGGAGGGCCGTCCCTTGCGCGGAAAGGCGTCCGCCGCCGCGGAAAAGTGGCGCGACGCGCTCCCGAGGACGGCCGGAAACGAGCGTTCGGCGGGCCGCGGGGAGCGGGCCGGACGCTTGGCGCGGGGCGTAAAGAGGGCTGAATTCCGCAAACTCCGTGAAGCGTGTGGCGCGGGGGAATTCGACACGATCGGAGTACGGCTCGTCGCGCCGGACGGACGGAAGCCGGAGCGGGTGGTAGGCGGGCTCCGGACGGCAGGCAGGCAAGCACAGGTGCCGACCGTTGCGGCCCTCAGCGGCCGGACACGCCGGCCGGACCGGGGACGGCTGGTCGTACGGGCCGTACGGTTCGGACGTGCCGGTCGCACGCGCCGCCCGCGGCCGCCGCCCCGGCCCTTCCCCACCGTTCGGACACGCCGCTCGGACGGAAGTCTCTTCGGGACGGGCCGCGCCCGGCCGTCGCCCCCGCCCTGCCGTCTGCCCTCAGTGGTCGTCCCAGTGGTCCTCGTGGGCGGCGTGCCGGTGGCCGTCGTGGATGAAGTCGACGTGGGTCCCGTGCGGTACGGCGACGTGACCGCAGCCGGGGCGGTGGTCGTGGTCGTGGCCCTCGTGGACGGTGTGCGCGGCGGGCTCGCACTCGTCGGCGTGGCCCCCGTGCGGGCGGTGGAGATGGCCGTCGTGCACGTAGTCGACGTGATCGCCGTGGGGTACGGACACATGGCCGCAGCCGCTGCCGTGCTCGTGGGTGTGGTCCGGGTGCGGCGCGTGGGTGGTGGCTGTCATGGCAGGCGCCTTCTTTCCTTCCTCGCCAGGGGTGCGCGTCCCCACTTCCGAGTCTCCCGCCATCCGGCGCCGGGCGCATGGCGGCACCGCACCGGCACCGGGCCGGGCGGGCTACCCGTACGGCCCGGTGCAGCGGGCGCAGATGCCGCTGAGTTCCACGGTGTGCTCGACGGCGCTGAAGCCGCTCTCCGCGCCCACCCGCTCCGCCCAGCGCTCCACCACGTCCGAGTCCAGCGGGCGGCTGCGGCCGCAGCGGCGGCAGATCAGGTAGTGGCGGTGGCCGTCGGCGGGCCGCGGCCGGTAGAGGCGCTCGCCCGCCTCGTCCCGTACGACGTCGACCCGCCCGGCCCGCTCCAGGTCGCGCAGGGCGCGGTAGACGGTGGACAGCCCGACGGGGACGTCGTCGGTGACCAGGCGTACGTGCAACTCCTGCGCCGAGACGAAGTCCTGGCACGCGGTCAGCACGCGCAGGACGGAGGCGCGCTGTCGGGTCAGCCGCCCGCCCATGCCGGTTCGCCCTCGTGGTCGCAGGTGTCACCCGCCCCGTGGGTGTCCCAGGCCGGGAACGGGTCGGTTCCGTACGTGCCCGTACGCCTCTCCGCGTCCGTGACGAGGCAGCTCCCGAGGGCGGCGCGCAGGGCTTCGGCCCGTAGCCCGGTCCCGATGAAGACCAGTTCCTGGATGTCTTCGGGATGACCGTCGGCGGGACGGTCGTCTGACGGGTGACCGTCCTCGGGACGGCCGTCCCCGGTCGCGGCGTGGGTGCCCGACGGCTCGAAGCGGGCGACGGAGCCCGCTTGCGACCAGAGCCCGGTCACGCGCGGCCGGCCGGCGAGGCGGAAGAAGCCCTTGGACCGCAGGATGTGCCCGTACGCGCCGCTGTCCATGCCCTCCGTGACGAACTCCCAGAGCCGGCCGGGGTGGAAGGGGCGCGTCGCCCGGAAGACCGTGCTGGAGATCCCGTACTCCTCGGTCTCCGGTACGTGGTCGCCGTTGAGCTCCATGACCCAGCCGGGTGCCTGCTGGGCGCGCTCCAGGTCGAAGCGGCCGGTGCCCAGGATCTCGGCGGTTGCCACGCGGCCGTGCCGGGCGGGGACGATCCGGGCCGCCGGGTTGAGTCGGGCGAGAGCGGCCCGGAGGTGTGCGGCCCGCGCCTCGTCCACCAGGTCGAGCTTGTTGACGACGATGACGTCCGCGAACTCGACCTGGTCCATGAGCAGGTCGCTGATGGTCCGCTCGTCGTCCTCGTACGGGGCGAGGCCGCGTTCGGCGAGGCCGTCGCCGCTCGCCAGCTCGGCGTGGAAGCGTACGGCGTCCACCACGGTGACCATGGTGTCCAGCCGGGCCAGGTCGCCCAGCGTCGCGCCGTCGTCGCGCGGGAACGCGAACGTCGCGGCCACCGGCATCGGCTCGGAGATGCCGCTGGACTCGATGAGCAGGTAGTCGAAGCGGTCCTCGCGGGCCAGCCGGTCGACCTCGTCCAGGAGGTCGTCGCGCAGGGTGCAGCAGATGCACCCGTTGGTCATCTCGACCAGCCGCTCCTCGGTGCGCGACAGCGCGGCCTCGCCGCCGCGGACCAGCGCGGCGTCGATGTTGACCTCGCTCATGTCGTTGACGATCACCGCGACCCGCAGCCCCGCCCGGTTGTGCAGGACGTGGTTGAGCAGCGTGGTCTTGCCCGCGCCGAGGAATCCGGAGAGCACGGTGACAGGCAGCGGGCCGGCCGTGGGCGGCGCCATCGGCGGTCAGTCCTCGGGGCGCAGCAGGCCGCGCTGGTACGCCTTCACCAGGCGGCGTGGGACCTGGTACACGGAGCCGTCGACGGTCACCGGGACCAGGGACGGCGTGCGGGCCTTCCACTGGGCGCGGCGGTGGCGGGTGTTGCTGCGGGACATCTTCCGCTTGGGGACGGCCATGGTCCGGGAACCTCTCCTGGGGCGTGGGTGGGCGGACGGGCGCGCGGGGACGCCGTGCGGCGTACGCGGGTCCGTGCCGGTGCCGGACGAGGCTATATGAAAATGGGTCCCATTTCTAACTAGGGGTTGCGGATCAGGGCGGGCCCACGGAATCACCGGCGGGGCGGGCGCGGGCCGGGGAGGGTGGCGATCTCGTCGTCGAGCTCGGGGTACGGGATGACGTGCCCGCGGCCGAAGCTCTTGTAGGCCGCCGGGCGGCTGCGGTGTCCCGCGCGGTGCGCGTGGCATATCTCGCGGCGTCCGCACTGCGCGCAGTACAGACTGGCGACGAACGGCGACAGGGCGACCGGGCCCGCCGGGCTGAGGACGTACACCGTGTCGTCGGCGACCGGGGCCGGGCAGGGGAACGTCAGCCGGTCGAAGTCGGGGTGGTCGCCCATCAGGTGGTCCGCCACGACCTCGAACGTGCCGGTACGGCGCTGGTAGGCGCACGAGACGGTGAGCAGCCAGGGCAGGCCGGTGAGGAACCGGGCCGACACCAGGGCGCGTTCGAGAGTGAGCCGGTGTTCGGCGACGCGCAGGGCGGCCTCCGCCTGTGTCCGCGGTTTGGCGCCGTGCGCGGGGTGGTTGCGTTCCCCCTTGAGGCGGTCGAGGAACTGGGCGAGCCCGGGGTCGTCCGGCCTGACGGCCATGTCGGGCTCGTCCCGCAGGACGTCCGCGAGGCCGGGGACCACGTCCGTGCGCTCCCGCACAGCCCGGCACAGGTGGTGGAGCCACACCGTCCAGGTGCCGAAGGTGGTGCCCGCTCCGGAGGCGAGGGCGGCGCGCAGCTCCGCGAGGTTGCGCTCGCCCGCGCCGTGCGCCGTGAGCAGCCCGGCCGCGGTGACGGCGACGGTGGCGGCGAGCGTCTCGGCGGTTTCGAGCAGCGCCTCGTAGCGGTCCTTGGGAGTGTGTGCCCGCTGCATCTCGTGAACGGCCCGGGCCACGGGGTGGGGCAGGGAGCGGCGGGCGGCGGCCAAGGGGTCGGGTGCGGGCGGGTGGCCGGTCTCGGGGTGGGCCGGTGCGCGGGGAGCGGCGGGGGGCCGGAGCGGGGTCGTCTGACGGAGGAAGGAGGCGTACGACGGCGGGGTGGGGCGAGGGGGCGGGGTGAGGCGTGTTGGCGGGGTGCTGGGCGGTGCGGGTGCGGTGTCGGGCGGTGGGGGCCCGGTGTCGGGCAAGGGTGTGGTGTCGGGCGGTGGTGCGGTGCTGGTCGGCGGTGGTGGCTGGTGGTGGCGGCCGCGCCGGCGCCGTCTGCGGAGGAGCAACCGGACCCAGGTGGGCGTCACGCCGAAGAGCGCGGTGAAGATGATCACGGCGAGCAGTGTGTCCAGCCAGCGGGGCGGGGCGCCTGCCGGTCCGGGAGACGTCATGACGCTGACGGCTTCCAGGGCGGCGAGGCCGGCGGTGAGCCGGCAGGCCCAGTCCCGGTGCAGGGGCGCGTCGTACAGCCGGAGCACCGCGTTGTGCCGCCGCGGCGAGGGCTGCGGCGGCTCGGTCGGCGCAAAGCCGGTGGCCCTCCTCATGCGCCCATAGTGCCGTTGAGGCATGGCTCACAACCACCCCTGTGGATAAAGGGGTTCGTGGGCGGCGGGGGCGCGGGATGGCCAAGAGGGCGGGGCCGGGGCGGCGGGCACGCGGGCCCTGGCCGGCCTACCGTTCGCGGCTTTCGTACGCGGGGCTCCCGTACGCCGGCCGCCCGTAGCCGGGACTCGCGAATTCGGGACTCGCGAACTCCGGGCCGGCGTACTCGGGAGCCGAGTAGCCGGGGCGGGTGCGGGCCGCCGGGGGTGCCGCCGAGCCGGGGCGTGACTGCTCCTCCCGGACGCGGGTGCGGACGCGTTCCAGCAGGAACGGCTGGATGCCGCGCTCCAGCAGCGCGCGCTGCCAGGCGGCGCGGGCTCGTGCCACCTCGGTTTCCTGGTCCGCGCCGTCGCCGGTCGTGTCGTCCGCAGGGGGCGCCGAGCGGTTGCGGGCCGCCGTCACCAGCATCCAGGCCAGGCCGGCCACGGTCGCCGCCGCCGCGACACCCGCGGCGAGCCAGCCCGCGTACACCAGCTCGTCGGCGAACTGCCGGTGGAAGCCGACGAGCCGCATGCCGAAGCCGATCGCCAGGAAGAGGACCGCGGCCACCGCGCCCAGGCTCGGTACGAGGACGCCGAGGGCGGGCAGCAGGCCGTCGGAGTCCGCGACGGCAGGGGGGCCGGGGTGCGTCCCGCTGTCGGCCTCGGAGCGCAGCCGGGCGTACGCCGCGTACTCGGGCGCGGCCGCGGCGCAGAGCGTGTCGCGTGCCCGGTGGGCCTGGGAGCGGAGCTGCTCGCGGTCGGGGGCTGCCGGGGAGCGGCGCAACGCGTCTCTGACCTCCCGGGAGTCGAGGGCCCGGCCGAGGGCGTGCGCGAAGGCGGCGTCCACCTCGGTCCGTAGGAAGTCGGTGGCCGGCATGTGGATCCCCCCGGCGGATCGGGGCGCGTCCCGCGTCGCGCCATTAAGTTGCTGGATTGCGCAACTGTACAACTCCATGCGGCGCCACCTGCCCCGCCGCTGCCGACTTCCAGCCATCCGGCAGCCCGCAATCCCCGGATCGGGTGGCTGTCCACGGCCGGGTGAACCCTGTTCGCGGTGACCCGTACGAGGCCGCGTGTTGACGGGCCGGTCGAACTTTCGACCGAGAGGGCGCCCTCGTGGGACCGTGACGAACGGTCCGCGGGCCTCGTTCTGCGAGCACCCGTCCGAACCGGCGTCAACCGAGGAGGAACTGTGCCAACCGTCCCGAACACCATCGGTGCCTGGGCCCGCCGCCGGGCCGGCGGCGAGATCACCGAGGTCCGCGACGCCGCGCGGCGGCGGACCGGGTCGCGGGTGTGGGAGCTGACGCGCGCGGACGGGGCCCGGTTCTTCCTCAAGGTGGCGCCGACGCCGGACCGCTACACGCGCGAGACGCACGCGTACCGCCACGCCGTCCCCGCCCTCGGCCACGCGCACGCGCCGGTCCTCGTCGACAGCGACCCGGCCCGGCTCGCGCTGCTGCTCACCGCCGTGCCGGGGACCCATGCCGCCGCCCCGGCACCGGGGCGCGACGCCCGTACGGACCGTGCGCACCGCGCAGACCGTACGGACTCCACGGAGCGGTACCGGCAGGCGGGCCGTCTGCTGCGCCGCCTGCACGACGCGTGCGACGCGGCGACCGCGGGCGGCACGGACCGGTGGGCGGCCGGCCGGTACGCGGCCGTCGAACGGCAGGTGGCCGCCCTGTCGCACGCGGGTGCGCTGGGCGACGCCGAGCGGCGGTTCGTCCTCGACCGGGCCGCGCTGCTCCACCTGCTGCCGCCGCTGCCGGCCGCATTCCTCCACGGCGACCTCGACGCCCACCACCTCCTGTGGGACGCGGCGGGCCCGCGCCTGGCGCTCGTCGGCTTCGCGCAGGCGCGCCGCGGGTGCGCGGCCGAGGACCTCGTCCGGATGGCGTACGGCCCGTGGCAGCGCGACCGGGGCCTGCGGGCCGCCTTCCTGCGCGGCTACGGGCGGGAGCTGACGGACGCGGAACGGTACGCGCTGCCGACGCTCGCGGCGCTGGACGCCGCCGGGACGATGGAGCGCGGGGCGCGCCACGGGGACGACGCGGCCGTGGCGCGGGCCCGGGGCGTGATCGGTGCGCTGAGGGAGGGGGCCGGGGCCGGGGCGCGGGTATGAGGACGGTCATGACCCCCACCCCTTCGGGTACCGGCCCCGGCAGTCCCGCCGGTGACTCCGCTCTCGTCCACGCCGACGCCGTCGACCTGGCGGCCCGTATCCGCCGCCGTGAGCTCTCCTCCCGTGAGGTCGTCCGCGCGCACCTGGACCGCATCGACCGCGTCAATCCGCAGGTGAACGCCCTCGTCAGCCTCGACCCCGAAGGCGCGCTGGCGGCTGCCGCGGCCGCCGACGAGCACTTGGCGCGCGGCGGCCGGGCCGGGCCCCTGCACGGGCTGCCCATCGCCTTCAAGGACACCCACCTCACCCGCGGCATGCGCACCACGTACGGCTCGCCGCTGCACGCGGACACGGTGCCCGACGAGGACGAGCTGCTCGTCCAGCGCATCCAGGCCGCCGGTGCGATCCGCGTCGGCAAGACCAACGTGCCGGAGTTCGGAGCCGGTTCGCACACCTTCAACCCGGTGTTCGGCGTGACCCGCAACCCGTACGACCTCACCCGCTCGGCGGGCGGCAGCAGCGGCGGCGCGGCGGCCGCGCTGGCCGCCGGGCTGCAACCCCTCGCCGACGGCTCCGACATGGGCGGCTCGCTGCGCAACCCCGCCTCCTTCTGCAACGTCGTCGGGCTGCGCCCCACGCCCGGCCGGGTGCCGTCGTTTCCGGCGGGTAACCCGTGGGACACGCTGACCGTGCCGGGCCCGATGGCCCGTACGGTCGCCGATGCCGCGCTGCTGCTGTCGGTGATGGCCGGGCCCGACCCGCGCTGCCCGGTCAGCCTGGAGGGACCGGGAGCGCCGTTCCGCGAGCCGCTGGAGAGCGATCTCGCGGGGCTGCGCGTGGCCTGGACGCCTGATCTGGGCGGCCGGGTGCCGGTCGACCCCGGCGTACGGGAGGTGCTGGAGCCGCAGGTGGAGGTGTTCCGGCGGCTCGGCTGCCGGGTCGAGGAGGACTGTCCGGACCTGGGCGGGGCCGAGGACGTCTTCCGTGTCCTGCGGGCCCACCACTTCGAGCTCGCGCTCGGCGCGGCGCTCGACGCCTCCCGCGACGCCCTGAAGCCGAGTCTCGTGTGGAACATCGAACAGGGCCGCCGCCTGACCGGCCCCGACCTGGCCCGTGCCACGGTCTGCCGCGCGCGGCTGCATCTGCGTGCCGTCGACTTCTTCACCCGGTACGACGTGCTGCTGGCGCCGGTGTCGCAGGTCGTGCCGTTCGACGCGGCGGTGGAGTACCCGGATGTGGTCGGGGGACAACCGCAGCACACGTACCTCGACTGGATGCGTTCGGCCTACTTCGTGTCCGTGCTGGGCGCGCCCGCCCTCTCCGTCCCGGCGGGCTTCACCCCGGGCGGCCTCCCGGTGGGCCTCCAGATCGTCGGCCCGCCGCGCGCCGACCTGGCCGTACTGCGGGTCGGTGCCGCGTACGAAGCGGCCACGGGGCACGGCCGACGCCATCCGGACATCCTTGGCGGGATCGGCGTCTGAGACCGCGGTGGTCGCTCTCCGTCCCTAGAATCGCATGCATGAGCGAGGGGGAGGGTGTGGAGCAGCTCGGCAGCCGGGCCGTCCGTATGGCGGTGTCCGTGGTGTGTGCCGTTCTGGTGCTGGTCCTGGCGCTGTTGGTGGCCTGGTGGCTGGACCTGTGGGCCCCCGGTTTCGCCTTTCTGACCACGAAGCTGGCCGTCAAGGTCGCCGTCGCCGCGCCGATCGCGCTGGTGGCGCTCCTGGCCTGGCTGCGCAAGTGCCGGTGAGGCAGGCCTCGTTCGGCCCGCCGTAGCCCTCCGGTTCCTCCTGGCCCGTACGCCCGCATAGCGGCCCGCCCTCACCCCGGCCCGTACGCCCTCACCCCGGCTCGTAGCCCTTCGCCCACGCCGTGGTGAAGGGGAAGGTGACCCGGTGGGGCACCGCGTTGCCGTGGAGCGGGTGGGGGGCCGGGGTGAGGGCCGAGTAGGTGTGGAGGGTGGCGCAGTAGAAGCGCTTGGGGGAGGCGCCCTGGAACTCGGCCGGCCGACGGGCCTTGCGGGCGCGGGTGGCGGGGTCGGGGTAGCGGCGGGCGTAGAAGACCGCGAGGGCCGCCGGCAGGTCGGCCGGGGCGAGGGCGTGGGCGGTGCCCTCGCCGTAGAGGGCCTGTGCCTCGGTATCGGTGACCTGGGAGTCGAAGACCAGGACGGAGACGGCGGGGTTGGCGGCGATGTTGCGGGAGTGCTGCGCGTCCGACGCGGACCACCAGTAGAAGTGGTCCGCGTCGTCCCAGGCGTAGGTGACGGGGGCGGCCCAGGGAGTGCCGTCGGGGCCGGCGGTCCCGAGGGTGAGGTAGCGGTTGGTGTGCAGGAGGCGGGCCGCCTCGGTGCGTAAGTCGGGCGTGGTGGCCATGGTCAGGAGCCTTCCTGGGGGAGGGCGGGGGCGGGTGCCGTGGCGGTGCGGAGGTCGGGTGCGGTGCGGCGGCGGGCGATGAGCCAGTACGCGACGGTGGGGACCAGCAGGCCCACGGCCCAGGAGAGGTCTATTCCGTCGAGCGCCGTGGCGACCGGGCCGGTGTAGGCGGTGGTGTGCATGAAGGGGATCTCCAGCGCGAAGCTGACGGCGTAGACCAGGACGGCCGGGCCGTTGACGCGTCCGTACACGCCGCCGCCGGGGGCGAAGAAGGACGGTACGTGGTAATGCCCGCGCCGGATCAGGTAGTAGTCGACGAGGTTGATGGCGGTCCACGGGATCAGGACGTACTGGAGGACCGCCAGGAAGTCGGTGTACGAGGTGAGGAAGGTGTCCTGGAAGGCCAGGGCGAGGGTCAGGCCGAGGGCGAGCGGGCCCGCGATCAGCGCCGTACGGGTGCGGCGGCCCGGCAGCCAGCGGTGCCGGAAGGTCTGCGCGGCGGTCACCAGGCACAGTGAAGTGCCGTAGAGATTCATGGAGTTGACGTGAACGACGATGACGGCGAAGGAGCACAGGACGACGGCGGACAGGGTGCCGCCGAGGACGCTGTCCAGCCCGGCGATCGCGTCGTCGGCCACCGCCAGGCCCATCACGATGCCGAGGAACATCGGCAGCACGCTGCCCAGGACGCTGCCCCAGTAGGTGAACCACAGGGTGGAGCGGCGGGACGCGGCGTGCGCGGGCATGTAGCGGGAGTAGTCCGAGACGTACGGCGCGTAGGTGATCTGGAGCAGGATGCCGATGGCGGTCATGCCGACGAAGCCGGAGAGGGTGAAGCCGGTGGCGTTCGTGGCGCGTTCGAGGACGCCGGGGGCCAGGAACACCTTGACGGCGCACAGGGCGAGCAGGGCGAGGGTCACGACGGTGGCCCAGCGGCCGACCCGGTGGATGAGGTCGTAGCCGACGACCGCGACGACCAGGCCGGCCAGCGCGCACAGCACCAGCCAGCCCGAGGTGCCCACGGCGGGCACCGACCGGTGCAGCGCCTGCCCGGCGATGACCAGATTGGACGCGAACCAGCCCGCGTACATGAAGACGACGACGAGCGTGACGAGCAGCGAGCCGTGGCTGCCGAACTGGCCACGGCTCTGGATCATCTGGGGCACGCCGAGCCGGGGCCCCTGCGCGGCGTGCAGGGCCATCAGGAATCCGCCGAGCAGGTTGCCGAGGGTCACCGCGGCGATGCCGGGCCACAGGCCGAGGCCGAAGACCAGCGGGGCGATGGTGCCGGAGACGATGGTCAGCGGGCTGATGTTGGCGGCGAACCAGACGGCGAACAGGTCGCGGGGGCGGCCGTGCCGTTCGGTCTCCGGCACGGCGTCGATGGTGCGGCCTTCGACGAGGCGGTGCGCGGGGCCGTCGGGTGTCGGTGCGGGGCCGTCGGGTGTCGGTGCGGCGGCGGGGTCGTGCATGGTCGGGGCTCCCTTCGGGGGCGGAAAACCCGGCTCCTGGACAGCGAACCCGACGGCGGGCCTCCAGAGCCGGTCCGCCACGCCCACTGCTGTGAACATGCCCATTTCCCCCGTCCGCGGCGCGGCGCGGGCAGACCCGGTCAGCGGGGTCCGCGCGGCCGGTCAGGGCCGGGTCGGCAGCCGATGAGGGTACGGAACTGGGGCGCGCCGTGCCCGCGTACGGGCACGGCCGTGACCGTTTGCGCCCGGCCGTGCGCGGTCATGTCCGTGCTCCTTCGAGTGCGGGCAGAAGATCCCACGCCAGCAGTCCGGCGCCGATCCGGCCCGCCCGCTCCCCCAGTTGGGCGAAGACGAGGTCGGGCAGGGCCTGGAAGGCGGCGCGCTCTTCGAGGCCGCGCCGCAGCGGCGCGCGCAACTGCTCCCCCGCCTGGCTGAGGCCGCCGCCCAGCACCAGGACGGCCGGGTCGAAAAGCGTGATCGCCGTCAGCAGCGTCTGCGCCATCGCGTCGGCCGCCTCGGCCCACACCCGTGCGGCCGCCGGGTCGCCGGCCGCCGCGCGGCGTGCCACCTCCTCCGCGCCGGACACCTGCGGCCGGGTCCCGCGCCGCTCGTTGTAGCGGCGTACCACGGCGACGCCGCCCGCGATGGTGTCCAGACAGCCGCGCTGGCCGCACGGGCACGCCTCGCCGCCCGGCCGGGTGACGACGTGCCCGACCTCCGCCGAACGCCAGTGCCCGCCCGGGTACGGCTTGCCGTCCAGCAGCAGCGCACCGCCCACTCCCGTGCCGACGGGGACGAAGAGGACCACCCGGTGCCCGCGCCCCGCGCCCAGCCGCGCCTCGGCGACGCCGCCGGAGCGTACGTCGTGGCCGAGTGCCACCGGGAGCCCGAGGCGCTCGGACGCCAGCCGGCGCAGCGGCAGGTCGCGCCACCCGAAGGTGGCGGCGAACATGACGGTGCCCGTGTCCTCGTCCACCAGCCCGCAGGAGGCGATGCCCGCCGCGCGCACGTCCGCGCCCGCGGCGCGGGCCACGGCCAGGGTCTCGGCGGCGTGGTCGAGGACGGTGCGCAGGACGGCGTCCGGGCCGTCCTCGGGGCGGGCCGGGCAGCGGCTCTCGTGCCGGACCGTGCCGTCGGGGGCGACCAGCGCGGACTTGACGAGGGTGCCGCCGATGTCGAGGCCGAGGGTGAGACCGCCGGGGCCGTCGTGCGGGCGTCCGTTCAGCGGCGCGGGCGGGGCGGTACCGGTGGCCCGGCCGGTCTCCGCGGCGGGCGGGGCGTCGGGCGGGGTGTCGCGCAGGGTCAGTACGGCGTCGGCCGCCCCCGCCTGCTGGTGGGCGCTCCGGTCCGGGTCCGTCATGGTTCCTCCGATCGCGGCCGGCCTCAGTGGTCCTGGGGCCGCGGGGCACGTACGCTCCGCGGGCCCATGGTCTCCAAGTGGCGCTGGATGCGGTCGTATTGCCGGACACCCGTGTCGACCGCGAGATGGGCCCCGTACAGGGCGGCCCGTACCTCCCGGGGGGTGAGCCGGGGGCGCTGGGCGCGCAGTCCGTCGCACAGTTCCCGGCTGTGGCGCGGGTCGATGCGGGTGTGGGCGGTGTAGTACACGCGCGTGTCGTCGTCGTGGATGCCCACCCGCGTCATTCCCTCCAGGAGGAGGGTGAAGTGCGGTTCGACCCAGCTTTCGAAGACGAGGAAGCAGCCGTACGCGGCCTGGACGCGCGCCGGGCGCAGCAGCAGCGCGGCGAAGAGGTTGGACGTCGGCTTGGCGAACCAGGGATGGCCGCCGCGGTAGCGGGCCAGCGCCTCCCACCCGGCGGGGGAACCGAGCTGGCGGCGCAGCCAGTACGTGTGGAAGTGCTCCAGCCGGCCGCGCCCGCACTCGTCCCACAGGTTGGCCGCGGCGACCGCCTTCTGCCGGCCCTGGAGGCCGACGACGAGCAGCGCCACCTCGTCGTCCACGACTTCGTTGCGGATCAGTTCGCAGCGCAGGAAGTACTCGATCTGCTCGCGGGTGGCGTCGGCGGCGAGGAAGCGGAAGAGGGGGTGGGCGGCGCCGGGGTTGTCGGCGGCGAGCGCTTCGAGGTGGTCGGCGGCCGCTTCCTGGCCGCACGGCTCCGGCAGGGGCGCGGGGGTGCAGCCGTACGTCAGGAACTCGTGCTCCATCCGGGTGCGCGCCGCGTACAGCGCGATCTCCAGGTCGTCGTCGGGGGCGTGCGCGGCCGGTCCGTCGCGGTAGCCGAAGGAGTGGGCGTAGAGGGTGGCCAGGTGCTCGTGGAGGAAGCGGCCGTGGGCCTCGGGGTCGGCGCGCAGCCGGGCGAGGAGCGCGCCCTGGGCGGGCGGGGGAGCGGCCAGGAAGCGCACGAGCGCGGGGTCCAGGGAGCTGAAGGGGCGGACGGGCGGCCAGTACAGGTCCTGGAGGCCGTCGGTGCCCTCCGGGCTCGCCGGGGGGCGCGGGCGGCCGGGGGCCGGGGCGGCGTTCACGGCGGGCGGGTTCATTCAACGCACCTCCTCTGGGGCGGCCGGCGCGGGGCCGGGGAGCCGGGGGCGGCCGGGCGGTCCGGCCGCCGGCGCGCCGAAGTGTTCGGTGACCCAGGCGTCGTCGTACACGGTGTCCAGGTAGCGGTCCCCGAGGTCGGCGGAGAGCGCCACCACGCGGGCGCCCGGCGGGATGCCGGACCGCAGCCGCAGGACGGCGCTGAGCACCGAGCCGGTGGAGCCGCCGACGGCCAGGCCGTGGGAGCGGGCGAGGCGGCGGCACATCCGTACGGCGTCCCGTTCGGGGACGCGGACCACGCGGTGCACGTCGCGCGGGCGGCAGATCTCCGGCACCCGGCTGGTGCCCAGGCCCGGGATGCGGCGGGTGCCGGGCGGGCCGCCGAAGGTCACCGACCCCTCGGCGTCCACGGCGACGACCCGCGTACGGGGCGAGTGGCGGCGGAAGTGCGCGGCGCAGCCCATGACGGTGCCGGTGGTGCCCGCGCCGACGAAGAGGTAGTCCACGGCGCGGACCTCGCGCAGGACGGCGGCGGCGGTGCGGGCCGCGTGCACGGCCGGGTTGGCGGGGTTGGCGTACTGGTTCAGCCAGGTCAGTGACGGGTCGAGGTCGAGGGCGCTGCGGATCAGCGCGATCCGGCTGCCGAGGTAGCCGCCGTTGCCGTCCGGGGTGTCCACGACGCACACATGGGCGCCGAACGCGCGCATCAGGGTGACGCTCTGCCGCGGTACGTGCGGGTCGGTGACGCAGGTGAAGGTGTAGCCCTTGGCCGCGCAGACGGCGCTCAGGGCGATGCCCAGGTTGCCGGAGGAGGACTCGATCAGGGAGCCGCCGGGGCGCAGCAGGCCGCGGCGTTCGGCGTCCTCGACCAGGCCGGTGGCGGTCTTGAGCTTGACCGATCCGGCCGGGTTGAGCCCTTCCAGCTTGAGGAAGAGTTCGGCGTGCGGCAGCAGGCCGTCCAGGCGCAGGAAGACATCGTCGGTGATCAGTTCGTAGGCGTGGTCGACGATCATGGGCCGGCGGTCCCTCCGTCCCCGCGGCCGCCGCGCGCGGAGTCGCGGGCCCGGAGCGCGTCGGCCGCGTCGGACCCGGTCGCCCCGTAAGCGGCCGTCGGCGCCACCCCCGCCACTCCCGGCGCGATGCGCAGCGCGTTGGCGGCGATCGTCAGTGCCGGGTTGACGGCGGCCGAGGACGGGAACCAGGAGCTGTCCGCGACCCACAGGTTGTCCAGCTCGTGGGCCTTGCACCCCGGGTCGACGACGCTGGCCGCCGGGTCGTCCCCGGCGGCCGCGGTGCCGCACTGGTGCGAGTTGACCGCGATGCCCATGCTCCGGGCGCGGACCAGGGGGAAGCCCGCGCGGCGCATCATCCGCGCGGCACGGCGGACGAGTTCGCGGTGCGGCGGCAGGTTCACCGGCCGCCAGTGCACCTCGGTGCGGCCGCCGGGTCCGACGGTCACCCGGTTCTCCGGCACCGGCAGGTCCTCGCTGGTGAGGTACAGGTCGATGCTGCGGCGGGTGGCGGCGGCGAGCAGCGGGCGCGGCGTACGGGGCCACAGGCCGCCCGCCGACGGGGGGCGCAGTTTGCCCAGGGCCTGGATGTTGCCCATGGGCCCGCGCGTGCCGTCGCCCAGATACCAGTCGTTGACGCCCAGCGTCTTCTGGAACACCACGTCGTTGGCGCGGCGCGGGTCGACCGCCATGAGGAAGGTGCTGTTGTGCACCAGGTAGTTGCGCCCGGCCTGTCCGGAGCCGTTCGCCAGGCCGGTGGTCCGAACCGGGCCCGTGCGCGAGACAGCGGGCTCCGAACGCAGCAGCAGCGCGGCGGTGTTGACCGCGCCGCAGGCCAGGACGAACCGGTCGGCGCGGATGCGCAGTTCACGGCCCTCGTGCTGGGCCAGTGCCTCGGTCACCCGCCGTCCGGCCGCGCCGGTGACCAGCCGGGTGACCGTGGCCCGGGTGAGCAGCGAGACGTTGCCGGTGGCCAGCGCTGGCCGCAGCGCGCACACGTCGGCGTCGCTCTTGGCCTCGACCAGGCAGGGGAAGCCGTCACAGGTGCCGCAGCGCAGGCACGTACCGCCGGCGCGCAGGTCGATGCCGGTGGGCAGCGCGTACGGGGTCAGGCCCTGGTCGCGCAGCGACGTGGCCAGCGCGGCGACCGCGGGTTCGTGGGGGACGGCCGGCCAGGGGTAGTCACCGGAACGCCAGGGGTCGGTCGGGTCGGCGGCGCGGCTGCCGTGCACCCGGTAGAGGCGTTCGGCCCGCGCGTAGTGGGGTTCCAGGGCACCGTACGGGAACGGCCAGCCGCGCGAGACGCCTTCCGCGTGCTCCAGCGGCCCGAAGTCGGCTTCGCGGAAGCGTGGCAGCGTGGCGCCGAAGACCTTGGTGTTGCCGCCGACGTAGTAGTGCACGCCAGGGGCGAAGAAGCGGCCGGCCCCGGCGTCGTACCAGGGTTCGGCGTTGCGGTAGCGCGCGGCGGTGAAGACGGCGGGCGCCGACCAGTTCTGCCACTCGCGCGGCAGGAAGTCGCCGCGCTCCACGACCAGGACGCGCGCTCCGGTGTCGCGCAGGGCGTACGCCAGGGTCGCGCCGCCCATGCCGGAGCCGATGACGGCGATGTCGCAGTCCACGACGGGGCCGGTGGGGCGGAGCACGCCGCGCGGGCGCCCTTCGGCGCTGCCGTCGCGCGCGTTGTCAGGGTGCGGTGTCGCTGTCACGGTGCCTCCTCGCGGGGGCCTCGGGGGCTGAGGAGAGGTGGCGGGCGACGATCTCGTGCGCGAACGCCATGATCGTGCCCTGCGGACTGAGACCGGCCGGCCCCGGCAGCACCGAGGCGTCGCACAGCCGGAGGTTGGCCACACCGTACGGGCGCCCGTCCTGGTCGCACACCCCGCCGAGCCCGGGCCGCCCCATCGGGCAGGACGCCATGGCGTGGACGGACACCAGGTCCCAGCCGCGCGGGTCGCAGCGGGCGGCGGACTCCCGCGCCGCGCGGTCCGTGCGCAGCGGGGGCGCGCCGGGGGACGGCGGGTACAGCTCCACGGCCCCCGACCGGAAGAGGACCCGCGCGGCCCGGCCGAGGGCGAAGCGCAGCAGGCCGCGGTCGTAGGAGGTCATCCGGTGCCGTAACAGCCGCCCGACGGCGGGCAGTTCGCGCACGGCGACCCGGCCGCTCATCGCCACCTGGACCGTGTACACCGCGACCCGGCCCAGGTCCGCGAGCAGCGCGTCGACCACCGCGGGCCCGTGCCCGGCGACCGCCGCCGCCAGCGCGCCGCGGGAGAGGTTGGCGGGCATCACGTGCACGCCCAGCTCCTCGAACTCCCGCAACTGGGCGGTGAAGATCGTGCCCTGCCCGGCGTGCACCGGGTCGGCGAAGCGGGCCACCAGACGGAAGTTCACATGGAATCCCATGGCGCGCCCGGCGGTCCGGCGGTGGATGCCGCTGCGCTGGAGGAGCAGGGCGCTGCCGACGGCCCCGGCGGCGAGGAAGACCGTACGGGGGCGGTAGTCGACGGGCGTACGCCCGTCCGGGCCGCCCACCGCCCGCACCCCGTGCACGGTGCGGCCGTCGTGCCGCAGCAGCACGGCCCGCGTATCCGGCTCGATCCGCGCGCCGTTGCGCTCGGCCTCCGGGAGGTAGCTGACGAGCATGCTGCGTTTGGCGCCGCTGGGGCAGCCGGTCGGGCAGCGGTTGCGGTGATCGCAGCCGGGGGCCGCGCGCCGGGCGGCGGTCCAGCGCCAGCCCAGGGCGTCGGCGGCGGCGGCCAGCCGCCGGGAGTCCGCGTTGCCGTCGCCGTGCGGCTGGGTGGCGACGCCGAGCCGCTCGGAGACCGTACGGACGTGTTCGGCCAGCCGGCCGGACCGGTAGTCGGTGGTGCCCATCACCTGGGCCCAGCGCTCCAGCAGCGCGTCCGGCGGCGCCCACAGCAGCCCGCCGTTGACGACCGTGCTGCCGCCCACACAGCGGCCCTCGCCGTACGGGATCACCGGGCTGCCGAGGATCGGGGCGAGCCCGGCGTCGCGGTAGAGGCGGCGCAGGTTCGCGGCGGGCGACGCCGCGGCGATCTCGGCGGTGGTCGTCCGGGGCCCTTCCTCCAGGACGACGGTGTGGTGACCGGCCCGCGCCAGTTCCAGCGCGGCGACCGCGCCGCCGGCGCCGGAGCCGATGACCAGGGCGTCACAGGAGACGGTGCGGTGCGGGGCGTGGCGGCGGCCCTTGGGTACGGTCATGTGTCCGGCTCACCGTCCAGCCCGCCGTACAGCGCGAGGGCGTCGATGACCGCGAGGAAGCGGCCGAAGCCGGGCAGCCGCGCCAGCCGGTCGTAGCCGGCGGGGGACACGGCACGGCCCGCCGACACCGCCCCCGACAACCGCAACGCCGCTTCGGCGCCGATGCGGTACAGCGCCGGAAGCCGTTCCAGCGACCCGCTGACATGCTCGGCAGCGCGCGCACCGGCGAGCGGTTCGGCCAGCGCCGGGTGGCGGGCCGCCCACAGGCCGGGCAGCCGGCTCGCCCGCAGTGCCCGTGCCATCCGGCCGCGGTCCGCCGCGCACGCGCCGTTCACCGCGCCACCGCCCGCTCCCTGGCCTCCTTGCCCCGTACGGGCACGTGCTGCGCCAGGACGTCCTTGGCGAAGCGGGCCAGCAGCCGCCCGGCCCCCTGCTCCAGCACCGAGTCCAGCGCCTGGAGGAACACCTCGACCTCGGTCTCCCCGGCGACCAGCGGCGGCGAGGCGATGAGCGGCAGGCCGTGGTTGGAGCCGTAGTAGGCCAGTACGCCGTAATCGCGGTACAGGGAGGCGATGACGGCCGCGGTTACGAGCTTGCGGCGGGCCCGCGGGTCCCGGGCGAAGGAGGAGGGCACCAGGCGCAGCAGCCGGTCCAGCGCGGGGAGGCCGTCGTTGAGGAACAGGCCGTGCAGCGCGCCCCGGCCGGACGTGCCGGCCACCAGGGACGGGTGGCGTGCGGCGAGGTCGGCGAGGCCGCCGCCCAGCCGCTCGCCGATCCGCACGGCGCGCGCCGGGTAGTCGTCGTCCACGGCGATGGCAACGGCCTCCAGCGCGGTCGCGGTCTCCTCGCCGAAGCCGTAGTACGTGGTGCTGTGCAGCGTCGCGTCGGCGAGGTTGTCGTACGCGGCGCGGAAGACCGGTTCGCGCGCGATGTAGCCGGAGATGGACGCCTTGCCGCCGCCGAAGGACTTGGAGGTGGTCAGCACGTCGGGCACCAGGCCGGGGTGGCGCATGAAGTGGAAGAGCGTGCCGGTCCGTCCCCAGCCTGTGTACACCTCGTCGAAGACGAGCACGATGTCCCGTTCGGTGCACAGCCGCCGCACCTCGTACAGGAACTCCGCCGAGCACTCGCGCACGCTCGACGCGCTGAACGGCTCCAGCACCACCGCGTACACGTCGCTGCCGCCGTCCCCGGTCCGGTGCCGTTCCAGGGCGAGGGCGAAGGACTCCGGGTCGTCGTAGGCGAAGTGGTCGGTGCCGGGCAGGCCGGGGTAAGGGAAGCCGGTCTCGGGGGAGGCGGTGAGGCTGCCCGCTCCGAGGAGCTTGCCGTGGAAGGAGAGGTCGCTGTGCAGCACCGTCCCGCGGTGGCCCCGGTGGTACTTGTACGCGAGTTTCACGGCGCCTTCCACCGCCTCCGCGCCGGAGTTGGGGAAGTAGCTGATGTCCAGGTCGCCGGGGAGCAGCCGCGCCAGGTTGTGGCTGAGCGCGGCCACGTAGGGCGACAGATAGTTCTTGTGGACCTCCATGGTGCGCCGCTCGGCGAAGCGGCGGCGGGCGGCGAGCAGCCGGGGGTGGTTGTGCCCGTGGTTGAGTACGCCGATCCCGCCGGTGAAGTCCAGGATGCGCCGCCCGTCGCGCAGGGTGATCCAGCAGCCCTCGGCGTGGTCGGCCAGGTCCTGGCCGAATCCGAAGGAGCCGAGCAGCGAGACCTGGGCGCGGCTGACGTACTGCCGGTAGAGGTCGTGCACCTGGCGGGCGGGCATCCGTTCGCAGTCCGCCACGGTGAGGAGGGGCTGCGGGGCACGCGGGTCAGTCATGGTCGGCTCCGATCCGTGCGGCGTCGGCGGTGCGGGCGCGGTCCGTGCGGCGCTCCGCCGTACGGACGCGGTCGGCGATCAGCCGGCCGGCGCGCTGTCCGCCCCGGAGCGCGTAGTTGGTGCCCCGGTCCTCGGGGAAGACCTGGGCCATCCCGGCCAGGTAGAGCCCGGATACGGCGTTCTCGACGCCGGGCACGGTCCGCGAGTAGTGCCGGGTGATGACCGGCTGCGCGTACGGGGCGCGCCAGACGTGGTGGGCGCGCACCCACTCCTCGCGGAACGCCGGGAACATCCGCCGCAGGTGCGGGAGGCTGTGGCGGTAGACCTCCGGATCGCTCATCCGGTAGAGCGCGGCGTCCGCGGGCAGGTACGTGGAGAGGTAGACCAGGTGCCGCCCGCCGTAGTGCTGCGGGGCGTCGAGGTTGGTGTGCTCGATGACGCCGACGTACGGGAAGTGCGGGTCGGTGACGTTGAGCCAGTACGTGTCGGACAGCGGCCGGTCGTTCTCCAGCACCAGACAGAGGTTGGCCAGGTACGGGATCGCCGCGAGCCGGCGCCGCAGGGCCGGGGCGGCGGGGTGCGCGGACCGGGCGAGCAGTGTGGCGGCGGGGCCGGGGGCGCAGGTCACCAACGCGCGCCGGGCGCCGATGACTTCGTCGCCGCAGCGCACACCGGTCACCCCCTGCGGCCCGGTCAGCACCTCCGTCACCGGGCTGCCGGTCCGTATCCGTACGCCCAGTCCGGCCAGCCGGGGCAGCCAGGCGTCCAGCAGCGCGCCGCAGCCCCCGCGCAGGTAGTGGAGCACCTCGCGGCCGGACCGGCTGCGGCTGCCGCCCCGCAGGTGCAGCTTGGTCCACATCCACGTGGCGCCGACCTCGGGCGCGTACGGGCCGAACTTGCCCTCCAGCAGCGGCCGCCACACCCGGTCGTACACCCGCCGCCCGCCCAGCCCCACCAGCCACTCCTCGGCGGTCAGCGCCTCCAGCTCGCGCCAGTGCCGGACCCGTCCGGCGCGCAGTACGGACCGGCCCAGGCGCAGCCGGTCGGCCGGCGGCAGCGGCGCGAAGCGCAGCACGTCGAGCGGGGAGGAGAGGCGGTGGATGCCGCCCGCGTAGTAGAAGCCGGTGCGGCCGTGGTGGCGCTGGACGAGGTCGGCGCGGCCGAGGTCGGCGCAGAGCCGGAAGATGTCCGTGTCGGAGGCGAACCAGTGGTGGTAGAAGCGCTCCAGTTGCCGGCCGCCGACGGTGAACGTGCCCGCGAGGCCGCCGACGTGGTCGTCGGCCTCCAGGACCAGGCAGCGCAGCCCGGCCCGGCCGAGTTCGTGGGCGGCCGCCAGGCCGGTGAACCCGGCGCCGACCACGATGACGTCCCAGTCCGTGCCCGGGCCGTCGTGTCCGGCCCGCCCGCCGTTCCCGGCCGTCACCGGGGGCTCCCGGCCGCCCACGCCACCCGGGCCCCGGCCAGGCCGGCGGCGGTCAGCTCCACCGGGGCGGGCACCCCGGCCGCCCACCGCTGGAGGACCACGTACGGCGGCCTCCCGCGTACCTCGCGGTGGACCAGCAGCAGGTACTCGCCCAGCACCCCGAGCAGCACCGCCTGGCCGCCGAAGGTCCACGCGGCCAGCGGCAGCGGGCGGCGCAGCACGGCCGAGGCCACGGCCGTACCGCCCAGGCAGGCCAGGCCGACGGCGGCGGGCACCCGGGCCGGGGCCGACGAGCAGGCCAGCAGGCCGCGCCGGGACAGGCCCGCCATCTTGCGCAGCGTGTACTTCGTCCGCCCGGCCGGCCGCGGCAGCCGCCCGTACTCCAGGCTCGTCTCGGGGAAGCCCGCCCAGCACACCGAGCCACGCAGGTACAGCTCGCTCTCCGGCAGCAGCGTGAGGGTGCGGACGACCTCGCGGTCCAGCAGCCGGAAGTCCCCGGTGTCGAGGCTCACCGGGTGGTCGGCGACCGCGGCCAGCAGCCGGTAGAAGATGTGCGCGGTGCCGGTCTTGAAGCGGCTCTCGCCCTCCCGGGTGGTGCGCCGCGCGGAGACCACCGGCCAGCCGGCGCGCCAGCGTTCGACCATGTCGGCGATGAGGCCGGGCGGGTCCTGGAGGTCAGCGTCGATGGTCACCACCGCGTCCCCGGCCGCCTCGCGCAGGCCCGCGAGGACGGCCGGCTGGTGCCCGAAGTTGCGGGTCAGCCGCACCAGCCGGACCCGCGCGTCGCCCGCGGCGAGCGTGGTGAGCCGGTCCCACGTCCCGTCCCGGCTGCCGTCGTCCACGTACACCACCTCGTGGTCGCACCCCGGCAGGCCGCGCAGGACGGCGCTGAGCCGGCGGTGCGTCTCCCCGATGACGGCCGCTTCGTCGAAGCACGGCACCACGACGCTGACCAGGGGCCGGGCGGCCACGGCGGTGAGCTGGGCGGGCGTTCGGGTCGCGGGCATGAACGGTCCTTAGGTTCGAGGGCGGTCGGGGGTCGGGAGGCGGGAGTGGGCGTGGGGACGGGCCGCGGCGGGCGACGCGCGGGCCCCGGGGGCGGTCAGCCGAGCACTTCGCCGACCGTCTCGCGGAACCGCTCGGCGACCTCGGTGACCTCGTCCGGGCCGCTGAAGACGGTCACCCCGAAGTCGGCGCCCAGATAGGTGTCGGACGTCCCGACGGTCAGGGCCAGCGACCGGCTCAGCACCTCGTCGGTACGGGGCAGCGCGCCCGCCCGCCAGCCGTCCCGCCGCCAGGCCTCGGCGGCCGGGCGGAACGGGCAGGACGAGCCGTCCGGGGCGGCCAGCGCGGCGAGTTCGGGCAGCCCGCCGTAGTAGTGCTTGGGCGAGTGCAGCAGCGTCTTGGTGCCGAGCCGCTTCGCGACGGCCTCGGCGTCGGCCCGCTCGTCGAAGACATGGACCAGGACGGTCGCGCAGTCCCCCGCCGCGTCGTGCAGCGGGCGGCGGACCACCCCGTCCCGTACCGGGATCTGCGCCAGCAGCCCGTCCCGCAGCTCCCGGGTGCGGGCCAGCACGGCGTCGAGCCGGGCGAGCTGGGCGCGCGCCACGGCCGCCGTCAGCTCCGTCATCCGCAGGTTGAGGCCCCACAGCCGGTCGCCGGGCCCGTCCTCGCGCCGGTACGGGAACCAGCCGTGGTCGTGGAAGCCGTACGCCCGCTGGAAGACCCGCTCGTCGGGGGTGAGCAGGAAACCGCCGTCCCCGCCGGTGATCACCTTGAACATGTTGAGGGAGAAGGCCCCCGCCTGCCCGAACGTGCCCAGCGCCTGCCCCCGGTACGTCCCGCCGCACGCCTGCGCCGCGTCCTCCAGCACCAGCAGCCCGTACTCGTCCGCGATCTGCCGCAGCGCCGCCATGTCACAGGCCGCGCCGAGCATGTGCACCGGCATCAGCGCCTTGGTACGGGGCGTGATCCGCTGCCGTACGTCGTCGGGGTCGAGGGTGAGCGAGGCGTCCACCTCGGCCAGCACCGGAGTGGCGCCGCTGTACGCGACGGCGGCGAGGCACGCGCCGTACAGGTAGCCGGGCACCACGACCTCGTCCCCCGGGCCGATGCCGAGCGCCGCGAGGCACGCCTGGAGCGCGGAGGTGCCGCTGTTGACGGACAGGCAGTACGGGCTGCCCAGGCGGTGCGCCGCGGCCTGCTCGAACAGCCGGGTCTGTGTCAGGTCGCCCAGCGGGTAGGAGTGCGCGGCGGTCGTCCGCGACCAGGCGTCCAGCACCTGCTGGACGTTGTCGCGCTCCTCGTCACCGAAGAAGGCGTATCCGGGTCCGGGCATGGTGACTCCTCGAAAGAAGGGTGGGTGGTGGGGGCGTCGGCGGTCGTGCGGCCTCCAGCGGTCGTGCGGCTCTCACCGGCTTCGCGGCCTGCGGCGGGCCGGTCCGGGGCCCGCGGCGGCCGTCCGGCCTGAGGCCCGCAGCGCCCGTCTGGCCTGCGGCCCACAGAACCCGTACGGCCCGCGGTCCTCAGAAGGACATCGGACAGAACGGCGCCGGATCGTGGTGGAAGGCGGCGGAGGCGGCGCGCAGCGCGCCGGGCCGCAGCTCCGTGACCCGGCCCGCGAGCGCGAGCTGGGCCGGCGAGCCGCCGCCGAGCAGCACCGCGCCGACTTCGCGGGCGGTCAGCGCGAGGTCGGCCGCGGCGCCCGTCCGCGCACACTCGGCACCGCCGTCCGCCCCGGCCGTGAGCCGCCAACGCCCGGCGTTCCACGGGCACAGGGCGTCGCGCACTTCGAGCACCACGTCCACCGGCGCGCTGTACGTACGGGCGGTGAGGGCCCGGTCCAGGTCCACGGCGCGGGCGTAGAGCTGGTCGCGCACGGTCGGCGCGGCACTGCGCGGGTCGTCGAGCAGCGCCAGCAGCGGGTCGTCGACCGGGCGGGCCGCCGCGCTGACGGTCCCGGCCAGGTCGGTGTCCAGCAGCGACCGCCACACGAAGGCGTACGCGGCCGGGTCGCGCGCGAACACCTCCCGTACGGACAGGGCGTAGCGCGGCCGGGACCGTTCCCAGGCGGGCCGCAGCCGGTACAGCGCGTATCCCCGCGCCGCCCCGCCGGGGCCCGACGCCACCATGCACAGCAGCCGCCCCGCGCCGTGCCGGCTCGCCGGCTCGTCCTCGACGGCGCGGCGCTGCCAGGCGGCGTCCCTGCGCAGCATGCCGGGGCGCTGGTGCAGACAGGCACGGTAGATGTCCGCGATGGCCGAGTGGGCCTCCTCGGCCGGGACGACGTCCAGCGTCAGCCCGGCAGCCTCCACCTTTCGTCCCGCCTCCGCTGCCGCCTCCCCTTCCGCTTCCGGCGCGAACGCCCGCGCCTCGGGCGGCACCGACACCTCGACGGCCCGGGAGGCGAGCCCGAACCCGAACCGCCCGTAGATCCCCGGCTCGGTCGAGTGCAGGACCACGACCGGCTCGGCCCGCTCCTCGTGCAGCGCGGTGAGTGCCCGCCGGAGCAGCTCCCGCATCAGCCCGCGGCGGCGGTGCGGCGGCGCGACCGCCACGTATCCGATGCCGGCCACCGGGGCGGGGCCGCCCGGCAGCGTCATCTCCAGCGCGTACCCGGCGAGGGTGGCGCACGGGCGTCCGCCGTGACACGCGACGAGGGAGCGCTTCGGCTCGAAGAGGGCACCGACCACGGCGCTGTGGGCCGGGGAGTGCGGATGGCCGCCGTAGGCGAGGTCGAGCACCGCCCCGAATTCCGCCCATTCCGCGGCGGCGCGGAATGTGTATCCCGTGGCCGGACCTCCGCCCGGCCGCGCGGGCGCTGTTGCTCCCACTTCCTCCATGTCCTTCTCCAAAGCCAGTCATCGGCCTCGTACTCGGGAAGAGGTGCGGCGAGCGCGGCGCTGAAAGGTCGTCGGCGTTCGACGCAGAGGCCGTATCGGCTGCTCCGGTGCGGCGGGGTGCGCCGCGGAACCGGAGAGATGGTGATCGCGAGGCCCGGATCGCGAATCCCTCATGCGTCGACCGTGCCGGGGCCGCCGGAAAAGGCTGCATCCCAGGTTTGTCAGGTGACCGGAGGCTGTCAACCCTCCCGATAAAGAATCATGGCCCGGTCGGCCGCCCCGGTTACGCCCGCCCCGTCCGCCGGTCAACCCTCCATTCAGGCCAGCGGCCCGGGCCGCGGCGCGCACTCCCCACATCTGGCCAACTCTGCCGAACGGCCTTGCTAGCGGCGAACTTCCGGGCCCAAACTGCCCTAACCGCCGATCAATGGATCGCCGGTTCGCATTCCTACGAGGACGCGACAGGAGCAGGCAATGCAGAACGGCAAGTTCCTTTCCGGCAGGACCGCCCCCGGCGAAGGCTGGCAGAACTACCCCGACCGCAACGGTGATGGCGTTTACATCGACGTCGACACCAGCGCCGGGGAATTCGCCGAAACCCCCGCCTATATCGCGGCACTCACCGGCGACGACCGTATGTGGATGACCACCGGCGGAAACACGGTCTACAAAGCGACCCCCACCGGCTTCCGCATCTACGTCCGGCGCGTCGACCGCCAGCCCATCGACCCCGAATACGCCGCCAAGAACGGCTGGCACATCGCCTGGATAGCCGCCGAGGTGTGACTCCGGCATACCGCGGACCGGTCTTCGCGGACACCCCGCGGGGACCGGACCCAGGTGTGGCCGCCTGACCGGGCCGTACGCCCCGCCGCCGAAAACTCCGTGCGCTCCGCCGGGCCGGCGGTTACCCTCGGATCCATGTCGACCCCCCGGATTTCCTAGCTCGGACACCCGCTTTCGCGCCATCCGTGTGTCCTTGAGCTGTTCCGGAGAGTCAAGTCATGATTACCGTTCGTGGTGCCGACGTGCGCGTCGGCGCCCGGCTTCTGCTGGCCGGGGTGTCCTTTCACGTGGGGCCCGGCGACCGTGTCGGCCTGGTGGGCCGTAACGGTGCGGGGAAGACGACCCTGCTCGACACCCTGGCGGGCCGGGCGGCGCCCGCCGCCGGGGAGATCATCCGTACGGGGAGCCTCGGCCATCTGCCGCAGGACTCCCGGGCGGCCGACCCGGCCGTCACCGTCACCGACCGCATCCTGTCCGCGCGCGGGCTGGACCGGGCCGTGGCGGAGCTGCACCGGGCCGGGGAGGCGCTGGCCGCGGCCGTGAAGCCGGGGGCGCAGGACAAGGCGATGGCCGCGTACGCGCGGGCCGAGGACGCCTTCCAGGCGCGCGGCGGGTACGCGGCCGAGGCCGAGGCGGCGCGGGTCGCGGACGGGCTGGGGCTGCCCGAGCGGGTGCTGCGCCAGCCGGTGGGCGGGCTGTCGGGCGGGCAGCGGCGGCGCGTGGAACTGGCCCGCATCCTGTTCGCCGGGCACGGCACGCTGCTGCTGGACGAGCCGACCAACCACCTCGACGCCGACTCGGTCGCCTGGCTGCGCGGCTTCCTGGCCGCGTACCGGGGCGGTCTGGTGGTGATCAGCCACGACACCGGGCTGCTCGCCGACACCGTCAACCGGGTGTTCCACCTGGACCCGGCCCGGGCCGCCCTCGACGTGCACAACACCGGCTGGCACACCTATCTCGCCCAGCGCGCGGCGGACGACCGGCGCCGGGCGCGGGAGCGGGCCAACGCCGAGCGCAAGGCGGCGGCGCTGCACGGTCAGGCGGACAAGATGCGCGCGAACGTCGCGACGGCCGTCTCCGCGAAGAACATGGCCCGCCGCGCGGACCGGATGCTGGCCGCGACGGAGCCGGTACGGCGCGCCGAGAAGGCCGCGCGCATCCGGCTGCCCGAGCCCGCGCCGTGCGGCCGGGTGCCGCTGGGCGCGGTCAGCCTGGCCAAGGCGTACGGGGAGCACCGGGTGCTGGCGGGCGTGGACCTGGCGGTCGAGCGGGGCAGCCGGCTGGTCGTGCTCGGCCTCAACGGGGCGGGCAAGACGACGCTGCTGCGGCTGCTGGCCGGGCGGGAGACGCCGGACGCGGGCCGGGTCGTGGCCGGGCACGGACTGCGGCTGGGGTACTTCGCGCAGGAGCACGACACGCTGGATCCGGCCCGTACGGTCCGGGAGAACCTGGCCGCCGCCGCGCCCCACCTGACCGACGGCGAGGCCCGGCACGTCCTCGGCTCGTTCCTCTTCTCCGGGGACGACGCGGACAAGCCGGTACGGGTGCTCTCCGGCGGCGAGAAGACCCGGCTGGCGCTGGCCGGCCTGGTCCACTCGCGCGCCAACGTCCTGCTCCTGGACGAGCCCACCAACCACCTCGACCCGGCCTCCCGGGACGAAGTGCTGGGCGCGGTCGGCACCTACCCCGGCGCGATCGTGATGGTCAGCCACGACCCGGGCGCCGTCGAGGCGCTGCGGCCCGACCGGGTGCTGGTGCTGCCGGACGGCACGGAGGACCTGTGGGGGCGGCAGTACGCGGAGCTGGTGGATCTGGCGTGAGGGCGCGAGCCGGTGGGCGGGCGTGCGTGCTCCCGGACGGGCGCGGGGCCGTACGGGCGGGCAGGCGGCCCGGGCGGCCCCGGCGGTCGCCGTCAGGCGGGTTTGCGGGCCTCGATGAGGAACCGGGTGGAGTGGGCCACGAACGGGCCCGCCGCCCGGATCTCCGCGTCCAGTTCCCGCAGCCGGTCGCGGTAGCGGTCCACCGTGAAGCCCGGGACCATCCAGATCACCTTGCGCAGGAAGTAGATCACCGCGCCGATGTCGTGGAACTCCGTACGGAGGGACTCGGACCGCAGGTCGGTGATCTCCAGGCCGGCCGCCTCGGCGTCCCGGCTCTCGTCGTCGGGGTGGCGCCGGCGCCGTACCTCCTCGGGCTGCGGGCCGAGGAAGTACTCGACCAGCTCGAAGACGCTGGCCGGGCCGACGTGCTGGGCGAAGTACGTGCCGCCGGGGCGCAGGACGCGGGCGATCTCCGGCCACCACACGGTGGCCGGGTGGCGGCTGGTGACGAGGTCGAAGGCGCCGTCGGCGAAGGGCAGCGGCGGCTCGTCCGGGTCGGCGACGACGACCGCGCCGAGCGGGTGCAGCAGCGCGGTCGCCTTCGCGACGTTCGGCGGCCAGAACTCGGTGGCCGCCATCACGGGCGGCAGCGGCCCGGCGCCCGCCAGGACTTCGCCGCCGCCGGTCTGGATGTCCAGCGCCGCCCGGGCGCACGCCAGCCGCTCGCCCAGGCGGCGCTGGTACCCCCAGGAGGGGCGCTGCTCGGTGGCCCGGCCGTCCAGCCAGGAGAAGTCCCAGCCCTCGACGGATACGGATTCCGCCTCGGCCACCAGGTCGTCGAAGGTACGTGTGGTCATACGGGGATCGTCTCAGGTGGGAGGTGCGTATTGCCACGTATTAAGCGGGTTTGTCCGTTGTCACTCGCGGCCGAGCGACCACGCCAGGCAGCGCCGCAGGAACTCCCGTTCCTCGCCCAGCTCCACCAGCCACTGCCTGCCGTACGCCCGGGTGCCGCGCGGCATACGGAAGAGCACGCCGGGCGCCTTCCCTGCTTCCGTCCCCGGCGCCGTCTCCGTCCCCGGCGCCGTCTCCGGCCGCGCTTCCGGCCCCGGCTCCGGCAGGATCAGGGACTGCCGCTCCAGCCCCGCGAACCCCGCGGCCACGGCCTCGGGCGGCAACCGCTCGTCCCCGCACACCACATCGGCGTCGGCCGCCGTGAACGCGGACGGGAAGACGCTGCACCGGGCCCACAGCAGCCGTTCCCGCGGCGTGCAGAGCCGCAGGCTCCAGCGCAGCGCACCGCGCAGGGTCCGCTGCCGCTCGGGCAGGCCGGGCATCGGGGCGGGCAGGTCGAGGACGTACTCCGGCCGGGACAGACAGGACAGCAGGTCCGCCGGGGGCTGCCGGGCGAGCTGCGCGGCCGCGGTCCATACCGTGAGCGGCAGCCCGTCCAGCAGGCGGCAGATCTCGCGCGCGGGCCCGGCGCCGACGTCCTCGGCGCCGGCCTGCCGGGCACTCGCCCGGAACAGGGCGGTGGCCGCGCCGAGCGGGAGCGGACGCAGCGGGAAGGTGTCCTCCGGCGTGTCCGGGGCGCTGCGGCTGGTGGCCAGCACGTGCAGGCCGGGGCACTCCGCCACCAGCCGCGCGAAGACCTCGGCGCAGGGCCCGGCGAGCCGCTCGCAGGTGTCCACGACGAGCAGGACCGGCCGGGTGCCCACCGCCCGGGCCAGGGCGCCGGGGTGCGGGCGGGCGGGGCCGCCTCCGATCCCGAGGGCCCGCGCGAGGTGGTGCGGCACCAGGCCGGGGTCGTCCAGCGCGGCCAGGTCGCCGGAGCCGACGGCGGCCCACCGGTCGTCCGCCATGCGGTGCGCGACCTCGGCGGCCAGCGCGCTCTTGCCCACGCCTCCCGGCCCGGTCACCGTGACCAGGCGCGTGGTCCGCAGCAGCGCTTCGAGTCCGCCGGCCGCGGCCTCCCGGCCGGTCAGCCCGGGCGGCCGGTGGATCCGGGATGTCTGCATGGGCCCGTGCCTCCGCGGTGGCTCCGGCGTACGTCGGTACGCGAGGGACCGCAAGCCTGGAACGGCCGGAACCGTCCGGGCATCGGTAGTCGCACGGAATCGGTATACCTAGGTGCGGAGCGCACGGCGCGCGCCGGTGCCGACACGCGCACACCCTCGGCGTATCCCGGCCCACCCCCGTCCCGAGCCCTCACGAGTCCCCTTCCCCCGGCGCCCCCTCGCCCCTCAGCAACGCCGTGATCTGTACCCGCGACGAGTAGCCCAGCTTGCTGAGGATGTGTTCGACGTGGGCGTCGACGGTGCGTTTGGAGATGACGAGGCGTTCGGCGATCCGGCGGTTCGACAGCCCGGCGGCCACCAGGTCCGCGACCTCGCGCTCGCGTCGGGTCAGGGCGTCGGGCGCGGCGCGGGCCACGAGCGCGCGGCGGTGGTCCGTGCCGGGTGGGGGCCGCTCGCCCTCGGCGGCATACCGGACGGCCCGGGCCCGGTAGCGGGTGAGCTGCCGGGGCGAGGCGAAGCCCGCCGCGAAGGCGGCCAGTTGCGCGCGGCAGTGGGCGACGAGACGGCGCCGGTACGGTGCGGACCCGCCGCGCTCCCGAAGCCGTTCGGCGCCGTACTCGCGCAGCAGGGCGGGCAGCCGGTAACGGTCGTCCCGCCCGTCCGGACACCGCACGACCGACTTCTCGGTGAGCCCGACCAGCGGCGTCAGGACGCTCCGCGCGGGCAGGTCCGCGTCCGTGGTCACCGCGCCGACGGCGGCGAGGTCGAAGGGCCCGGCGAAGACGGACAGCCGCGCCCACAGCAGTTGTTCGGCGGGGGTGCACAGCGCGTGGCTCCAGTCCACGGCCGCCCGCAGCGTCCGGTGCCGCGCCGGGCCCGCCCGTCGGCCGGGCCCGAGCAGCGCGAAGGTGTCACCGGGCCGCACCGGGAGCCGGTCGAGCGGCAGGGCCCGCAGCCGTACGGCCGCCAGCTCGATGGCCAGCGGCAGACCGTCCAGGCGGTGGCAGAGCGCCGCGGCCCGGGCGCGGTTGCCGTCGGTCAGGGCGAAGCCGGGCGCGACGGCGGCGGCCCGCTGGACGAGCAGGTTCAGCGCGTCGCCGTCGCCCGTGCCGTCGGGGTCCGGAAGGGCCAGGGGCGGTACGGGCAGGAGGTGTTCACCGGGCGCGTCGAGGGCCTGTCTGCTGGTGGCCAGGACCGTCAGGCCGGGGGCCTGGGCCAGCAGCAGCCCGGCCGTCGCGGCACAGGCGTCGAGGAGATGCTCGCAGGTGTCCAGGACGAGGAGCAGTTCGCGGTCGGCCAGGTACGCGGTCAGCGCCTCCATGGGCGGACGGGACGCCCGGACCGGCAGCCCCAGCGCGCCGGAGAGGGACCGCGGCAGCAGGCCGGGATCCTGTACGCCCGACAGGTCGACGAAGCGGACGCCGTCCGCGTAGTTCCCGGCCGCACAGGCGGCGGCCCGCAGCGCCAGCCGGGTCTTGCCCACGCCTCCGGGGCCCAGCACGGTCACCAGCCGGGCCCGCGCCAACAGGGCTGCTGCGGCGGCGAGTTCGGACGCGCGTCCGACGAAGCCCGTCACTTCGGCGGGCAGCCTGCCGCCACGCGGCCGGGCGGGACCGGAGGACATGAGCATCACCGTCCAGGCGAGGAGGCCCAAGGTAGCGGCCCCGCCGCGGCAGGCGCGGCGGGGCCGCGACGGGATCACGAACGGCCGGAGGGCGGCGGAACGCGACCGCTGCGTATGCGTGGTGTGTCCGAGCCCGACCGGTCGGGACCGGGAGGGGCGGCCGGGGAGCGCCGTGGCCGAAGTGGGCCCTCCGGCTGCCGCTCCGGCTACCCCTCCGCGCGGCTCGACGCCCGTACCCGCAGGGACCAGGCGTGATGGCGGACGGTCCGCGGACCGGCGCGGCCGGCCAGGATGTCGCAGAGCAGGGCGGCGCAGGCCCGCCCGTACGCGTCCGGGTGCAGGTCGATCGCCGTCACGGGCGGGGCGCAGGCGCGCAGGGCCGCGCCGTCCACGCAGGAGGCGACGAGCAGGTCCCGCCCGGGCGTACGGCCGAGTCCGGCGGCGGCCCGCAGGACGCCGGCGGCGGCTCCGTCGGGCGCGCAGACCACCGCGTCGACGGCCGGTTCGGCCGCGAGCAGGTCCGCGGTGGCCTGCGCGGCCTCGTCGGGGGTGGCGGCGAACGGCACCGTCCGTACGGCGACTTCACGCCCGTGCGTACGGCCCCAGGCGCCTGCCGTTTCGCGCAGCGCGGTGGCCCACGCGGAGGTGCCGGCGGGCGCGAGCAGCGCCGGGTGCCGGGCGCCGGACTCGCGCACGTGGTCCAGCAGCGCGGTCAGCGAGGCGGCGTTGTCGCAGACCACGGCACCGGCGGGGGCGGCGGACGCGCCGAGGTAACGCTCGCCCGTGACCACGGGCACGCCCGCGTCGAGCAGGCCGGGCACGGTGGCGTCGGTGGCCTCCGGGTCGATCACGAGCAGGCCGTCCACGCGCGAGGCGAGCCGCCCGGCGGCCCCGCCGTCCGGGGCCAGCAGCACCACGTCCAGACCGTCCTCCTGGGCGCGGTGCACCGCGCCGAAGGCGAGGGTCATGTAGTAGTCCAGCCGGGTCGCGGTGCGCGGCAGGTGCAGGCCGATCGCGCCGGTGCTGGCCCGGCGCAGCCGCCGGGCGGCGCTGTTGGGCCGGTAGCCCAGCCGGTCGGCGGTGTCCCGCACCCGGCGGCGGGTGTCCTCCGCCACCCGGCCGGACCCCTGGAGCGCGTCGGAGACGGTGCTCTTGGAGACCCCGGCGGCCCGCGCGACATCGAGCAGGGTCACGGTGCGGCGGCTGGTCACGGGGCGCAAGTCTAGACGTACGGGCAGGCCGCCCCGGCAGCCCGGAGCCGCCGCTGCCGCCCGGAGGGTGCCGCGTCGCCCAAGCCCTTGCCGGAACGTTCCGGCACTCGTACATTGCTCCTGCCGGAACGTTCCGGCACGTCCCTCGGTGTCCCTTGGAGCCCCCATGCGTGTGATCACGGCCCTCGCCCCGCCTGCCTCGCCGGCCCGCACCCGCCCGGCCGGGCGCCCCCCGCTGCGCGTCGCCCTCGTACAGCAGCGCTGGCACCGCGACCCCGACGAGCACCGTGCCGCCCTCAAGGAAGGCATCCGCCTGGCCGCCGCCGAAGGCGCCCGCGTCGTCTGCCTCCAGGAGCTGACCCTCTCGCCGTACTTCGCGATACTCCGCAAGGCCGACCACCCCGCCCCCGCCGAGCCGGAGGACCTGCGCACCGGCCCCACCGTCACGTTCGCCGCCGAAGCCGCCCGTGAGCACGGCGTCCATGTGCACGCCTCCCTGTACGAGCGGGCGGACCCCGCCCCCGGCCCCGACGGCACGGTGACGCCCGACGGCCTCGGCTACAACACCGCCGTCCTCGTCGCCCCGGACGGCACCCTCACGGCCCGTACGCGCAAGACGCACATTCCCGTCTCCGAGGGCTACTACGAGGACCACTGGTTCCGCCCGGGCCCGGCCGGCCCCGACGCCTTCCCGACCCACCGCGTCGAGCACGCCACCTTCGGCCTGCCCACCTGCTGGGACCAGTGGTTCCCCGAACCGGCCCGCGCCTACTCACTGGCCGGCGCCGACGTACTGGTCTATCCCACCGCCATCGGCTCCGAGCCGGGCCACCCCGGCTTCGACACCCAGCCCCTGTGGCAGAAGGTGATCACCGGCAACGCCATCGCCAACGCCACCTTCATGATCGTGCCGAACCGTATCGGCACCGAGGGCCCGCTGACGTTCTACGGCAGCTCCTTCATCGTCGACCCGTACGGCCGCGTCCTGGCCCAGGCGCCCCGCGACGAGCCCGCCGTCCTGGTGGCCGACCTGGATCTCGACGCCCGTCGCGACTGGCTGGAGCTGTTCCCGTTCCTCACCACCCGCCGTCCGGACGCGTACGGGCCGCTGACGGCGACGGACTGACGGAGTGTGACGCGGGGCGCGGGGCGCGGGGCGTGCGGCGCGTGGTGGCCGATGACGCATGGCGCCTGGTGCGTGGCGCCCGTCAGATGCCGAAGCGACGGCGCGCGTCCTCGATGTGACCGAGGTACTCGTGCGTCCAGCCGCACATGGCGTCGACCGTGGCGCGCAGCGCACGGCCCGGCTCGGTGAGGGTGTACTCGACCCGTGGCGGCACGGTGGGGTGCACCTTCCGGTCGGCCAGGCCGTTGCGCTCCAGCATGCGCAGGTTCTGGGTGAGCAACTTGTGGCCGATGCCCTCGACCTCACCGACATCCACCACCACAACGTGCCGGCCGAGGGAGACTTCGGCTACGCACAGGCGATCAGGTCCGGGATCTGATCCACGTCTCCGGGCAGCTCTCGCTCGACGCGGCGGGCCGGTTCCTGCACGCGGACGACTTCGCCGCCCAGCTCCAGCGGACCTACACCAACGTGGACAAGGTCCTGGACCACTACGGCGTCACCCGGAAACAGATCGTCTCGCAGACCCTGTACGTGGTGAACCTGCGGCAGAACGCGGCGGCGACGGCGGCGGGCAACCTGGCCTGCTTCGGTGACCACCGCCCGGTCAGCACGGTCGGCGGGGTCACCGAACTGACCTTCCCCGGCCAGGCCATCGAGATCGCTTTCCTCGCCGACCCGAAGCTGCCCGCCTGAACCCGCCCGCAGCGTGCGCGGAGGGACCGCGCGACAGGGAAGGCGACACTCCGCGACGCGCCCTGCCGGGGGGGCGGCTCCCGGCGGGAACCGCCCCCCCCCGCACGTCACTTCTCGCCGAGCAGTCCCGGCAGCGCCGCCAGCGTCTGCGAAAGCTGGTCGGCGGGCAGGCCGCCGCCCTGGGCGAGTTCCGGCGAGCCGCCGCCGCGCCCGTTCAGCAGGCGCTTGACCAGGTCCGACGCCGAGCCGCCGGCGCCCTTGCCGGCCTTGTTCAGGGCGACCACCAGGGCCGCCTTGCCGTCCGTGGCCGAGCCGACGGCCACGGCGGCGGGCTGCCCGGCGGGCAGCCGGTCCCGTACGGCCATGGCCAGCGCGCGGGCCTCGTCGGCGCCGCCGTCCGCGGTGGCCGTGACCACCAGGAAGCCGGCGGCCGGTACGGCGGAGTCGGCCAGCCCGGCGGCGCGCGCCACGGTGGCCTGCTGCCGCAGCCGCTGGTTCTCCCGGTCGCTCGCCTTCAGGCGCTCCAGCAGCCCGGCCACCCGGTCGGACAGCTCGGCGCGCGGGGCCTGGATCTGCTCGGCGATCTGGGCGACCAGGTCGCGTTCGCGGGCGAGGTAGCCGAAGCCCTCGATGCCGACGGAGGCCTCCAGGCGGCGCATCCCGGCGCCGACGGACGACTCCGCGGTCAGCGCCACGACGCCGACCTGGGAGGCGTGGGCGACGTGGGTGCCGCCGCACAGTTCGCGCGACCAGGCGCCGCCGATCTCGACGACCCGCACCTTCTCGCCGTACGTCTCGTCGAAGAGGGCGAGCGCGCCCAGCTCCTTGGCCTCCGGCAGCGTCATCCACTTCACGCCGACCGGCAGGTCGCGGCGGAGCGCCCGGTTGGCGGCCTCCTCGACCTCGCTGCGGACGGTGGCGGACAGGCCGCCGCGCCACGGGAAGTCGAGGCGCAGGTAGCCGGGGCGGTTGTAGGAGCCGGACTGGAGGGCCGTCGGGCCGAGGATCTCGCGCAGCGCGGCGTGCAGGACGTGCGTACCGGAGTGGGCCTGGCGGGCGCCGAGGCGCCACTCCGGGTCGACGGCCGCGTGCAGGGCGTCGCCCGGGGCCAGTTCGCCGGCGGTGACGCGGACCTGGTGGGCGACCAGGCCGGGAAGCGGCCGCTGTACGTCCAGCACCTCGGCCTCCACCGAGGTGCCGGACAACCGGCCCGCGTCGCTGTCCTGGCCGCCGGACTCGGCGTAGAACGGGGTGCGGTCCAGGACGATGGTGACGATGTCGCCTTCGCGGGCCGCCGGTACGGGTCCCTGGGCGCCGAGGACGGCCAGCACCTTGGAGTCGGTCTCCAGCGTGTCCCAGGCGCGCCAGTCGGTGGGCCCGTGCTCGTCGAGGACGGTGCGCAGCGCGGACGTGTCCACGGCGCCGCCGGACTTGCGGGCGCGGGCGTCGGCGCGGGCCCGCTCGCGCTGCTCGCGCATCAGCGCGGTGAAGCCCTCGCGGTCCACCTCGACGCCCTGTTCGGCGGCCATCTCCAGGGTCAGGTCGATGGGGAAGCCGTACGTGTCGTGGAGGAGGAACGCCTGCTTGCCGGGGAGCGAGCGGCCGCCTTCGGCCTTGACCTTGGTGACGGCGGTGTCCAGGACGGAGGTACCCTGACGCAGCGTCGCGCGGAAGGCGTCCTCCTCGTCGGCGGCCTGGCCGGCGATCCGCTCGTAGGACTCGGCGACCTCCGGGTAACTGGGCGCCATGCAGTCGCGGGCGACCGGCAGCAGCTCGGGCAGCGCGCGGTCCTCGTAGCCGAGCTGGCGCATCGAGCGGACGGCGCGGCGCAGGATGCGGCGCAGCACGTAGCCGCGGCCCTCGTTGCCGGGCGTGGTGCCGTCGGCGAGCAGCATCAGGGCCGTACGGACGTGGTCGGCGACCACGCGCAGCCGTACGTCGTGCTGCTCGTTCTCGCCGTAGCGGACACCGGCGAGGGCGGCGGCCCGGTCGAGGATGGGCCGGGTCTCGTCGATCTCGTAGAGGTTGTCGACGCCCTGGAGGAGGGTGGCCATCCGCTCCAGGCCCATGCCGGTGTCGATGTTCTGGCGGGGGAGTTCACCGAGGATCGGGTAGCCGGACTTGCCGGTGCCCTCGCCGCGCTCGTACTGCATGAAGACGAGGTTCCAGAACTCCATGTACCGGTCCTCGTCGACCTCCGGGCCGCCCGCCCGGCCGAACTTCGGCCCCCGGTCGTAGTACAGCTCCGAGCAGGGCCCGCACGGCCCCGGCACGCCCATCGACCAGAAGTTGTCCTCGTCCCCGCGCGAGACGATGCGCTCCTCGGGCAGACCGGAGATCTCCCGCCACAGGGTGCGCGCCTCGTCGTCGGAGTGGTGCACCGTGACCCAGATGCGCTCCGGGTCCAGCCCGTAGCCGCCGTCGGCGACCGGGGTGGTGGACAGCTCCCAGGCGAAGCGGATGGCGTCTTCCTTGAAGTAGTCGCCGAGGGAGAAGTTGCCGTTCATCTGGAAGAAGGAGCCGTGCCGGGTGGTCTTGCCGACCTCCTCGATGTCCAGCGTCCGCACACACTTCTGCACGCTGGTCGCGCGCGGCCAGGGCGCCGCCACCTCACCGGTCAGGTACGGCTTGAAGGGCACCATGCCCGCGTTGACGAACAGCAGGGTCGGGTCCGGCGTCGGCAGCGGCGCGCTGGGAACGACGGTGTGGCCGCGCTCGGCGAAGAAGTCGAGGAAGCGGGCGCGGATCTCGGCGGTACGCAAAGGGGGCTCCGGGGCGGTCGGGGTGGCGGAAGGGGGCGGTCGCGGCGGCCGTCACGCGGCGGCGCGCGCCGCCCGGGCGACCGGGTGCAGCGCCGCGTACTCCAGCGGCGCCGACGGGTCGATCGAGAGGTCCAGCGGAGCCGGCTCGGCGCCCGCCCGTACGAGCAGGTCGCCGACGGCGGCGATCATCGCGCCGTTGTCCGTGCACAGCCGCAGGGGCGGCACCCGCAGGGTGATGCCCGCCGTGCGGCAGCGCTCCTCGGCGAGGGACCGCACGCGCGAGTTGGCGGCGACGCCGCCCACCACCACCAGGGTGCCCACGCCGTGCTCCGCGCAGGCCGCGACGGCCTTGCGGGTCAGTACGTCGGCCACCGCCTCCTGGAGGGAGGCCGCGCCGTCCGCGACGGGCAGGTCGCCGCCGGTGTGCCGTTCGGCCCAACGCGCGGCGGCCGTCTTGAGGCCGGAGAAGGAGAAGCCGTACGGATCGTCGCGCGGCCCGGTCAGCGGACGCGGAAACGCGACGGCCTTCGGGTCGCCCTCGCGCGCGGCCCGGTCGATCGCGGGCCCGCCGGGGTACGGCAGGCCGAAGACCCGCGCGACCTTGTCGAAGCACTCCCCGGCGGCGTCGTCGAGGGTGTCACCGAGGTGCACGATCGGATCGCGCGCCAGGTCCCGTACGAGGAGCAGGGAGGTGTGCCCGCCGGAGACGATCAGCACCATGCAGGGATCGGGCAGCGGGCCGTGCTCCAGGGTGTCGGCGGCGACGTGCCCGGCGAGGTGGTGCACCCCGTACAGCGGCACGCCCAGCCCGTACGCCAGTCCCTTGGCGCCGGCCAGACCGACCTGGAGGGCGCCCGACAGACCGGGGCCGGTGGTCACGGCCACCGCGCCGATGTCGGCCATCGTCAGGCCCGCCTCGTCGAGCGCGCGGCGCACGACGGGCGTGAGGGAGTGCACATGCGCGCGGGCCGCGATCTCCGGCACGACGCCGCCGTAGCGCGCGTGCTCGTCCATGCTGGACGCCACCGCGTGCCCGAGCAGCTTCCCGTCCCGGACCAGCCCTGCCCCGGTCTCGTCGCAGGAGGACTCGATCCCCAGCACCACTGGAGAGCCTGGAGATGCCACCGCACCGCTCCTTCGTACCCGGCTTCGTTATTGCGAGAAATGTGCAACAACCCGTCTCGCACCAGGATACGGCGGGCCGCAGTGGCCGGGCGGGGGCGGAGGGAGGTCCGGGGCGGATCGGGAGGGGTGGGGGCGCGCCGGGAAGCGGGGCGGCCCGGGGGTGGATCGCCGGGGTGGAAGGGGTGCCGGGTTGCGGGGTGGCCGGGCTGGTGGGCGGCTGGGCGGCGGATGGCCGAGCTGCCGGGCCTCCGGGCGGTTCGGTGCCGGGACCGGCGGCGGGGCTCCTGTCACGGCTACGGGGCAGGGCGGGCGCGGCAGATGCCCGCACCCGGCCCGGCCCGGAACCGCACGGCCCAGGAACCGCCCGGCCCAGGGACCGTACGCCCCGGGCACGGGGCCTTCAGACAGGGCGGGCCAGCAGCAGCGTCCACCACGGGCCGCGGTCGTCGGTGCCGCTGTTGATCCCCACTCCCGCGTGCCGGAACGCGCAGTCCGCCAGCACCACCTGGTGCTCCGGACTGTGCGCCCACGCCTGGACCACCTCGGCGGCCCCACGCTGGCCGCGCGCGATGTTCTCGCCCGCGCGGCGCCAGTCGTACCCGACGGCCGACAGCCGGCTGCCCGGCCCCGAACCGCCGTGCTCCCGGTGGGAGAGCGACCCCTCGCGGGCCATGTGGTCACTGTGCCGCTGGGCCGCCTTCGTGACCGTACGGTGCGCCCGTACGGGACGGCAGCCGGCCTTCGCCCGCTCGCGGTTGACCAGGCGCACGACGGCCTTCCTGGTCGCCCCGGCGTTGCGGGGGAGGCGGGTGAGGGCGGGGGCTTCGAGCGCGTGGGTGCCGTGAGCCGCTTGCGCCGCGAGGGCCGGGCCCACGGTGCCCGGCCGGGCCACGTACGCGCCCGGAGGCGTCGCCACGGCCGGCCCGCCCACCACGAGCGCCACCAAGATCAGCACCGCCACGGCCACTCGCACCGCGTACCACGCCGTCACCCTCCGGCCCGCTCCGCGCCCCGGCCGCCCGCACCTTCTTCCGCGCCCCCGCCGTCCGCTCGCCACCGGCCCCTGCCGCCCACTCGCCCCCGCCGCCGCGTCCCGGCCCGCGATCCCGTCCGCACTCCCGCGCATTCGGCCCCTGTTCCTCGACGTTCCTCAACGTTCCGACGTTCCTTGCCGGTCACCGACTGTGGTGATCCGGCCGGGCCGGTCGACCCGGTCGTCACCCGGCTCGGCGCCGTTCCGGCTCGTGGCCCGGTGCCGTTCCGGCTCCTGGCCTGGTGCCGGCCTGCCACCGTCCCGGTTTCCCGGCCCGGTGCCGTACCCGGCCCCGGACCAGCGCCGCCCCGGCTCCCGGACCAGCGCCGCCCCGGCTTCCGACCCGGCACCATCCCGGCTCCCGACCCGGCGCCGTCCCGACTCCCGGCCCGGTGACAGTCTTGCCGTCCTCGCCCCCGCCTCTGTCGTCCGTGGCCGATACCCGACCCGTTCGGCTGTACCGGCGGCCCACCCCGCTGACGTACGTCAGATCCATCCCCGCCCCGAGCGGGTACCCGCCCGCACATGACCAGTACGCCCACGCCCCCTGCCGCAGCCACGACCGCAGCCGCACCCCGTGCCGCAGCCGCCCCCGCGACCGCAGCCACGCCCACGACCGCAACCGTTCCCACATCCGCAGCCACCCCGGCCGCCCCCGTCACCGCCGTCCGTGGCCCCCTCGTCCGCTTCCGGGCCGACCCCTTCCGCACCGGAAACGCGGAAGCCCTTGTCCACGACCCCGACGGCCTGCTGATCTGCGAGGCCGGGCGGATCACCGCCGCAGGCCCGTACGCCGACCTCCGCGACCGGCTGCCGGCCGGCACCGAACCCGTCCACTACCCCGGTCACCTCATCACCGCGGGCTTCGTCGACGCCCACACGCACTACGTGCAGAAGGAGGCGGTCGCCCGGTTCGGCGCCCAGTTGCCGGACTGGCTGGAGCACACCTACGTCACCGAGGAGCGCTTCGCCGACGGCGCCCACGCCCGCCGCGTCGCCTCCTCCTTCTGCGACGAGCTGCTGCGCAACGGCACCACCACCGCCCTGGTCTTCGCCTCCGTACACCCCGGATCGGCCGACGCCCTGTTCGAAGAGGCGTCCCGGCGCGACCTGCGCATCGCCGCGGGCAAGGTCCTGATGGACCGCAACGCCCCCGACAGCCTGCTCGACACCGCTCAGCGCGCGTACGACGAATCCCTGGACCTGATCCAGCGCTGGCACGGCAAGGGCCGCAACCTCTACGCCGTCACCCCGCGCTTCGCCCCCACCAGCACCCCCGCCCAGCTCGAAGCCGCCCGCGCCCTGCGCGCCGACCACCCCACCACCCTGCTGCACACCCACGTCTCGGAACACCGCGACGAGATCCCCTGGGTCCGCTCCCTCTTCCCCGACCGCGACGGCTACCTGGACGTCTACGACCACTACGGACTGCTCGGCCCCCGCACCGTCCTCGCGCACGGCATCCACCTCACCCCCGCCGAACGCGACCGCTGCGCCCGCACCGGCACGGCCGTGGCCCACTGCCCGTCCTCGAACCTCTTCCTCGGCAGCGGGCTCTTCCCCCTCCGCGAGGCCAAGGAGGGCGACCACCCGCTCACCGTCGCCCTGGGCACCGACATCGGCGCCGGCACCAGCTTCGCCCTCCTCCAGACCATGCGCGACGCCCACCAGGTCGCCAAGCTGCGCGCCTACGCCCTCGACGCCGTCAAGGCGTTCTACCTCGCCACCCGCGGCGGCGCCGAGGCCCTGGGCCTGGCCGACACCATCGGCTCCCTGACCCCCGGTCAGGAAGCCGACTTCACCGTCCTCGACCCACGCGCCACCCCTCTCCTCGCCGCCCGCACCGCCCGCGCCGAGTCCATCGAGGACCTCCTCTTCGCCCTCAGCATCCTCGGCGACGACCGCACCGTCCGAGCCACCTACACAGCGGGCCGACCGGCCTACGAACGAAACACGACACCACCGCACGCAACGGGACCAGACAGCCCAGCCACCTGATCACCGGCCGGACACTCCGTGCGCCGGGATGGGACCGTGCCCCCGCCCGTCCCGCCCGTACGCCGGGTGACACGGTCCCCCCTGCCCGCGCCCTTACTCCTTCCCCGGGGCGGCCCACTTCTTGAGCGCGTCACGGTTCTCGAACTGTGCGACGTTCTTGTCCAGTGGGTGGTCGGTGTGCTGGTGGAAGAGCCACTTCCCCTTGATGCGGGGCTTGCCGGGGCTGACGTAGTCGGCGATCCACAGCCCGTCCGCGGCGTACGACGTGGTGTCGTGCCCTTTCCAGAAGGACACGTTGGTGTACAGCAGTACGCGGTGGTGCGGCGCCAGCTTCTTCACCGCCCGCAGGAACTGGTCCTTCTGCGCCCCGCTCGCGTGCGTGCCGGAACTTGTCGTCTCCCAGTCGGCGGCCAGCAGGTCGCCTTCCTTCGCCCCGCACTTCTCGATGAAGTACTTGGCCTGGGCTTCGATGTTCCCGGGCCACAGAAAGTGGTAGAAGCCGACCACGCATCCCGCTTTCCGGGCCTTGGCCACCTGATCCGCCCGGTGCGGACTGGCGTAGGAACGCCCCTCGGTCGCCTTGACGAACACGAAGTCCAAACCCTTCGCATCGTACGAGGTGTTGTGTGCGGAGATATCTACGCCGTGCAGCATGGGGAGCCTTTCGGGAGGGGAGCGGGGAGCGGGGCAAACGGAATCAGCGGTAGGGCCTAAGGGCGAAACCCACAACCGACCGGGGATGGAATACACAGAGCCGACATCCGACGCTGAACCGGGCCCTGACGAACTCCCGCCCGTCACACCCTCCTCAGTGCGTCCTCCCTCATACATTCCCCACACTTCCCGGTCCTCATCCCGACCGCCGCACCCCGCCGGAGCATTCACGTGCGCCCCCACCCTGCACTCCGCCCCCTGAGGGGCCCGGACGCTCCGTCCCCTGCGGAGGCCGGTCGCTCCGTCCCCGAAGGAGGCGATCACTCCGCCCCTTGTGCCAGAACGGTCACTCCCATCCCTCGGGTCCGGGCCCCTCGGGTTCGGGTCCTTCGGGTTCGGGTCCTTCGGGTTCGGGCAGCCCGAGCAACGTCCGCATCGACTCCGCGGCACGTACGGCCGCGTCCGCACAGCAGTTGTTGAACAGCACGTGTACCAGTTCGGCCCGTTCCGCCATTCCCCGAAGGCGCGGAACCCACTGCGCCAACTCCTCCTCCGTGTACGCGTACCGGAACCGTTCCTCCTTGCTCCCGGTGCCCCACGCGGAATTACGCCCGTGAAAGCGCACCACCGCCAGCCGGTCGTCCGTGACGGGAGTGACCGGAGGTATCGACACCGGCAACGTCTGCACCATGTCCACCGCCACGGTGGCCACCCCCAGTTCCGCCAGCATCGCCGCCGTGGACGCCTGCCGCTTCTCGTCCCGCCACCACTCGGGGTGCCGGAACTCCACCGCGACCGGCCACCCTGCGGTCCGCTCCCGGCACCGCTTCAAAAACGCCTCCGCCCGCGCGCCCGGCGCGAACCACGGCGGAAACTGGAACAGCAACGTGCCGAGCCGCCCGGCCTTCCGCAGCGGCTCCACCGCCCCACTGAACCGCTGCCACACCTCGTCCAGCAGTCCACCGTCGTCCGCGTCGGCATATTCCCTGTGCCGTGCGAACGCGGACCGCAGTTCGGCGGGCAACGCGGCCGGCCGTGTCGGATGCCCGGTGAGCAACGAAAACGCCTTTACATCGAACCGGAATCCCTCCGGCGTCCGTTCGGTCCACAAACGGCTGTTGCGCTCACTCGGCATCGAGTAATACGTCGCGTCGACCTCGACCACCGGAAACCGACCGGCATAATGCCGCAACCGCCCCTCGGCATCCCGCCGCACCGCCGGATACCACCCACTCGATACCAGCGCACGGTCCGTCCACGAACACGTCCCGACCAAAATCTCACCCATGCCCCCCGGCTACCCCGTCGAGAGCCGAGCAACGGAAGGGCGTGCTTGCGCCCGTCGACGGCGGTCCGGGTGATCCGGGTGGTCCGGGTGATCGGGGTGACCCGGCGACCCGGGCTACCGTCGGCCCCACCCTCCTGCTGCTGAGCCCGGACCCGGCGGCCGGTGGGTGTTGATAATGTGCCGGGATCATGACAAGTACGGGGGAAGGGTGGCACGCGAGTGTCCGGTAAGACGGCGGTCGACCCTGCGGAGCTGCGCGCGTCCGCGCAGGCCGAGGACGCGATAGCGGACGACATGAAGGCCCCGAACAACAAGGCGCTCTCCACGTCCAAGGACGCCGCCCGGTCGCTCCAGGGCTGGTCGATCGGTACGGCCCTCCAGCAGGTCGCCGACAGTTGGAAGCCCTCCCTGGACGGGATGCGCGCCCGTGCGAAGTCGGGCGCGAACAACCTCCGCGCGAGCGCGTCCGGCCACGAGTGGAACGAACAGGACACCTACCGGGACTTCGAGAAGACCGGCGACCAGGCACAGACCCAGTCGGGGCTGCAATCGATGAGCGCGCCCGCGAGCGGCCCGGGCGTCATCGGCGGCCCGGGCGCGGCGGGCTCGGAGGGCACCCACCCGATGCCGGGCGGGAACGGTCTGCCGGGACCGGGGGGTGTCATCGGCGGGCCCGGGGCCGCCGGTTCCGAGGGCAGTTCCCCGATGCAGGGAGCGAGCCGTCCGCCGGGACCGGGGGGTGTCATCGGCGGGCCGGGTGCGGCGGGTTCGGAGGGCCACCACCCGATGCCGGGAGCGAGCCGTCTGCCGGGTCCGGGGGATGCCATCGGCGGGCCGGGCGCCGCCGGTTCCGAGGGCACCCATCCCATGCCCGGCGCGAGCCGGCCGCCGGGCCCCGGCGGCCCCGCGTACACCGGCCCGGACCCCGGCGCGAAGTGGACACCGGAGGACATGGCGAACGCCAAGCCCATGTCGGCCCCGGCCGACGGCTCGCCCTTCGGGTGAGCCCCGCCTGCCGGGCTCCCCGGGCCCCGCGCCTGCGGCCCGGCCGCCCGGCTTCCCGTCCGGGCCCCTTCTCCACCGACCGTCCCGCTGCCGAGCCGGTTGGCGACCGACCGTCTCGCTGCCGAGCCGGTTCGCCGCCGTCCGTGTCTCTACCGGATCCGTTCGCGGCCGCCCGGACCACTGTCGGTCCGTCCACCGCCGCCCGGGCCTCTCATGGCATCGCCACGGCCACCATCCGCCCCAACGGGGGAAAGTTCACGTGAGTTCCACCTACACACGCCTCTTGAAACAGGACCTCTCCGACTTGGAGGAATCCGCCGCGGCGTGGCGAAAGCTGTCCACCACCATGGACACGCTCAACGACCAGCACCGGGCCAAGGTGACCGGGCCGCTGCACGCCCAGTGGGAAGGGGATGACGCCAATGCGGCGCTCTTCTTCCTCGAAGACCTGGAGAAAAGATTCGGCATCGTCCGTACCGAAGCGATGGCCATCGCCGAGGTCCTCACCCTCGCGCACGCCAAGTTCCAGGAGGCCCAGCGGAACCTGCGCGACAGCGTGAAGGGCGCCGAGGCCGAGGGTTTCGTCGTCCGGGACGACGGCAAACTGGAGGCGTCGGCGAGCCAGAAGGAGGCCACGGCCGGCGACGACACCCAGGCCCAGGCTGACCGTGCTTCCCTGTCCATGCTGATGGACACCTATCAGCGGGACATCGACATCGCCCTCGACGACGCCAAGGACGCCGACGACGAGGCCGCCAAGAACCTCGCCGTACTCGACGGCGACATCCTCCAGGGCAATATCGACGACTCCGCGGGCGAGGCCCGGGACGACGTCGCCCAACTGGGCAAGAAGGTGGACCTGCTGGCCGCGCCCGTCGCGCCGGAGGACCCCAAGGAAGCCGCCAAGTGGTGGAACGACCTCTCGCCGGAGCAGCGCGCCTCCCTGGCCGCCCTCCACCCGGAGGTGATCGGCAAGGTCGACGGCCTGCCCTCCGACGTGCGGGACGACGCCAACCGGCTTGCCCTGGAGCAGGAACTGAGCGGCATGGAGAACTACGAGTACCACGACAAGTACTCCACCGACGACTACAACAAGCGCCTCAACAACCTCCAGACGCTGCAACGCGAAATGGACAAACGGGACGGGGAGACCGGTCGCAAGGAACTCTTCCTGCTCGACTTCGACTCCAAGGGCGACGGCCAGGCCGTGATCGCCCAGGGAAACCCCGACACGGCGGACAACGTCGGCGTGCAGGTGCCCGGCACCGACACCACCATGGACTCCACCGGCGGACAGCTCGACCGCATGGACAAGCTTCAGCGGGCCGCCATGCGCGAGGACCCGACGGCGAGCACGTCGATGGTCTACTGGCTCGGCTACGACACCCCGGAAATCCCCGTCTCCCAGGCCGCGAACCTCTCCGTCGCCGGCACCGGACGGGCCGAGGACGCCGCACCGGACCTGCGGAACTTCACCCACGGACTGCGCGCCTCCCACCAGGGCGACCCGGCCCACCTGACCGTGCTCGGCCACAGCTACGGCTCCACCGTGGTCGGCGCCGCCGCCGCGCACGACGGGGGCCTGGGCGCCGACGACATCGCCGTGGTCGGCAGCCCCGGCATGACCGTACGGAAGGCGGACGAACTCAACATCGACCCCGACCACGTGTACGTCGGCCGCGCGGAGGACGACGGCATCAAGTGGGCCGCGGGCGCGACCCTCGGCGCGGACCCCGCCGTCACGGAGACGTTCGGCGGGCAGCGGTTCAAGGTCGACACCGAGGGGCACAGCGGCTACTGGGACGAGACGGAGAGCGGCCCCAGCCAGAGCCTCGCCAACCAGGGAAAGATCATCGCCGGCTCCTCGCCGAGCCCCGCACCCAAGCCACCCCTCAACGATCCGGACCGCCCGGACATCCCGCTGGGACCGCACCCGTGAGCCGCCGCCCGTTCTCCCCCGTCCTGCTCGTCCTGTCCCTGCTGTCCCTCCTGCTCACCGGAGCCTGCGTGTCCCAGCCGTCCGAACACATCAACGCCCCCCTGCCGCGCAAGAGCCGGGCCGACGCCCTCGCCTGGGCCAAGCACTACACCTCGACCATGGCGCACTACGCAGAGGTGGAGATCGCCGATGGCCCCGGCCCGTTCACCGACTACGAGGCGTGCGTCGGCAAGAACGACGAGGTGGCCGACGACGGCCGGTTCAGCCTCACGTACACCGTGTACGCCCAGCTGCCCCGCGCCCAGCACATCGCGGCCGTCCGGAAACTGCGCGCGACCCTGAAGGACCGCGGTGTGGACGTCTCCGACTACACGGAGGAGGCCGACGCCCAAAAGGTGACCCTCTACGGCAAGCACCCGAGCGAAAAGTTTCTGATCATCGCCGACACGGTCAAGCCTCCGAACACCCTGCGCCTCTCCGTCAGCACCTCCTGCTTCCTCCCCCCGGACGCGAAGCAGCAACAGTTCTGAACGGCTGCGGAGTTGGGCGACAGCTTCCGGCCGTACCCAGGCGGGCCTGGCCGTCACTCACCGGGCACGCGGCGATGAACTCGACAGTCACCCTCTGTCCCGAGCCGCCCTGCCCCGCATCTACACGGGCGCGACGCCGCCTGTAGCGGGGCAGTCGACTCGGTCGGGTGGGGGCTGCTGAACGATGTCGTACGGCGGTGAACGCGACCAGAACCGCAGCCACTCCTGACCTGCTTGCCGTGTTCCGGGCCGTACCACTGGAGGGCTTGCCCGGTCACTGCGGCGATGTACTCGAAGTCGTGATCGCGATGGAGCGGGGTGAGCCCCTGCAGCTCCGCGGTCGCGGCGACGACCAGGTCGACAGCTCCGGCACTTCGGTGTTTCCCCTGCTCGGTGAGGGCTTCCTGGACCTGCCAGGCGCGGTCGTACGCGCGGTCGTCGACGGGAACCCAGCCGAAGATCACCGACCTCATGACCCGCCGCCTCACCGAGAAACCACCCCGAACCGGCGCGCCACCTGACCCGACGGAAGACGGAATCAGACCAGACGCCCACCATCGGGCAACACGCTCTATAGCTCCAGGGACCGGGAGAAGGTCCCCACGGGCGCGGCCACGGACACCGCCACGGACACGGAGCCGCGAGCCGGAGCCTTGCCCCTTATGTGACGGCATCGCGAGCAAGCGGCGGGCAGGTGATGTGATCACTCCAATGTGACGGGTCTGCGTACGGAGGCGATGCGTTGAGGGGTGAGCGGGTGCCCGATCCGCAGGAGGATCTGTGGCCGCCACCCGGGTTCCAGCTCGGTCGCGAGGCGGGTCGCCAAGGCAGGTGCTTCCACTGGTCCAGCCTGGATGTCGTGCGCCAACCCCTCGGCTGCCGCGCGCAGCAGGACCCGGTAGGCGGCGCGGCCCGCGTCACACCAGGCCATCGGATCGTCGGCCCTGGTCGCCACGACCATGACCAGTCCCGGCGCGGTCGCGTAGACGGTGCGCACGGCCTCGGCCGCCTGCTCGGGGCGCGTGTGTTCCAAGAACCACTGGGAGGCCGGTATGGCGTGCGGTTCGGCGCCGGGGAGCAGCGCTTCCACGGCCATCCCCCGAAGGACGGGCTCTCCGTGCCAGTGCACCAGTCCGGCGAGTTCGCGGCGCAGGGAGGGCAGGGACAGGGCGGTGGCGAGTCCGGCGGCCGCGAGCGCGCCGATCCTCTCCACGGCTTCCCGGTCGGTGATCGGGAAGAGCCGGGTATCGGCGCCGGTGTCCGGCAGGCCGGTGGAGTCCGGCCAGGGGGGCTTGTTCAGCGGCGCGTAGGGTCCCCGGTCGGTGTGCCGTTGCCGGATGGCCCGGTAGAGGGGGCAGTCTCCGGCCGGGGGGCAGGCGGTGAGGTGCAGCACCGCCATGGTGTGGTCGCCGGGGACCTGCGCCGTGCACGTCACGCGGGCGTGGATACCCCAGCGGTGGGCCGCCACGACGAACGCTTCGATGTACATGGCGAGGGAGAGCGCCGTCTGGCGCCGGGTGGGGTCGCCGGCATCCAGCGCGTAGGCGTCATGGCGGCCGATGTGGAGTGCGTTGCCCATGAGCTTGCAGGCCCAGGGCTGCGCGTTGTGGGCAGAAGGGGCGCGGCCCGCGACCTGGGCCAGGAAGCGCACTTTGTCCCGGAGGGTCCCATCTGCGGGATACCGGTCCGGCTCCTTGGTCACGGCGCGTCCCCGAACAGTGTCCGCATGCTCGCGGTGTACTCGGCGTCGACGCGTTCGCGCTCGGCCACCGCCTGCGGGGCGTGGTGGTCGACGTCCAGAGCCGCGTCCAGATCAACCGCGTACCGGCCGGACGGCATGGGTTGGCCGGTGAGGATCCGCCGGGCCGTGTAGGCCAGCGCGGCACCGGCGAGGGTGGCCGCCGTGCCGAGTTGCGGCCAGCCGACCAGGCGCGTGCCCACTTGCAGCAACGACAGTTTCATCCGTACGGTCACATCCGGCCCCACCAGTGCGTCGGCCAGGAGGACGCGTTCGGCATCCGTGAGGCGCTCGGGCAGCCGGCGCAGCCGCTCCTGGTCCACCGCGCCGTGGAACAGCGGCCGTCGCGGTTCCAGGTCATAGCGCTCCACGTCCACGAGAACGTTGTCACCGTTGTCGGTCGCCATGACGACCGGCACCTTCCGGGAGCGTGCGGTGAAGCGGGCGCGGGCTTTCACCCGCAGGTCGTCGGTCTCCTCGATGAGCAGGTCGAGGCTGTCGGTGCCGCGGCCGAAGAAGTCCTCGGCGGTCCGGTCGGACAGGCCGTCGAACATCTCGATGTGCTGGAAGGGGTTGAGTTCCCACACGCGTTCGGCGCAGAGTGTGGCCTTGGACAGCCCGAGGTGGCATACCGAGGCCGTCACCCGGTTGAGGTTCGTCAGTGCGAGGGTGTCCGGGTCGGCGATGCGCAGCCGGCCCGCGCCTCCCGTACCGACCAGTGTCATGACCGCGGACATGCCCACGCTCAGCCCGGCCACCCCCACCCGGGCGGCGTGGTAGCGCTGTTGCTCCTGTTGCGTGATCAGGTCGCGGTTACGTGCCGTGCGCAGCCGCGAGAACGTCGTCTCGTCCGGCAGATGCACGGCCGTGCGCCGCCACGGGAAGTAGGCCCACACGCCGGCCCGGCGCAGGTCGCCGCCGTGCCATCGGGAAGCCAGGTAGCGCTGGTAGGTGACCTGGTAGTACGGGGAGTCGGCGGCGAGGAAGGGGAACTCGGTGCGGAAGAGCTCCTCAACGATGCCGGCGAGGGCGTCCACCTCGTGCGGCGGTTCCCCGCAGGCCCGCAGCTCCTCGAAGGCCGCGACGTCCTGGCGGCGCGACATGTCGTACAGACGCACGCCGGCCGACGGCCGCGCACCATGGCGTGTCATGGGGCGATCCGCCGGCTCTTGCCGGTGCGTGCGAAGGCCGGATCACCGTGCGGGAGCACGGTCACATCCAGGAGGCACCGACCGGGCATCGCTTCCTCCAGCTTCCGGTATTCCGCGTTGGTCGTCCGCAGCGCTTCGCCGACCGCCCGTCCGATGCGTTGCTGAAGCGGCGGGCTCGGTGCGGTGCCCGGCGCCAGCTCCACCCGCAGGCGCAGGAACTGCTCGCCGCTCTCCGCGGCCTCCTTGCCGAGGAGGAACCTGCCGGATGCCTTGGACACCAGATCGGCCCGTTCCAGCGCCTCTTTGATGTTGTCGGGGTAGATGTTGACCGCGTAGAAGGTGCATACGACATCCCGGCGTCCGTACAGTGCGACGAAGTGCCCTGTCGAGCACTCGACAAGACGCGCGGGCACCTCGTGACCATGCCGGGCCATCGCCTCGGCCAAAGCCGTCATCGACAGCACCCGGCCCGCGTCACCGATGCGGTAGCGGATCAGCGGCAGACCGCTGCGCGCGCTGAGGACGAGATCCCCGCGGACGTCCTCGATGTGGCGGTATCGCGGATCGAACTCCACGAGCGCGGGCAACGCACCTGCACCGGGGAACAGCGCCTCGCACAGCGTCGGATCCTGCGCCGCGGCGCGCCGGACGCACACGGTCAGCGGGGACTCGACGCCGATGACCCCGGTGTCCGCCGAGCCGTAGATCGCCAGGGAGCCGGCGAGAGGATCGGTGGTCTGCGCCGCCTGGTGGGCGCTGTCGCGCCAGTTCTCGGAAAAGCTCTCGCCCGAGAACACCAGGCGGAGTCCGAGCGGCTTAAGAGGTACGCCGGCGGCGGAGGCGGCGACCAGAACATCCTTGATGAGGGCGGGGTAGCCCATGACCACTGCCTGTTCGAAGCCGGGAGCGACGTCCCGCAGGACCCGCACATTCTCCTCGACATCGATGCCGGGACAGATCGCTGTGAGCCGGTAACCCCGCTGTGCCAGACGCAGAACCGCCTCAAGCTGGGCGGTGCCCGCCACGTGCGTACCCATGAAGAAAGAGATCACGCACAGAGTGGACCGGGCACGGCAGTCGAAGGCATCGAACAAGGGTGCGTTGAGGTCGACGGCTTCCCGCAGGCTCTCCTCGTCCCGGGGCCAGTAGAACGGGGCGCCGCTCGACCCCGAACTGGACGCCACCAGGCGGGCACCGCCGAGACTGCCGTCCCACATCAAATCGGCCAGCGAAGCCGACCGCAGATAGTTCTCCTTGGTCATGACCGGAACACGACCGAAGTCGGCAGCTTCCACCACCAGAGCCGGGTCACAGCCGCGGCTGCGCAGAAAGTCCGCATACGCCGGTACGGACACCGACGCCCGCCGGAAGAGCTGCAGTGGCCAGTCACCAGCGGCCGGAGTGGTCAAGACGGACATCAAAGCCCCGCATCTCTCGCTGGCCACGACCTTAAGCTCCGCCCCCGGTGCCGCCCACACCCCAGGGGCCAAGCGGGTGACGTACGCGGCCGACGCGACATGCGGCCCGGAAGATCGAGAAAGCCATCTGGGGACCCCGGCGACACCCCCTGTGGACAAAAACCACGACAACAGGGGGTGAGAACGCGACGAAGGCCCCCACCGCGAACGGTAGGGGCCTTCGACGTAGTGCCCGGTGAGGCACTGGCGGAGGATACGAGATTCGAACTCGTGAGGGGTTGCCCCCAACACGCTTTCCAAGCGTGCGCCCTAGGCCACTAGGCGAATCCTCCGCCGCAAACAATACAAGACGTTGAGGGGTGCTCGCGAACATGATCCGGCGGAGGGGGCTCGGAGCGATCGGCATGAGCCGGTGGAGGGGGCCGGAGTGACCGGCATGAGCCGGTGGAGGTGGGCCGGGGGGACTGGCATGAGCCGGTGGAGGCGGGCCGGAGTGGCCGACGTGAGTCGGTGGAGGGGGGTCGGAGGGATCTTGGGGCGGGGTGGGGTCGTGCGTGGGGTGGGGGATCCGCTAGGGTTGGGCGCAGCCCCTCACGTGGCGCTATCTCACCGAACTCCCCCAGGGCCGGAAGGCAGCAAGGGTAAGTGAGCTCTGGCGGGTGCGTGGGGGGCGTTTGCGTTCCGGGGCTCGGGGGCGGGCCGGTTGTCGGTGCGGGCCGATATCGTCGTATGCGTGTCGTCCCTCGCGCTGTACCGCCGCTATCGCCCCGAGACCTTTGCTCAGGTCATCGGGCAAGAGCACGTGACCGATCCGCTCCAGCAGGCCCTGCGGAACAACAGGGTCAACCACGCGTATCTGTTCAGCGGGCCGCGTGGCTGTGGCAAGACGACCAGTGCGCGGATCCTGGCGCGCTGCCTCAACTGTGAGAAAGGTCCCACTCCCGATCCGTGCGGGGAGTGCCAGTCGTGTGTGGATCTTGCCCGTAACGGGCGGGGCAGCATCGATGTGATCGAGATCGACGCCGCTTCGCACGGTGGTGTCGATGACGCGCGTGAGCTGCGGGAGAAGGCGTTCTTCGGGCCGGCCGGCAGCCGGTACAAGATCTACATCATCGACGAGGCCCACATGGTCACGTCGGCGGGCTTCAACGCGCTGCTCAAGGTGGTCGAGGAGCCGCCGGAGCACCTGAAGTTCATCTTTGCCACGACCGAGCCCGAGAAGGTCATCGGCACGATCCGGTCGCGTACGCACCACTACCCGTTCCGCCTGGTGCCGCCGGGGACCCTGCGCGACTACCTGGGCGAGGTCTGCGGGCAGGAGGACATCCCCGTCGAGGACGGGGTGCTGCCGCTGGTCGTACGGGCCGGGGCCGGGTCCGTGCGTGACTCGATGTCGGTGATGGACCAGTTGCTCGCCGGCGCGGGGGATGCCGGTGTGACCTATGCCATGGCCACCGCTCTGCTCGGGTACACCGACGGATCGCTGCTGGACTCGATCGTGGAGGCGTTCGCCGCGGGCGACGGGGCGGCGGCCTTCGAGGTCGTGGACCAGGTCATCGAGAGCGGGAACGACCCGCGGCGGTTCGTGGCCGACCTGCTGGAGCGGCTGCGGGACCTGGTGATCCTGGCGGCGGTGCCGGACGCGGCGGAGAAGGGCCTGATCGACTCGCCGGCCGATGTCGTCGAGCGGATGCAGGCCCAGGCGTCCGTCTTCGGCGGTGCGGAGCTGGCGCGCGCCGCGGACCTGGTCAACGCCGGGTTGACGGAGATGCGGGGGGCGACCTCGCCGCGCCTCCAGTTGGAGCTGATCTGCGCGCGGGTGCTGCTGCCCGCCGCGTACGACGACGAGCGTTCGGTGCAGGCCCGCCTCGACCGCCTGGAGCGCGGGGCGAGCACGGCCGGGCTGAGCCTCGGCGGGCCCGTGACGGCGGGCGTCGGCGGGCCCGAGGTCGAGTACGTGCCGGGGCCCGGCGCCCATGCGGTCACGCCGCCCGCCGGTCCGGCCGGACCCGCTGCCGCGCGCGCCGCGGTGCGGGGGGTGAATGGTGGCGGAACCGGGTCCGGGATCGGATCCGGGCCCGGCACTGGAGCCGGGGCGGCGGCCGCCGGTGCGGGTTCGGGTGCCTCCGTGCCCGGGGGCCCCGGCGCGGACGCGTCCGGCGCGCCCTCTGGTGCCGCGCCCGCCGGCGCCGCACACGCGGAACCCGCTGGATCGGAGGCTGCGGCTGCCGCCGCGCCGGGCGCCTGGCCGGCAGCCGCGAACCCGGGTGCGGGCGCGGGAACAGGTACGGGAGCAGGAGCAGGTACGGGCGCCGGCGCGGGTGCCGGTCCGGGGGCCGAGCAGGCGGCGCAGCCCGGGACCTGGCCCGGTCAGGGCGGTGGCCAGGGGGCCGGGCAGCGGCAGCCTGGAGCCTGGCCCGGCCAGCAGGGACCCGGCGGTGTGTCCGGTGGCCAGGGCGGCGGTGCGCAGCAGCCCGGGGCCTGGCCCGGCCAGCAGGCAGCCGGGGGCGCGGCCGGACGGCAGCCCGGTGGGTGGCCCACGGCCGCGGCGCCGGGGCAGAGCGGTCCGGGCGGGGCCGGGGGGCCTGGAGGCCCTGCCGGGCCCGGTGGCGGGCCGTCCGCCGCGGGGCAGTCCGTACCCGTACAGCACGGCCAGCAGCCTCAGCAGGCGCAGCAGCCCGCGCAGGGCGGCGGCAGCATGGCGCAGGGCGCCGCGCAGGTGCGGCAGCTCTGGCCGGAGATCCTGGAGGCCGTGAAGGGCCGACGGCGCTTCACCTGGATCCTGCTCAGTCAGAACGCGCAGGTCGCCGGGTTCGACGGCACGACGCTGCAAATCGGCTTTCCGAACGCCGGCGCCCGCGACAGCTTCGCCAACGGCGGCAGCGAGGACGTGCTGCGGCAGGCGCTGGCCGAGAAGTTCAACGTGCAGTGGAAGGTCGAGGCGATCGTCGACCCGTCCGGGGGCACCAACCCCCCCAGCGGGGGCCCGCCCCAGGGCGGCGGCTTCGGCGGTGGCGGTGGCTTCGGCGGTGGCCCCTCCGGCGCTCCGGCGCAGGGCGGCGGCCAGGGCGGGCCGGGCGGCCCGTCCGGAGGCGCGCCGGGCGGCTCCGGGTACGACGGGGGCGGCGGTGCGCCGGGCGGCGGCCAGGGCGCGCAGATGGCGCGGCAGGCGGTGGCTCCGACGGGCGCCGCGTCCGGTGCCGGTGGCGGCCGTGCGGGCACCGGCGGCCATGGCGGCTCCAGTGGTTCCCACGGGTCCGGAGCAGGCGCTTCGGGGCCCTCGGGCGGTGGCGCCGCGGAGCCCGCGTACCGGGAGCCGGAGCCCGCGCCGGTGTCGATCGAGGACGACATGCCCGCCGAGGACGACCCCGACCTCGTCGACTCCGCGCTGAGCGGACACGACCTGATCGTCCGCGAGCTGGGCGCGACGGTGGTCGAGGAGTTCAACAACGAGTACTGAGCCCGCGCCGGGCGGCGGGCCCCGTAAGCCGAGGGGATCGCGGGGCCCGGGGAGCATCCCCGGCGAGTGCTGAGCCCGGCCCAGCGGCGGGCCCGTGTGCCGTGGGGGTCGCGGGGTCTCGGGAGCCTCCCCGGACGGGGCCGCGCGCCGGTGTCCGGGCGCACGGCCGTGCTCCTCCGTACGGCGTAGGGCGTCGCGCCGTTCGAGCACGTAGGCTCGGGCTACCGCACCAATTGTTGTCGTACGGCAGGAGTCACGTAGTGATCCCCGGTGGTCAGCCCAACATGCAGCAGCTACTCCAGCAGGCCCAGAAGATGCAGCAGGATCTCGCGGCGGCCCAGCAGGAGCTGGCCGAGACGCCCGTCGAGGGCTCGGCGGGAGGCGGCCTGGTCAAGGCGACCGTGAACGGCTCCGGTGAGCTCCAGGGCCTGGTCATCGACCCCAAGGCGGTGGACCCCGAGGCAGGCACCGCCGAGGAGAACGCCGAGACGCTCGCGGACCTCGTCCTGGCCGCGGTACGGGACGCCAACGCCAGTGCGCAGCAGCTCCAGCAGGAGAAGCTCGGCCCGCTCGCCCAGGGGCTGGGCGGCGGGGGCATTCCCGGCCTTCCCTTCTGAGCCGGGCCGGGAGAGACCGGCTCCGGTTCGTCTGTCGGCACGGGTTCCGGGACCACCGTTCCGGAACCTCGGGGCCGAAGTGGTCGGGGGATGGGGCTCCCTTTCCGGGGAGGAGCCAACTAGCGTACGCAGCACGGCAGAAGAGAGAGAAGACGTTCCGTGTATGAAGGCGTGGTCCAGGACCTGATCGACGAGCTGGGCAGGCTGCCCGGCGTCGGTCCCAAGAGCGCGCAGCGGATCGCCTTCCACATTCTTCAGGCCGAGCCGACCGACGTCCGCCGGCTCGCGAACGCACTGATGGAGGTCAAGGCGAAGGTCCGGTTCTGCAGCGTGTGCGGCAACGTCGCGCAGGACGAGCAGTGCCGGGTCTGTCTGGACCCGCGCCGCGACCGTGCGGTCATCTGTGTCGTGGAGGAGCCCAAGGACGTCGTGGCGATCGAGCGGACGCGGGAGTTCCGCGGCCGCTACCACGTGCTCGGCGGGGCGATCAGCCCGATCGAGGGCGTGGGCCCCGACGATCTGCGGATACGGGAACTCCTGGCCAGGCTCGCGGACGGCACGATCACCGAGCTGATCCTGGCCACCGACCCGAATCTGGAGGGCGAGGCCACGGCCACGTACCTCGCGCGCATGGTCAAGCCGATGGGCCTTCGGGTGACGCGGCTGGCCAGCGGACTGCCCGTCGGGGGCGATCTGGAGTATGCCGACGAGGTCACGCTCGGGCGTGCCTTCGAAGGGAGGAGACTTCTCGATGTCTGATGCCACGCTGCACGACGCCACGCGGAATCCGGACGATTTCGCCGTACAGATCTCCGACTCGATCGAGAGCTTCATCGTCGCGGTCACCGAGGTGGCCAAGGGCGACGAGCCGGACAGCGCCGTGCCGTTCCTGCTGCTGGAGGTGTCCCAGTTGCTGCTGACCGGCGGCCGCCTGGGGGCGCACGAGGACATCGTGCCGGACGAGCGGTACGAGCCGGACGTCGGCCCGGAACCGGACGTCGACGACCTGCGGGAGCGCTTCGCGCGGCTGCTGGACCCGGTGGACGTGTACTCCGAGGTCTTCGACCCGTACGTACCGCGCAGCGTGCCCGTCGCGTGCCGGATCTCCGACGACCTGGCGGACATCGTCACGGATCTGCGGCACGGCCTGGCGCACTACCGCGCGGGGCGGGTCAGCGAGGCGCTGTGGTGGTGGCAGTTCTCGTATCTGTCGAACTGGGGGCCGACGGCGAGCGCGGCGCTGCGCGCGTTGCAGTCGCTGGTCGCCCACGTACGGCTGGACCAGCCGCTGGACGAGCTGGACGGGCTGGACACGGACAGCGACGCGGCGGACGGCGACGAGGAACGGCTCGCCGAGGAGGCTGGCAAGGTCATGGCGGCGGAGATCGCCGGGCCGCTGGGGCTGCGCGGGGTGTGAGACGGCCGTGCGGCCGGGTACGCGCCACGCACGGGCCGCCCGGCCGGACACCGGGCCCGATGTGACCTGGGTTACCTTTCCGTGTGCCCTTGTGAGAAGCGGGCATGCGCTGGCCGAGCGGGCGCAACGGCGCGCCCACGCCGGTCCACGGACGTTCGTGACGTGAGCGCTGTGTCTCACCATGTGGTATTGGCGAGGCGGATTCCGCCTGCTCGTTAGACTGAGCCGACCGCAGTACCCCCTTTCCGGGGGTCCGGGAGGAAACTCCCGAAGAGACAGTTGCGAGGAGCGCACGTGGGCCTTGTCGTGCAGAAGTACGGCGGCTCATCCGTTGCGGATGCCGAGGGCATCAAGCGCGTTGCCAAGCGAATCGTCGAGGCCAAGAAGAACGGCAACCAGGTGGTTGTGGTGGTCTCCGCGATGGGCGACACGACGGACGAGCTGATCGATCTCGCGCAGGAAGTGTCCCCGATGCCGTCGGGGCGCGAGTTCGACATGCTGCTGACCGCCGGAGAGCGGATCTCCATGGCCTTGCTGGCGATGGCGATCAAAAACCTCGGTCACGAGGCGCAGTCCTTCACCGGGAGCCAGGCCGGTGTCATCACCGACTCCGTGCACAACAAGGCACGGATCATCGATGTCACGCCCGGCCGCATCAAGACGTCCGTGGACGAGGGCAACATCGCCATCGTCGCCGGTTTCCAGGGCGTCTCGCAGGACAAGAAGGACATCACCACGCTGGGGCGGGGCGGCTCGGACACCACCGCCGTCGCGCTGGCCGCGGCGCTGGACGCGGACGTCTGCGAGATCTACACCGATGTGGACGGTGTCTTCACCGCCGACCCCCGGGTCGTGAAGAAGGCCCGGAAGATCGACTGGATCTCCTTCGAGGACATGCTGGAGCTGGCCAGCTCCGGTTCCAAGGTGCTGCTGCACCGCTGCGTCGAGTACGCCCGCCGTTACAACATCCCGATCCACGTCCGCTCGTCCTTCTCCGGACTGCGCGGCACCTGGGTCAGCAACGAACCGCAAGGGGACCAGCCCATGGAGCAGGCGATCATCTCGGGCGTCGCGCACGACACCTCCGAGGCGAAGGTCACGGTCGTCGGCGTCCCGGACAAGCCGGGCGAGGCCGCGACGATCTTCCGCGCCATCGCGGACTCCGAGGTCAACATCGACATGGTCGTGCAGAACGTGTCGGCCGCCTCGACGGGTCTGACCGACATCTCCTTCACGCTGCCCAAGGACGAGGGCCGCAAGGCCGTCGCGGCGCTGGAGAAGACCAAGGCGTCGGTGGGCTTCGACTCGCTGCGCTACGACGACCAGATCGCCAAGATCTCGCTGGTCGGCGCGGGCATGAAGACCAACCCCGGCGTGACGGCGACCTTCTTCGAGGCGCTGTCCAACGCGGGCGTGAACATCGAGCTGATCTCGACATCCGAGATCCGCATCTCGGTCGTCACCCGTGCCGACGACGTCAAGGAAGCCGTGCAGGCCGTGCACAGCGCCTTCGGCCTCGACAGCGAGAGCGACGAGGCCGTGGTGTACGGCGGCACCGGTCGATGACGACACCCGTCACGGGTACGGGCCGCGCGGGTGACCGCGCGGCCCGCAGGCCGCATCTCGCCGTCGTCGGCGCCACCGGCGCCGTCGGCTCGGTACTGCTCGGCATCCTCTCCGAGCGGGCCGACATCTGGGGCGAGATCCGGCTGGTTTCCCCGCCGAACCCTCCATCGCGTTCGGGCAGGGGCGACTCCCGCGCGGCCGGCCGCAGGCTGACCGTGCGGGGCGAGGAGGTGGAGGTCCGCGCGCTGGACGAGGAGGTCTTCGACGGTATCGACATCGCGGTGTTCGACGTACCGGACGAGGTCTCGGCGCAGTGGGCGCCGATCGCCGCGGCCAAGGGCGCGGTGGTCGTGGACAACTCCGCCGCGTTCCGGATGGACCCGGACGTGCCGCTGGTGGTCCCCGAGGTCAACGCGCACGCGGCGCGGATGCGCCCGCGCGGCATCATCGCCAACCCGAACTGCACCACCCTGTCGATGATCGTCGCGCTGGGCGCGCTGCACGCCGAGTACGGGCTCACCGAGCTGATCGTCTCCTCGTACCAGGCCGTCTCGGGCGCCGGCGAGGACGGCGTCGACACGCTGCGTTCCCAGCTCGCCGCCGTCTCCGGTACGGAACTGGGCACCACGCCCGGCGACGTACGGCGGGCCATGGGCGACACGCTCGGCCCTTTCCCGGCGCCGGTCGCGCTCAACGTCGTGCCGTGGGCCGGGTCCCTCCAGGAGGACGGCTGGTCCTCGGAGGAGCTCAAGGTCCGTAACGAGTCGCGGAAGATCCTGGGGCTGCCGGACCTGCGGGTCACCGCGACCTGCGTACGGGTCCCGGTGGTCACCACGCACTCGCTGACCGTGCACGCGCGCTTCGAGAACGAGGTCACGGTCGCCGGGGCGCACGAGATCCTGGCGTCCGCGCCGGGCGTCGTGGTCTGCGACGACCCGGAGGCCGGCGAGTTCCCCACGCCCGCCGACGTGGTCGGCACGGACCCGACCTGGGTCGGGCGGGTACGGCGGTCCCTCGACGACCCCCGGGCGCTGGAACTCTTCGTGTGCGGGGACAACCTGCGCAAGGGCGCGGCGCTGAACGCCGCGCAGATCGCCGAGGTGGTCGCGGCGGAGATGGTGGCGTAGGACGGGCACGGCGGCGGCCGGGTGGTCCCGGCCGAGGCCATGCCCGGGCGTGCGGCGGCCGGGGCCCGGCGCGCGGCGGCCGGGGCCCGGCGTGCGGCGGCCGGGCCCGATATGCGACGCTCGATGGCCGGGGAGGGGCATCGTGGCCGAGGAGCGCCGCTTCGGGGCAGGTGGTGACCCGATTGGTGCTGTCGCTGATCCGCTCAGGAGATACCTTGTGAGTTGTGTGAAGGTCCTGTGAGCGACTCGTTGGTCCAAACCACTTGAACTGGCCCGACGCCGTGTTCGACTATTCGCTCCCCCCTTACTGCAACCGGTAGTTGGGCGGGGAGCGTCTTTGTGGCCGCCCCTGGAGGGTGTCCATGGACCTACGGGACAAATGGGGTATTGGGGAAGAGCTGGTACGCATGAGGGCATTTGACCCGCCGTCAAAGACGGTGTCGTGCGCGTACAACCCTGATGGGGGGAAACGTGTCCAACAGGCGTGGCAGAGGTATTCGGCATCGCGATCGCCCCTGGGGGCTCCGGCGGCACAGCAGTGCGGCCGTTGCGGCCCCGCATGCCCGGGGGTATGCCGGTGATCGCCCCGTGGCCCGCCGCGCAGCCCGCGCAGATCTCCCCTCAGCGTGGGGACACTGACGACGCGATGGCTGCGGGCACGACTGTCGACCATCTCACCGAGACCTACCGCGCGCACTACCGGTCACTGCTGGGCCTGGCCGCGCTGCTGCTGGACGACACCGCCTCGTGCGAGGACGTCGTCCAGGAAGCCTTCATCCGGGTGCATTCCGCCCGGGGCCGGGTGCGCGATCCGGAGAAGACCCTCGCCTATCTGCGCCAGACAGTCGTCAATCTCTCCCGTTCGGCGCTGCGCCGCCGCATCCTCGGGCTGAAGCTGCTCTCCAAGCCGATGCCCGACATGGCGAGCGCCGAGGAAGGCGCGTACGACCTCCTGGAGCGCGACCAATTGATCAAGGCGATGCGGGGGTTGCAGCGCCGCCAGCGCGAGGTCCTGGTCCTGCGGTACTTCGCGGACATGACCGAGGCCCAGGTCGCCGAGACGTTGGGGATATCGCTCGGTTCGGTGAAGGCGTACGGCTCACGGGGTATCGCGGCGCTGCGCGTCGCCATGGAGGCTCCCGCATGAGTGGCAAGCAGTTCGGCCCGTACGATCCGCAAGGCCCGCGGAACTCCCGTGACCAGGGGGAGCCGCGGCACCCGCAACACCGGCAGGACACGCAGGACGGGCACGGTCGGCACGCAGCACAGGACGAGCACGGTCGGCACGGCACGCAGTACCCGCGGGACCCGCAAGGCACGCACGGCACGGACGACGCACAGGACGGGTCCCAGGAACGGCAGCAGGCCGGACAGGCCGGACAGGACACCGGCGGCAGCGTGGGCGAGGACGAGCTGAGGCGGTTGTTGCGCTCCGCCGTCGGCGACCTGGAACCCGCCCCCGACTCGCTCGAACAGTTGCGCCGCGCGGTACCGGCCCGCCGCCGGCGCCGCCGCCACGCCCTGGTCGGCGCCGCCGCGGCCATCCTGCTCGGCGGCACGTCCATCCCCGCGATGGTGCATGTGGCCGACTTCGCCGACGGCCCCGAGGACCGCCCCGCCAACGCCGCCAGTACGCAGCGCACCCCGGGCGGCACCGACGGCACGCACGGCGAGGGCACCGAGCACAGCGGCAAGCCGCCGGCCGGCCACGGCGGGAAGAAGACCGAAGAGGGCAAGCCCGCCGACCCCGGCAAGAGCCCGGAGTCGCACGGCAAACAGCCCGGCCCCGGCGTCAGTACGCCCTATCCGACCGGGACGATGGACGTCACCTCGCCCGCCTGTTCGCGCGCGCAGCTCGGCAACGGTGTCAGTTCGGTCGGCCCCGCCGACACACAGGGCCGCGTCTACGGCTCGTTCCGCGTGGTGAACACCTCCGACAGCGCGTGCTCGGTCGAGGGCGGCGGCGAACTCGGCGTGCAGGCCCAGGGCGGTACGGACAGCTCGCGCGTCAGTGTCGTCGACCACACGGCGGGCGACGCGGCCCCCGCCCTGCCCGACCCGATCACGACCCCGGACCAGCTCGTGCTGAAGCCGGGCGAGGCGTACGAGGTCAAGTTCGCGTGGGTCCCGGCGGAGGGCGGCGGCACGACCGGCTGCACCGCGCCGCCCCCGTCACCGACCCCGGCGCCTTCCAAGGCACCCGGTGAGACCTCGCCGGGCGCCTCAGCGTCCTCCGGCGCGGACGGCGGCGGCACCACGGGCGGCGGCGGCCAGGCCGGTGGCGACGAGGGGACCCCGGGCGGCGGCTCCAACCCGCCGGGCGGCATCGTGCTCAACCACACGCCGGAGGCCGGCGAGCCCGCCGCGGCGGACGCCAAGCTCCCGGACGCCTGCGCCGGAACGGTCTACCGCACCGAAGCCCTCCCGGCGCAGTAGCGGAGGGCGGTGCGGCCCCGCCGTCCGGTCCGGGCGGCGCTCCCCGTACCGTTGGGCTTGTGTACCGATTCCTGCTGACCCCGCGGTGGTGGGGAATCAACGTCTTCGCCGTACTGGCGATTCCTTTCTGCATCTTCATGGGTAGCTGGCAACTGAGCCGCTTCGAGGACCGTGTCGATACGCACCACCAGCAGGAGGACCGGTCCGCCGAGGCGAAGACCGCGGCCGCCCGGCCACTGGGCGAGCTGCTGCCGGTGGACAAGGTCACCTCCGGCCGCCAGGCCACCGCCACCGGCCGCTACGACACCGGGCACCAGCTCCTCGTACCGGACCGCCGGCTCGACGAGCGGCAGGGCTTCTACGTGCTGACGCTGCTGCGCACGGACGGCGGCAAGGCGCTGCCCGTCGTACGGGGCTGGCTGCCCGGCGACGCGAACGCGCCGGACGTCCGGGCGAAGGTGCCCGCGCCGCCGAGTGGCGAGGTGACGGTCACCGGGGCCCTCCAGGCGTCGGAGAATCAGGGCACCGACGGGGTGCACGCGGACGGCGGGCTGCCGTCCGGGCAGCTCGGCATGATCAGCGCGGCGTCGCTGGTCAACATCGTCCCGTACGACGTGTACGACGCCTGGATCACCGTGACCAGGGCGCAGGCGCCGCTGGTCGCCGTACCGCCGACGGCGGCGGAGGGCAGCGGGCTGGACCTGAAGGCGTTCCAGAACCTCGGCTACACCGGGGAATGGTTCGTGTTCGCCGGGTTCGTGATCTTCATGTGGTTCCGGCTCTTCCGCCGGGAGGCGGAGGCGGCCAGGGACGTGGCGCTGGGGCTGGTACCGGCGGATGGGGGAGAGGGCGAGAGGGGCGGTGCTTTTGCGGGCACCGGTTCCGGGAGCACCGGTTCCGGGGCCGGGGTTGAGACCCGAGCCGGGGCCGGGGCCCAGGCCGGGGCTGAGCCCGGGGCCGGGGCTTCCGGCGATGGCGCCGGCTCCGTATCGCGTACCTGAGGCGGAAGGGAGTGGCGGGCCGAGGAGCACGCCCTCCTGGTTGCCGCGCTGGGATGCGCTCCCGCCGGGATGCGCTTCCGCTGGGACGCGCTTCCGCCGGGGTGCGCTTCCGTCGGGGTGCGCTCCCGTCGGGGTGCGCTCCCGCCGGGGTGCGCTTCCGTCGGGACGCGCTTCCGTCGGGGTGCGCTCCCGTCGGGACGCGCTTCCGCCGGGGTGCGCTCCCGCCGGGACGCGCTCCCGCCGGGGTGCGCTCCCGCCGGGACGCGCTTCCGCCGGAATGTGCCCCCGCTACTTCCAGTGAGCCGGGCGGCTGAGGGCCGGCGGGAGCTTGGTCGCCGCGTCCCCCTTGGCCGCGTTGAGCTGGGCCTGGGTGAGGAAGATGCTGCCGGTCAGGTCGGCGCCGCTCAGGTCCGCGTCCCGGAAGTCCACGCCGATCAGGTCGGCGGCCCGCAGGTCGGCGCCCTTGAGGTCGGCGGCGATGAGGCAGGCGCCGCGCAGATTGGCGCCCCGCAGGTCGGCCCCCCTGAGCCGGGCGCCGATCAGGTCGGCTCCCCGGTGGTTCTTCTTACGGCCGGGAACGGTGGCCCGCACCAGTTCCCCGGTGCGCAGCAGCAGGGCGTTGACGTCCTGCCGTACGGCCGCGACATCCACCTCGGCGAGCGCGTCGGCGCTGCCGCGGGTGAGCCGTTCGGTCTCTCCGAGCGCGCGGCGGAGATCCTTGTGGAGGGGACGGGCGGGCGGCAGCGTCAGCGCCTCGTTCAGGTACCAGAGCAGCTCGTGGAGCTGGCGCATGACGGGGAACACGTCGAACATCTGCCGTGCGGTGCCCGGTGCGCTGCGCCAGTCCGTACCGCCGAAGGTGACCTGGGAGACCTTCTGGCCCGCGCCGAAGCAGTCGAAGACCGTGCAGCCGGAGAAGCCCTTGTCGCGGAGGCGGGCGTGGATGCCGCAGCCGAAGTCCTCCTGGAGATTGGCGCACGGCTTGCCGGCGGGCTTGTCGACCGCGAAGTCGGCGGAGGCGGCGAAGGGCAGCGCGACACAGCACAGGCCGAAGCAGTTGCCGCAGTCGGCCTGAAGGTCGGGACGGTCGCCGCCGGCCGAGGGGACTTCGTGCTTCTGGGACACCGCGAGTGCTCTCCTGCCACAAGACGAGCGGGAGGTTGTCCCCGCTCCGTTCCATGATGAGCAGGAGCGCTCTCCTGCCCCACGGCGGACCCCCTCATGGGCCCGCCGCGATCCGTACGAACCTCCATTGTCCCGGACGGGCGGGAGTGACGGGGGACACGGGGGCGGGGAGGGGGGAGGGCCGGCGGGTAGGGCCGGGAGCCGGGGCTGGGCCCCGGTCCCGCGCCCCAGCCCCGGGGCGTGGGCGCCGGGGTGAAGGGCGCAGCCCGGGGCCGGGCCCGGAGGCGTGAGGCCGGGGCCGGGTCGCTCACCTGACGCTCTGGGGCCCCTTCCCCCCGCCCACCCACCCCCTCACCCCCAAGCGTCTACTCCTTGATACCCCCACCCCCGCCCAGCCCCAGGTACCGGCGCGTGAAGTCCAGTTCCAGGCGGACCTGCTTGATGCGCTCCTCGACGACCAGCGAGCCGTGGCCGGCGTCGTAGCGGTACACCTCGTGCGGGTGGCCGCGCTCCTTGAGGCGGTCGACATAGTTCTCCACCTGGCGGATGGGGCAGCGTGGGTCGTTGACCCCGGCGGAGATGTAGACCGGCGCGCGCACCGCGTCCACGTACGTCAGCGGCGACGATGCCTCGAAGCGCTCCGGCACCTCCTCCGGCGTCCCGCCCAGCAGCGTGCGGTCCATCGCCTTCAGGGCCTCCATCTCGTCGTGGTACGCGGTGACGTAGTCCGCCACCGGGACCGCCGCCAGACCCAGCGCCCACGCCTCGGGCTGGGTACCCAGCCCGAGCAGCGTCAGATAGCCGCCCCACGAGCCGCCGGAGAGCACCAGCCGCTCCGGATCGGCCAGCCCGGAGGAGACGGCCCACTCCCGCACCGCCGCGATGTCCTCCAGCTCGATCAGCCCGACGCGGTGTTTGAGGGCGTCCGTCCACTCCCGGCCGTAACCCGTCGAGCCGCGGTAGTTCACCCGCACCACGGCGAAGCCGTGGTCCACCCATGCGGCCGGCGCGGACGCGAAAGCGTCGCTGTCGTGCCACGTCGGGCCGCCGTGGATCTCGAAGACCGTCGGGAACGGGCCATCGCCGGCGGGCCGCTGCACCAGCGCGTGGACCGTGCCGCCGGGGCCCTCCACCCACGCGTCGGTCACCGGCACCGAGCCCGGCGCCTTCATCCCGGGCGGGTCGAGGACGACCCGCCCGCTCGTCGAGCGCACCTCCGGCGGCTGCGCGGCCGACGACCAGAGGAACTCCACCGACCCGTCCGGCCGCGCCGTCGCCCCGGCGACCGTCCCGGCAGGCGTCTCGACGCGGGTGAGCGTCCGCGTCAGCGGCTCATAGCGCCACAGCTCGGCGCGGGCCCGGAACTCGTGCTCCACCAGCAGGGCCGCGCCGTCCGGATACCAGTCGGCGGCCACGTCGCCCGGCAGGTCGATGTCCAGGGCGCTCTCCTCGCCCGACAGCGGGTCCCAGATCATCGGCTCCCAGCGGCCCCGCCGCTGGTGCCCGACCAGCAACCGGGAGTCTCCGTCCACCGGCGCGAAGCCCATCACCGACAGGCCCAGCTCCTCGGTGCCGCCCTTGGTGTCGTCCAGCTCGGCGACCGTCGAGCCGTCCGGGCGCAGCACCCGGATCGCGGAGTGCATCGCGTCACCGTGCTCGGTGTGCTCGACGGCGATCAGCGAACCGTCGTGCGACAGCGCGCCCACGCCCGCCGACTCGCGGTGCCGGTAGATCTCCACGGGGGGCTGCCCGGGCCGTACGACATGGAGGGTGGTGCCGTCCTCGTCCGTGGAGCGGCCGATCACCGCCGTGCCGTCCCGGCCGAGGGCCAGGCCCGCCGGGTACGAGGGCTCCAGGCCCGGCGCGGCCGGCTCGTCCGGGCCACCGCCGAACGGCTGCCGCTGCCAGATGCCGAACTCGTCCCCGTCGGTGTCCGCGAACCACCAGATCCACTCGCCGTCCGGCGTCAGGGTGCCGTCCGTCGTGCCGTTCGGCCGGTCCGTGGCCTGACGCTGCTCGCCGGTCGCCCGGTCCCAGGCGTACAGCTCGAAGGTGCCGGTGGCGTTGGAGACGAACAGCGAGCGGTCCGGGGCGTCCTCGGCCCACTCGGGCAGGCCGACCCGCGGTGCCCGGAAGCGCTTCTCCCAGTCCGGCGCGGCTCCGGGAGAACCGGCCGCCTCCGGGGCGCCCGCCCCGGAACCGTCAGTGGTGGTGTTGGTCGTCTCGTCAGTCATGGCCCCATTCTGCGCAGGCCCGGAAAAAATCCGCTGACACGGCCCCCAGCCTGTGGATAACTTCGCCGGATGCTGACACACAAGGGACCTGAGGACTGGCGTTCCGCCAACCGTGCCATGTGGGACGAGCGGGTTCCCATCCACCTCGCCAGCGACTTCTACGACCAGGACGGATTCCGCCGCAGCCGCGACGTCATCCGTGACTTCGAGGTGGCGGAGGTCGGGGACGTCACCGGAAAAACGCTCCTGCACCTGCAGTGCCACATCGGCCAGGACACCCTGTCCTGGGCCCACCGCGGCGCCTCCCGCGTCGTCGGCCTGGACTTCTCCGAGCCCGCGGTCGAGGCGGCCCGCGACCTGGCCGCCGAGGTCGGCATCGGCGCCGACCGCGCCACCTTCCTCGCCGCCGACGTGTACGACGCCGCCGAAGCCGTCGCCGCCTGTGCGGCGGCCCCCGCGGCGTACGACATCGTCTACACCGGACTCGGAGCGCTCTGCTGGCTCCCGGACATCCGCCGCTGGGCCGAGACCGCCGCCTCCCTCGTCGCCCCCGGCGGCTTCCTCTACCTCGCCGAGTTCCACCCGCTGACCGACGCCCTGGACGACGAGAGCGCCTCGCGCGTCGTGCACGACTACTTCAGCCGGGACGCCTGGGTGGACGAGAGCCCGGGTACGTACACGGACTTCGCGGCCCCCACGGTCCACAACCGGCGCGTCGAGTGGCAGCACACCCTCGGCGACGTGGTCTCGGCGCTGGCCGCGACGGGCCTGCGCCTGGAGTTCCTGCACGAGCACGACATGACGATGTTCCAGCGCTTCGGCTCGCTGGAACGCGGGGACGACGGCTACTACCGGCTGCCCGCCGACCGCCCCCGCGTCCCGCTCATGTACTCGCTCAAGGCGACGCGGCCCTGAGGCGCGGGGGACCGACCGGCCGTACCCGGGCCGGCCGGCCCCGTGGGCTCACACGAACTTCTGCGTCCGGTGCCACAGCGCCTCGTCGGTGCCGCGGAAGAACAGCTCCAGCCGGCCGTCCCGGTTGGTGGCGACCACCGGGTCCCCGCCGACGTTGCGTACGACTTCGAAGTGGCCGCTCCAGTCCACGCCGTTGATCTTCGATTCCTCGGCCGCGTACATGTGGCCGTTGGTGCTGTGGTGGAAGACGACCAGCCGCCCGTCGGCCGCGCGCGCCAGTGCGGGGGTGCCCTGGACGCCGCCGGCCAGGCTGGACGCGGAGGTCCAGGAGTCGTAGCCGGCCTTCTGCTGGATGTGCCAGAGCTGGGTGTCGGTACCGCGGAAGAACACCTGGATGCGCTGGTCGGAGTCGAGACCGGCCTCGACGCCGCCGCCGATGTTGCGTACCAGCTCGAAGTGCCCGCTCCAGGAGTCGCTGGAGCCGGGGACCTTCTGCTGGTTGTCGTAGAGGTTGCCGTTGGTGCTGTGGTGGAAGACCTCCAGCTTGCCGTCGCCGGCCCGCGCGACCGCCGGGTTGCCCTGCACGCCGCCGGACAGGCTGGACGGTGCCACCCAGCTCTCGTAGTCGACGTTCTGCTGGTGGACGTGCCAGAGCTGGGTGTCCGTGCCGCGGAAGAACACGTCCAGGCGGCCGTCGGCGTTCACGGCCGGGACCGGGTCGCCGCCGATGTTGCGCACCAGGACGTTGTCCGGGCTGAAGCCGACGTTGACGGCGCCCTGCCGCACGTGGTGCAGATGACCGTCGGAGCCCTTGTAGAAGACGGAGATCCGGCCGTCCACGCCGCGGACGGCGTTGGGCTCGCTGCCCAGCGACCCGCCCAGATTCTCCCAGTCGCTCCAGCCGCCGTCGCGCTTCTGCCAGATGGTCCACAGTGCCTGCTCGTTCTTGCCGCGGGCGAACACCTGGAGCCGGCCGTCGGCGTTCGGGGCGACGGAGGGGTTGCCGACGATCTGCCCGTGCAGGGACGTGACGTCGTCCCAGGCCATGCCGGGGGTGGTGGGGATGTCGACCATGATTGCTCTCTTTCGTGCGTACGAGTGGAGCAGGTCGGCGCACAGGCCAGCCACCGCGACCGCGCCCGAGAACACGGCCCGCCCGATTGACCGGAACCACCCGCCATACCCGGCCAAGAGCGACATCGGCGGCACCCGCGCGCGCCGGACGAGGGGCCGCCGCCCCCCGGCCACACCGGGCGCCGCGCCCTGCGCTCAGTCCAGGCCGCGGGCCTGCTTGAACCGTGCCAGGCCGTCGCCCAGGTCGATCAGCGGCTCCGGGTAGGCCAGCGCCGCCCGCGCCGCGGCGGGCCGCAGCTTCCACGGCTGGTGGACCGCGCCCCCTTCCAGCCCCGGCACGTCCGCCAGCTCCGGCACCCAGCGCCGTACGTAGGAGCCGTCCGCGTCGAAACGCTTCGCCTGCGCCAGGGGGTTGAGGACCCGGTTGGGGCGCGTGTCGGTGCCGGTGCCCGCCGCCCACTGCCAGTTGAGCTGGTTGTTGGCCAGGTCGCCGTCGACCAGGAGCGACAGGAAGTGCGCCGCGCCCAGGCGCCAGTCCAGATACAGCGTCTTGGTCAGGAAGGAGGCCGTCAGCAGCCGTGCGCGGTTGTGCATCCACCCCTCGTGGACGAGCTGCCGCATCGCCGCGTCCACGATCGGGTAGCCGGTGCGGCCGGTGCGCCACGCCTCGGCCTCCTGCTCGTCGCGGCGCCACAGGTCGTGCCGCGTCCGGTAGTCGGCGTGTGCCGCGGCCGGGCGGGCCGCGAGGACCTGGTGGTGGAAGTCCCGCCAGGCCAACTGCCGTACGAACGCCTCGGCACCGTCACCGCCCGCCTCACGGGCCCGGCCGACCAGTTCGACGGCGGACAGCGTGCCGAAGTGCAGATGCGGGGAGAGCCGGGACGTCGCGTCCCCGGCGAGGTCGTCCTGCCCCTGCGCGTAGTGGCGCAGCGGGCTGCCCAGCCAGGCCGTCACCCGGCGGCGGCCTGCCACCTCACCGCCCGTCGCCAGCCCCGGCGACACCCCGGACACCGCATGCCGCCGCGGTACGGGCCCGGAGCCGACCGCCTCGGGCACCCGCACCCGCCGGGGCGCCCGCAGCACGTCCCGGTGGCGTGCGGCCTGCCAGCGCCGGAAGTACGGCGTGAAGACCGCGAAATGGTCCCGGCCGGCCGGGGTGACCTCGCCCGGCGCGAGGGCGGTGATCACCGCGTCGTGCACGTGCAGCCGCCGCCCGTCGGCCTCCAGCACCCGCCGCAGCCGCTCCTCACGGCGGTGCGCGTACCCGCTGACCCCGCCGGCCACATGCACGTCGCGCGCGCCCGCCTCGGCGGCGGCCTCGGCGGTCCGCTCGACGACGTCTCCCGAACGGATGACGAGCCGGCCCCCGCGTGCGCGCAGCGCGTCGTCCAGGTCCGCCAGGCAATCGGCCAGGAAGGCACGCCGGTTGGGCACGTCGAAGCCCGCCGCCCGTACGCCGTCGTCGAGCACGAACAGCGGCACGACGCCGCCCGTGCCCTGCGCGGCGGCGTGCAGGACCGGGTTGTCGTGGACCCGCAGGTCGGAGGTGAACAGGGCGATCGAGGCAGCACTCACGCGGGTCGCTCCGGGCTTCGTGGGGAGGAGGTGGGGGAGTGGCGCGGTCGGGGCGTACGGCGCTACGCGCACGTACCCCGGCCGCGCGCACCGGACGCCGGCCACAGCACCCCCGCGGCCGACAGCGCGCCCCACCCCAGGGAGACGGCCACCGCCGCCCGCCGCCGGGCCCGCCCCGGCAGGGTCACGCCGAGCAGCGCCGCGTCGCCGAGGTCCGCCGCGATCCGCAGGCAGGCGGCGGTGCGCAGCGCCGGGCCCGCCGGTGCCAGGGCCAGTGCCAGGCCGCAGGCCGCGTCGCGCCAGGCCAGCGGGCGCAGTGAGGTGCGGGTGGCGGAGGGCGTCCGGCCGTCCGCGTCCGTGAGACCGGAGGGCCGGGCCAGCAGGGCGGGCCGTGCGGTGACCGCCAGGCCGTACACCGCTGTCATCGCACCCACCGTGCGCAGCAGTCCCACGTGCATCGTGCGCCTCCTCTGCCGGACCTGTCCGTACCCACTCTTCCGCTTCCGCCGCCCTCCGGCGGCACAACGCGCCCGGTGGACCGCCGGTACCTCAGACGTCCAGCTCGGACTCGACCTTGCGCAGGCCGTGCCGGGCGGCCTCCAGGTCGCTGCCGGCCCGGTCCGGGACGAGGTGGACGAAGATGCCCCGGCCATCCGCGCCGGGTCAGCGGACGGATGAGGTGGTACTCGTCGTCCAGGTGATCAGGGTGATTAGGGTGATCAGGGTGTCCTCGATGCGTTCGGGGCGGAAGGTGATGGCGGATCAGGCGCGGCGCCGGGGGCGGGAGAGGCGTCGGCTCATGGCGCGTCCCGGCCGTACGGGAGCGTGATCCCTGGCGCGAGCGCCGGTGGCGCGTACCCACGCGCCGCAGTGTGCGCGTACGCGCCGCCGGAACCCGGCCGACTCCTTGCCGGCCCCCGGCCGAGGCTTTGCCCGGCTTCCCGGCCGGCCCCGCCACCGGCCGGCCCCGCCACAGGTGCTCCCTGGCCGGCGCCCTCGGACCCCGGCCCCCTCCCCGGCCGACGCCCTCAGCGCGCGGCCGCCGCGATGATCTCGTCGGCCGCGCGCTGCCCGCTCGCCACGCAGTCGGCGACGCCCACCCCGTCGTACGCCGCGCCGCACAGCCGCAGCCCCGGCAGCGCGGACAGCCCGTTGCGGACCCGCGTCACGCGCGCCGGGTGCCCGACCGCGTAGTGCGGCAGCCCGCCGATCCACCGGGTCACATCGGTCGCCACCGGCCGCGCGGTCAGCCCGGTGGCCTCGCCCAGGTCACGCAGCGCGGCGCTCACCAGGTCGGCGTCGTCCAGGTAGAGGACGTCCTCCTGGCCGTAGCGGCCGATGGACGTCCGCAGCACGAACAGGTCCTTGGCCCGCTCCGACAGCCAGTCCCACTTGCCGGTCAGGAACGTGGACGCCTTGATGGTGTGCCCGTCCCCGAGTGGCACCAGGAAGCCGCACCGCCCGTCGAACGCCGTCAGCCCCTCCAGGTGCGAGCGCCGGAACGCCATCGTGACGAGGGCCATCGACGCGTAGGCGACCTCGGACAGTTCGGCCGCCGCGAACGGCGCCTCGGCGGCGAGCAGGGTGGCCGCCGTCCAGGCCGGCGTGGCCAGGACCAGACCGTCGCACAGCAGGGTGCGGGCGGCGGTGCGTACCTCCCAGCCGTACGGGCCACGGGTCAGCGCCAGGGCCGGGGTGTTGCGCAGGATCTCGCCGCCGGCGGCGCGTACGGCATCGGCCACGGCGCCCGCCAGGGTGCCCGCGCCCCCGTCCAGGCCCAGATAGTCGGGGCCGCCGCGGGACAGGTCCGGGACCGTGCGGGCACGGCCGGGCGCACCGGAGGACGGACCCGCGGACCACGGATCGCAGCCCGCGCCCGGCCCCGGCCGGGTGAACCCGGAGCGCGGACGGGGCACGAGCGGCCCGGTGCGCGGCCGGCCCGCGGCTCCCGGCCTGCCGCTGGTCCCCGGCCGGTCGGCCAGGCGCCGCTGCTCGGCGATCCGCCGTTCCTCCACGAGCCGCCGCCGCTCCGCCGCCTGCCGCTCCTCGGCGAGGCGCCGCTGCTGCTCGGCCGTCCGCCGCCGCACCTTCCGTACGCCGGTGAGCAGCGCGCCGTCGTGCCGCGCCGCCTCGAAGAGCTGCGGTACGGCGGCGCGCAGGGACACCTCGTACGTGTCGGCCGTGCGGGCCCGGCCGAGGACGTCCCGCCCGCGGCAGCTCGGGATCGGCCGCAGCGCGCCCCGCCTCCACAGTGCGGCGTCCGTCGTGGCCGGGACCCGCAGCCGGTCACCGAGACCGACCTCCCGCGCCAGGTCGACCGCTTCCGGCCGGGGCACCCGCAGGGCCTCGGCGCCGAGATCGACCGGTGTCCCGGCGATGTCGCCCGAGCGCAGCTTGCCGCCGAGCCGGCCGGTGGACTCCAGCAGTGTCACCCGCAGGCCGGCGCCGGTGAGCCGGTGGGCGGCGGCGAGCCCGGCGATGCCGCCGCCGATGACGACGATGTGCCGCGCGAGCACCGGGCCGGACACGGCGGGGCCGCCGGACGCGGCGGCCGGACCGGTCGCGGGCCCTCGCCCGGGGCCCGGCCCCGTGGGGGAGCCGGTACGTACGGCGGGCACGGTCGTCGGCACGCTCATGAGTCGGCTCCTTCGAACGAGGTACGCGCGGTCGTCGACCGGCCGTCTCCGGCACCCCGGGACCGGGACACCACGGTGGGCCCGCCCGCCGCCGGATCACCGGCCGCGGCCCCGGGGCGGGACGGCGGGCGCAGGATGTCGGAGAGCGGATCGTGGCGGATGTCCTGCGGCGGCACCCCCGCGGCAGTCAGCCGCGACACGGTCGTACCGACCACCGCCGTCGGCCCGCTGACGTACGCGAGGTGGCCCGACCAGTCGCCGTGCTGCGCCACGGCGTCGGCCACCGCCTCGGCCAGCGCGTCGTAACCGTACGCGTCCGCCTCGAAGGCGCCGCCGGTCTCCGGCCGCCGCCCGATCACCGGCGTCACGCGCAGCCAGGGCCGCCCTCGCTCCAGCTCCGACGGCGCCCCCGCGTCGTACAGGTCGGCGAAGCTGTGCGCACCGAGGAACAGCCGTACGCTGCGGTGGCCGCGGCGCGTGGACAGCTCCTCCAGGAGCGCCTTCACCGGCGCCCAGCCGGTGTCGGCCGCCACCAGGACCAGGTCGCTCGCCAGCTCGTCGTCCAGCGTCATCGACCCGCGCGGCGGGCCGACCCGCAGTGTGTCACCGGCCCGGGTGTGCGCCACCAGGGCCTCGCTCACCCCGCCCGTGCAGGTCTGCCGTACGTGGAACTCCAGCTCGCCGTCGGTCCGGGGCGCGCAGGCGATCGAGTACTGCCGCCACGCCTGCGGCAGCCGCGGCGACTCCAGCGCCGCGAACTGCCCCGCCCGGTACGGGTACGGCCCGTGCGGCCGCACCCGCAGCACGGCGAGATCCGGGCGCCGGCGCTCGTGCGCGGTCACCGTGGCCTGCCAGTACGGCGGTTCGGTCAGCGCCGCCTCGGCGCCGCTGACCATGGCGGCGACGGCGAACCGCAGCATCCGCACCCACGCCTGCTCCACCGCCTCGGCCCAGCGCGGCCCCGCCGTACGGCGCAGCGCCTCGCACAGCGCCGCCTCGAACGCCTCGAAGTGCACCGGACGCACCCCGAGCTTGCGGTGGTCGCGGCCGAGCCGCCCGAAGACCTCCGCGACGTCGTCCGGCCGGTGCAGGTTCTCGATCAAGTACCAGAAGGCGCGCGCCAGATGGGCGCGCTGGAACTCCATGGACTCCGGGAAGAGCGACCGCAGGTAGGGCCACCGCCGGAACATCGCGTCGTAGAGATGGGTGATCAGCTCGCCGAAGGGCGTCACGAGTTCCAGGTACTCGGTGATCACCCGCTGGTCGGCGGCACCGTCGTAGGCGTCGGAGCCCGACGCCGCCGCGTACGCTCCCGCGGACCCGGACACGTTCCCGGACGGGATCGCGGAGCCGCCGGACGGACCGCCGTAGACCGGGCGGCCCTGGGCGGCGTCCTCGCGCTCGGGACGCGGCGAGAGGATGCTGCGGCGCAGCCGCATGGCCTCGTGCCGGGCGAGCAGGGCGTGGTAATCGTCGTTGCCGGTACTCATGAACGGACGACCGGGTGCGTGGCGGCGGCACCGGCGACGGCGGCCCGCGGGGCCGGGCGGGCCGCGGAGCCCGGGCAGGACGGGACGAGGGGGAATACCGGGAGGGCCGGAACGGCTCGGAGCGCTCTGACCGTGAGGGCGTACGACGCGAGGCGTGGCATGAGCGGACCTCCTGAAGGGGATGGGGCGCGTCAGTATGGCACCAGGCAAAGATGCCCAAACGGCCCTATTCCCCCGGGACTTTCGGCCCTCGCCGCCGGTCCGCGCCCGGGTGTGTGATGCCCTCGAACCCCTTTGCGCGCACCGCGCACCGCTCGCGCGCGTCCCCGACGCGCGCGGAAAACCGGGTGTCAGGCGGCGGCCTGGGCACCGGAGTCGGGCGGCCGCCGACCGGACCGCTCTGCCCGACCGCCGCACCACGGACCGGTACACCTGCCCGCCCGGCCGACAGATCGAGAGCCGAATGAACCAGCACACCGGACCCACCGGCCCCGCCGCACCGGACGCACCGCCCCTGCGCGTCTTCATCCTCGACGACCACGAGGTGGTCCGCCGGGGCGTGCGTGACCTCCTCGACGCGGAGGACGGCATCGAGGTCGTGGGGGAGGCGTCCAGCGGCCCCGAGGCGCTGGCCCGGGTGCCCGCCGTGCGCCCGCAGGTGGCGGTGCTCGACGTACGGCTGGGGGAGCGGGGCGAGCCGTCGGGCGGCGACCACGAGGGCATCGAGGTGTGCCGCGAACTGCGCGCCCGCATGCCCGAACTGGCCTGCCTGATGCTGACCTCCTTCGACGACGACGAGGCCCTCTTCGACGCCATCATGGCGGGCGCGGCGGGGTACGTCCTCAAGCAGATCAACGGGTCGGACCTGGTCAACGCCGTACGGACGGTGGCGGCCGGAAAATCGATGCTGGACCCGCGCACGGCGTCCCGCGTGATGGCACGGCTGCGCGCCCCGCACCAGCCCGAGGCGTCCCCGCAGTCCGAACTGGACCGGCTGGCGCCCCGGGAGCGCGAGATCCTGGAACTGATCGGCGAGGGCCTGACCAACCGGGAGATCGCGGACCGGCTCTTCCTCGCGGAGAAGACGGTCAAGAACCGCATCTCCACGATCCTGTCCAAGCTGGGCGTCGGCCGACGGGTGCAGGCCGCGGTGATCGCGGGGCGGATACGGGGGCAGCAGGAGCAGCGGCGGGGTGGGTGGTAGGGGGTCGGTGGCCGGTGGTAATCCGGGGGCTGGGGGCCCGGGGTGGCCATGGGCGGGGCGGAGTGGCGCGCCCCTGGGGCCGTACCTCGACGGGTTGCGGTGGCGGTGCTCGTCCACCTGGGGGCGCCTGATGTGCTGACCGGCACAGCTCACCTGGTTGGGTGCTCGCGTGTCGGACGGCATTACCACCTGACGGGCGCGCGTGTGTCGGACGGCATCCCCCTCCCGGCGGTTCCTACGTGCCGAACGGCACCGTGCTCCGCCGCCGGCTCCGTCGCCGGTAATGCTTCCGCTTCCCGTTCCGGTTCCGCTGCCGGTTCCGGGGCCGGTAGGCGGCTTCGAACAGGGACCGTCGGCGAGCGGCCCGGCCCGCCCGGCCCTATGGCGGCGGCTGCGTCGCGAACGACCCTGGTGAGGCCGGGAAGAGCCGGTCTCTCCCCCGTTGCTGAGGCTCTTCCCGGCCAGTCGAAGTCATGCGCCAGAGGTGAAGGACACAGCCCGGTGGACGGATCGGATACACGTACGCAGTCAGACCCCGGAGCGCGGGCAGGAACCGGCGCCCCGGCCGGGCCCGCCACCGGCCCGGACACCCATCGGAATCCGGACGGGCACGAGGGCGCGGCCGACGCGAACGGAACCGGCACCGGCCCGTCGTCCACCTCCGCCGCCGAACCGCCGCCCGCCGTGCTCGGCCCCCGCCCGGTCCGGCGGCGCATCCCGGTGGAGTGGCTGACCACCACCGACCACAAGAAGATCGGGACGCTCTACCTCGTCACCGCCTTCGTCTTCTTCCTGGTGGGCGGCCTGATGGCGCTGCTGATGCGGGCCGAACTCGCCCGTCCCGGCACCCAGATCATGTCGAACGAGCAGTTCAACCAGGCGTTCACGATGCACGGCTCGGTGATGCTGCTCCTCTTCGCCATGCCGCTGTTCACCGGCTTCGCGAACTGGCTGATGCCGCTTCAGATCGGCGCTCCGGACGTGGCCTTCCCGCGACTGAACATGCTCGCCTACTGGCTGTTCCTGTTCGGTTCGCTGATCGCTGCGGCCGGCTTCCTCACCCCGCAGGGCGCCGCCGACTTCGGCTGGTTCGCGTACGCGCCGCTGTCGGACGCCGTGCACTCGCCCGGCGTCGGCGCCGACATGTGGATCATGGGCGTGGCGCTCTCCGGATTCGGCTCGATCCTGGGCGCCGTCAACTTCATCACCACCATCATCTGCATGCGCGCCCCCGGCATGACGATGTTCCGGATGCCGATCTTCACGTGGAACGTGCTGCTGACCGCGCTGCTGATCCTGATGGTCTTCCCCGTACTGGCCGCGGCGCTGTTCGCCCTCGAAATGGACCGCAAATTCGGTTCGCACATCTTCGACGCGGCCAACGGCGGCGCGCTGCTGTGGCAGCACCTTTTCTGGTTCTTCGGGCACCCCGAGGTGTACGTACTCGCACTGCCGTTCTTCGGCATCGTCTCCGAAGTCATCCCGGTCTTCTCCCGGAAACCGATGTTCGGCTACATCGGTCTCATCGCCGCGACCATTTCCATCGCCGGTCTTTCCGTCACGGTCTGGGCCCACCACATGTACGTGACCGGAGGGGTGCTCCTGCCCTTCTTCGCCTTCATGACCTTCCTCATCGCCGTACCGACCGGAGTGAAGTTCTTCAACTGGATCGGCACCATGTGGAAGGGTTCCCTCTCCTTCGAGGCCCCGATGCTCTGGGCCACCGGCTTCCTCGTCACCTTCGTCTTCGGCGGCCTGACCGGCGTCATCCTGGCCTCCCCGCCGATGGACTTCCACGTCTCCGACACCTATTTCGTCGTCGCGCACTTCCACTACACGCTCTTCGGCACGGTGGTGTACGCGATGTTCGCCGGATTCCATTTCTGGTGGCCCAAGTTCACCGGAAAGATGCTCGACGAACGCCTCGGCAAAATCACCTTCTGGACCCTCACCGTCGGCTTCAACCTCACCTTCCTCGTCCAGCACTGGCTGGGCGCGGCAGGAATGCCCAGGCGGTACGCGGACTATCTCGCCGCCGACGGATTCACCACCCTCAACACCCTCTCCTCCATCGGCTCGTTCCTGCTCGGCCTGTCCTTCCTGCCCTTCTTCTACAACGTCTGGAAGACCGCCAAATACGGCAAGAAGGTCACCGTCCATGACCCCTGGGGCTACAGCCGCTCCCTGGAATGGGCCACCTCCTGCCCGCCGCCCCGCCACAACTTCACCTCACTGCCGCGCATCCGCAGCGAATCCCCGGCCTTCGACCTCCACCACCCGGAAGTCGCCGCCCTGGAATCCCCCCGCACCTGACACCCCCGGCCCACGGCCGCGAAGGCCCGCCGCCGACGCAGCCGTGGGCCTACCGCTGACCAGACCACCCGGGAGGACCCGGCCACGAGTCCTCTCCCTCAAGCTCCACCCACTTCTCCCCGCCACCCACTTCTCCCCATCACCCACTTCTCCCCGAGGGAGGAACCCCGTGTCCCACGCCACCCTCGCCCTCGGCGCCACCGCGCTCTTCGCCGCCGGCTGCGTCTGGTACCTCCCCGCGGCCGCGGCCCTGCGCGCCGGCGCCGACCGGCCGTACTCGCACCGCATCACCGCCGCGTCCTGCGTCACCTTCTGGTGCACCCCCGCGCTCGTCGCCGCCCTCCTGCTGACCCCGGCCCCGTGGCCCGTGCTCGGCGCCGTCACGGCCGCCGGACTGCTGACGGCCGCGGCCCTCCTGGCCGTCTCCCGCCTGCAACGCTCCCGCGAACAGCACGAGGAGACCCAGCGCTGGTCAACCCTCCACCAGGGCCACCCCGACGCCCTCTCACCCGCCCCGCCTCACAACCCGAACCGCGCCCAACTGGCCTTTCTCCTCTACCTCTTACCCGGTAACATTGTCGCCTCCGTCATCGCCACCACCGTCCTGCTGACGGCGGAGAGCCTGACCCGGCAGAGCGCCATCACCGCGACCATGACCGCCATCGGTATCTCCGCAGCCTCCCTGGCCCTGGCCCTGGCAAGCGCCCGCCCCCAAACCATCCGCCGCACCAACCCCAATCCCGCACGGCAGCAACCCCACCACCCGTTCTGAGGTCCCGGGTAGCCGTACGTCCCCAGCAGGGCGGGGCCAGAGCGTGACGGCCTGACCGTGGCCGTTCAGGCGGTCAGGCTCTTGCGGCGGACCCGGAGGGAGTACGTGGTGCCCTCGGGTCCGCTGCTGCTGCCCCACCCGACCGAGGTGGCCACAGCCCAGCCCTTCTGCTCTCGCATCTGCGCGGCGAACACGTCGAGGCTCTGGATCTCGCACCCGCAGGCCAGTGAGACCTCGATACCGACGTACGGGCTGCGAGGATTCTGCTCGCCGCTCGACTCGGCCCACCGGACCTGGTGCACATGCTCGGCCGGCCCTGTCCGCTGCACATCGTGCTTGATGCCGTGGGCCTTGGCGTACTCGTCCAGATCGTCGATCGCGAACAGGTGGCTGGACCACTCCCCGGGCCACACCGCGTACAACCTGGACTCGCCGGCCACGGCCCTCTCGTACGTCGCCCGGTCTGTGCCGTGGGTGACACGGCCGTCCCTGTGGATCTCGATGTAGCAGGTGGTCCGTGCGGTGTAGGGGAAGTCCCGTCCCGCCGCGGCAGCACTTCGCGGTTCCATCGCACGCCCTCCCGTTTCACCCCGGTCCGGACTGGAGCGGGAGAAGCAATACTCGCAGGGGCCGGGGCGGGCTCTGCGTACGCTCCCGGGCAGCCCCAGAAGCCCGCTCGCGCCCTGATCATCTGCCGGGTGTCCCGAAGCGGCCCTACGCCCCATCCGACAGGTCCCGCACAGGAACTCGATGCCGGCGGGGTGACGTGCCTCGTGGTCAGGGCGTTAAGGGAGCGTGTCGCCGGACTGACCGGGAGTCTCACGCGTCGTCATGCCCGGAGGGCAACGGGCCGACGCTCAGATCCTCGGCGTGCGGCCAGATACCCAGGGCCAGTGTGGCGAGATATGCGCCCCGAGTGCGGATTCGATGCTCGTCCCAGGTGGCCGCCCAGTCGCCGATGCCGGCGTTCGGGGGAGCGCTGAGCAGGGTGCCGTGGGTGAGGCGTAGCAGGCTGTGCTTGCTCAGCCACTGACGCTTGGCCTCCCAGGCCATGTTGCCCAGAGTCGGGTTCAGGCGGGCGGTGACCAGGGTCAGGTTTCCGAGTGTGTGGACCAGTTCGTCGCGGTCGGACCCGTCGGACGGATCGTTCTCAAGGGGCGGCCAGTTGTCGCGCCAGCTCTGCGGCATGACGTGCTCGATGGTCAACTTCGCACCGGCCTGCTCGCCGACGGGGACGGTGAGCTGTTCGGTGTGGTCGGTACGCAGCTCGTCCTCCAGCGCTTCCAGGAGGATACGTACGCCGCGGCGGTACAGGCGGGAGTAAATCGGGTCCTGTTCCAGCGAAGCACGGAACTCGTGATCGCTTGGCCAGTGACGGTGGTGTCCCTGCATGGCCGCGAGGGCCTTGATGACGGCTTCGTCCGCGTTTTCGGGATGCCGGGCCGCGGCCGCCACCAGGTCACGGAATACGTTGTTGTAGTCGCGGTTGCTGAGATTCAGGATCGTTCGCCGAACGAGGTAACTGTCCATGGCGCGGATGGCCCGCCGCCGACGCTCCAGTGGCAGCACCGACTCGTCCAGGCCGTAGAGGAAGAGAAGCAGGGGCATCGGGGTGGAGGTCTGAAGGACTTTCATCCGATACAGGAACCGGCCCTCGACGCCGTGCAGCGGATGGTCGTCGATGAAGTCATAGATCTCGGCGTAGCGCGTCAGCTCGGCAAAGACGTCCTCCGTAGGGCCGGGGGACGCGAGCAGCCAGCGCTCGAACTCCTTGAACAGGGTGGAGGCGGTGAACTCACGCTGTGTGCGCATCGTGAGCCAGTACGTCAGAAAGACGTCCAGGCGGCTTCGCGTAATGCGGCCGGTTGTCTGTTCCGTGCGCCATTCGTCCTGGTCGAAGGGCGCCCAGTACGTCTTGTAGAGCCGGTCGACGTCCGCGCCGGCACGTTCCGCGTTGCGGAAGAGCAAATTCTTGATCAGGTCCGCGTGCTCCAGCGGTGTACCGCGGCTGTTCAGCGTTTCGAAGACGACCTGCGCGTCGTCGTGCTCTTCCAAGTCGATGATGACCAGACGTAACTGTTCCCGCAGCGCCTGCACCAGCATCCCCAGCCGCTCGCGCGGCTCGGCGCCCTCTGCCAGCCATGCGTCGATCTCCTGCTGAAAGTAGGCGACGGCTTCGGCGAGCCGTCCTCCACCTCCCTGGCCGGCCATGACGGCACGGAATTCGTCACGGTCCGCGTTGGTCGGCCAGACCTTGTAGAGATGGTCGGGATGCTGGGCGCGGTCGAACAGGTCCTCGTCGTTCTCCAGGAACTTGCTCAACAGTCGCACGGAGCGCTCGTGGTGGAGAGCCGCCGCTGACAGCCGGGCCGCGAACAGAAACAACTGCAGCGTTGTCAGGCGCTGCTGGCCGTCGATGACCTGGCGTGTCTCCAGGCTTGACGAAGGATAGGAAATGTTGTCGAAGACGACCGCTCCGAGAAAGTGTGGTGTCACCGTCTCCTCCGACGGTGCCGCCTGCTCGGCTCGCTCGACGGTGCGGCGGATGTCCTCCCACAGGGCCGACCAGTTGTCGTCCCGATTCCACACGTACGGCCTCTGGAACAGCGGCACCGTGTATCGCACGTCCCTGCCGAAGATCCGTCGCAGGTCGACCGTGTCGGCTCTCATGGATCGGGGCCCCCTCCCTCGCGCTGAGGCTATTACCGTAGCGATCTCCGCCACAGTCGATCGCTCTTTTCCGCCAACCGGCGGCAAACCACGATGCGTTGGCGGGTGGCCACCGAGTGTCCCTGCGCTGTTCCGGTCGGGAGACCGTGATCCGGGTCGCTACTTCCCGCCCCATTGCCGCCCGCCACCTCGGCCCCTCCAAGTCCGCGCGTGCTCGCCCGATCGGATTTTTCCGCTCCGCACGCGGCGACCGTCGGGTGACCCACGCGACACCTGACGCGTACCGCGGATGGACCGGACACCGGAATCCGTGGGCACGGACCAGAGCGACGGGCTGGTGTGACTCACATGACAGCGGGGGCCACCTGTTGGCCCGATTGGCGATGTGCCCTGGATCACTGGATCGCATGGCCCGAGATCTCTGTGGGCGATCACGAGAGATATCGCTGAAAGCCCGCCGGGAGGCGTGCTTCGGGTTTGGCACCCAGGCGGCTCCCCAATAGGAGCGGAAACGAGTCAGGGGCCCGACCCGCTCTCGCGGATCAGGCCCCTGACCTGGTGTTCCTTCAGTCGGGGTGGCGGGATTTGAACCCACGACCTCTTCGTCCCGAACGAAGCGCGCTGCCAAGCTGCGCCACACCCCGAAGCAACGAACTCTACTTTAGCGGACCGATCCCCATAGGTGAAATCCGGTTCTCCGGGCGTCGTGGTTGGGGCCTGACCTGGTCGATCGCGATGAGGATCAGGGCGAGGGCGTAGAAGGCGGAGCCGAAGATGAGGGTGTTCAGGGCGATGCCGGCGTAGCCGTGGAGGTCGACGTCGAGGAAGGGGTACGGGTAGCGGCCCTCGGTGCCGGGGGCGAGGAGGGCGCCGCGGATGAGGGCGAAGGGGAGGTAGAGGAAGGGGTAGGCCAGCCACTGGCCGGCGTAGCGCCAGCGGAAGCCGCGGGGGGCGGTGAGCAGGAGCCAGTCGAGGGCGGCGCCGATGGGGGTGACGGTGTGCAGGAGGTGGGTGGAGATGGTGCGAACGGTGTCGTGTTCCGGGGTGCCGGTCATCGAGAAGCTACTGGAGCCGTTGGTGAGGACCAGGTGGAAGACGAGACCGGTGATGGCTATGTAGAGGAGGACGCCGCCGCTGATCCGGGTGGAGATCGGGGGGCGGGCGGACCAGGCGCGGTAGGCGGACCAGGCGAAGAAGACGGCGACGGCGATGTTCGTCTGAACCGTGAAGTAGCTGAAGAGGCGGCCCAGGTCCGGGGTGATCGCGATGTCCAGGACGAGGCCGGTCAGCGCGGCCAGCGCGATCAGCAGGCGGAAGGCGGCGGCCAGCGGACGGCGGACCGGGGGCACGACCGCGGAGGCCGGGGTCTGGGCCGAGGCGGCCGCGGCTCCCCGGGCGTACCGGGTGGAGGCGTGCGAGGTGGCCTGGGGAGGGCGGGAGCTGGGGACGCGTGCGCTGGTCGGGTCGATCATCCCCCCACGCTAGACGGGAGTGGGGGGCGATGCGGAGCGTGTGTGCGAATTGGGGGGGGGAGGAGGTCCGTCAGTCCTGTGCCGTCAGTGTCAGCAGGGTCGCTTCCGGGGGGCAGGCGAAGCGGACCGGGGTGTAGCGGTTGGTGCCGCAGCCCGCGGAGACGTGGAGGAAGGAGGTGTGGTCGCCCGCGGTGTGGGTGGACAGGCCCTTGACCCGCTCCGTGTCGATGTCGCAGTTGGTGACCAGGGCGCCGTAGAAGGGGACGCAGAGCTGGCCGCCGTGGGTGTGGCCGGCCAGGATCAGCGGGTAGCCGTCGGCGGTGAAGGCGTCCAGGGTCCGCAGGTACGGGGCGTGCACGACGGCCAGGGAGAGGTCCGCGTCGGGCTCCGGGCCGCCGGCGACCCGTGCGTAGCGGTCCCGCTTGATGTGCGGGTCGTCCAGGCCGGTCAGCGCGATCTCGAAGCCGCCGGCCGAGCCGTCCAGCTTGAGTCGGCCGCGGGTGTTGGAGAGGTTGAGCCAGCCGGCTGTGTCGAAGGCGTCGCGCAGGTCTTCCCAGGGGTTGTGGACGGCGCCGACGGCGGGCGGGTTGCCGTTCAGGCCGTGCCGCTTCTGGGACTTCTCGATCAGGTAACGGGCAGGATTGCGCAGCTTCGGGCCGTAGTAGTCGTTGGAGCCGAAGACGTACGCACCCGGGAACTCCATGAGCGGGCCGAGCGCGTCCAGCACCTCCGGGACGCCCTCGGGGTCGGAGAGGTTGTCGCCCGTGTTGACGACGAAGTCGGGACGCAGCCCGGCCAGCGACTGGAGCCAGCGCTGCTTCTTGCGCTGGCCGCTGACCATGTGGATGTCGGAGACCTGGAGGACGCGCAACGGCCGCATCCCTGGCGGCAATACGGGCACGGTGACCCGGCGCAGTCTGAAGGAGCGGACTTCGAATCCGGCGGCGTAGGCCAGGCCCGCCGCACCGACCGCGGCGATGGACAGGGGGACTCCGTAACGGGCGCGCATGGTTCCCATCGTGGCAGAGGGAGCGGGGGTAAGGCCCATCGGTGTACCGGGCGGGACGGGGCCGGGAGGGGGTACGGCCGGCCGTGGGCCCGCCCATCGGTACGCCACCGCCCGCCCACCGGTACGTCGCACCCGCCCACCGGTACGTAATGGTGGCGCGCCGGACGCCGCGTGCGGGCATACTCGACGTCATGACCACGCTCAAGTCGAAGCTTCAGGACGACCTCACCACGGCCATCAGGGCCCGTGACGAGCTGCGCTCTTCCACCCTCCGTCTCACCCTGACCGCCGTCCAGAAGGAGGAGGTCGCGGGCACCGAGGCGCGCGTGCTCTCGGACGCCGAGGTCGAGAAGATCGTCGCGCGGGAGGCGAAGAAGCGCCGGGAGGCATCCGAGGCGTTCGACAAGGGTGGCCGCGCCGAGCAGGCGGAGCGGGAGCGCGCGGAGGGTGAGGTGCTCGCCGAGTACCTGCCGAAGCCGCTCTCGGACGAGGAGCTGGAGAACCTCGTCGCCGAGGCCGTGGCGGAGGCGAAGGCGGGCGGTGCCGAGGGGCCGAGGGCCATGGGCGCCGTCATGAAGATCGTGAACCCGAAGATCGCGGGCCGGGCCGACGGCGGCCGGGTGGCCGCGACGGTCAAGAAGCTGCTCGCGAGCTGAGACGGGGGGCGGACAGGGGACGGACGGGGCCGGTCACCGGCCCGCCTGCCTGCCTGCTGGGCGGTCGCCCGCCACAGCCGTCCATCACAGCCGTCCGCCGCGCGCCTGCACGCCGCCCGCCGCACGGCCGCCCACCGCCCGAAAAGGGGCGCCCCCACCAAATGGAGGCGCCCCTCGGCTTTGCGGCTCACGGACCGACCGGGGTCAGCCCCCCGTCCCCGCGAAGAGCCCCGGGAAGCCGGGGATGTCCCAGCCGCCGCCCGGCTTGCCGCCGCCGTGGCCGCCTCCGCCGCCGGGCCGGCCGTGGCGGCCGCCACCGCCGCCCTTGCCGTCGCTCTTGTTCTTGCCGGAGTCGCCGAGCGGGACGGTGGGCAGCGACGGCGCCGGCTTGCCGGACAGTGCGCCCGACATCGCCTCGCGCCAGATCGGGCCCGGGGTGTCCGCGCCGTACACCTTGCTGTGGAAGGTGCCGCCGATGGTGATGTCGAACATCTGGCGCTTGTGAGCCGGGTCACCCACCCACACCGCGCCGGCCATGTTGGGGGTGTAGCCGGTGAACCAGGCCGCGTACCGGCTGTCGGTGGTGCCGGTCTTGCCCGCGCTGTCCCGGCCCTGGAGCCCGGCCTGCCGGCCCGTACCGTCCTCGACCACGCCCTTGAGCAGCGCGTTGATGGTCTTGGCGGTCTTCTGCGACATCGCCCGCCGGCAGGAGGTCTTCGGCACGTTCAGCGCCTTGCCGGAGGCGTCCGTGATGGACTCGATGGCGACCGGCGAGCAGTAGACGCCCTCGTTGGCGAACGTCGCGTACGCGTTGGCCATGGTCAGCGGGGACATCTCGGGGGAGCCCAGCGCGATGGCGGGGCTCTGCTCCAGCTTGTTGCCGTTGGCCCGCTCGACGCCCATCTTGGCGGCCATCTTGCTCACCGGGCAGATCCCGATGTCGCTGATCAACTGCACGAAGTAGGTGTTGACCGACTTCGCGGTCGCCTCCTTCATGTCGTACGGGCCGACCTCCGAGGTGTTCTCGTTCTGGGCGGTGTCACTGCCCGTCCACTGCCCCGTACAGGTGGAGACCGGGCTCGGGTACCGCATCTTGTACGGCGACGAGTACGACTGGTCCGGGCTCTTGCCCGCCTCCAGGGCCGCCGCCGCGATCACCGGCTTGAAGGTCGATCCGGGCTGGTAGCCGGCGCCGCCGCCCATCTTCTGGTCGACGGACAGGTTCATCTGGGTCTGGTTCTGACCGAAGCCATACGGGCGTGACTGGCCCATGCCCAGGATCTTTCCGGTGCCGGGCTGGATGATCGTCGCCGCGGTGGCGACCGGGTCATTGGCGTAGACCCGGCCGGTGACGGCCGACTGGATCGACTTCTGGGTCTGCGGGTCGAGCGTCGTACGGATCGTCAGGCCGCCCTGGTTCCAGCGCTTGCCGCGTTCCTTGCGGGTCTTGCCGAAGGCGGGGTCGTTCAGCAGCACCTCGCGTACGTAGTCGCAGAAGAAACCGGCGCCCGAACCGGCCGTGATGCAGCCGTTCTTGGGGCGGCTGACGTCCAGCTTGATCGGCTTCTTGGCGGCGGCGTCCGCCTCGGCCTGCGTGACGGCCTTGGTGTCGGCCATCCGCTGGAGCACGGTGTTACGGCGGAGCTGCGCCTCCTTGGGGTCGTTGACCGGGTCGTACCGGCTCGGCGACTGCACGATGCCCGCCAGCAGCGCGGACTCGTCCAGGGTCAGGTCCTTGGCGTGCTTGCTGAAGTACCGCTGCGCGGCGGCCTCGACGCCGTACGCCTGCTGCCCGAAGAAGGTGATGTTCAGGTAGTTCTGCAGGATCTTCTGCTTGCCCAGCTCCTCCTCGACCTGGATCGCGTACTTCAGCTCCTTGACCTTGCGGCCGATGGTCTGCTGAGTGGCCTGGGCGACCTTGTCCGGGTCGTTGCCGGCCTCCTCGATGAAGACGTTCTTCACGTACTGCTGCGTCAGTGTCGAGGCGCCCTCGGAGACGCCACCGGACCGCGCGTTCTTGTTGAGGGCGCGCAGGATGCCCTTCAAGTCGATCGCGCCGTGCTGGTAGAAACGCGCGTCCTCGATGGCGACGATCGCCTTCTGGACGTACGGCGACATGTCCTTGAGGTCGACCACGGTGCGGTCGCGGGAGTAGACCTTGGCGATCTCGCCGCCGTTCGCGTCGAGGATGGTGGTCCGCTGGCTCAGCGGTGGGGTCTTCAGGTTGGCGGGGATCTCGTCGAAGCCCTCGACCGAACCCTTGGCCGCGAGGCCCAGCGCGCCGGCGGCGGGGAGGGCCAGGCCCGCCAGCACCGCTCCGGCCAGCACACTGACACCCAGGAATTTAGCGGCCTGCTGGGTCTTGGTCAGACCCCCGCCGTCGCGCTTCTTGCCCATGAAGGCAGCCTAAGCCCTCGTGTACGGGGTCCCGGGGGAGCGGGGCTGGGTCGGGCCGCCCGCGTACCGGGCCGTCGGGGCCCGACCGGCCTGAAGCGGGCCGGGACGGTCGGAAGTGACAGGGGGCGGATGACAGCGGGCCGGGACGGCTGGAAGTGGCATGAGGGTGGCTGGAAGCGGCCCGGGGGCCCGAGCGGCCGCGGTGTGACCGTAGTGACGCGGGTGGCGACCGGCCGGTGCGACTTCACGATGTAGCTACGTTCTCAATCGCCGGACAGGGGCGCATCTGTTCGTTTAACCTGATCCCGTCCGGCGCGGCAGAGGGATCACACCGGTCCGTCAACCCCGCCTTCGCGCGTGGCGGGCGCCCCCCACGTCCGCTTGTGTCGCCGTACTCCCGTTGTGGCAGCGGCGGACTTTCCCGCGTCGCCGGGAGCGTGGCGTATGCCACCGGCTCACTCCGTTGGGTGATCTGCCGCGCACGCATAGTCCGTTCGGGCCATCCAAGATTGGGCCCGAAGGGGGTGTTGCGCCCTGCTCGCCTTCCGTAACGTCCTCAACTGGCAACGGTGAATATGCCGCTTGCCGCCGTGGGGGAGCCTCGATTCGGGAGAGGACGGCGCCAGCATGAGCTGGGTAACCGACTGGAGTACACAGGCAGCCTGCCGCACCACCGATCCGGACGAGCTGTTCGTTCAGGGCGCGGCCCAGAATCGGGCCAAGGCGGTCTGCACCGGATGCCCGGTGCGGACGGAGTGCCTGGCCGACGCCCTGGACAACCGCGTGGAGTTCGGAGTCTGGGGCGGCATGACCGAGCGCGAGCGGAGGGCGCTGCTGCGTCGCCGCCCGACCGTCACCTCGTGGCGCCGGCTGCTGGAGACGGCGCGTACGGAATACGAGCGCAGTACCGGCATCCTGCCCGTGGACTGTGAGGACGACGAGACGTACGAGAACACCTACGACAACGCGTACCGCAACCGCTACGACGGTACGTACGACGACTACGCCGCGGTCGGCTAGCCGACGGTAGCCGTCTGCCGTGGACCGGACGGTCCACGGGCGTATTCGGCGCGGCCCGGAGTGGGTCGAGGCGTGCGGGCTGGAGCAGGTCGGAGCGGCGTGCGTACGGGCGCGAAAGACGTACGGGCGCGACTGGCGTGCGACCGGCGCGCGGGCGGATGTGGCCCGCGTGGTCGGCTTGCGGTCCGGTGCGGTTGGTTAGGCGGCTCGGTGGGCGTTTCCGGCGCGGGACGCGGCCATACAGGCCCCGTCAGTGTGGGATTCGCCGTACAGCCCCTGTCCGTATGCGACCTGGCCGTACAGCCCTTGTCCGTAGGGACCTGCCCCCACGGTCCCAGTTCCTACGAGACCTGTTCCAACGGGACCTGTTCGTGGGGGTCCCGTTCATACGGGTGTGATCGGCGCGGGAAGAACTGGTGCCCGGCTCCTCGGCACCGGTGAGCCGGTCAGCTCGACCGGTCAGCCCTCGGCGCGCTGTGCGTCGTCATCCGCCCGTCCCCGGGCGTTTTCCTGGTCGGCGAGACGATCACCGATCATCCGCAGCCCCGCCAGGTCGTGCACGTCACCGGGCAGCGCGGCGATCTCCGCGACCGGGACCTCGGGGTGCAGCGCGGTGAAGCGGTCGCGCGTCCGCCGCTCGCGGGAGAGCACGTGCATCCGCTCGGCGTGCAAGCGCAGCAGCCCGGCGGCGAGCCGCGCCGCCGACGGGGCGTCGTCCGTTGTCCGTGGGTCCGCCGCGGCGGGGGAGGGGCCGTCGGCGGTACGAGAATCAGCCTTCCCGGCCGCTAGATCCACAATGCCGTTCCCGCCAAGATTTTCAGACCGGTCGCCGGACGGCTCCCGGGCCTCCGACACGTCCCGGTCCGTGATGTCCCGGTCCGTGAGGGCCTCCGCGGCGGCCAGCGCCCGTTCCGCGCTGAGCCGGGCGGCGCCGCTGCCGTGCACCCGGTTCAGGACGAGCCCGGCCAGCGGCATCTGCTCGGCGGCCAGCCGCTCGACGAAGTACGCGGCCTCGCGCAGCGCGTCCCGCTCCGGCGCCGCCACGACGAGGAACGCGGTGCCGGGCGCCTGGAGCAGCCGGTACGTCGCGTCCGCGCGCGTACGGAAGCCGCCGAACATGGTGTCCATGGCGGCGGCGAACGTCTGCACGTCCCGGAGCAGTTGGCCGCCCATGATCTTGCTGAGAGTGCCGGTCATCATCGACATACCGACATTGAGGAACTTCATGCCGGCCCGCCCGCCGGCCTTCGCGGGCGCCATCAGCACCCGGATGAACTTGCCGTCCAGGAAGGACCCCAGCCGCTTGGGCGCGTCCAGGAAGTCGAGCGCGGAGCGGCTGGGCGGGGTGTCGACGATGATCAGGTCCCACGCGTCGCGGGTGCGCAACTGGCCCAGCTTCTCCATGGCCATGTACTCCTGCGTGCCCGCGAAACCGGCCGACAGGGACTGGTAGAAGGGGTTCTCCAGGATGGCGCGGGCCCGTTCGGCGTCCGCGTGCGCCTCGACGATCTCGTCGAAGGTGCGCTTCATGTCCAGCATCATGGCGTGCAGCTCGCCGCCCGCGCTCTCGTCGATGCCCTTGACCCGGCGAGGGACGTTGTCCAGCTCCGAGATGCCCATCGACTGCGCCAGCCGCCGGGCCGGGTCGATGGTCAGCACGACGGCTTTGCGACCGCGCTCGGCGGCGCGTACGCCGAGAGCCGCGGCGGTCGTGGTCTTGCCGACGCCGCCGGAGCCGCAGCACACGACGATACGGGTGCGTGGGTCGTCGAGCAGCGGATCGACGTCCAGGAGGGCGGCGCGGGAGTCCAGCGCGCCGGGTTCGGGCGCCGGCGGTGCGGCGCGCCGGGACGGCGTGGCGGCGGCGTCCGGGGTGCTTGCGTCCGCGGTCATATGGGCCCCTGTTTCCGCAGGTCTCGCGCGAGCCGGTACAGCCCGGCGAGGTCCACTCCCTCGGGGAGCAGCTCCAACTCGTAGGTCGGCAGGTCGAGTCCGGTCAGCTCGGCGTGCTCGGCCCGCTCCAGGTCGACGCGCTGCGCGTGCTCGCGGGCCTCTTCGAGGAGGGGGTCGATGAGTCCGTCGGCCCACCGCACACCGGCCGCGCCACGGCGGCCGCCGCGCAGGCCCGCCTCGGCCAGCGCCTCGGCGATGCCCCGGCGCGCGCCGTTGGCGGCGATGTCGACCTCACCGGTGTCCAGCACCTCGGGCCGGGTCATGTTGATCACGACGCCGCCCACCGGCAGCCCGGCGGCGCGCAGCTCCGCGATGCCGTCCACGGTCTCCTGGACGGGCATCTCCTCCAGCAGCGTCACCAGGTGGACCGCCGTCTCCGGAGACTTCAGGACCCGCATGACGGCCTGGGCCTGATTGTGGATCGGTCCTATCTTGGCCAGGCCCGCGACCTCGTCGTTGACGTTCAGGAAGCGGGTGATGCGGCCGGTGGGCGGGGCGTCCATCACGACGGCGTCGTAGACGAACCGTCCGCGCTTGTCCTTGCGGCGCACCGCCTCGCACGCCTTGCCCGTCAGCAGGACGTCCCGCAGTCCGGGCGCGATGGTGGTGGCGAAGTCGATCGCGCCGAGCTTCTTCAGGGCCCGGCCGGCACCGCCGAGCTTGTAGAACATCTGGAGGTAGTCCAGCAGCGCCCGCTCGGCGTCGATGGCCAGGGCGTACACCTCCCCGCCCGCCCGTCTCCCCCCGCCGTCGGCGGGAGCGCTGTGCGCCGCCCCTCCTGGCCGGGGCCCCGGCGCCACCGCGATCTTGCGCTCCTCGTACGGGAGCGCCTCGGTCTCGAACACCTGGGCAATGCCCTGCCGGCCCTCGACCTCGACCAGGAGGGTACGGCGACCCTCGGTGGCCAGGGCGAGGGCGAGGGCAGCGGCGACCGTGGTCTTGCCGGTACCGCCCTTGCCGCTGACGACATGGAGCCTGCTCACGCCAAGGAGCCTAACCAGTCCGGTGGCGGGCTACGCACGGGACCGGCGACAGGTTGTGCGCCGGGGGCGCGGAACGGGCGCTGGGCGCCGGGTGCGCGGCCCGTACGGTGTCCGCGCAAGGGCGGGTACCCGCCGTCTTCCCGGGCCGCCCCGCCGCGTCCGCACACGGTGGAGGCAGGCATTACGCTCGCCCCATGACCAAGTGGGAATACGTGACCGTGCCGCTGCTCGTGCATGCGACCAAGCAGATTCTGGACACCTGGGGCGAGGACGGCTGGGAGCTGGTCCAGGTCGTGCCGGGGCCGAACAACCCCGAGCAGCTCGTGGCCTACCTGAAGCGGGAGAAGCAGGCATGAGCGCGGTGGAGGACAAGCTCGCCGAGCTGGGCCTGAAGCTGCCGCAGGTCGTGCCGCCGCTGGCGTCGTACCAGCCCGCGGTGCGCTCGGGCGCGTACGTCCACACCTCCGGCCAGTTGCCGATGGTGGACGGCGCGCTGCCGGCGACCGGCAAGGTGGGCGCCGAGGTCGGCCCCGATCGGGCCAAGGAGCTGGCCGCGATCTGCGCGCTGAACGCGCTGGCCGCCGTGAAGTCCGTCATCGGCGACCTCGACAAGATCGTCCGAGTCGTGAAGGTCGTCGGCTTCGTCGCCTCGGCCCCCGACTTCACCGGCCAGCCCGGTGTCATCAACGGCGCCAGCGAGCTGCTGGGCGAGGTCCTGGGCGACAAGGGCGTGCACGCCCGCTCCGCGGTGGGCGTGGCCGTACTGCCGATCGACGCCCCGGTCGAGGTGGAGATGCAGGTCGAGGTCGCGGACTGAGAACCGGGGCCGGACACAGGCGCTGCGTCGGGCGACCGCGTACGACCGTTGACGTCGGATGTCCGCGTACGGCCGCGGACGCCAGGCGACCGTGTGCGACTTCTCGCGGGGCGGGCCGGGAAACCGGCCCGCCCCGCCTTCGTGTACCGCCCCGGCGATCCACGCCCCCTCGAACATCCGCGCGCCAGCGCATAGCATCCGGCCATGGCGTCGACCCCCAATGGCCAGTGGTATCCGCCGGAATGGCCGGCCCGCATCAGGGCCCTCGCGCACGGCGAGCTGACCCCGGCGGCGCCCCGCCGGGCCGCGACCGTCCTGCTGCTGCGGGACACCGACGCGGGTGGCCCCGCCGTCCACATGCTGCGCAGACGCACCTCCATGGCCTTCGCCGGAGGCGCGTACGCCTATCCGGGCGGGGCCGTCGACCCGCGTGACGAGCGGCCGGTGGCCTGGGCCGGGCCCTCGCGTACGGAGTGGGCCGGGCGGCTCGGGTTCGGGGCGGGTGAGGAGGCCGCGGCGCAGGCCGTGGTCTGCGCGGCCGTCCGGGAGACCTTCGAGGAGGCGGGCGTGCTGCTCGCCGGGACCTCCGCCGGGACCGTGGTCGCGGACACCACCGGCGACGACTGGGAGGCGGACCGCGCGGCGCTGGTCGCCCACGAACTGTCCTTCGCCGACTTCCTGGACCGTCGCGGCCTGGTGCTGCGCAGCGACCTCCTGGGGGCCTGGGCCCGCTGGATCACCCCGGAGTTCGAGCCCCGCCGCTACGACACGTGGTTCTTCGTGGCCGCGCTGCCGGAAGGGCAGCGCACCAGGAACGTCTCCACGGAGGCGGACCGTACGGTGTGGACCCGCCCCGCCGAGGCCGCCGCCGGCTACGACCGCGGCGAACTGCTGATGATGCCGCCGACGATCTCCACGCTGCGCGGCCTGGAGGCGTACGGGACGGCCGCCGACGCCCTCGCGGCGGCCGACGGCCGGGACCTGACGCCGGTCCTCGCGCGGGCGGAGCTGAAGGACGGGGAGATCGTCCTGAGCTGGCCGGGGCACGAGGAGTTCACCAAGCACCTCACCCCTGTCGCGGACCCCGCGCCCCGGGGCGCCGCCGCCACTGCGACCGCACCCCCCTCCTCGACCACGCCCACGCCCACGACTACGCCCACGACCTCGACCACGCCCACGACCACGGGAGAGCCCACCGCATGACGTACGCAGCCGCCCTCCCCGGTCAGCCCCGCGGCGGGGACATCGCCGGGCCCGCCACCGACCGCGCCCGGTGCGTGCTCGCCCCGAACCCGTCCCCGATGACCCTGGACGGCACCAACACCTGGATCGTCGCCGAGCCGGACGCGGACGTGGCGGTCGTCATCGACCCGGGACCGCTGGACGAGAGCCACCTCAAGGCGGTCGTGGACGCGGCCGAGCAGGCCGGGAAGCGGATCGGCCTGACCCTGCTGACGCACGGTCACCCGGACCACGCCGAGGGCGCGGAGCGCTTCGCCGAGCTGACGGGATCCTCGGTACGGGCCCTGGACCCGGCGCTGCGCCTGGGCGACGAGGGGCTGGCGGCCGGGGACGTGATCACCACCGGCGGCCTGGAACTGCGGGTCGTACCGACCCCCGGCCACACCGCCGACTCGCTCTGCTTCCACCTCCCGGCCGACTCCGCGGTGCTGACCGGCGACACGATCCTGGGCCGCGGGACCACCGTCGTCGCGCACCCGGACGGCCGCCTGGGCGACTACCTCGACTCGCTGCGGCGGCTGCGGTCCCTGACCGTCGACGACGGCGTCACGACCGTCCTCCCCGGCCACGGGCCCGTCCTGAACGACGCGCAGGGCGCGGTCGAGTTCTACCTCGCGCACCGTGCCAACCGGCTGGCCCAGGTCGAGACGGCGGTCGAGGCCGGGCACCGGACACCCTCGGAGGTCGTCGCGAGCGTGTACGCGGACGTGGACCGCATGCTGTGGCCCGCGGCTGAACTGTCCGTACGGGCACAGTTGGACTACCTCGGGGAGCACGGGCTGATTTGAGGGCGGGCGGGCTGCTCCGAAGGGAGCACGGGCTGCTCTGAGGGGCGGGCGCGGCTTCTTCTCAGGCGTCCGTCGGCTCGTCCAAGCCCGCCGGCTCGTCCGTGTCCGTCCGCTCGTCCGTGCCCGTCGGCGCATCCGCGTCCGCGTCCGCCGGGCCCAGTTCGCGTTCGATGCTGCCGCGCAGCAGCTCACGGGCGCGCTCCAGGGGGACCGAGCCGCTGAGCCAGCGGGTGCTGAGCCCTTCCACGAGCGCGGTCAGCCGTTCGGCGGCGTCGGACACCGAGGCGTTCCGGTCGGCCGTACCGGCGGCCTGTGCCTCCCGTACGAGGTCGGCCACGTCCTCCGTCCACTGCCGGGTCGCCTCGCGCAACTGCTCCCGCAGTCCGGGGTCGAAGACGGCGCTGGACTGGAACTCGCCCCAGGCGGTGCTGTTCTCCACCAGGTCCGGGGTGTCCTGGAGCTCGCGCAGCAGCATCTCCTCCAACTGGGCGCGCGGGCCCGCCGTACGGACGGTCTCCGGGTCCGGCGCGGTGCAGCGTTCGGCGCGCTCGCCGATGAAGTCGAGGGTGCGGCGGAGCAGTTCGGCCCGGCCGCCGAAGTGGTAGTAGATCAGTCCGGTGGAGACGCCGGCCGCGGCCGCGATCTCCTCCACCCGCAGGCCGCGCACGCCGCGCCGCGCGATGGTGCGGGTCGCGGCTTCCAGGATCTGCAGTCGGCGCTCGGACACAGTCGCCCACCGTACTCGGTCGCCGTCGGCCCCTCCCGGTGCTACCTTCGAAGTGCGCTGACTGAAAGTTCAGTCAGGGGGCCCGGGGAGAAGGTTCCGCTGGGCTTTCGCGGCCCGCGGTGGCCGGAAAGGAGGCTCGCCATGCGCATGCCTGCCGATTGGGAACCGCACGAGGGCATGTACCTCGCGTGGCCGCCCTCCGACTCCCTCTGGGGCGACCTGGCCCCCGCCGTGCAGCACGACATCGCGCGGCTGGCGCGCACCATCGCCGAGTACGAGCCGGTCGCGCTGTTGGCCGGCCCGGAGGAGGAGGCACGGGCCCGCCGGGCGTGCGGCGCGGCGGTGGAGATCGTGCCGGTACCGGTCGACGACCTGTGGATACGGGACACCGGGCCGGTCTTCGTCACCCGGCCGGACGCGCCCGGGGCCACCGCCGTCCGTACGGGCGTCGACTTCCACTTCAACGGCTGGGGCGGCAAACAGCGCCACCCGAACGACGGCGCGGTCGCCCGGAACCTGCTGCGCCACGAGGGCATCACCCGCGTCGACGCCGGGATCACGGCCGAGGGCGGCTCCTTCGAGGTGGACGGCGAAGGCACGCTGCTCGCCGCCGAGAGTTCCCTGGTCAACGCCAACCGCAACCCCGGCGGCACGCGGGCGGGGATCGAACGGGAACTGGCGCGGGTCCTGGGTGTGACCCGGGTGATCTGGGTCGACGGCGTACGGGGCGAGGACATCACCGACTGCCACATCGACGGCCTCGCGCGCTTCGTGGCACCCGGTGTCGTCGCCCTGAACCGGCCCTGGCACGGAGACGGCCCGGACGTCTGGACGCAGGTGTACGAGCAGGCCCGCGGCGCCCTCATGGAGGCCCGCGACGCCCGGGGCAGGCGCCTGGAGATCGTCGAGATCGCGGAGCCCGACCCGTACGCGATCGGGGACCGCGGGCCGGAGTTCCTCACCTCGTACCTGAACTACTGCGTGGCGAACGGCGTGGTGGTCCTGCCGCGCTTCGGCGACCGCCGGGCCGACGACCGGGCCGCCTCGGTCCTGCGCGAACTCCACCCCGGCCGGGAGATCCGGCAGATCACGATCGACGCGGTCGGCGAGGGCGGGGGCGGTATCCACTGCGCCACGCAGCAGCTACCGGATGTGTCGCGTGTGCCGGGCGGTGCTCAGGGAGCCGTTCGGCCCCGGTGAGGCGGGCCGACCGGGTGCGGTCTCGTGGGCCGACCGGGTGCGGCGAAGGGGGCCGACCGGGTACGGGCGCGGGGCCGGTCTCACACGAAAGGGTCCCGCTCCCCGGAGGGAGCGGGACCCTTTCGGTGCCGTGAGGGGCCGCGCGTCAGCGCGAACGCTTCGCCAGGCGCTCCACGTCCAGCAGGATGACCGCGCGCGCCTCCAGGCGCAGCCAGCCACGGCCCGCGAAGTCCGCGAGGGCCTTGTTGACCGTCTCGCGCGAGGCGCCGACGAGCTGGGCCAACTCCTCCTGCGTGAGGTCGTGCACGACGTGGATGCCTTCCTCGGACTGCACACCGAAGCGGCGCGACAGGTCCAGGAGGGCCCGGGCGACCCGGCCCGGAACGTCGGAGAAGACCAGGTCGGACATCTGGTCGTTGGTCTTGCGCAGGCGGCGCGCGACGGCCCGCAGCAGCGCCGTGGCCACCTCGGGCCGGGCGTTCAGCCAGGGCTGGAGGTCGCCGTGGCCGAGGCCCAGCAGCTTGACCTCGGTGAGCGCGGTGGCGGTGGCGGTACGTGGGCCCGGGTCGAAGAGGGAGAGCTCGCCGATCAGCTCGCCGGGGCCGAGGACGGCGAGCATGTTCTCCCGGCCGTCCGGGGAGGTGCGGTGCAGCTTCACCTTGCCCTCGGTGACCACGTACAGGCGGTCGCCCGGGTCCCCTTCGTGGAACAGGGCGTCGCCGCGGGCGAGCGTGACCTCTCCCATCGAGGCGCGCAGCTCGGCCGCCTGCTCGTCATCGAGCGCCGCGAAGAGCGGTGCGCGCCGCAGAACGTCGTCCACGAGATCTCTCCTTGTCGACATGCTCAAAGGGACCTTGGTCCCCATCATGCCGGAATGCAAAACAGTGCGATCAATCACAAGGATGCCGGACCCGTGGCGCAAGCCATACGGCAGGGGGCCGATTGGGCCCACGGACACCGGTGATCGGACCGGATGTCAGTGGGTGGCCTTAGTCTGGCCGAGTGTCCAATACGCCGGTGAGAGCACAGGACAAGGGGGCTGAGCGAGTGAGCGCGGGCCGTGATTCCGCTGTGGGCGAACAGGCGCCCGCCGAAGCCGCGAAGGCGGTGAAATCCGAGGAAAAGGCGCGTAAGGCGACAACGCGGATTAAATCCGCCGCCTCGGCCGAAACCGGGACCCCTGCCGGGAAGAGAGCCACGGCGAAGAAGGCGGTCACGGCCAAGAAGGCGGTCACGGCCAAGAAGACGGCCGCGAGCGCGACGACGGCCACCGGCGAGAAGACGGTCGCGGCGGAGACCACTGCCAAGCAGACGGCGGCCAAGAAGACCACCGCCAAGAAGACCACCGCCAAGAAGTCCGCCGCGAAGAAGACGCCCTCCAAGGCCACCGCCGCGAAGACCACGCCCGCCGAGGCCGCCACCTCCAAAACCGCCGCCTCCAATACCGCCGCCCCCAAGGCCACGCCCCCCAAGAAGGCCGTCTCCAAGGACGAGTCCCGCACGGCCATGGTGCGCCGTGCCCGCCGGATGAACCGCGAGCTGGCCGAGGTATATCCGTACGCCCACCCCGAGCTGGACTTCCGTAACTCCTTCGAGCTGCTCGTCGCCACGGTCCTGTCCGCGCAAACCACCGACCTGCGGGTCAACCAGACCACCCCCGCCCTGTTCGCCGCCTACCCCACCCCGGAGGACATGGCCGCCGCCGACCCGGAGCGGCTGGAGGAGCTGATCCGGCCGACGGGTTTCTTCCGGGCCAAGGCGAAGTCCCTGCTGGGCCTCTCCAAGGCGCTGCGGGACCGGTTCGACGGCGAGGTGCCCGGCCGCCTGGCGGACCTGGTGACGCTGCCGGGCGTCGGCCGCAAGACCGCCAACGTGGTCCTGGGCAACGCCTTCGGCGTACCGGGCATCACGGTCGACACCCACTTCGGCCGGCTGGTCCGGCGCTTCGGCTGGACCGGGCAGCAGGACCCGGAGAAGGTCGAGGCGGAGATCGCCGAGATCTTCCCCAAGAGCGAGTGGACGATGCTCTCGCACCGCGTCGTCTTCCACGGCCGCCGGGTCTGCCACTCCCGCAAGCCCGCCTGCGGCGCCTGCCCCATCGCGCACGACTGCCCGTCGTACGGCGAGGGCGAGCTGGACCCGGAGAAGGCGAAGAAGCTGCTCAAGTACGAGATGGGCGGTCAGCCGGGCCAGCGGCTGCGGCCCCCGGCGGACTACCCGGGCCGGCCCGCGCCGCCGCTGGCGGGCCGGTGAAGTCGCCCGGGCCCGCCGGGAGCGGCGGCCGGCCCCGGTGCTCCGGCGCCCGTCCGTCCTCGCTCGCGCCGTTCGGGACGAAACCGTCACACCCCGGAGGGGAACCGAACCGGTCACTTTCGGACTCAGCCCGAATAGGACCGGCCACGGCCGCATGACCATCGATCCCACCGATCCAAGGGCCTGAGGGGGCGCGTATGACGAGCGCACGGGAGCAGTACGGGAAGACAGTGGCGTACGAGGCAGCCGTCAGCACCGACGGCCTGCCGGAGTGGCTGACACCGGTCTCCCGCGCCGCCGCCACGATCGAACCCCACCAGCTCAGCCGCTTCCTGCCGCCCGACAGCGGCGGCCGGCAGTCCGCCGTACTGGTCCTGTTCGGGCACGGCGACCGCGGCCCGGAGCTGCTGCTCATGGAGCGCGCGGGCACCCTGCGCTCGCACGCCGGCCAGCCCTCGTTCCCCGGCGGTGCCCTCGACCCCGAGGACGGCGACCCCGAGGGGGAGGGCCCGGTGCGCGCGGCGCTGCGCGAGGCGTGGGAGGAGACCGGGCTGGACCCGTCGGGGGTCCAGGTCTTCGGCGTGCTGCCGCGGCTGTACATCCCCGTGAGCGGCTTCGTCGTCACGCCCGTCCTGGGCTGGTGGCGCGTACCGAGCCCGGTGGGCCCGGTGGACGAGGCGGAGACCGCCCGGGTCTTCACGGTGCCCGTGGCGGATCTCACGGACCCCGCCCACCGGGTGACCGCCCGCCACCCCAGCGGTCACGTGGGCCCCGCCTTCCTCGTCGAGGATGCCCTGGTCTGGGGTTTCACCGCCGGAGTGATCGACCGGATCCTGCACTACGCGGGGTGGGAGCTGCCGTGGGACCGCGCCAAGCAGGTCCCGCTCGACCGGCGCGCGTGAGACGGTGGCGGGCGTGAACGTGCTGGACATCGTGTTGCTGGCCGCGGCCGTGTGGTTCGCCGTCGTCGGCTACCGCCAAGGCTTCGTGGTCGGCATCCTGTCCGTGATCGGCTTTCTCGGGGGCGGCCTGGTCGCGGTCTACGGGCTGCCCGTGATCTGGAACGAGATCACCGACGACGCCACACCGGGCACCTTCGCGGTGATCGCCGCGGTCGCCGTCGTGGTCGTCTGCGCCTCCATCGGGCAGGCGCTGACCACCCATCTGGGCAACAAACTGCGGCGCTACATCACCTGGTCACCGGCGCGTGCCCTGGACGCCACCGGCGGCGCGCTGGTCAACGTCCTGGCGATGCTGCTGGTCGCCTGGCTCCTCGGCTCCATGCTGGCGCAGACCTCGCTGCCGACGCTGGGCAAGGAGGTCCGCAATTCCAAGGTGCTGCTCGGCGTCTCCCGGGTGATGCCGCAGGAGGCGAACTCCTGGTTCAAGGACTTCACCTCGGTCCTGGCGCAGAACGGCTTCCCGCAGGTCTTCACGCCGTTCTCGAACGAGCCGATCCACTCGGTGCCCGCGCCCGACCCCAAGCTGGCCGGCGGCCCGGTCGCGGCCCAGGCGCGCAAGAGCATCGTCAAGGTCGTCGGTACGGCCCCGAGCTGCGGCAAGGTCCTCGAAGGCAGCGGCTTCGTCTTCGCGCCGCACCGGGTCATGACCAACGCGCACGTGGTCGGCGGCGTCAAGGAGCCGACCGTCCAGATAGGCGGCGAGGGCCGGACGTACGACGCGAAGGTCGTCCTGTACGACTGGGAGCGCGACATCGCGGTGCTCGACGTGCCGTCGCTGCCCGCGCCCGCGCTGCGCTTCGCCCAGGACGACGCGAGCACCGGCAAGGGCGCCATCGTCGCCGGCTTCCCGGAGAACGGCGGCTACGACGTCCGCGCGGCCCGTATCCGCAGCCGTATCAACGCCAACGGCCCGGACATCTACCACCGCGGCACGGTCGGCCGCGATGTGTACTCCCTGTACGCCACGGTCCGCCAGGGCAACTCCGGCGGCCCGCTGCTCACCCCGAGCGGCGAGGTGTACGGAGTGGTGTTCGCCAAGTCCCTGGACGACGCCCGCACCGGCTACGCGCTGACCGCCGACGAGATCCGCGAGGACATCACCAAGGGGCGTACGGCCGAGCGGCCGGTCGACAGTCAGGGATGCGCGATGTGAGGGGACGCCGCGCCGGACGGCCCCGGAGCGGGAGGCGGACGCCGCCGCCCGGCCCCGGGGCCCCGGCGGTGATCAGGTCCGTGGATGCTTGAGCCGCGCGGTCATCCAGCGCGCCCGGCGGCGCAGGATGCGCGGAATGCCCAGCGGGTGCGCGAGGTCGGGGGTCTCACCGGACACAAGGTCCGAGGAACCCCTCTCCTGAGTGCCCACGGCAGCGGCGTTGCTGCGGCGGTTGCGTGCCACGTCACGGTAGTCGTGCGTCCAGCCCATACCCACGACTCTGCCCGGGCTCCGGGCTCCGTAACCGCGCGGCGGCCCGTCAATTGGCCTATGCGGGCGGCAATTGGCTGTTCGTCATACGTGCGTTCGGATCCGGTCGGCGTGTCGCACCACCCGGCACTCGGACCACACCACCGCGGATCGCCGGGAGCCCGCCGGGGGCGCGCGGAAGGAGGAGTGGAAGTCCGCAACGTAGCCGGTGCTACCGGTCCGGCTCCGGGTCCTTCAGCCAGTTGATCAGCTCGGTGGAGAACGCCACCGGGTCCTCCTCGTGCGGGAAGTGCCCGAGGCCGTCGAAGAGCCGCCAGCGGTACGGGGCCTCGACGTACTCGCCGGAGCCGGCCGCGCTGCGGGTGCGCATCACGGGGTCGAGCGAGCCGTGCAGATGCAGCGTCGGCACCCGTACGGGCCACTTCATGCGGCGGTTGAACTGGATGCCGTCCGGCCGGGCCATCGACCGCACCATCCAGCGGTACGGCTCGATCGCGCAGTGCGCGGTCGAGGGGATGCTCATCGCGCGCCGGTAGACCTCGATGTCCTCGTCCTCGGGCAGTCGCGGTCCGGACCAGTCCCGGATCAGGCGTCCCACCAGGGCGGCGTCGTCCGCCACCAGCCGCCGCTCGGGCAGCCACGGCCGCTGGAAGTTCCAGACGTAGGAACTCTGCCGGCTCTGCTTGAAGTCGGCCAGCATGGCCGCGCGCCAGCGCCGCGGGTGCGGCATCGAGGACACCGCCAGCCGCCGTACGAGCTTGGGCCGCATCACCGCCGCGGTCCACGCCAGGTAGCCGCCGAGGTCGTGCCCGACGATCGCGGCGTCCGGCTCGCCGAGGGACCGTACGACCCCGGTGATGTCCAGGGCCAGGTTGGCCGGATCGTAACCGCGGGGCGTGCGGTCGCTGCCGCCCACGCCCCGCAGGTCCATCGCGACCGCACGGAACCCCGCACCGGCGAGCGCCGGGAGCTGGTGGCGCCAGGTCCACCAGAACTGCGGGAAGCCGTGCAGCAACAGCACCAGTGGGCCGTCACCCATCTCGGTGATGTGGAAACGCGCGCCGTTGGCCGCCACGTCCCGGTGGGTCCAGGGCCCGTCGGGACGTACGACCGCGTCGGAACTGTCGGGAACCGTCATACGGAGGAGCGTGTCACAGTCTCCAGGACCGGGTGGTCCGCGGGAACCGCGCGCGGATGCGGCTTGACGTTCCCCAGTACGGCGGCCGTCTCCTTGGCCGAACTGATGGTCTTCTCCGGCTTCTTGATCTTCTTGAGCTTGCTCACCGCCACCAGGACCAGCAGCAGAGCGACGATCAGGAAGGCGCCGCCGACGATCAGGAAGGACCAGGCGAGGCCGAGACCGAGGTTGTGGATGCCGTAGGCGGCGGCGAAGCTCAGGACCGGCAGCGCGAACAGCGCCAGCGCGCCGGCCACGAGGAACGCGGCACTGCCGATGCCGGCCCGCTTGGCGTCCTGCCGCAGTTCGGCCTTGGCCAGTGCGATTTCGTCGTGCACCAGTGCGGACATCTCGGCGGTGGCCGCGGCCACCAACTGCCCGAGGCTGCGGTCCGCGCCGTCGTCGGCTGTGCTCATCGACGTCTCCCTCTTGTCTTCTCCCGGATGCAAAGCCTCTCAGATCATGCCGGACCATCGTCCCCGGCGTCGGCGCCGGTGGCCACTTCGGCAAGGCGGCGGTGTTCCGCGGCCTTCTCCTCCAGGAGCTTCGCCATCCGCAGGTGGTACTCCGGGTTGCCCAGTTCGTACACGTCCGGGACGCCGTCCTGGTCCTCGTCGCGGTCCTCGTCCTCACAGAGCCGCCGGTATTTGGCGTTGCGCATCTTCAGCAGGATCCCGGACAGCACCGCGGCGATCAGCGAGCCCGTCAGGACGGCCGCCTTGATCTCGTCGGTCAGCAGCGGATCGTCGGTGAAGGCCAGCTCGCCGATGAGCAGGGAGACCGTGAAGCCGATGCCGGCGAGCGAGGCGACGGCGAAGACGTCCGGCCATTTCAGGTCGGGGTTCAGCTCCGCCTTGGTGAAGCGGGCCGCACACCACGTACCGCCGAAGATGCCGACCGCCTTGCCGACGACCAGCCCGAGGACCACGCCCAGCGTCTCCGGCTTGGTGAACACGTCGTGCAGCGCGCTGCCGGAGATCGACACACCCGCCGAGAAGAGCGCGAACAGCGGCACCGCGAGACCGGCCGAGACGGGCCGCACCAGGTGCTCGATGTGCTCACCGGGGGACTGCTCCTCGCCGTCGCGGCGGTGGCAGCGCAGCATCAGGCCCATGGCGACGCCCGCGATCGTGGCGTGTATGCCGCTGTTGTACATCAGGCCCCAGATGACCAGGGCGAGCGGTACGTAGATGTACCAGCCGCGGACGCCCTTGCGCAGCAGCAGGTAGAAGACGGCGAGGCCGACGACGGCGAAGCCGAGCGCCAGGAAGTTGAGCTGCGAGGTGAAGAAGATCGCGATGATCAGGATCGCGAAGAGGTCGTCGACGACGGCGAGGGTGAGCAGGAAGGCGCGCAGCGCGGACGGCAGGGAGGTGCCGATGACGGCGAGCACGGCCAGCGCGAAGGCGATGTCGGTGGCGGTCGGAACCGCCCAGCCGTCCATCGAGCCGCCGCCGGCGGTGTTGACCAGGAAGTAGACGAGGGCGGGCATCGCCATGCCGCACAGGGCGGCGACCACCGGGAGCGCGGCCTTCTTGGGCTCGCGCAGGTCACCCGCGACCAGCTCGCGTTTGAGCTCGATGCCGGCGACGAAGAAGAAGACGGCGAGCAGGCCGTCGGCGGCCCAGTGCTGGATGGACAGGTCCAGGCCGATGGAGCCGATGCCGAGGTGGAAGCCCCGTACCGACTCGTAACCGGAGCCCAGGGTGTTGGCCCAGACGAGGGCCACGACGGCGGCGATGAGCAGGAGGACGCCGCCCACGGTCTCGGCGCGCAGCGCATCCGCGATGAAGTTCCGCTCGGGCAGGGACATCCGCCCGAGGAATATGGATCGGCGGTTGTGGGGCGCGCTCACGCGAGGACCTCCGGTGTTTCGGCGACTGGATACGGCTGTTGCAGTTGCCGACCAGACTTCCCGGCGCACCTTTGGGATTTATCGCGTTCTTGACGCGGTCCCTACTGTACCCGGGCCGCTCGGGGAACAATCCGGCGATCTTCACCTTACGGGCATTTGGCGCGATCGGCCGCTCGACGGCGGGTGCGGGGCGCCCGGAACAGGTGAGGGGCACCCGGCCGGCCTGCGGACGGGTGCCCCTCGGATGAGCGGTCAGTCATCGGCACATGCGTACGAACGCGGTGTGCCGGACGCCGGCCGCCGGGCGCGCTCTCCCGGAGCGCGCCGTGGGTCCTCGTGCGTGCTTCCGCTCCGGAGCCTGCGAGAGGCCCCTGCGCGGTGCTCCTCCGGGGCCCGCGAGAGGCCCCGCCTGTGGTCAGTCCTCGGTGGGCGCGCCGGGCAGCTTCGCCTGGATCAGGTCCATGACGCCGGAATCCGTCAGCGTCGAGACATCACCCAGGTCACGGTTCTCCGCGACGTCGCGCAGCAGACGGCGCATGATCTTGCCGGACCGGGTCTTCGGCAGCTCGGCCACCGGCAGGATCCGCTTCGGCTTGGCGATCGGGCCGAGCTGCTTGCCGACGTGCGCCCGCAACTCCTCCACCAGCCCCTCGTCCTCCGCCGCGGTGCCGCGCAGGATGACGAAGGCGCAGATCGACTGGGTCGTCTGCGGGTCGGTCGCGCCGACGACGGCGGCCTCGGCGACCTTCGGGTGCGAGACCAGCGCGGACTCGACCTCGGTGGTGGAGATGTTGTGGCCGGACACCAGCATCACGTCGTCCACCCGGCCGAGCAGCCAGATGTCGCCGTCCTCGTCCCGCTTCGCGCCGTCACCCGCGAAGTACCGGCCCTCGAACCGCGACCAGTACGTGTCCAGGTAGCGCTGGTCGTCGCCCCAGATCGTCCGGAGCATGGACGGCCACGGCTCGGTCAGGACCAGATAGCCGCCGCCTCCGTTCGGCACCTCGCGGGCCTCGTCGTCCACGACGGTGGCCGCGATGCCGGGCAGCGGGCGCTGCGCCGAACCGGGCTTGGTCTCCGTGACGCCGGGCAGCGGGCTGAGCATCATGCCGCCGGTCTCCGTCTGCCACCAGGTGTCGACGATCGGGGCCTGACCGGCGCCGATGTGCTTGCGGTACCACATCCACGCCTCGGGGTTGATGGGCTCGCCCACCGAACCGAGGACCCGCAGCGAGGAGAGGTCGTACTTCGCGGGGATGTCGTCACCCCACTTCATGCAGGCGCGGATCGCGGTCGGCGCGGTGTAGAGGATCGTGACGCCGTACTTCTGCACGATCTCCCACCAGCGGCCCTGGTGCGGGGTGTCGGGCGTGCCCTCGTAGAGCACCTCGGTCGCGCCGTTGGCGAGCGGTCCGTAGGTGATGTACGAGTGGCCGGTCACCCAGCCGACGTCGGCCGTGCACCAGTAGACGTCCGTCTCCGGCTTGAGGTCGAAGACGGCGTGGTGGGTGTACGCCACCTGGGTGAGATAGCCGCCGGTGGTGTGCAGGATGCCCTTGGGCTTGCCGGTGGTGCCGGAGGTGTAGAGGATGAACAGCGGGTGCTCGGCGTCGAACGCCTCGGGGGTGTGCGTCCCGCTCTGCCGCCCGACGACGTCGTGCCACCACACATCGCGGCCCTCGGTCCAGGCCACGTCCTCCTGGCCCGTACGGCGCACGACCAGGACGCTGCGCACGTGCTCCGTGCCGGGCTTGGTCAGCGCCTCGTCCACGGCGGGCTTGAGGGCGGAGGGCTTGCCGCGGCGGTAGCCGCCGTCGGCGGTGATCACCACGCGGGCGTCGGCGTCGTTGATACGGGTCGCCAGCGCGTCGGCGGAGAAGCCGCCGAAGACGACCGAGTGCGGCGCGCCCAGGCGGGCGCAGGCCAGCATGGCGATGACGGCCTCGGGGATCATCGGCAGGTAGATCGCGACCCGGTCGCCGGCCGTGACGCCCAGCTCGGTCAGCGCGTTGGCCGCCTGGGAGACCTCGCGCTGCAGCTCGGCGTAGGTGATCGAGCGGGTGTCGCCGGGCTCGCCCTCGAAGTGGATGGCGACGCGGTCGCCGAGCCCGTTCTCCACATGGCGGTCCACGCAGTTGTACGCGACGTTGAGCTTGCCGTCGGCGAACCACTTGGCGAAGGGCGGGTTGGACCAGTCGAGGGTCTCGGTGGGCTCGGTCTGCCAGGTCAGGCGCCTGGCCTGGGTGGCCCAGAAGCCCAGCCGGTCCGCCGCTGCCTGTTCGTACGCCGCGGCGGTGACGTTGGCGTTCGCGGCCAGTTCGGCGGGCGGCGCGAACCGTCGCTCCTCCTTCAGAAGGTTGGCCAGGCTTTCGTTGCTCACGTCATCTCCCATTCCCAGGGCGTGCGATGTGTCCCGGCCATAGCTCATCAGCCCACCACCCGGCCTGACAAGGGCTGTGGACAAATATTGGTGTAGACCTCTATGGAGGCGCAGGTCACGTGCTGTTTACGGGCGGTTTCACGGGGCCTTGGAGGGGGTGAGGAAAAGGCACGGGGCTGACGCTCTCGGAGAGGTGCCGGCGTGCCGGCTGTCAGGCCGTGACCGCCGCCGCTTCGGGGCGTACCGCGCGGAACCGGCCGGTGCTCCGGTCGAGGACGTACGCCTGGGCCTCGGCCACGTGGAAGTACATGCCGTGCAGGGTCAGCGCGCCCTCGGCGATACGGCGGGCGACGCACGGGTACGACATCAGGTGGTCGAGCTGCTGGACGACGTTGACGAGCGCGAGCCGCTCCACGTCGTCGGCCACCGGGCGTTCGGCGAGGGCGACTTCGCCCCGCCCCAGCCGGCCGATCCGCTGCATCCGTGCCAGGCTCGGGCGGCCGTGCCGCAGCCAGCGCGCGAGCGGCGTCTGCGCGCCCGGCTCGTGGTCCGCGCCGAGCAGCGCCTGCATCGCGCCGCACCCCGAATGCCCGCAGACGGTCAGCGAACCGACCTTCAGCACCTCGACCGCGTACTCGATGGCGGCGCCCACCGAGTCGCACGCGGCGTCCGTACCGGGCGGCGGCATCAGGTTGCCGACGTTGCGGACGGTGAACAGGTCGCCCGGACCGCTGGAGGTGATCATGCTGGTGACCAGGCGGGAATCGGCGCACGTCAGGAAGAGCTGGGTGGGCCGCTGGCCTTCGTGGGCCAGCCGAGCCAGCTCGTCCCGTACGAGCGGCGCCGTGTGGCGCTGGAACGCGCGCACGCCGCGCAGCAGTTGACTGCCGCTGGACCGCGGCGCGGCCGCGGTCTCCTCTGGCGGTCGGGTGCAGTGGTGGTTGCGCCACGGGGTCCACGGGCGGCAGTGGTGGGCGCTGGCGGGTTCCGCGATCGGGCGCCCCGCGCGCCCGCCGAGGGCCACCCAACCGCCGCCCGCGCGATGCGCGTCGGACCAGGCCCGCAGGGCCTCGTACGCGGCGTGGTCCATGAACGAGCCGCCCAGTTCGACGACGGTGTCCGCGCCGGCGGGCACCTGGGCGAGCGCCCGGGTCAGCCTCGGTACCGCGAGAAACGTCAACTGCCCATTGACACGCACCCGGTGCCGGCCGTCCTCCACGCCGACCGTGACCCGGGTGTGGGTCAGCCGCCGCAGCGACAGGAAGACCGCCACCCCGATGCCCAGGGCCACGCCCTGGAGGACGCCGAAGAGCACCACGCCGCCCAGAGTGACCGCGTAGACCGGGAACTCCCGGTGCCGCTGCACATGCTTGATGTGCGCGAAGCTCACCATCCGTACGCCCATGACCATCACCAGTGCGGCGAGCGCGGCCAGCGGGATCAGCTCCAGGGACGAGGCGAGCAGACCGGCGCAGAGCACCACCCAGACGCCGTGCAGCACGGTGGCGCGGCGGCTGACCGCGCCCGCCCGTACGTTCGCCGAGCCGCGCATCGCGCCGCCGGCCACCGGGAGCCCGCCCAGCAGCCCGGACAGCACGTTGGCGACGCCCTGGCCGGTCAGTTCGCGGTTCAGGTCCGTACGGGAGGCGGTCACGCCGCGGTCGGCGGCGAGGCGGTCGACCGCGACCGCCGACAGCAGCGACTCCATGCTGGCGACGAGGGTGACGGTCAGGACGGCCGCGGCGATCCCCAGGACCGGGCCTTCGGGGAGGGCGGGCAGTGCCTGCGGTGACCACTCGGGCAGCGTGACGCGCGGCACCGGCATCGCCGCGCTCACGGCCGTGGCGGCGGCGACGGCGGCCAGCGGGGCCGGGACCGTCCGCAGCACCCGGCCGGCCCGCCCGGGCAGCCGCTGCCACCCGGCGAGCACCGCCACCGTGACGGCGCCGATGAGCAGCGCGGCGACATGCGGGCGCGCCAACTGGCCGGGCAGCGCTGCGACGTTGTCGACCGCCGAACTGTCGGGGCTGCCGCCGAGCACCACGTGAAGCTGCCCGACGGCGATCGTGACGCCGATGCCGGCGAGCATGGCGTGCACGATCGCGGGGCTGATCGCGAGCGCGCCCCTGGCCACCCGTACCGCGCCGAGGGCGAGTTGGGCCAGCCCGGCGAGGACGGTGACGGCGCAGGTGGCCCGCCAGCCGTACCGCTGCACCAGCTCGGCCGTGACCACCAGCAGACTCGTCGCCGCGCCGCTGACCTGGAGGGGCGCGCCGCCGAGCAGCCCGGCCACGATCCCGCCGACGGCCGCGGCGACCAGGCCCGCCTGGAGGGGCGCGCCGGTGGCCAGCGCGAGGCCGAGCGAGAGCGGTACGGCGATCAGGAAGACGACGACCGAGGCGGACACGTCGCCGCGCCGGCCTGCGGCCCGGTCGGCGGGCGGTGGGGGCTGCGTACGGGGGGTGCTCGGCGCACCGGGTGGCCCTGACGGCTTCTGGAGCTGCGACATTCCCGTCTCCTCCGGGGCGGCGCGGTCGCGCGGGGCGCGATCGTGGGCGGCGGTGTACTGCGGCGGGACGCGAGCCGGCCGGCTGGCGTCACGGTTCGTGACGGCCCGGTGACTCTCAAGCATCGGTAAACGAAGCGTAATGACACGTAAAGGCATAGAGAAGCCTTTTCAGGCATTCGGGTCTGTCGTTCCGTCTTTCGGGTGACCCCAACGTCGAGTCGCTTGTCCCTTACGGCCCATTCCATGGCTTACGCGAGCTTCAAAGCGGTTAATCAGTTTTTTTGATGATTCCGTTTCACGGTTCGCAGCTCAGGGAGTGAGGTGGCTGATGGCAGCCGCATCGAAGGTCACGGCCGCGATGGTCACGACGACGGCGCTGGCGGTGGTCGCCGGCTGTGCCGGGGGAGACGGGGGCGGCCCGAGCGGCGCCCAGGGCGGACAGGGCGGACAGGCCGCGCCGCAGCGCACCGCCCAGCAGGTCAAGCTCATCGGTGACGGTTCGACCGCGTACACCGGGGCGCAGCCGATGCAGCCGAAGGCGGAGCGCCTCGAACCCGGTGAGCGGCCACCGCAGTTCGTGGTCTTCTCCTGGGACGGCGCCGGCGAGGACAGCCAGAAGCTGTTCTCGCACTTCCGCGCGGTCGGCAAGAAGTACAACGCCCGGATGACGTACTTCCTCAGCGGCGTCTATCTGCTCCCGGGCAGCAAGAAGGACGCCTACCACCCGCCCAAGCACAGCCCCGGCGCCTCCGACATCGGCTTCAACGACGTCAAGGGCGTACGGGCCACCGTGGAGCAGATCCGCGGCGCCTGGATGGACGGCAACGAGATCGGCACCCACTTCAACGGCCACTTCTGCGGCGCGAACGGCGGCGTGGGCACCTGGTCGCCGGAGGAGTGGAAGAGCGAGATCCGGCAGGCCGAGACGTTCGTCAAGACCTGGAAGACGCACACCGGGCTGACGACCGAGAAGCCGCTGCCGTTCGATTACAGCAAGGAACTCGTCGGCGGCCGCGCCCCCTGCCTCGAAGGGCAGCGCAACCTGATCCCGGCCGCCAAGGCGATGGGCTTCCGCTACGACTCCAGCTCCGTCGGCGGCCGGCAGTTGTGGCCCGAGCAGATCGACGGCATCTGGGACTTTCCCCTCCAGCAGATCCCCGTCCCCGGCCGGGCCTTCGAGACGCTCTCGATGGACTACAACTTCCTCGCCAACCAGTCCGGTACGACCCGGGGCAACCCGGCGATGCACGCCACGTGGGGCAAGCAGATGCGGGACGGCCTGATCGCCGCGTTCGAGCGCGCCGACAAGGGCAACCGGGCGCCGCTCTTCGTCGGCAACCACTTCGAGTCCTGGAACGGCGGCACGTACATGCGCGCCGTCGAGGACGCGATCAAGACCATCTGCCCCCGCCAGGGCGTGCGCTGCGTGACCTTCAAGCAACTGGCCGACTGGCTCGACGCGCAGGACCCGCGGGTGCTGGAGAAGCTGCGCGCGCTGCCGGTGGGCGGCGCCCCGAAGGGCGGCTGGAAGAGCTATCTGGCGACTCCGTCCGCGCGGCCCGGCGCACCGGGCGGGCCCGCCGGTTCGGCCAGTCCGGCCAGGCCGGTACGGGGGGACGCGGAGTAGCGGGCAGGCGCGTCGCCTCGGCCGCCTGCTCCTGAGCGGGTGTCAGGCGGGCTGCGGGGCCCCCACGGGCTCGGCGAGGACGAAGGCGGGGTCGACCTGGGCCGCCAGGTCGGCGCCCGTCTTCGCGTTCGCCCAGCTCTCCGCGTTCTTCAGATGGAAGTGCACCATCTGGCGGGTGTAGCGCTCCCAGTCGCGCTGCTCGTACGTTTCGTCGGCGGCGGCGTGCAGCTCCTTCAGGGCCTGCCGGTTGTCGGCCTCCAACAGGTCGAAGCGGCGCGGCCGGCCCTTCTCCATGGCCCGCACCCACGCCGAGTCCCCCACCGTCAGCAGAAGGTCCTCGCCCACCTCGTCGGCCAGGAAGGCGGCGTCGTCCGGGCCCTGGACCTTGTTGCCGACGACCTTGAGGGCCACGCCGTAATCGCGCGCGTAGTCCCTGTACTGGCGGTAGACCGCGACGCCCTTACGGGTGGGCTCGGCGACCAGGAAGGTCAGGTCGAAGCGGGTGAACATCCCGGAGGCGAACGAGTCGGAGCCGGCCGTCATGTCGACGACGACGTACTCCTCGCGGCCGTCCACCAGGTGGTTCAGGCACAGCTCGACCGCGCCGACCTTGGAGTGGTAGCAGGCCACCCCCAGGTCGGACTCGGCGAACGGCCCGGTCGCCATCAGGCGGACCGTCTCGCCCTCCAGGAGCACGGGCCGGGCGCACGCCGCGTACACCGGGTTGTCCTCCACGACCCGCAGCAGCCGGGAACCCTCGCCGGGCGGCGTCGTCTTGATCATCGTCTCGGCGGAGGCGATCCGCGGGTTGGTGCCGCGCAGATAGTCCTTGACCAGCGGGAGCCGGGCGCCGAGCGCGGGAAGCGCGGCGGCCTCCGCCTCGTCCATGCCGAGGGCGGTGGCCAGGTGTTGGTTGATGTCGGCGTCCACCGCGATCACGGGGACGCGGGCGGCGGCGAGGTGGCGGATGAACAGGGAGGACAGCGTGGTCTTTCCACTGCCGCCCTTGCCCACGAACGCGATCTTCATGGTGACGAAGCGTAAGCGCCGAGTTGCCTTGCGTGAGAGGTTCGGGTGAAGAAGACCACTCCTTCGAGCGGTTCGGCCTTGCGGCGTCCGGGGTGCGTAGGGTCGTACCCATGAGTACGACACCCGATCCGCTCGCGACCCTGGCCTCCCTCCCGGGGGTCGCCGACTCCGTGGACTCCGTGCGCAAGAGCGTGGACCGGGTCTACGGGCACCGGATCATGCGGCGGCGCAGCAACGAGGTCACCTCCGAGGCGGCGCTGCGCGGAGCGCGTGGTTCCGCCGCGCTGGCCGGCGCCGACTGGGCGCTGGAGGAGGTGCGGCGGCGTTCCGACTTCGGCGTCGAGGGCGAGCCGCGGACGGTCGGCGCGGCGCTGCGTCTGACCGCCGAGGCCGGGCAACTGCTCAGTGTGTGGCGGCAGTCGCCGCTGCGGGTGCTGGCGCGGCTGCATCTGGTGGCGGCGGGCGGCGGCGCGCAACAGGAGGCGGTGGGGCGGCCGCGGCTGGCGGGTGAGCCGGTCGACGAGCCGCTCGTGGAACTGGCGTTGCCGGACGCCGACGAGGTCGCCGGGCGGCTGGACGGGCTCTCGCGGCTGCTGCTCGCCGGCAGTGCGGCGCCGGCTCTGGTGATGGCGGCCGTGGTGCACGGCGAACTGCTGGCGCTGCGGCCCTTCGGCTCGTACAACGGGCTGGTCGCGCGGGCCGCCGAGCGCATCGTCCTGGTCGGCAGCGGGCTGGACCCGAAATCCGTCTGCCCGGCGGAGGTCGGCCACGCGGAACAGGACCGGGCCGCGTATGCGGCGGCGCTGGAGGGCTATGCGTCCGGCACGCCGGAGGGCGTGGCGGCGTGGATCGCGCACTGCGGCCGGGCGGCGGAGCTGGGCGCGCGGGAGAGCACGGCGGTGTGCGAGGCAATGCAGCGCGGGGCGGCCTGACAGGGGCCCACGAGGCGCTGGGCAAAGGGTTGCGGCGGTACCCAGTCGTTCCGGTACCGCCGCTGGCACGTCCACCGGGTTACCAAGCGCGCTCCGGATGTTGCCGATCAGGTCGGAGACTTGGTCCGTCACCTGGTACGGCTGGCCCGTAATCGACGGGTCGGCGTCGCGTGGGTGCCCGGTTTCCGTGCTTCGGTCCGTGGGGCCTTGCTGCGTAGAAGGTCTTCCTCTCGGATGTCCTCGGTCTCGCGGGCCGTTACGTCCTTTGTACTCCTGCCGCCGGGGAAGCGGAACCCCTCGCCACAGTTCTTTACTTTTCCCTTCAAACTCGGGTGATACGGGCAAATACCGGGCGCCGCCGGCTCGCGTACCAGACGAGGCCCGCGGTGGCGGCGGCCGCGCCCACGGCGGCCACCGTGGCGAGCACCGGACGCGACGGCATGCCCAGGGACGGCAGCCGCTGCTTCAACTGGACCGGCCGGGTGAAGGACAGGACCGGCCAGCCCCGGTTCAGGGCCTCCCGGCGCAGTGCGCGGTCCGGGTTGACGGCGTACGGGTGGCCGACCGCCTCCAGCATCGGCACGTCGGTCGCCGAATCGCTGTACGCGTAGGAGCGCGCCAGGTCGTAACCCTCGGAGGCGGCGAGGTCCCGCACCGCCTGTGCCTTGGTCGGGCCGTAGGCGTAGTACTCCACCTCGCCCGTGAAGCGGCCGTCCTCGCCGACGACCATACGGGTGGCCACCACGCGGTCGGCGCCGAGCAGCCGGCCGATCGGCTCGACCACCTCGGCGCCCGAGGTGGAGACGATCACGACGTCGCGGCCCGCGGTGTGGTGCTCCTCGATGAGCGAGGCGGCCTCGTCGTAGATGAGCGGGTCGATCAGCTCGTGGAGGGTTTCCGCGATGATCTCCCGGACCTGGGCCACGTCCCAGCCCCGGCAGAGCGCCGACAGGTAGGCGCGCATCCGCTCCATCTGGTCGTGGTCGGCGCCGCCGGCGAGGAAGACGAACTGGGCGTAGGCGGTGCGCAGCACGGCCCGGCGATTGATCAGGCCGCCTTGGTAGAACGACTTGCTGAAGGTCAGCGTGCTCGACTTAGCAATGACTGTCTTGTCCAGGTCGAAGAACGCGGCTGTGCGGGGTGTCGAGTGAGTCGCCGAGTGGGGCGCGGAGTGGTTTTCCACGGGGCGAGCATAGGCGCCCACCATTCGGCGTAAGGTGGGGCGCGTGGGTTTGCCTGAGAAGGCTCTCGGGTACACCATGGAAGTCACGGATCGTTCGCGACCGTGCTAACCCGGCCCGACTCCTCCCCCCCCGAGTCGGCCGTGGGGACGACCCCCGCTCTCCCCCCCGGCGGGGGTCGTCGCATGTCCGGACGCGTTTTTGCCCGTCCGAGGCGGATCGGCCGCTTCCCCTTCATCGTCCCGGCCGGGGCTAGCTGACACTCCTTACATGTTACTCAGAGTAGTCACAGCGCTGCTCTAAGGGAGCCCGCAAGGTCGCCGGTATAGGTGACTGGGATATTCACAGCCATTGAGTTGTCCACAGTTTTGGACCAAGATCCACGGGATTTTCCGGATCGCTGCACGGTGAAACTCCGCGAGTTCGCGGATGTGTGAGTTGTGTAGCGATAGGGGAACGGAACGTGGCCGGACGCATGACTACCGATCAACCGCAGGGGCCCACCGAAGAGCGCGGTGGACCGCTGGTCGTCACCGAGGACGAGGAGCTACTCGACGACATCCTGAGACTGTGCGCGGCAGCGGGCGCGACGCCCGAAGTGGCGCACGGCGTGGCCCGGGGCCGCAGCCCCGGCTGGGCCTCGGCACCCCTGGTGATCGTCGGCGCCGACTGCGCGCCCAAGCTGTGCGGGGCGGGCCGCAGGGACGGAGTGGTGCTCGTCGCCCGGGGCCCGGACGACCGGCAGCTCTGGCGGCTGGCCGTCGCCGTCGGGGCGGAACGGGTGCTGGTGCTCCCCGGAGGTGAGAGCTGGCTCGTGGACCGGATCGCCGACGCGGCCGAGGGCGTCGGGCCGGCGGCCGTGACGGTGGGGGTGATCGGCGGCAGCGGCGGCGCCGGCGCGAGCACCCTCGCCTGCGCCCTGGCCCTGACAGCGGCCCGCGCCGGCAGCCGGACTGTCCTGGTCGACGCGGACCCGCTCGGCGGCGGCCTCGACGTGCTGCTGGGCGGCGAGAAGGAGGAGGGGCTGCGCTGGCCCGCCTTCGCCGAGTCGCGCGGACGGGTGGGCGGCGGCGCCCTTGACGAAGCGCTGCCGCGGCTGCACTCCTTACGCGTACTGAGCTGGGACCGCGGCGACACGACGGCCATCCCGCCGCAGGCGATGCGCGCGGTCATGGCGGCGGCACGCAGACGGGGCGGCGCCGTGGTGGTGGACCTGCCCCGCCGGCTGGACGAAGCGGCCGTGGAAGCCCTCGCGCAGATCGACGTCGGGCTGCTGGTCGTCCCCGCCGCGCTGCGGGCCGTCGCGGCGGCCCGGCGCGTGGCGGCGTTGGTCCGTACGGTCCTGCCGGACGTACGGGTGGTGTTGCGCGGCAGCCCCGACACGGACACCGGCCGCGCCGCGGAGCTGACGCCTGAAGAAGTCGCCCGGCTGCTCGGCCTCCCGCTGGCGGGAGAGCTGGACTGGGAGCCCGGCCTTCCGGGGGAGCTGGCCCGGGGCGCGCCCCCGGGAGCGAACGCCCGAGGCCCGCTGCGGCACTTCGGCACGGCCTTCTGGGAGCGGGTGCTGCCGGGGGCCGCGGCGACGGAGCCCGGCGGGCGGGCGCGGTTCGGTGCGGGCATGTGCGGGCATGGGGGGTGGACCGGGTGAGGACTGAGCTTCCGGGGACGGGGGCAGGGATGGCCGGGCCGCGTCCGTCCGGTGACCGGCCCACCTGGGCGGACGGGCCACGTCTGCCCGAGGACCGGTCCGCCGGTGGTGGAGCCGGTACGGGGGTCGGTGCCGGGCTGCTGGAGGCGGTGCGCGGGCGGCTGGCCCAGGCGGGAGCGGAGCCGACGCCCGCGCGGGTCGCGATGGCACTGCGCGCGGAGGGCCGGCTGCTCGGCGACACCGAGGTGCTGGGCGTCGTGTCCGCCCTGCGGTCGGAGCTGGTAGGCAGCGGCCCCCTCGAACCGCTCGTCGCCGAGCCGGAGGTGACCGACGTCCTGGTCACCTCGCCGGACGAGGTGTGGGTGGACCGCGGGGGCGGCCTGGAGCGCACCTCGGTGCACTTCACCGACGAGGCCGCGGTGCGCCGGCTCGCCCAGCGGCTGGCCTCGGCGGCCGGGCGGCGGCTGGACGACGCCCACCCCTGGGTGGACGCCCGGCTGCCCGACGGGACCCGCCTGCACGCCGTACTGCCTCCGGTGGCGGTCGCGGGCACCTGCCTGTCGCTGCGCGTCCTGCGCCCGCGCGCCTTCACCCTGGCGGAGCTCACCGCGGCCGGGACGGTGCCACCGGACGGCGACCGGCTGCTGCGGGCCGTGCTGGACGCCCGGCTCTCCTTCCTGATCAGCGGCGGCACGGGCTCCGGGAAGACCACGCTGCTCAGCTCCCTGCTGAGCCTGGCCGGCCCGGCCGAACGGCTCGTACTGGCCGAGGACTCCGCGGAACTGAGGCCGGACCATCCCCACGTCGTACGTCTGGAGACCCGGCCCGCGAACCAGGAGGGGGTCGGCCGCGTCACCCTGCGGGACCTGGTGCGCCAGGCGCTGCGGATGCGGCCGGACCGGCTGGTGGTCGGCGAGGTGCGCGGGGCCGAGGTCACGGACCTGCTGGCGGCCCTGAACACAGGCCATGAGGGCGGCTCCGGCACGGTCCACGCGAACGCCCCCTGCGATGTCCCGGCGCGCCTGGAGGCCCTGGGCTCGACGGCCGGACTCGACCGGGCGGCGCTGCACAGCCAGGTGGCGGCCGCGCTGTCGGTGGTGCTGCACCTCGTACGGGACCGGGGCGGCCGTCGGCGGCTCGCCCGGGTGGACGTGCTGGAGCGGGACCGGGACGGATTCGTGGTGACCGTACCGGCGGCGGTGTGGGCACCGGATGGCTTTCAAGAGGCGCCGGGCTGGCGGCGGTTGACGGGTCTGTGCGAGCGGGGGAGTGAAGTGGGATGAGCGATGTCGGTCCGGCGACCGTGTCGGCTTGGGCGGCCGTGTTGTGCGCGGGAGTGGCGGTCTGGATGTCCGGGGGGCGGAGCGGCGACGTACGACGGGCGCGCCTGCTGTTCGTGGACGGGGTGGACGGGGGACGGGCCGGTCCGGCGGGTCCGGAACGGGCGGAATCGGTGGGGCGGAAACGGGCGACGGCTTTCGGCGACGCCGAGTTCGGGGCCCGGCGGATGCTGCGACGGGCGGCGGACCGGGCCGCATGGGCCGCGTACCGGCTCTCCCGGTGGAGCGGAGGAGGAAAGGACGGGCCTGCCCGCCCTCCACGGGAGTTGTGGTGCCTGCCGGCCGGTATCGCGCTCGGTGTCATGGGTGGATCGGCGGTGCCCGTGGTGGCCGCCGTGGTGGCGCTGTTCCTGGTCCGGCACCGGCTCCGGGCCCGTGAACGGGCGCGGGAGCGGGAGCGCCGGGGCGCGGCGGTGATCGAGCTGTGCGAGGCGGTGGCGGGGGAGCTGCGGGCCGGACGACAGCCCGGGCAGGCCCTGACGGCGGTCGGTGCCCCCGGGTTCGGTGAGGAGGGCGCGGCGCTGGGGGCGGCGGCGCGGTTCGGCGGGGACGTCCCGGCGGCCCTGCGGGCGGCGGCGCGGCTGCCGGGCGCGGAAGGGCTGGCGGGTGTGGCGGCGTGCTGGCAGGTCGCCGTCGACGGCGGGGCCGGGCTGGCCGCCGGGCTGGAACGGATCGCTACGGCCCTTCGGGCGGAGCGCGACCAACGCGACGACCTGCGCGCCCAGTTGGCGGGGCCGAGGGCGACAGCCCTGATGCTCGCACTCCTTCCCGTCGGAGGGCTTGCGATGGGCAGCGCTCTCGGTGCCGATCCGCTCGGGGTGCTGTTGCACACCCCCGCCGGGTGGGCGTGCCTGCTGGTCGGCGGCCTCTTGGAGTGGTGTGGCGTCGCCTGGACGGCGCGGATCATCACGGCCGCCGAAGGAGGCAGTCATGTCCGCTGACGTGGTGTACGGCGCCGACCGAGAAGTTGTCCACAGCCTGGGGATTGTTTTTCTCGCCCTGGCCGCCGCAGCAGGCGCGCTGGCCGCGACCAGGGAAGCGCGCGGCGCACGAGCCACCCGGCGACGGGTACGGGTGGTGCTGGCCGAGAGCGCACGGCACAACGATGGCGGCGTCGGCCGACGCTCGGCGCCGAGACCGAAGCGGACCCGGGAACGACGGTGGGCCGGGCTGATCCGGGAGTGGGCAAGGGCCGCTGTGACGGCAGGCGTCGTGGCCATTCTCGTCGGCGGAGCGACCGGGGCAGTACTGGGACTCGCCGTGGCGTACGGCGTCGGGCGGTGGCAGCGCCGTACGAAGGCCCAGGCCGCGCGACAGGCGGTGGAGAGCGACCTGCGTACGGCCCTGGCGCCGGCCGCCGACCTGCTCGCGGCCTGCCTGGCAGCGGGGGCCGGGCCGCGGGAGTCGGCCGATGCGGTGGGGCGATCGCTCGACGGAACCGTCGGCGAACACCTGAGGCGCGCGGCGGCGGAACTCCGCCTGGGCGGGGACCCCGTGACGACTTGGCAGCGCTTCGGCGCCCTTCCCGGTGCCCAAGGGCTGGCCCGGTGCATGGAGCGGGCGGGCATATCGGGGGTCCCGGCCGTGGAGGGCGTCTCCCGCATCGCGGCGGAGTTGCGCGCGCAGGCGTACCGCTCGTCGGCCGAACGGGCCCGCCGGGCCGGGGTGCTGGTCACGATGCCGCTGGCGGCGTGCTTCCTGCCCGCCTTCCTGGCGCTCGGTGTCCTGCCGGTCCTGATCGGACTGGCCACAACCCTCATAACGCTTCACGACTGACTCACGAACCACAGCTCACGGACAACCGGAACGACCTCAAGGGGGAAATCATGGATGCACGACGGTGGTGGCGACGACACGGCCTGCCCGGGCGGAGCACCGTAGCGGCGGCCCGGCATCAGGCGCGAAAGGCTTCGCGTCCGGCCCGGACGGCCCGGCGCCTGGCTCGGACGCTCCGCGGCCGGGCAGCGACGGACCGGGGCATGACCACGGCGGAGTACGCGCTGGGGACCCTCGCGGCGTGTGCGGCCGCCGCGTTGCTCTACAAGGTCCTGTCGGGCGGTGCGGTGGAGGCGGCGCTGCGCGCGGTAATCGGGAAGGCCCTCGGCGTCCATGTCTGACGACGACCGCGACCGGGGCTATGTGACGGCGGAAGCAGCCCTGGTGATCCCGGCCCTGGTCCTGTTCACCGGGTTGCTCCTGTGGGGGCTGATGGCCGCCTGCGCGCAGATCCAGTGCGTGGACGCGGCCCGGGCCGGAGCCCGCGCGGCGGCCCGGTCCGAACCGGAGTCGGCCGTCGGCGCGGTGGTCCGTGGCGCGGCCCCGAGCGGCGCGCGGGTGGCTCAGGAGCGGCGGGGCGACCTGGTCCGCGTACGGGTCGAGGCGCCGTCGCCCGGCATCGGCCCGTTGACGCTGACGCTCCGAGGGGAGGCGACGGCTCTTGCGGAGGAAACGGTGGGGCGATGAGGGATCGGCCACGGTGTGGGCGGTGTTCGCGGCGCTGGCGCTGTGCACGGTGTTCGCGGTGCTGATCGGCATGGCCCAGGTGGTCGTGGCACGGCACCGCGCGGGCGGTGCGGCGGACTTGGCGGCGCTGGCGGCGGCGGACACCGCACTGCGGGGCGCGGCGGCCGCGTGCCGTACCGCCCGCGAGGTGGCGGCCGCGCAGGACGCTCACCTGGTGCGCTGCACCGTACGGGGCGAGATCGCGGACGTCACCGCCCGAGCCCGTACCGGCCCGTTCGCCTCGGACATCCGGGCTCGCGCGGGCCCGCCGACGACGGGCCCGGGCGCGGAGCCGATACCCGAACCGGGCGGCTCCGCCCGGGAATCGCCGCAGGTGGCCGCACGGCAGGAGGTTTTGCCGAACGGTCGACCACCCGCCGCGTCGGCTCGGATAGCGTCCCGATCATCCATTGATCGCGATCTGCGGGCTCTTCGGGCACGACCCGGGTGCCCGCCGGGAGGCATGCCATGAAGGTGATCGACGTACGGGAGACGGCGGACGCGCTGCCGGATGCCTGGGACTCCCGTTCCCTGGGGCAGGTGGGCACGGCCCGCGTGAAGGTGCTGCGCATGGACGGGGGACCGGGGGAGGAGGAGACCCACGGGGCGGTCGAGGCGCTGTTCGTCCTCGACGGCAGGCTTGAGCTGTCGGTGGGCGGTACGGCCGTATCCGTGGGGCCGGGCGAGATGTACCTGGTCCCGGCGGGGGTGGTCCACGCGGTCCGTGCGGGAAGCCGGGGCACTCTGGTGATCTTCGAGGGTGGCGAGGACACGGAGAGCGGGGAGGAGGCGTAAGAGGCCACGGGAAGCGAGGGGAGAGGTCGCGTCACGACGACCTGGGCTGAGTGCTGGGCAGAGTTCCGTGGGGAGCACTTGACGGAGTGGTGGGCGGAGCATCGGGAGGCGTGCCGGACGGGACCTCGGGCGGAGCCCCGCCCGGGTCCCCGAGCGGGCCCCGTCCGGAGCCCCGTCCGGAGCCCCGCCACGAGCCTCGCCCGGTCCCCGAGCGGCGTGCCGAACGACTAACCGGGCGTCATCCGGACGTACTTCCGGACGGACTGCCAGGCGGGCTCCCGGGCGACACCCCGCCCACCGTCTCCTCGTATGCGTACACGCGTCGTGGGTCGAGATGCAGTTCGTGCGGGCCCATGCAGTCGGCGGTGAGGGTGGCGACGAGTCTTCCGCAGGCGCACGCCATGTTGGGGCCTCCCGTGCCCAACGGCCCGCAGCAGCCGTGGTGTATCCCGAGGCCGGCGGCCTGGCGGAGTCCGGGCAGATCGTCCGGGTGGACGATCACCGTGTCCCGGGGGCCGGCGGAGATCATGCCGTCCATGCCCGGAGGCATGAGCAGGGAACGGTCGTCCCACCCGGGCCCGCGCCCGGGCCCGGCGGGCTCGAAGGGGGCGCCCCACGGTTCGGGGTCGATCGCGTAGTGGCCCGGCGGCACGGTGGAAGGGGCCAGCCCGGTATTCGGGTCGCGGTCCTCGTCGTGTGCCGACACGTTCGGTACGGCAGGCAGTTGGCGCAGGTCCGGTGTGAGCGCGCCGGCGCAGCGGGCGCAGAAAAAAGTGGTCATAAGACGGTGTCGCAGGGTTTCAGGGAGGGGGAGTCGGCGCGTTCTTGAGGAGTTCGGTGAGGAGACGTACGGCCCCTCGTTTGTGCAGTGGGTCGTTGCCGTTGCCGCACTTGGGGGACTGGATGCAGGACGGACAGCCGGCCTCGCACTCACAGGAGGCGATGGCCTTGCGGGTGGCGGCGAGCCACTCGGGAGCGGTGTGGAAGGCGCGTTCGGCGAAGCCCGCACCGCCCGGGTGGCCGTCGTAGACGAACACGGTGGGAAGGAGGGTGTCGGGATGCAGGGGGAGGGACACGCCGCCGATGTCCCAGCGGTCGCAGGTGGCGAACAGCGGCAGCAGGCCGATCGAGGCGTGCTCGGCGGCGTGCAGGGCACCGCCGAGCTGCTCGGGGTTCACCCGGGCCGCGTCGAGCTGGTCCTCGGTGACGGTCCACCACACGGCCCGGGTGCGCAGTGTGCGGGGCGGCAGGTCCAGCTTGGTCTCGCCCAGCACCTCGCCGGTGATGAGCCGCCGACGCAGGTAGGAGACGACCTGGTTGGTGACCTCGACCGAGCCGAAGCACAGGCGGGCGTCACCCCAGGCGATCTCCGTCTCGGTCTCCAGGACGGCGATCGCGGTGGTGTCGCGGGCGGTCGTCGAATACGGCGGGCTCGCCTCCGCGACGAGGGCCACGCCGTCCTCCAGGTCCAGGTGCTCGACCAGGTACGTACGGCCCTGGTGGAGGTGGACGGCGCCGTCGTGGACGGTGGTGTGCGCGGCGGCCGCGTCCACGGTGCCGAGCAGACGGCCGGTGCCCGCCTCCACGACCTGTACGGGCGAGCCGCCCTGCCCCCGGATGTCGGCGAGGTCGGCGGCCCGCTCGCGGCGGGTCCAGTGCCACGCCTTGGCGCGCCGGCGCAGCAGCTTGCGCGCCTCCAGGGAGGGGAGGAGTCCCGGCGCGGCCGGGCCGAACAGCGCGAAGTCCCCTTCGGTGAGCGGGAGTTCCGCGGCAGCCGCACACAGGTGGGGGGCGAGCACGTACGGGTTGTCCGGGTCCAGGACGGTGGACTCGACGGGCTGGTCGAAGAGCGCCTCCGGGTGGTGCACGAGGTAGGTGTCCAGCGGGTCGTCGCGGGCGACGAGGACGGCGAGCGCGCCCTGCCCGGCGCGTCCCGCGCGCCCGGCCTGCTGCCACAGGGAGGCGCGGGTGCCCGGGTAGCCGGCGATCAGTACGGCGTCGAGTCCGGAGACGTCCACGCCCAGTTCCAGGGCCGTGGTGGCGGCCAGGCCGAGCAGGTCGCCGGTGTGCAGGGCGCGCTCCAGGGCGCGCCGCTCCTCGGGCAGGTAGCCGCCCCGGTACGCGGCCACCCGGCGGGCCAGGGCGCGTTCGACCGCCCCCAGCCGCTCCTGCGCGATGAGCGCGATCAGCTCGGCGCCGCGCCGCGACCGTACGAAGGCGACGGTACGGACGTGCTGGAGGGCGAGGTCGGTCAGCAGGTCGGCGGTCTCGGCGGTGGCGGTTCGGCGGACGGGGGCGCCCTGCTCGCCGTGCAGTTCCGTCAGCGGCGGCTCCCACAGGGCGAACACCACCTCGCCGCGTGGCGAGGCGTCTTCCGTGACTTCCGCCACAGGCACTCCGGTCAGCCGCTCGGCCGCCTGCGCCGGTTCGGCGGCGGTGGCCGAGGCCAGCAGGAAGACCGGCTCGGAGCCGTACCGGGCACAGACACGCCGGAGGCGGCGTACGACCTGGGCCACGTGGGAGCCGAAGACGCCGCGGTAGCTGTGGCACTCGTCGATGACGACGTAGCGCAGGGCGCGCAGGAAGGAGGCCCAGCGGGGGTGGGCGGGGAGGATGCCCAGGTGGAGCATGTCGGGGTTGGTCAGGACGTAGTTGCCGTACTGGCGCACCCATTCGCGTTCTTCGACCGGCGTGTCGCCGTCATACACGGCCGGCCGCACCGCGGTACCGAGCGGCGCGGCGAGTTCGCCGACGGCGCGCCGCTGGTCGGCGGCGAGCGCCTTGGTGGGCGCGAGATACAGGGCCGTGGCACCGCGCCCGTTCGGTGCCTCCGAGCCGTCCAGGAGCCCGGACAGCACCGGGACCAGGTAGGCGAGCGACTTTCCGGACGCCGTACCGGTGGCGATGACGACCGAATCGCCCCGCAGGGCATGCTCGGCGGTCTGCGCCTGATGGGTCCACGGGCGCTCGATCCCGGCGGCGCGCACGGCTTCCACCACCTCCGGACGGATCCGTGCGGGCCATTCCGCATGGCTGCCGATGCGCGGGGGCAAGTGCTCCGTATGAGTGATGCGCGTAGCGCGGGACGCCCCCTGGGTGAGACGGTCCAGGACCGTGCGCGGGGAGGGGCTGGTGCCCCCGTCCGGGGGGAGCTGATTGGAGGCCATCGGCACCGAGTGTGTCACCGGTGTGACGGACAATGCGCTCAAGGCGTCGTGCACGCCTGCTGGTAAGTGATTGAATGCCATCGCGGCTGCCGATCCATGGGGGGCGACCGCTCGATAGCAAGGTGCTGGAGGATCCGTGGACCTGTCCCTGTCGACCCGGACCGTTGGCGACCGTACGGTCGTCGAGGTCGGTGGCGAGATTGATGTATACACCGCGCCCAAGCTGCGGGAGCAGCTTGTCGAGCTCGTGAACGACGGAAGCTACCACCTCGTGGTGGACATGGAGCGTGTCGACTTCCTGGACTCCACGGGGCTCGGCGTTCTGGTCGGCGGGCTCAAGCGGGTGCGTGCCCATGAGGGCTCGCTGCGCCTGGTCTGCAACCAGGAGCGCATTTTGAAGATCTTCCGTATCACCGGACTGACCAAGGTGTTCCCGATTCACACCTCGGTCGACGAAGCCGTCGCAGCCACTGACTGACGGCTTGCCGGTCCCCGCGCCGAGGCGCGGGGGTTGGAAGCAGTGGGGGGAACCGGGCTTGGCGGTCCGGCCCCCTGCGTTGCACGCCCGCATACCGAGGGGGATGGCATGGCCACCGTCGAACTCCGCTTCAGCGCCCTTCCCGAGCACGTCCGGACCGCGCGACTGGTCGCGGCTGCCGTGGCGAGGCGGGCCGGGGTGGACGAGGCCGTGCTGGACGAGGTTCGGCTCGCCGTCGGCGAGGCGTGCACCCGTGCGGTGGGGCTGCACCGCACCAACAACATCTCGGCCCCGGTGCGGGTCGCCCTGGTCGAGGACGAGAAGAAGTTCTCCATCGAGGTGGGCGACGAGGTCCCGGGCAGCCCGGCCGGTGCCGGGGCGGTGCCCGGCGTCCGTGGCCTCGACGGGGAACCACTGCCCGGCGGCCCCGTCTCCGAGAACGGCGACGCGGCGGAGAGCGACGACGAGATGGGGCTCGCGGTCATCAGCGGGCTGGTCGACGACGTCGAGGTGACCTCCGGCGAGAACGGCGGCGTCATCCGCATGAGCTGGCCGACGACGCCGGCGCCTGTGCTGCCGTGACGTCGTCTGCGCTCGTACTTTCGTAGAGGACCGTTTCTGCAATCTGTCCGATGATGCGCAGGAACGATTCTGCTGGGGCTCGGTGCCGCTGGGGCTGGTACTGCGGAGCCCGGGACCACGGATTCCGGCACTCCTGAATCCGGGACCGCCCGGGCCCGGTACGCCAGACTTCGGCACCACCGGAACCCCGTACCCCAAGCTCCCGGCACCGCCAGGGCCCGGGGCCGCCGGAACCCCGTACCGCCCGGAGCCGCGCCCCCAGGCCCCCGGCTCCGCAGAAACCGCAGCGGCCCCACAGCGGCCGGTCCCACAGAAACCGCGGCGGCCCCGCACCACCGCCCAAGCTCCCTCCCACGCCCCACCCCTCCCCTCCCCTCCCCCCTCCCCACCCACCCCACCATTCGGCCGTACGCGCCCCACCTCTTTCGTGCGCCTCCGAAACCTCCGTGGCCGCGACGTGCCCCCGGTCGCCCACGCGTCCGTACCCCCCTCTTCAGGCCACATCGGTACGCCGCATCCCAGTGGGCTCTTCGCGGCCCGTCGGGTCTCTCCGAACCCACCCGGGTGCCCCGGCCCATCCACGCCCACACCTCGCCGCCCCGCCCCGCCCTCCGCGTCCCCACCCGGCCGTACAGGGCGTACGGCCTGTCGCCGCCCCGGGGACGGGCCCGTACCGGACCGGGTACCTCCGTGGCCGTACGGGTGTCCGCGCGGCCCGGTGCCCGCCGCCCGCCGGCGCCGCTCGCGCCCGCCCTCGACGCCGCCGGGACCCCGCCGGACGGCCGGGCGGGCGCTCACGCCGGTCCGCGTCCCCGCGCCGCCCCGGGGCGGCGAGGCCCGGTCACGACCCGTTCGCGTCCCGCCCGGTGCCGCTTCGCGGCCCCCGTGAGCAGGGGCGTTAGGTAAGACCCTGAGATCATCATTCAGTTGTCAGCCAATTATTCGCATTCATTCGTCCAGGCGAAATTGCGGCAACGCGTCTACGGCCCCGCTATTTTCGATCTTCGCCGCTTCTTCGCCTGATCCCTGTCCGATCTCCGTCCGTTCTTCGAACGATCTCGGCCGCCACCGGCGAATTCCCTTTGAGGCGCCCTGTTTTGATCTGGTGCCGCTACCTACAATCCGTCCACACCTTTGCTCAGGACGCCTGAGCGTGCATCCGCGCGCCCATGTGCCAAACGTCAAGGAGGACGAATGGCGGGGCCTTACACCCCTCAGTTGCTGGAACACCCCTCTTACCTGGCCGAGCCATCGCTGACGTCGGGCAACCGCGGCATCGTGCTGGTGATCGCCGTCGTGGCGCTCGCGGCACTGGCCGTCGCGGCGGTGCTGGTGCGGCAGGTGCTCGCCGCCGGGGAGGGCACCGACAGCATGAAGAAGATCGCCGCCGCCGTGCAGGAAGGCGCGAATGCCTATCTCGCCCGGCAGTTGCGCACCCTCGGCGTTTTCGCCGTGGTGGTGTTCTTCCTGCTCATGCTGCTACCCGCGGACAACTGGACGCAGCGCGCCGGGCGCAGCGTCTTCTTCTTGATCGGCGCCGGTTTCTCGGCCGCCACCGGCTATATCGGGATGTGGCTGGCGGTGCGCAGCAATGTGCGCGTCGCGGCCGCCGCCCGGGAAGCCACCCCGGCCGAGGGTGAGGCGAAAAAGGATCTCACCGCCGTCGCGCACCGGGCCATGAAGATCGCTTTTCGTACGGGTGGCGTCGTCGGCATGTTCACCGTGGGGCTCGGCCTGCTGGGCGCGTCCTGTGTGGTGCTGGTCTACGCGGTCGACGCCCCCAAGGTCCTGGAGGGCTTCGGCCTCGGCGCCGCGCTGATCGCGATGTTCATGCGGGTCGGCGGCGGCATCTTCACCAAGGCCGCGGACGTCGGCGCCGACCTCGTCGGCAAGGTCGAGCAGGGCATCCCCGAGGACGACCCGCGCAACGCCGCGACCATCGCGGACAACGTGGGCGACAACGTCGGTGACTGCGCGGGCATGGCCGCCGACCTCTTCGAGTCGTACGCCGTGACGCTGGTCGCCGCCCTCATCCTGGGCATGGCCGCCTTCGGCGACTCCGGCCTGGCCTTCCCGCTGCTGGTCCCGGCCATCGGTGTGATCACGGCCATGATCGGCATCTTCGTCGTGGCGCCCCGGCGCTCCGACCGCAGCGGCATGACCGCCATCAACCGCGGTTTCTTCATCTCCGCGGCGATCTCGCTGGTCCTCGTGGCGGCCGCGGTCTACACGTACCTGCCGTCCTCCTACGCCGACCTGTCCGGCGTCTCGGACCCCGCGATCCTGGCCCGCAGCGGCGACCCGCGGATGCTGGCGCTGGTGGCGGTCGCCATCGGCATCGTGCTGGCCGCGCTCATCCAGCAGCTCACCGGCTACTTCACGGAGACCACCCGGCGGCCCGTACGGGACATCGGCAAGACCTCGCTGACCGGTCCGGCGACGGTGGTGCTCTCCGGGATCTCGGTCGGTCTGGAGTCGGCGGTCTACTCCGCGGTGCTGATCGCCCTGTCCGTGTACGGCGCGTTCCTGCTGGGCGGCACCTCCATCATGCTGGCCCTGTTCGCGGTGGCGCTGGCCGGCACCGGCCTGCTGACCACCGTCGGCGTCATCGTGGCGATGGACACCTTCGGCCCGGTCTCCGACAACGCGCAGGGCATCGCCGAGATGTCCGGTGACGTCACCGGCGACGGCGCGCAGGTCCTCACCGACCTCGACGCCGTCGGCAACACCACCAAGGCCATCACCAAGGGCATCGCCATCGCCACGGCCGTACTGGCCGCGGCCGCGCTGTTCGGCTCGTACCGGGACGCGATCGCCACGGCCGTACGGGACGTCGGCGACGCCGCCCGGGGCATGGGGCTGAGCCTGGACATCTCACAGCCGAACAACCTGGTCGGCCTGGTGCTGGGCGCCTCCGTCGTCTTCCTCTTCTCGGGACTGGCGATCAACGCGGTGTCCCGGTCGGCCGGCGCGGTCGTCTTCGAGGTGCGGCGGCAGTTCCGCGAGAAGCCCGGGATCATGGACTACACCGAGCAGCCCGAGTACGGGCGGGTCGTGGACATCTGCACCAAGGACGCGCTGCGCGAGCTGGCCACCCCCGGTCTGCTGGCGGTGCTCACGCCGATCGCCGTCGGCTTCTCGCTCGGCGTCGGCGCGCTCGGCTCCTTCCTGGCGGGCGCCATCGGCACCGGCACCCTGATGGCGGTCTTCCTCGCCAACTCCGGCGGCGCCTGGGACAACGCCAAGAAGCTGGTCGAGGACGGCCATCACGGCGGCAAGGGCAGCGAGGCGCACGCCGCGACCGTCATCGGCGACACGGTCGGCGACCCGTTCAAGGACACCGCGGGACCCGCGATCAACCCACTGCTGAAGGTCATGAACCTGGTGGCGCTGCTGATCGCGCCCGCCGTCGTGAAGTTCAGCTACGGCGCGGACAAGAACGTTCCCGTACGGATCGTGGTCGCCGTCCTGGCCATCGGGGTCATCGTCGGCGCGGTCTACGTCTCCAGGCGCCGCGGCATCGCGGTGGGTGACGAAGACAACAACTCGGGGAAGGTGGCGCAGACCGCCGACCCGGCGGTGGTCTCCTAGCGAGCGGGGCATCGGCGCCGCTCAACGGGCGGGCGGAGGGCGTTCATTGAGCGCGCCCTCCGCCCGCACTGCTGTGCGCCCGGCCGCGGCACGGGGCTTGGTGCAAATGGCTGCAATGCGGGTCGTACGGGCCGCCCGGATCATGGCCCGGGGCCTTCGGACGTGTATGTTCCGGGGCCGAGAGCCATGGAAGGGACCGATCCGGTGAAGAAGACGCTTGTGGCCGCGCTGTCCGGCGGCGCGGCACTGATGCTCGCGCTGACCGGTTGCAGCGACGACGGCAACAAAAAGCTCGACGACTGGGCCAAGAAGTTCTGCGACCCCGCCCAGGCCCAGTTCAAGAAGATCCAGGACGCCAACACGTCCATGCAGACGGCCGACAGCGGCGGCACCGACTCCAAGAAGGTCCAGGAGGCCGACTCCAAGGCGTTCCAGCAGATCTCGGACGCCTACGCGTCGCTGGCGAAGTCGCTGAACCAGGCCGGCGCGCCGCCGGCCGACGGCGGCGAGGAGTCCCAGAAGAACGCGGTCAAGGAGCTCAACGACCTCTCCAAGGGCTACGGCGACCTCAAGAAGCAGGTCGACGGCCTGGACACCGGGGACAAGGGCAAGTTCGCGGACGGCCTGCGGACGCTGTCCGACGGCATCAACAAGCTCAACAAGAAGAGCGAACAGGCGTTCAAGAAACTGGAGTCCGGCGACGTCGGCAAGGCGATGGCCGGGCAGCCCGGCTGCCAGAACCAGAAGGCCACCGAGGGCGGCGGGTCGGCCTCGCCCAAGAAGTAGGCCGCAGCGGCCGTCGCGCACCGGGTGCGGCCGACCCGCCGTCAGGTACGGCGGGGCCGCGCCCGACACGCCGACGGGCGGGATCCGGTCGTGGTGGCGCGGCCGGGCCGTGGCCGTTTGTCAGTGGTTGGCCTGACAATGGGAGGGTGAGTACGCACCTCCCCACCGCTGACCTTCGAGACCCCGACTCCGCCGACCGCACCGCCCGGCTGCGTGAAGCACTGCTGACCGCCGGGTTCACCGCCGACGGCCTGCTGGAGCTGCTCGGCGCGCCCGCCTACGCCGCGCTGGCCCGCAGCGAGACCGTCCCGGCGCTGCGCGCCACCCGGGGCGAGGGACCGCTGTCCACCCTGGTGCGGCTGTTCCTGCTCCAGCGCCCGGTGCCGTACGACCGGGCCGCCGCCGCGCTGCCGGTGGCCGACTGCCTCGCCGACGGCTGGCTGGTGCGCGACGGCGACGAGGTCCGGGCGAGCGTGGACGTGCGCCCGTACGGCGGTCCCGACGGCCAGGACTGGTGGATCGTCTCCGACCTCGGGTGCGCGGTCGGCGGCGCGGGCGGGATCCGGGCCGCCGAGGAGGCCGCGGGCGTGGACCGCGCGCAGTTGGTGCTGGGCGTGGGCGGCGCGTCCACGACACTCGCCGGCCTCATGGTCCGCACCCCCGTCGCCAAGGTCCTCGACCTCGGTACCGGCTCCGGCATCCAGGCGCTGCACGCCTCCGTGTACGCGACGGAGGTCACGGCCACGGACCTGAACCCGCGGGCGCTGCGGATCGCCGGGCTGACGCTGGCCCTGTCCGGCGCGCCCGCCGCGGACCTGCGGGAGGGCTCGCTGTTCGAGCCGGTGGCCGAGGCGGACTCCCCGGCCGGGCACGACGGGGCGACGTACGACCTGATCGTGTCCAACCCGCCCTTCGTGATCTCGCCGGGCGCCCGGCTGACCTACCGGGACGGCGGCATGGGCGGCGACGACCTCTGCCGCACCATCGTCCAGCAGGCGGCCGGCCATCTGAACGACGGCGGGTACTGCCAGCTCCTCGCCAACTGGCAGCACGTCGAGGGCGAGGACTGGCGCGACCGGCTGCGCTCCTGGGTGCCGCGCGGCTGTGACGCGTGGATCGTGCAGCGCGAGGTCCAGGACGTGACGCAGTACGCGGAGCTGTGGCTGCGGGACGCCGGTGACCACCGGGCCGGCCCCGAGGAGTACGCGGCGCGCTATGACGCCTGGCTGGAGGAGTTCGAGGCCCGTAAGACCAAGGCCGTCGGCTTCGGCTGGATCACGCTGCGCAAGTCCGGCGCCGAGGAGCCGTCGATCACCATCGAGGAATGGCCGCACCCGGTCGAACAGCCGCTGGGCGCCGCGGTCATCGGGCACTTCGAACGTCAGGACTACCTGCGCGCGACGGACGACGCGGCCCTGCTGGCCGGCCATTTCCGGCTCGCCGACGAGGTCGTGCAGGAGCAGGTCGGGCTGCCCGGCGCCGAGGACCCGGAGCACGTGGTGCTGCGGCAGAACCGCGGTATGCGGCGCGCCACGAAGGTGGACACGGTCGGCGCGGGTTTCGCCGGGGTCTGCGACGGCTCGCTGCCCGCCGGGCGGATCCTCGACGCGATCGCGCAACTGGTCGGCGAGGACCCGGTGTTGCTGCGCGACCGTACCCCGGACGCGATCCGGACCCTGGTCGAGCAGGGCTTCCTGGAGCCGGTGGCGGCCGGGACGGACTGAGGGGCTCGTGCGGCGGGGAGGGGATGACGGGGGGCGAGGGCGAGGGGGCGAGGGGAGTGACCGGGGCGGGTCCGGCGGCCGGACGGGCGGCATTCACCCGGAGTTCGCCGCCGCGCCGCCCGGGGGTGCCAGCCTGCCCGCATGGAGAGTGGTCCCGAGGCGTTCGCCGGTGCGGCCTTCGCGCTGTTCGGCGCCGGCCTGCTGGTGTGGACGGCCGTTTGCGTACGGGCGGGGGAGTCGGTCGCCGACGGGGTGAGCCGGTCCTCCGGCATGGCGCTGGCGCTGCTCTTCGGGGCGGTGTTCCTGGGGACGGGGTGCTGGCTGCTGCTGTAGGGGGCGGAGGCTGCCCGACTGCTCCGTGAGCATCGGGGCGTTCCCGTGAGCCTCAGGACGTCTCCGGAGGCCTCGGGCAGTCGCTGAACGTTTCAGCACGGTCTTCGGGCTGCTCCTGGTACGCCGCCGGAAGGCCCCGGTGCGCCTCCGAGGGCGCCCGGGAAGATCCGTAAGCCTCGGGAAGTATCCGGAATTCCCGGAAGCGAGGAACGCCTCGCCCTTCCCGGACGTCTTCGCTGGAAGTGCTCGCCGCCCCGGGCTCCGCCTCTTTCGTTGTGCGCTCAACTGCATTGCCCCTGCGGGCCGTTCACTTCTGCCCCACCGGAAAAACCACTCGCCGGTGAAGCAACCGGAACGGCCATCTGCCCGTGTTCCTGAGTGAAGGCCATCAACCGGCCCAACTGGGAGGAACACGTAATGAACCGTGCATACCGCCTCGCCGCCGCAGGTGTTCTCAGCGCCGCGCTCGTCGCCGGCACCGCGGCCGCCGCCTCCGCCGCTCCGGCGGCCCCGGCCGCCCACAGCGCCGCCGCCAAGGCGCCGCAGAAGGCCACGCTCACCGCCAAGGCGAGCACCGGCACGGTGAAGGCCTGGCAGGAGTTCCGGATCTCCGGCACCTCCACCGGCATCAAGGCCGGCACCAAGGTCACCGTCCAGCAGAAGCAGGGCGCCAAGTGGGTCTCGCTGCCCGCCGGCGTCAATGTCAACAAGACCGGCGGCTACTCGCTCCGCGTCAAGCTGGGCATCAAGGGCGCCAACCAGCTCCGGATGGCCGGCGGCGGCGCGATCTCCCCGGTGATCACGGTCACGGTGCGCTGAGGCGGACCGTGGACGCCCGAACCACAGGGCGCCCCGAAATATAGGAACACCACCGATACGCACGGTACGCCGGGCGCGCCGCTTCCCCCGCGGCGCGCCCGGCGGCCCGTTCGGACCCGGGCCCTCAGCCCGTGAGATTGCGCACCAGCATCCAGACGGCGGCGGTGCCGAGGACGACGGCGTTGCCGCGCGTCCCGAGGCGGGCCCGGAACCGGCGCCCGCGCAGCCCCGCGTACAGCCACCGCCCGATCATGTACGCGGCGGCCGGCACCCCCAGTGTCAGCAGGACGGCGTTGTCGTGGAAGGCCGCCACGAGGTCGCCGTGCATCAGGTCGTACGCCATCCGGGTCCCGCCGCACGCCGGGCACAGCAGTCCGGTCGCCCAGCGGAACGGGCAGGGGAGCAGCACATGTCCCGGTTCATGAGGATTGGTGTGCCACAGATAGGCCGCGCCGAGGCCCCCGACGCCGACGGCGATCGCCGCCCGGCGGAGCGTGGCGGCGCGGACGGCGGCCGGGGAGGGGGCGCTCACGAAGCGCTCACCGGAGTGTCCGTCAGGGGGTTCGGCTGGGGGTTCGGCTGGGAGCTCGACGAGGTGTTCGCGGGAGGCGTCGCGCGCGGGCCCGTACGCTCGGCGACCTGGCGTAGTTGCCCTGATTCAGGACAAACATGGCCCGCTCGGTCAATAGCACCCGACTTCGATCCCGGCTTCGGGACCACTCCCGCCTCCTGCTTCGGGGCCACCCCCGGCCGCAGTTTCGGCATCGCCGCAGAAACCCCCGGAAGTGCGTGACGGGAACGGACGGTGTGTGGCGAGGACGGGCGGCGCATGATGAAAGGTGAAAGGGGACGGTCCAAAGGGGACAGTACGGGGTGTGGGCGGACTCGGCCAGCTTCCATCCTGCCAGCGCCGTCCGCCGGTCAGAAGCCCCGCGGCGCCTTTTCGGCCCCGCCGCGGAACGGGAGCGGGGCGGGTCCGGCCACCGGCGCGTGTCCGGTCCGGGCGGCATGAAGGCATGTAGTCGGGTTACCGTTCGAGTGGCGTTGCGGGGTTTTTCCGTTTGACACGAGGGCGGGATGTACCGTCACACTCCGCAGCGTCAAGCGTCACCGCAGTGTCCCCCAGAGCTCCGGCCCGGGGGGTTACCCCCAGCGTCGACCGGAGAGAAGAGCGAAGTTGTCCCCGACCAGCGAGACCGCACAGGGCGGCGGCCGCCGACTCGTCATCGTCGAGTCGCCTGCCAAGGCGAAGACGATCAAGGGCTACCTCGGCCCCGGCTACGTGGTCGAGGCCAGCGTCGGGCACATCCGCGACCTCCCGAACGGCGCGGCGGAGGTCCCGGCGAAGTACAAGGGCGAGCCCTGGGCCCGCCTCGGCGTGAACGTCGACGCCGACTTCCAGCCGATCTACGTCGTCAACAGTGACAAGAAGGACCAGGTCAAGAAGCTCAAGGAGCTGCTGGCCGAGTCCGACGAACTCTTCCTCGCCACCGATGAGGACCGCGAGGGCGAGGCCATCGCCTGGCATCTCCAGGAGATCCTCAAGCCCAAGGTGCCGGTCCACCGGATGGTCTTCCACGAGATCACCAAGGACGCGATCCGTGCCGCCGTCGCCAACCCGCGCGAGCTGAACCAGAAGCTGGTCGACGCCCAGGAGACCCGCCGCATCCTCGACCGCCTCTACGGCTACGAGGTCTCGCCGGTCCTGTGGAAGAAGGTCATGCCGCGCCTGTCGGCCGGCCGCGTGCAGTCGGTGGCCACCCGCCTCGTCGTCGAGCGGGAGCGCGAGCGCATCGCCTTCCGCTCCGCCGAGTACTGGGACCTGACCGGCACGTTCTCCACGGGGCGGGCCGGTGACCCGAGCGACCCCGCGACCCTGGCCGCCCGGCTGTCCACGGTCGACGGCCGCCGGGTCGCCCAGGGCCGTGACTTCGGCGCCAACGGGCAGCTCAAGAACAGCGACGTCCTGCACCTGGACGAGGCCAACGCCCGCGCGCTGGCCGCCGCCCTGGAGGACACCGACTTCGCGGTCCGCTCGGTCGAGTCCAAGCCGTACCGCCGCTCTCCGTACGCCCCGTTCCGTACGACCACGCTCCAGCAGGAGGCCAGCCGCAAGCTGGGCTTCGGCGCGAAGTCCACCATGCAGGTGGCGCAGAAGCTGTACGAGAACGGCTTCATCACCTACATGCGTACGGACTCCACGACGCTCTCGGACACCGCGATCTCCGCGGCCCGTGCGCAGGTCACGCAGCTTTACGGCGCCGCGTACCTGCCGGACAAGCCGCGCTCGTACGCGGGCAAGGTCAAGAACGCGCAGGAGGCGCACGAGGCGATCCGGCCTTCGGGTGATCGTTTCCGCACCCCGGCGGAGACCGGCCTGACCGGTGACCAGTTCCGGCTGTACGAACTGATCTGGAAACGGACCGTCGCCTCCCAGATGAAGGACGCGACCGGCGACTCGGTCACCGTCAAGATCGGCGGCCGGGCGTCCGACGGCCGGGACGCCGAGTTCAGCGCCTCCGGCAAGACGATCACCTTCCACGGCTTCCTCAAGGCGTACGTGGAAGGCGCCGACGACCCGAACGCCGAGCTGGACGACCGCGAGCGGCGCCTGCCGCAGGTCGCCGAGGGCGACCCGCTGTCCGCGCGGGAGATCACCGCCGACGGCCACGCCACCAAGCCCCCGGCCCGCTACACGGAAGCGACGCTGGTCAAGGAGCTGGAAGAGCGCGAGATCGGCCGCCCGTCGACGTACGCGTCGATCATCGGCACGATCCTGGACCGCGGCTACGTCTTCAAGAAGGGCACCGCCCTGGTGCCGTCCTTCCTGAGCTTCGCCGTGGTCAACCTCCTGGAGAAGCACTTCGGCCGCCTCGTCGACTACGACTTCACCGCCAAGATGGAGGACGACCTCGACCGCATCGCGCGCGGCGAGGCCCAGTCCGTGCCGTGGCTGCGCCGCTTCTACTTCGGCGAGGGCGAGGCGGCCGGTGCCGCCTCCGAGGCCGGCAACGGCGACGGCGACCACCTCGGCGGCCTGAAGGAACTGGTCACCGACCTCGGGGCGATCGACGCCCGGGAGATCTCCTCCTTCCCGGTCGGCGACGGCATCATGCTCCGCGTCGGCCGCTACGGCCCGTACGTGGAGCGCGGCGAGAAGGACGCCGAGGGCCACCAGCGCGCCGACGTGCCGGAGGACCTGGCGCCCGACGAGCTGACCGTCGAGTACGCGGAGGAGCTGCTCGCCAAGCCCAGCGGCGACTTCGAACTGGGCATGGACCCGCACAGCGGCAACCAGATCGTCGCCAAGGACGGCCGCTACGGCCCGTACGTCACCGAGATCCTGCCCGAGGGCACCCCGAAGACCGGCAAGAACGCGGTCAAGCCGCGTACCGCCTCGCTCTTCAAGTCGATGTCCCTGGACACCGTCACCCTCGCCGACGCGCTCAAGCTGATGTCGCTGCCGCGCGTCGTCGGCAAGGACCCCGAGGGCGTCGAGATCACCGCGCAGAACGGCCGCTACGGCCCGTACCTGAAGAAGGGCACCGACTCGCGCTCCCTGGAGAGCGAGGACCAGATCTTCAACATCACGCTGGAGCAGGCCCTCGCCATCTACGCGCAGCCCAAGCAGCGCGGCCGGGCCGCCGCCAAGCCGCCGCTGAAGGAGCTGGGCACCGACCCGGTCAGCGAGCGCCCGGTGGTCGTCAAGGACGGCCGCTTCGGCCCGTACGTCACCGACGGCGAGACCAACGCGACGCTGCGGCGGGACGACGACGTCGAGACGATCACGCCGGAGCGCGGGTACGAGCTGCTCGCGGAGAAGCGCGCCAAGGGCCCGGCGAAGAAGAAGACCGCCAAGAAGGCCCCGGCCAAGAAGACGACGGCGAAGAAGACCGCCGCCAAGAAGGCCCCGGCGAAGAAGACGGCCGCCAAGAAGACGACCACCGCGACGAAGGCCCCGGCGAAGAAGACGGCGGCCAAGAAGACGACCGCGGCGAAGAAGACCACGGCGGCGGCCACGGCTGCGAAGAAGGCGGCGGCCGAGAGCGTGGAGAGCTGAGGGGGACGTTGACGTACCGCGTCACCTACACCGTCGAGGCGAAGGTGACCGCGGACGCCATGGCGCCGGAGCGGCGGGCCCTGTTCGAACGTGGGCTGGCCAAGCTCGCCCTTGATCCGTACCACAGGGCCACGGCGCACATCGGCACGCATGAGGACGACCGCAAGGCCCAGGTGGCACCGGGACTCCTCATCGAGTACGTCGTGGCACACGGTCTGCTCGTCATCGTGGTGATCGAGATCTTCGACGCCATCCTGCTTGCGGACTAGAAACCACCCGCCCGTGTGTTCGGGTGGACGCTGGACCTGTCATATCCGGCCGATAGGCTGGCGGGATGACGCGTGCCGAGCTCCCTACGGTCGTGACCCCCACATCCGGCGCCCTCGTCGCGGACTCCCGCGAGCGCGCCGTGCGAGCCCTGCTCCGCTTCCCCCCACTGAAGCGGCTCTGGAGCGCACAGTTCGTCGGGGCGATCGGCGATGCCCTAGCCCTGCTGGTGCTCGTACTGCTGACGCTGCAAGCGGCGGTGTACGTGCCTCTCGGCGGCCAGGCGGCCTTCGGCGGCGGCTACCGCGGCGCGGCCCTCGCCGTCGCCGCCGTCTTCGCGGCCCGGATGCTGGCCACCCTGCTCTCCGGGGCGGTGCTGCTGGGCCCGCTGTCCGCGCTGACCGCGCCGTCCGGCCCGCTGGACCGCCGCTGGACCATGATCGGCGCGGACGGGGTGCGGCTGGCGCTGCTGGTCGTCGCCCCGCTGTGGATCGACTGGACCCCGGACAGCGCCCTGATCTGGCTGCTGGTGACGGTCTTCGTCGTCGGCGTGGCCGAGCGCTTCTGGACCGTCGCGCGGGAGAGCGCCGCGCCCGGACTGCTGCCGGCGCCGCCCCCGGCCCCGGCCGACCGGGGGGAGGCCCGGGCCGACGGCCCGGCGGCCGTCCGCCCGCTGCCGGACAACCTGGACGCCCTGCGCCGCCTGTCGCTGCGCACCGCCTTCGTCTCACTGCCGCTGGCCGCCGCCGGTCTGATCGTCGTCGCACTGATCAGCAGGCTGCTGGCCAACGGCATCGCCTGGTTCGCCGACCACCAGGCCGCGCTCGCCTCGTACGTGGCCTCCGGCCTCTTCGCCGCCTCCATCTCGATCCTGTACTTCCTCGAACTCCCCGGTACGCAGACCCCGCGCCCGCGGTCCCCCCTGGAGGGACTGCGCCGCCCCAAGAGCGACGCCGGCGTCGACCGCGGCCGTACGAACGCCGTACCGCTGCTGGTCCTGGCCTGCGCGGCGGTGGCCGGAGCGATCGCCGCGGCCGTCTCCGTCGCGGTCCTGCACGCCGGTGACCTCGGCGGCGGCCCGGTCGCCTTCGGGCTGCTGGTCCTCGGCCTGAGCGCCGGCCCGGTCGCGGGCATCCGCGGCGCGCGCAAGGTGCTGCCCGCGCTGTCCCGGCGCCGCCTGCTGGCCCTCGCGGTCGCCGTCACGGGCCTGGCCCTGCTGGCGGCCGGGCTGGTCCCGGACACCACGACGGTCGTCCTGCTGATGCTGCTCGCCGGGGTGGCCGCCGGAGTCGCGGCCAACACCGGGCACACCCTCCTGGACCAGGAGACCGAGGAGCCCCGCGCCGCCCGTACGACCGAGCACCTGCACGCGGTCGTACGGCTCGTCGTCGCGCTGGCCGTCATCGTCGCGCCGCTGCTGGCCGCGGCCATCGGCCCGCACCACCTGGCGGGCGACGAGAACGTCTTCTCGCACGGCGGCGCGGCCTTCACCCTGATGCTGGTCGGCGCCCTGCTGCTGCCGGTCGCCGCGTGGGTGCTCGGCAAGGTCGACGACCGGCAGGGCGTCCCCCTCGGACGCGACCTGCGCGAAGCCCTGCGCGGCGGCGACCCGGACCAGGCCCCGGCCCCCACCGGCTTCTTCATCGCCCTGGAGGGCGGCGACGGCGCCGGCAAGTCGACGCAGGTCGAGGCGCTGGCGGAGTGGATCCGAGGCAAGGGCCACGAAGTCGTGGTGACCCGCGAGCCGGGCGCCACCGCCATCGGCAAGCGGCTGCGCTCGATCATCCTGGACGTGTCCACCTCGGGCCTGTCGGACCGCGCCGAGGCGCTGATGTTCGCCGCCGACCGCGCCGAGCACGTCAACAGCGTGATCCGCCCCGCCCTGGAGCGCGGCGCGGTCGTCATCACCGACCGGTACATCGACTCGTCCGTCGCCTACCAGGGCGCGGGCCGCAACCTCGCCCCCACCGAGATCGCCCGGATCTCCCGCTGGGCCACCGACGGCCTCGTACCGCACCTGACCGTGCTCCTCGACGTCTCCCCGGAGACCGCCCGCGAGCGCTTCACCGAAGCCCCGGACCGGATGGAGTCCGAGCCCGCCGAGTTCCACCAGCGGGTCCGCTCCGGCTTCCTGACCCTGGCCGCCGCCGACCCGGCGCGCTACCTGGTCGTCGACGCCGGCCAGGAGCCGGAGGCCGTCACCACCGTCGTACGCCACCGCCTCGACCAGGTGCTGCCGCTGTCCGAGGCCGAGGTCAAGGCCCGGGAAGAGGCCCGCAAGGCCGCCGAGGAGGAGGCCCGGCGCAAGGCCGAGGAAGAGGCCGCGCGCAAGGCCGAGGAGGAGCGCCGGGAGCGCGAACGGCAGGAGCAGCTCGCCAAGCTCCGCGCCGAGGAGGAAGAGCGCAAGCGCCGCGAGATCGAAGAGGCCAAGGCCCGCGAAGCCGCCCGCCAGGCCGAGGAAGCACGCAAGCGCGCCGAGGAGGCCCGCCAGGCCGCCGAGGAGGAGCGTCAGCGGCGCGAAGCCGAGGAGCGCGCCCGGCAGGCCGAGCAGGAACGGCTGCGCAAGCAGGCCGAGGAAGAGGCACGCCTGCGCAAGGAGGCCGAGGAACGCCGCCTGGAGAAGCAGCGCAAGGCCGAAGAAGCGCTGCTCCGCGCCGAGCAGGCACGGCTGGCGGCCGCGGCCGAAGCAGAGGCCAAGGCCAAGGCCGACGCGGAAGCTCGGGCCAGGGAGGAGGCCGCGGCCGCACGCAGGGCCGAGGCGGTCGCGGCGCGGGCGGCGGAGGCCCCCACGACGGAAACCCCGATGGCCGGGCTGGAGCAGCACTCCCGTACGGAGCGGGCCGGGTCCCCGGACGCCGAGGAGACCACCGTCCTGCCCCAGCACCGGGACGCCCCGGGGGACGCCGCCTCCGAGGAGACCGCGGTGCTGCCACCGGTACGTCCCGAGGCGGACCAGGACTGGCGGGAGCGGGAGCGGGCGCGGCGCGGGGACGATCCGGCGGACCGCGTACCGGCGTGGGTGTTCCGGAAGGAGGAGGGCGCGCGTACGGAGGGCGATTTCGGTTCGGACCGTGACTTCCGTTCGGGTCGGCGGACCGGAGCCGGCCCGTCCGGCGTGTCCGATGCCTCGGGCGTCTCCGGCGTGGAGCGTACGAGGGAACTCCCGCAGATCGACCCGGCCACCGGCGAACCGGTCGAGCCCGCACCGCGCCGCCGCTCGGACTGGGCGGAGGAGACCCCGCTGGACGACCTCCCGACGCTGGCCGACGAACTCCTCGGCTCGCGCGAGGACGAGGACGAGCAGCAGGGCCGGGGGCGGCGGGGGCGCCGGGGCTGAGGGCGGCGGGCCGGTCCCGCGAGCGGTTCGGCGCCGGGCGCCGCTGTCGTCCGGGCGCCGCTGTCGTCCGGGCGCCGCCGTCGTCCGGCGCGCCGCTGTCGTCCGGGCGCCGCCTGCGGCCCGGAGACCTCGCGCGTCGGCCCGCCCCCGCCCGTTCCTCGGGTCGTTCGCTGCCGCTCGGCGTCCTCGTCCGTTGCCCGGGTCGCCCTCTGCCGTCGGAGTCCTCGTCCGTTGCCCGGGGCGTCCGCGGTGTCAGCGGGAGGCAGCGCTGTCAGTGGGAGGCCCCACAATGGAACGAGCGCGGCGCGACGGTGCGGAAGAACGCGCGTCGCCGGGGCGGCACGACGGCACGGGCAGGACGGACAGGAACGGCGGGCAGCGAGATGGCTGTGTGGGACGACGTGGTCGGGCAGGAGCGCCTGACGGAGCAGCTTGCCGCTGCCGCACGCGACGCGGACGCGCTGGTCACCGCCGAGGGCGCGGCCGTGGACGGCGCGGACCCCATAGCGCAGTCCGGCGCGTCCAAGATGACGCACGCCTGGCTGTTCACCGGCCCGCCCGGCTCCGGCCGGTCCACCGCGGCGCGCGCCTTCGCCGCCGCCCTCCAGTGCGTCAGCCCGGACCGCGCGCTAGGCGGCGCCCCCGGCTGCGGCTTCTGCGACGGCTGCCACACGAGCCTGGTGGGCACCCACGCGGACGTCGAGATCGTCCGTACGGACCTGCTCTCGATCGGCGTCAAGGAGACCCGCGACCTGGTCCGCCGCTCCTCCATGTCCCCGTCCGGCGGCCGCTGGCAGGTCATCGTCCTGGAGGACGCCGACCGCCTCACCGAAGGCGCGGGCAACGTACTCCTCAAGGCCGTCGAGGAGCCCGCCCCCCGTACGGTCTGGCTGCTGTGCGCCCCCTCCATCGAGGACGTCCTGCCCACGATCCGCTCCCGCTGCCGGCATGTGACCCTGCGTACGCCACCGGTCGCCGCCGTCGCCGATGTCCTCGTACGCCGGGACGGCATCGACCCGCAGGCCGCCGCGGCCGCCGCCCGCGCCACCCAGGGGCACATCGGCCGGGCCCGCCGCCTGGCCACCGACGAGCGGGCCCGGGCCCGCCGTGACGCCGTACTGAAACTGCCCCTGCGCGTCGACGACATCGGCGGCTGCCTCAAGGGCGCGCAGGAGCTGATCGACGCCGCGACGGAGGACGCCAAGCAGGTCGCCGAAGACGTCGACACCAGGGAGACGGAGGAGCTGCGCGCCGCTCTCGGCGCCGCCGCCGGCACGGGCGGCCGGCTGCCGCGCGGTACGGCCGGGGCCATGAAGGAGCTCCAGGACAAGCAGAAGCGCCGCTCCACCCGCACCCAGCGCGACAGCCTCGACCTCGCCCTGACCGACCTCACCGGCTTCTACCGCGACGTCCTGGCCGTCCAACTGGGTGCCACGGTCCCGCTCGCCAACGACGAGGTCCGCGACAGCATCCGGCGCATCGCCTCCTCCTCGACCCCGGAGCGCACACTGCGCCGGATAGAAGCGGTCATCGCCTGCCGCCAGGCCCTCGACCGCAACGTGGCGCCGCTCCTGGCGGTCGAGGCGATGACGGCGGCCCTCCGCCAGGGCTGAGGGCTCCCGGGGTCCGGCCTTCAGGGGAGCCGCCCGGTTTCCGGCGCTCGGGTGAGGCCCGCCCGGCCGGGATTTCGGCCCGCGGAGGGTGAGGACCGCCCGGCCCGGATCACGGTCCGCAGAGGGCGCGGCCCGTCCGATGTCCGGCTCTTGCTCTCACCCGTACGAGGGCACCCGCCCCCACGCACCGTCTCGGCACGGATACGCTCCGTCCATTGCCGACTGTCGCCACCGCTGCTGTCGCCACCGGCGTCACCACTGCTGTCGCTACCGCCGCTGTTGCTGCTGTTTGCGCTGCCGACGACTCAGGGACGAGGGACCGCCCATGGCCACCTGCCGCCTGCTCCGTACCGCCGGAACCGTCCTGACGGCCACCGCACTGCTCGTCTCCGGCTGCTCCTCGGGAGGCTCCGCGCCCGGGGCCGCGGCGTCCGGGCAGCCGACGGACGGTGGCACGGGCGCCGGCCGCGGCGCGGCGACGGCCACCCTCAAGCCCCTCCCCGCCACCGTCCCCGCCGGCCTCCGCCCGTACTACGACCAGAAGCTCACCTGGCGCGAGTGCGGCATCGTCGGCTTCGAGTGCACCACGATGAAGGCCCCCCTCGACTACCGGAACCCCGGCGCCGCCACCGACCTGAAGCTGGCCGTCTCCCGCAAGAAGGCCACCGGCCCGGGCGGCCGCCTCGGCTCCCTCATGGTCAATCCGGGTGGTCCGGGCGGCTCGGCGATCGACTACCTCCAGCAGTACGCGCCGCAGCCCGACGCGGTGCGGGCGCGCTACGACATGGTCGCCATGGACCCGCGCGGCGTGGCCCGCAGCGAGCCGGTCACGTGTCTGTCCAGTGCCCGGATGGACGACTACACCCGCGTCGACCAGACCCCCGACTCGGACGCGGAGACGGACCGCCTCGTCGCCGCCCAGCGCGGCTTCGCCCAGGGCTGCCGGGCCCGCTCCGGCGCTCGTCTCGGCCACGTCTCGACCGTCGAGTCGGCCCGCGACATGGACGTCCTGCGGGCCGTCCTCGGCGACGACAAGCTCACCTACGTAGGCGCCTCCTACGGAACCTTCCTCGGCGCCACCTACGCCGGCCTCTTCCCCTCCCGCGTCGGCCGCCTGGTCCTCGACGGCGCCATGGACCCGTCGCTGCCCGCCCGCACGATGAACCTCGACCAGACCGCCGGCTTCAACACCGCCTTCACCGCCTTCGCCAAGGACTGCGCGCACAAGCGCGACTGCCCCCTGGGCACCGGCAGCCCCGAAGAGGCGGGCCGCCGCCTCAGCGACCTCTTCAAGAAACTCGACGCCCACCCCGCCCCGACCGGCAGCCCGCGCACCCTCACCGAGTCCCTCGCCACCAGTGGTGTGACGGCCGCCATGTACGACGAGGGCGCCTGGCCCGTTCTGCGCGAATACCTGGCCCAGGCCCAGAAGGGCGACGGCCACGGCCTGCTCGCCCTCTCCGACTCGTACTACGAGCGCGACCCGGACGGCACGTACGCCAACCAGATGTTCGCCAACCCCGCCGTGAACTGCCTCGACGTCCCCGGCTCCTTCTCCGGCCCGGACGAGGTGCGCGCCGCCCTGCCCGCCTTCCGCAAGGCCTCCCCGGTCTTCGGCGAGAGCTTCGCCTGGGCCGCCCTGAACTGCGCGTACTGGCCGGTCAAGCCCACCGGCGAGCCCCACCGCATCACCGCCGAGGGTGCCGCCCCCATCCTCGTCGTCGGCACCACCCGCGACCCGGCCACCCCCTACCCCTGGGCCCGCTCCCTCGCCTCCCAACTCTCCTCCGCCACCCTCCTCACCTACGAGGGCGACGGCCACACCGCCTACGGCCGCGGCAGCGACTGCGTCGACACCGCCATCAACACCTACCTCCTGGACGGCACACCCCCACCGGCCGACAAACACTGCTCCTGAGCCCTCCAAACCCGGTTCGGACCACCCCCAACCGATGTGTAGACTGGGCTCCGCACCACGCCGCCTTAGCTCAGTCGGCCAGAGCGACGCACTCGTAATGCGTAGGTCAAGGGTTCGATTCCCTTAGGCGGCTCCGTTGGGGACCCCAGCTCAGACCTTGTCTGGGCTGGGGTTTTTTCGTGCGCCGAATGTGGCGGCGCTGCCGAGTCGGCTCGGTTCTGCTGTTGGTGGTCTCCGTTTCGGTCCCGGTGTCCGGCCGGGAGGCGTCTCCCGTGCGGCGTAGGTGGCGGCGGTGCGCCGGCTGTCGGCGTGCGGGCGGTGGGCGTTGGGGTGGGCGGTGCCGGGTGGGGTCTCGGCTTCGGCAGGGCGGATGGCGGCTTCCGAGAGGCCCCCTTCGTAAACCCTTGTTAGCTTTTTTCCTGATTGCCCTATCTGTCTGCCGTGAGGCGACAGACCGAGCATGCGGGGACCGTCCCATGTCGACGACGCAGTACAGCTCACGGCGCCGTTCGCGGCGTCGCCGCCCAGCCCTTCCGGCCCCGGCCGCGACCTCTCCCGGTCCGGTCGAGCCCGTGGAGGGACCGTACGACTACCCGCGCTTCAGCCGGCTGGCCGGTCCGCTGACCGACCCGGTGCCCGGCGCGGACGGAGCCGCCTACCGGGTGCGCTACCGCAGCCTGCTGGGCTCGGGACGCCACCGGATCGGCACGGCGCTGCTGCTGGCCGGTGCGCCACTGGTCTCGTTGGGGTTGCTGGTGTGGCTGATGCAGCCGCAGCACTGGGTGCACCGTCCGGGCGTGAGCGCCTGGGAGCGGGGCGCCGACCTGGTCATGCTCATATCCTTGGGGCTGCTGGAGACCTTCCGTCTGGTCAATGTGGCGTCCAACGCGCACGCCACCCTGATGGCCCGTGACCCGGTCCCGGTGAGGCCGCGGCCCGGCAGCCGGGTGGCCCTGCTGACCAGCTTCGTGCCCGGAAAAGAGCCCCTGGCCATGGTGCGGGCCACGCTGCGGGGTGCGCGCGCGGTACGCCACGAGGGCCGGGTGGACGTCTGGCTGTTGGACGAGGGCAACTCGCCCGAGGCGCGGCGGCTCTGCCGTGAACTGGGGGTGCGGCACTTCTCCCGGAAGAACGTCGTGAACTGGAACCAGCCGTCGGGGCCGTTCCGTGCCCGGACCAAGCACGGCAATTACAACGCCTGGCTGGACCAGCACGGTCACGCCTACGAATTCATGGCCGGAGTCGACACCGATCACGTGCCGTTGCCCGAGTTCCTGGAGCGGATGCTCGGTTACTTCCGCGATCCGGACGTCGCGTTCGTCGTCGGGCCCCAGGTCTACGGCAACTGCGACAGTGCGCTCGCCCGCGCCTGTGAGAGCCAGCAGTTCCTGTTCCACGCCCTGATCCAGCGGGCGGGCAACGCCTACCGGTCCCCGATGTTCGTCGGTACCAACAACTGCGTACGCATCAGCGCACTCAAGCAGGTCGGCGGCCTGTACGACTCGATAACCGAGGACATGGCCACCGGAATGGAGATACACCGGCACCGCAACCCGGCCACGGGGCGCCGCTGGTGTTCGGTCTACACCCCGGACGTCCTGGCGGTCGGCGAGGGCCCCGCGGCCTGGAGCGACTTCTTCAACCAGCAGTTGCGCTGGAGCCGGGGCACCTACGAGACCCTGGGCCGCCAGTTCCCGCGCGCCGTGTTCAGCCTCCCGGCCGGACGGATCCTCAACTACGCCCTCATGATCGCCTACTATCCGCTGACGGCCGTCAACTGGATGCTGGGCGGCCTGTCCTGCCTGCTGTTCCTGGGGCTGGGCGCCTCGGGCATCCAGATCGAGTCGCAGGTGTGGCTCATGCTCTACAGCGACGCGGCCGCCCTGCAGATCGGCCTGTACCTGTGGAACCGCCGGCACAACGTCAGCCCGCACGAGCCCCAGGGGTCCTCCGGCGCGGTCGGCATGGCGCTCTCGGCGCTGTCCGCCCCCCTGTACGCGCGATCGCTGGTCGCGGCGGTGCTGCGCCGTAAGGCCGGGTTCGTGGTCACCGCCAAGGGGGACACCGCGAGCCCCGATACGTGGCGGACCTTCACCACCCATCTGGCGTGGGCCGCCCTGTTCGCCGGCTGTCTGCTGGCCGCTCCGCTGCTCGGCCACACCCAGGTGGCCATGTGTGTCTGGGCCCTGATGGCTCTCGTCATCGCCCTGGCCCCGCCGGCGCTGTGGCGCTGGAGCCGGCGCGCCCGGCCCGCCCGCGTCCGCCTTGCCCGCGCCCGGCGCACGGCCGCCCAGGTCGTGGCCACAGCCGTCACCACCGGCCCGGGCGCACCCGCCATCACCGGCCCGGGCAAGACCATCACCACCGGCCCGGGCGCACCCGTCACCACCGACTCGGGCGCACCCGCCCTCACCGGTCCGGGCGCACCCGCCCTCACCGGTCCGGCCGCACCCGTCGTCACCGGCTCAGGAACACTCGCCACCCCCGGCCCGGGCAAACCCGTCCCCACCGGCGCGGGCCTGCCCACCGCGTCCTAGTCCCACCGCGTCCCGGTCCCGCAGTGCAGAGAAAGCGAGAAAGGCAGCGTCGTGCCGTACCGTCCCAGCGCCCGCACCCGCAAGACGGCCATCGGGGCGGCCGCCCTGCTGACCCTGGCGGGCCTGAACGCCCCGGCCGTCCACGGCATCGCCACCCGGGCCTACCACGAGTACACGATCAGCCGGCCGGAGTACCTGGCCGACCACGGACGCTGGGAGACCGTGGAGGTGCCCGAGCGGTGGCGGGTCAACGCCATCCACGCCGCGCTGCTGCACACCGGGAAGGTGCTGCTGATCGCCGGTTCCGGCAACGACGAGAAGCAGTTCGCCGCCGGCACCTTCCGCAGCGTGTTGTGGGACCCGGCCGGGAACACCTTCAGGGAGGTGCCCACGCCCAAGGATCTGTTCTGCGCCGGGCACGCCCAGTTGCCCGGCGGCCGGCTGCTGGTGGCCGGGGGCACCGCCCGATACGAGAAGCTCGAAGGCGATGTGCACCGGGCCGGCGGCACCATGATCGTCAGCAATGAGTACCCCGATGCCCCGAAGACGCTGCCCAAGGGAACCGTCTTCCGCTCGCCGGCCGGCAAGACCTACCGCTCCCAGAGCGCCGTCCTGGTGCCCCGCGCGCGGAAGGTCCTCGCCGACGGGGGCCGGCGGGTGCGGGTCACCGCCAGCCGGGCCCGGGTGTACGTGGAAGCCGACCGTCCCGGCACCGAAGGGGCCACGCACACCGCGGCCCGGTACTCCATCGACGGGCTCCGCGGTGCCGACGCCCGCAACCACTACGGCACGGCCAGCAAACTCGCCCTGGACAAGAAGGACTTCCAGGGCATCCGGGAGGCCTACGAATTCGACCCGGTCGCCGAGCGCTACCTGCCGACCGCCCCGATGTCCGAAGCCCGCTGGTACCCGACCCTGGCCACCCTTGTGGACGGCGCGGTGCTGGCCGCCTCCGGCCTGGACGACATGGGCCAGATCATCCCCGGCAGGAACGAGATCTACCGCCCCGCCAGCCGTACCTGGTCGCCCGGGCCCAACCGCTACTTCCCCACCTACCCGGCCCTGTTCCTGACGGCCGACGGCCGACTCTTCTACTCCGGCTCCAGCTCCGGCTACGGCCCCGCCGACCGCGGCCGCCTGCCGGGCCTGTGGGACGTGCGCACCAACACCTTCCGGCCCGTGCCCGGACTGGACGAGGCGGACCTGACCGAGACCTCCGCCTCCGTGCTCCTGCCGCCCGCCCAGCAGCAGCGGGTCATGATTCTGGGCGGCGGCGGTGTCGGCGAGTCGCCGCGGGCGACCGGGCGTACCGCCATCGCCGATCTGACGCGCCCCGCGCCCCGCTACCGCCGGGGCCCGGACCTGGGCCGCGGCACCCGCTACCTGAACGCGGTCCTCACCCCCGACGACCGCGTCTTCACCACCGGCGGGTCGGGCGACTACCGCGGCAAGGGCACCAGCGACCATCTGGTCGCCCAGTTCTACGACCCGGCACACGACGTCTTCCGGCCTGCCGCCGAGCCCGGCGTGGGCCGCAACTACCACGCCGAGGCCCTGCTGCTGCCCGACGGCCGGATCGCCACCTTCGGCTCCGACCCCCTCTTCGCGGACGAGGCCAACACCCAGGACGGCACCTTCGAGCAACGTATCGAGGTCTACTCCCCGCCCTACCTCTACCGAGCTTCCCGGCCCCGGGTGCTGAGCGGCCCGTCCCGCATCGCGCGCGGCGCCGGCGCCTCCTTCACGCTGGAGGCGGCCGGCACCGTGCGCGGGGCCCGGCTGATGCGTCCCAGCGCGGTCACCCACACCACGGACGTCGAACAGCGCTCCGTCGCCCTGGACATCGCCCAGCACGGCACCCGGCTGCGCGTGACGGTGCCCAAGTCCCCCGGCCTGGTGCCGCGCGGCTGGTACATGTTCACCGTCACCGACGCCCGCGGTACCCCGTCACCGGCCCGGTGGGTGCGGGTGACCTGAGGGACGCACGGGCTACCGCTGCTCCCGCCCCAGCACGTCCCGGGCCAGCCCCACGGCATAGGCCGTCCACCACCGGCCCGCAGGGGGCCCGCCCCGGCAGGTGCCGTCCGACTCCCCCGGAACCTTGATCCACAGATACGCGTCCAGCCGGGGATGCCCGGTGGAGGCGGTGGGCAACCGCCCCAGTGCCCGCCCCTGCGGATTGCACCATTCCTCGCCGTCGGTCGGCTTCGGGCCGGGCGCCGCGGGCGGCGGGCCGTTGCCGTTGCGGCTGGTGTCGATCACGAAGTGTGCCCCGCCCAGCGCCTCGGAGACCTCTTCGCCGTACGCGAGGGTGGTCTCCGTGGTGTAGAAACTGGCGACGTTGAGGGCGAACCCGTCGGCCCGCAGCCCGCCCGCGGCGGAGAGCGCGGCGGCCAGCCGCCCCGTGTCGCGGACCCATCCGGGGTTGCCCGCGTCCAGGTAGACCCGCGTCCCGGGCCGGCGTTTGAGCGTACGCACCGCCCCGGCGAGCAGCCGTTGCCGCAGCTCCGTACGCGGGCAGCCGGACAGGGCCTGCGCCACGGCGTCGGGCTCCAGGATCACGACGGCCCGGCGGTTCTCCAGACCCTCCGCCAGGCGGCCGACCCACTGGCGGTATCCGGCCGCGTCCGAGGCCCCGCCGGCGGAGTACTGGCCGCAGTCCCTGCCCGGGATGTGATACGCCACCAGCACCGGCACCCGTCCGGCTGCCTCCGCCGCCACGGTGACCTCCCGGGCCCGCGGCAGCGGATCACTCTGCGTCAGCCAGACCGCGGTCGGCTGCCCGGCGAGCCGGCGCAGCACGGCCCGCTCCTCCTCGTCACCCCCCGAGTGGCTTTCCAGCGCCCGGTGCGCGGAGCTGTCCGGATCCACCCACAGGCCTCCCTGCCAGGGTGCCGGTGGCAGACCGGGGTCGCCGCTCCACCCGACGCACGTCAGCAACACCATCACGGCCGGCAACCAGACCGCGCCCCGCCATTGCTTCCTGCTCCACCTGCCCATATCCCTGCCGTGCCTCCGTCCGGGTCTGCCTCGCCCTTTCAGACACACCCTCGCGGAGTCCCCCGCACACGGCAGTCCCGCCTAGACCGAACGGCCGGGCGCCCGACAACAGGCCCGCCGCGCGAAGCTGCCGCAGCGGTGGCTACCGCACAGCGCAGTGGCCGCAGGCCGGGGGAAGTCGATGCCGTCGCGCCTGTGGCGGGGCCCTGCGCCGGGCCACCGGCTCCACGAGCGGGCGCCTTCCGTGCCTCCGAATCTCCTCGCGAGCCACGTGCGACGAGGCCGTGGTGCTGCCCGGACTCGGCCGGCCGGGCGCCAGGGAGCCTCCGGGGCGCGGATGCGGACTGCGTATGATCGATCATTCAAGTGTGGACAAGGGCAGGTGCGGCACGCCGACAAGCCAGGGCAGTACTGTGCGGGGCCGCGCCGGCGACGGGGGGAGTAGCGACGCGATGGTGTCCGGAGGCATGGCGCCCGGTGTGGTGCCCGGCGTCGGGGACGAGGGGGCCGTCGAGCCCGTCATCGACGCGTACGCCGAGGCGTTGCGGGCGGTGTCCAGCCCGCTGGTGCTGGACGCGGAGCTGTGGCAGGGCTGCGAGCGGCAGGCCCGGGCGATCGTCGCGGACTGTCTGCGGTCGCTGGCCGGCGAGGGCGGCGAGGGCGGGCGCGGAGAGCTGGACGCCGATGCGGAGTTCGCGTCGATGGCCCTCGGGGCCCGGCGGGCGTTGCAGCGGGCCTCGTCCGACGATTCGGTGGCGGCGGCCCACATCCTCTTCGACGTGGTGCTGAAGAACCTGAGCGGACTGGCGGACGGGCTGCCGCCGGACGAGCGGGTGCCCCGGCTGCTGCGGGCCGTCGAGACGCTGCACGCCAGCATCAAGACCCGGGTGCGGGCCGCGTTCATCGGCTACGACGCGTTCATGGCGCGCAGTGTGGGCGCGGCCAACTCCGCCGAGCAGTCGCGGCTCGCCGGGGACATCCATGACCACATCGGCAGCAACCTGAGCCTGGTGCTGCGGTGTCTTGAGCTGCATGAGCTGGAGACGCGGACGGGCATCACGGAAGCCGCCGGGCGGGACCGGATCGGTGAGGCGAAGCGGGCCCTGCAGGAAGTGATCGGGTTCGCACGGGAGCTGGTGAGCGGGTTGCGCTCGGGCGGATCGGGGACGGGCCTGCGGGCCCAGCTTGAGGAGTACGTCGCCACCCTCGGCTCAGGGCCCGCGGACCTGGAGATCGACGTCCGGGTCAACGGGGGCGAGAGCTGGCTGCCGCCCCAGTACCAGGAGGAGATCTTCCTCGTCGTACGGGAGTGCCTGTGGAACGCGGTCACCCACTCCGGGGCGACCACCGTCTCCGCGGAGGTGAACATCACGCCGCACGTGGTCACCGGTCTCGTCGAGGACAACGGCAAGGGCTTCGAGCCCGGCACGGCCGCGTCCGGGGTCAGCGGCGGCAGCGGAATCGCCTCGATGCGGCAGCGGATCGGGTCGATGAACGGTGTGCTGGCCATCAGGTCGCGGGAGGGCCTGGGCACCCGGATCCACCTGCGGGTGCCCAACCCCGCGCGGCCCGTCGAGCCCGGGAACGCCCGTGTCCGGTGACCGGGACATCCGGGTGCTGGCATCCGATGATCACGGTCTGCTGCGCTCGGCGCTGTGCGAACTGCTGGACCTGGCCCCCGGGATGACGGTGGTGGGGCAGGCCGACGACGGCCCGTCCGCCGTGGCGCTCGCCGCCGCGTTGCGCCCCGATCTGGTGCTGCTGGACGTGGAGATGCCCGGCCCGGGGCCGCACGCGACGCTGGGCGAGCTGCTGCGCGCCGTGCCCGGGGTGCGGGTCGTGATGCTCACCATGCACAGCGACCGGAAGCTGGTGGACTCGCTGCTGGCCGCGGGCGCCGCCGGGTTCGTGCACAAGGGCGTCGACCAGGACGCGCTGGTCGCCGCGATGCGCAGTGTGATGACGGGCGGTACGGTCATCTGCCTCCAGGGGACGGGAGCCGGCCCCGTGGCCCTCGCCGAGGAGCCGGCGGGCCCGCTCACCGCACGCGAGCGCGAGGTCCTGGAGTGTGTGGCCCAGGCCATGAGCAACCGGCAGATCGGGCGCCGGCTCGACATCACCGAAGGCACCGTCAAACGGCATCTGCGGAACATCTTCGCAAAGGTGGGGGCCACCTCCCGGCTCGACGCGGTCAACAAGGGCCTGGGCAGGGGAGTCGGCTGAACGCCGTGGGCCGGCAGGGCAGGAGGGATCCCGCCGCTGCCGCTCCACGAAGCGGGCCTAGGACGCCTGCGGATACCCCTCGTTCCGGAGGAGTTCCGCCACGTCGAGCACCGACCGCCGCTCGTCCGCCGCGCTCCCCGGCCGGGCCGGCAGCAGCGGTACGGCCGTACTGCCGCCGCGGCGTACCGCGCGGTGCCGGCGGGCCAGGGTGGTGAGGTTCTGGCCGGGCCCCGCCTCGACGAGGATGAGGTCACCGGTGGCCAGCAGCCGGTCCAGGGCGGGCCCGAACCGGACCGTATCGGTCAGTTGGCGTGCCCAGTAGCGGGGGCTGGTGGCGATCTCGTCCGTCATCAGCTCGCCGGTGTAGCCGGAGTACACGGGGAACGCCGGCGGGCTCAGCCGTACCGTCCGGAACGCCGCCTCGGCGGCCTCGGCGGCCGGATCGAGCGCGGGCGAGTGGAACGGCACGGTGGCCGGCACGGGGACGACGGAGTAGCCGTCGGCCCGGAGCTTGTCGCACACGGCCGCCAGGTGGCCGGTCGTGCCGGCCAGCATGGTCTGGCGCTTGGAGTTGACCGCGGCGATCGCCACGTCGCCCACCAGGTAGGGGCTCAGCTCCTCCGCGCCGCCGACCACCGCGACCATGCCGCCGGCCGGGGCGTCGCTCAGGTATGCGACGCGCTCGTGCACCATCCGTACGGCGTCGGCCAGGCCGATGACCTCGGCGAGCACCGCGCCGACCAGCTCACCGGCGCTGTGGCCGAGCACCGCGGCGGGGCGGACGCCCCAGCCCAGCACCATCCGGCCGAGCGCGTACTCCACGGCGAAGAGCAGCGGCTGGGCCCGCCCCGGGGTGTCGATGCTCGCGTCCGGGGCCTCGCTGAGCCAGTCGGCGCGCACCCCGTGCCCGGCGTCGCCCAGCAGGTCCACGGCGGCGTCCATGGCCTCGGTGAACACCGGGTCGTGGCGGTAGAGGCCGGCGGCCATCCGTACGTGCTGGGAGCCCTGCCCGGGGAAGAGCAGCGCGACCGGGCGCGGCGCGCCGCCCTCACCGGCGGGGGCCTGTTGTGTCAGGGACATCCGAACTCTCCTTGGTGGGTGCGGTCAGCCGGCGTCGGGTCGTACGACGACGGCGCAGCCGACGCTCCCGTCGGCACCGACCGAGGTGAGCACCGCGGCGCGCTCCCCTTCGGTGTCGGCGGCGGGGTCTTGCCAGCGGGCCAGTACGGCGGCCAACTGGAGCGCGCCGCCCGCACTGTTGGTCTCGCCGAGCACGGGCTGGACGGCGAGCCGGCACGGCTCGGCGCCACCGGCGAAGGCGGTGCGCAGGGCCCGCTCCTCGACCGCGGCCCAGCCGCGCCGTCCCGCCGCGCCGGGTGCCACGACGGCCACGTCCTCGTACGCCACCCGGCTGCGCAGCAGCGCGGCCCGTACGCAGTCGGCGAGCCGCCGGGCCGCGTGGAGCGGCCCCCGGGCGGGGTCGGCGAAGCCGGTGTCACAGGCCAGCAGCCGGGCGAGCGGGCGGATACCGTCGTCCGCCGCGCCGGCGGGCTGCAGGGCGAAGACCGCGCCGCCCTCGCCCAGCGGGATGCCCGGCTTGAGCGCCCCGGAGCGGTGCCAGGCCCAGGCGTTCTGCGCCGACAGCTCCTCCACGGCGCCCGTCAGCAACCGTTGGGCATGGCCGCCCAGCAGGGTGTTACGGGCGTAGCGGAAGGCGTGCAGGGCGGCCAGCGGGCCGCCGGAGACGGTGGCGTTGACGCCGGTGAGCCCGTGCCGGATGGCCGTACGGCCCGCCGCGGCGTTCATCAGCGTGCCGGGGAAGTGGGACGGGTTGACGAAGTAGGGCGCCTCCTGGACGAAGGTGTCCCGGGTGAACTCGCCCCAGGCGCGGGCGCTGCCGACGGAGCTGCCGAGCACCACCCCCGTCCGGTCGGCCGGCACTCCCGCGCCGGGCCCGTCGAGCGCGTCCAGCGTCACCGTGCAGGCCGCCATGGCGAGCTGGTCGGTGCGGGTCAGCGCCCGGAGCCCCTTGCGGCCCAGGATGTCGGCCGGCTGGGGTCCGGCCACCGGCCTGACCTCCACCGGAAGGGGGTGCCGCGCGCCCGCCAGGTCGGCTCCGGGCAGGGTCGCCGGGTCCGCCGGAGCGACGGCGGACCGCCCGGACAGTGCCGCCGCCAGCGACTCCAGGCCCTGGCCCGCCGCGCTGAAGACCGCGCAGTGGACGATGTCCACCGCGGGCACGGCGGGCAGCGCGGGCGCCGTCGGCGTGGTCGTGGCTGTCATGGTGTTCATACGGCGGCGTCTCCGAAGATCATTACGGCGTTGTTCCCGCCGAAGGCGAAGCCGTGGTTCTCCACCACCCGCGGCTTGTGGTCCCGCGAGGTGACCGGTACGCAGTCCAGGTCGGCGCCGAGCGCCGGGTCCACGGTCCGTACGGTCGTACTCGCCGGCAGGAAGCCCTCGTGCAGCGCGGCGCAGCACACCACCGCACCGAACGCGGCGGCCGCGCCCATGGTGTGGCCGAGCATCGACTTGATGGAGCTGATCGGCGGAATCCGCTCGCCGAACGCCTCCCGCACCGAGGCGACCTCGGTGGAGTCGTTGGCGGCGGTGCCGGTGCCGTGCGCGCAGATGTAGTCCACGTCGGCCGGGGTGATCCCGGCGTTGCGGTGGGCCCGGCGGATGCACTCGGCGATGGAGGGGGCGTGCGGGTTGGTCATGTGGTGCGCGTCGCACGTCATGCCGTAGCCCAGCACCTCGGCGTAGACGCGGGCGCCGCGCGCGCGGGCGGACTCCAGGGTCTCCAGCAGCAGCGCGGCGCCGCCCTCGGCGGTGACGATGCCGTCGCGGTGCTCGTCGAAGGGGCGGGGTACGGTCTCGGCCAGCGCGCCCAAGCGGTGGAAGCCCGCGTGGGTGGCGCGGTTGGAGGAGTCGGCGCCGCCGCACAGCACGGCGTCCGCCTCGCCGCTGCGTACGAGGTCGTAGCCGTAGCCGATGGCGTAGTTGCCGGCCGCGCAGGCGGTGCCGAAGGTCAGTGCCTCGCCGGTCAGGCCGAGTTCGGCGCTGACGGCGGAGGCGATCCGCCCGGCGTCGGCCTGCCCGACCAGGGCCGGGTCGAGGGCGTCGAGTCCCTCCGAGACCCACCGCGCGGACAGTTGTTCCAGGACCTGCGACTCGCCGTTGGTGGTGCCGAAGACGCTCGCCGTCCGGCGCGCGGCCAGCTCCGCGTCGTCCAGGCCCGCGTCCGTCACGGCCATACGGGAGGCGACCGCGGCCAACTGGCCGCTGCGGCCCCACGCCTCGGGGTCGGCCCGCCGCAGGTGCTCCGCGGCCTTGAACCCGCGGACCTCGCCGGCGAGCCGCCGCTCGAAGCCGGTGCCGTCGAACTGCTCGATCGGCCCGATGCCGCTGAGCCCGGACCGGATCCCCGCCATGAACTCCGCGGCGCCCAGGCCGAGGCCGCTGACGGCCCCGAGCCCGGTCACCACGACCCGGCGTCCGGCGCGGTCAGACACCCGCGGCCGCCGGCGCGTACTTGGCGAGGAGCGCGTAGGTGGCCGGCAGGTTGTCCAGCTCCGGAGCGTCCTCCTGCGGGACCTTGACGCCGAGGTCGCGCTCGAAACGCGAGTACATCTCGATGACGAGCAGCGAATCCGCGTCGAAGTCGTCGACGAAGCTGCTCTCCTCGGTCAGTTCGTCCGCGTCCGCCTCCAGGACGTCCGCGACGATGTCCCGCACCTTGTTGCGCAGTTCCTCGGAGAGGACGGCTTCACTCATTTTTTTCACCCTTTGTGGTTTCGGCGTTGCTGCCGCTGGTCATGAAACCCGGGGCGGTTATGCGCGGCAACACTCCGAAAGTGACATGGGTATGTGTCCAGGTGTCTGCAACCGGAGCGACGGGCGCCCAACTCCGCGTGTGGCGGGCCTTTGCCGGGGAAGCCGCCGGTCTTCCTCCGCCCTGCCTTTCATGCAGCTTTTATGTGCCTCCCATGCCACTTCCATATTCCTTTCCACTCTCCTCCAGGTTCCTTTCACAACAGGTCTATCGGAGTGGTGCACCATGCCCGAATGAGAGAATTCGGTCCGGCGACGGCCAGGCAGACGGTCGGCATCGCGGCCGCCTCGCGCTGGCTGCCCGACGGCGCTTCCCAGGTCCGTGCGGCAGTGGACAGCGGGCGCATACGTTCCCGTACGGCTCGGGAACTGGGCCATGATTCGCTGCCGGCCGCCGAGGACACCCCGGCCCCCGACATGGCCGTACGCGCGGCCCGTGCCGTACTCGACGCCACCGGGACCGATCCCGGCCGGGTCGATGTGCTCTGCCATGCGTGGATGTACTACCAGGGGCACGACCTGTGGTCGCCGCCCCACTACATCGCCGCGGAACTGGGCGCCGCGCGGGCGCTGCCGGTCGGCGTCCAGCAGGTGTGCAACGGCGGGGCGACGGCCCTGGACCTGGCCGCCTCCTGGCTCCGCGACCACCGGGCACGTACCCCGGACGGCACGGCCTGGGGGCTCGTCACCACGGGCGACCGCTTCGGCGCGCCCGGCTTCGACCGGTGGGCCGGTGACTACGGAGTGGCGTACGGCGACGGAGGCACCGCCCTCCTGGTCCGCACCCCGGCCGGCCCCGGCGACGCCCTGCTGCTGCGCGCCCTGGCCACCGTCGCGGCGCCGGAGCTGGAGTCGATGCACCGTAGCGGCGACCCGTTCGGCGCCGCGCCCCGCGCCCACCGCGAACAGGTCGACATGCGCGCCACCAAGCGCTCCTACCTGCGACAGCACGGCAACGAGGGCTTCACCGCCACCAATGAGCGCAGCATCCGCGCGGTGGTCGCCCAAGCGCTGCACGAGGCCGGGATGAGCGCGCGGGACCCGCGGCTGCGCTGCGTGGTCCTGCCCCGCTTCGGACTCAAGACGCTGCGGGAGTCGTGGCTTCCGGTGCTCGCCGAGTGCGTGGCCGCGCCCCCGGTGGACTACGGGCGCGCCACCGGCCACCTGGGCGCCGGGGACGCGGCGGCGGGCCTGGCCGACCTGATCGACGGGGCGGTGCTGGCTCCCGGCGAGGCGGCGCTGGTGCTCAGCGCGGGGGCCGGCTTCACCTGGTCGTGTCTGGTCGTGGAGGCACCGTAGGCCGTCTCCCCGCCCGTCCCGGCGGCCCGGCGAAGCACAACCCAGAACAACCCAGAACACCACAGAACAACCCAGAACACCATAGAGCTACCTAGAACAACGCAGAACGACCCAGAGCAACCCCGAACAACGCAGAACAACGAAGAACTAACGAGGTATCCATGTCACGTTCGGTATTCATCACCGGAGGAAACCGCGGTATCGGCCTGGCCATCGCCCGCGCCATGGCGGCCGACGGCGACCGGGTCGCGGTCGGATACCGTTCCGGCGAGCCGCCGGAGGGCCTGTTCGGCGTGCGCTGCGAGGTGACCGACCCGGAATCGGTCGACGCCGCTTTCGAGACCGTCGCGGCCGAACAGGGGCCGGTGGAGGTGCTGGTCGCGAACGCCGGAATAACCCGCGACACCTTGCTGCTGCGTATGAGCGACGAGGCGTTCGACGACGTGCTCGACACCAACCTGAAGGGTGTGTTCCGGACCGTGCGGAAGGCTGCCGGCGGCATGCTCGCCGCCCGCCGCGGCCGCATCGTGCTGCTGTCGTCGGCGCTGGGTTTCCTGGGCTCTCCCGGGCAGGCCAACTACGCCGCCACGAAGACCGCGCTGGTCGGCTTCGCCCGTTCCCTGGCCTGGGAACTGGGCGCCCGCGGCGTGACCGTCAACCTCGTCGCGCCCGGCATCATCGACACCGCCATGACGCAGGAGCTGAGCGACCGCCGGATGCGGGACGTCATGCGGATGACCCCGCTCAACCGCCCCGGCACCCCCGAGGAAGTCGCCGCCGCCGTCCGGTTCCTGGGCAGCGAATCCGCCGGGTACATCACCGGCGCGGTGCTCCCCGTCGGCGGCGGTATCGGCATGGGGATCTGAGCAGCCGGTCACCCACATCCACCTGGTTCATCTGGAGCGTTTTCTTGACAAGCGACCACGCGACCCGCGCCGCCGGGCCGATATCCACGGCCGAACGGCCGGCCCCCGCGCCGTCCCCGAAGACCGGCCCGGTGACCGGCGGTACGGCCGCCCAGCCGCGCCGGCTCACCCTCGCCGTCTCCTGCTTCGGCACCCTGCTGGTGCTGATGAACTACACGGCACCGATGTCCACCCTCTCGGACACCGCCGCCGACCTCGGCGCGGGTCTGTCCGGCCAGACCTGGATGCTCAGCAGCGTCATGCTGGGCATCGCCGCGCTGCTGCTGATCACCGGGGGGCTCGGTGACGCGCACGGCCAGCGGCGCGCCTTCTTCTACGGCTCCCTGCTGCTCGCCGCGAGCACCGTCGTGTGTGCCACGGCCACCGACACGGGGGTGTTCGTCGGCGCCCGCATCGTCCAGGGCATCGGCAGTGCGGCCATCATGACCGCCAGCCTCGGCATCATCGGTTACGCGTTCCCCTCGGGCGCGCCGCGCGTACGGGCCACCGGCATGTGGGGCGCCATGGTCGGCGGCGGCATCACCCTGGGCCCGGCGATCTCCGCGGCGCTGGCCATGGTGTCCGACTGGCGGCTCGGCTACTGGGCGTTCGCGGTGGGCGCGGTGCTGCTGGCCGTCGCCGTCCGTACGCTCGTGGACGAGTACCGGGGCAACCGCCCCGAGCGCACCGACTGGGCCGGGGCGGTCCTCCTGGGTGTCGCCGTGACCGCCCTGCTGGCGGCGCTGGTCCAGGGCCGCAGCGACTGGCTGGCCCCCGAGGTGCTGGCGCTCTTCGCCGTCGCGGTGGTCCTCGCGGTCGCCTTCGTCGTGGTCGAGCTGCGCACCGCCGCACCCATGGTCGACCTCCGCCTCTTCCGCGACCCGGACTTCAACGCGGCCACCCTGGGGTCGCTGTTCACCGGGCTCTCCATCCTGGGCGTACTGAGCTACCTGCCCACGGTGATGCAGCGGTCGATGGGGATGACCGCGCTGGCCGGCGGCGCCATGCTCGGCATCTGGGCCGGCACCTCCTTCGTGGTGTCGCTGCTCGCCCGCCGGCTCACCGACCGGGTGCTGGGCTGGCACCGGCTGGTCATCGGCATGGCCCTGAGCATCGTCGGCGACGTGGCGATCCTCGGCATCGCGCCCGACGCCGCCTGGGCCCGCTTCGTACCGGGCCTGGTGATCAGCGGCATCGGCAGCGGCCTGCTCAACGCGGGACTGGCCCGGATGGCGGTGGAGAGCGTCCCCGCCCACCGCGCGGGCATGGGCGCGGGCGCCAACAACACCGCCCGCTATGTGGGTGCCGCGATCGGCGTCGCCCTGACCGTCGTGGCCTCCACCTCCGTCACGCCCTCCGGCAACCCGGCGGTGGACGCGGGTGCCGGGATGGACCGCGCCCTCCTCGTCTGCGCCGGTCTCTCCGCGCTGGGGGCACTGTGCATCGCCCTCACCCGGATCGGCAAGCGGTCCCGAGCGGACTCCTGAGGGAACTCCCGAGGGGGCCCCTGAGGAGACTCCCGCGTGGGCCCCTGAGGGGACAAAGGCCCCGTCCTTGGCGTATTCCAGGGGCGGGGCCTGTTCTCTCCGCGCCTACCTGTCTCTTTCGAAGCAGCCGCGTGTCCCGTACGTGACACCGCAATGGCATGAACGCCTGCTTGCGCATAGCGTTTGGCCTGCGCGGACATCCGTGGCCGGCCGTAACGGGTCAGGGGAAAGCCGCCGCGCGACGAGGGGGAGAGCCGTACATGACGGGCTTTGGCGTCCTGGGACCGCTGGAACTGCACACCACACTCGGCACACGCACCATTCGCGGGCCGAAACTGCGGAAAGTGCTCGCTTTGCTGCTGTCCCGGGCCGGCCGTTTCGTACCGGTCGACCTTCTGATGGACGAACTGTGGGCGGGCCACCGGCCGCAGACCGCCGTGATGACCGTACGCACCCACGTTTACCACCTGCGCAAACAACTGGCCGCCGAGCAATTCGGCGACGCCGCACGGCAGCCGGTCATCGAGGGGCGCCCGAACGGTTATCTCCTGCGCCTTCCCGACGACTTCCTGGACGCGGCGGCCTTCACCCGGCAGGCCCGGCTCGGGACCGAACTCCTGCACCAGGGCCGGACACAGGATTCCGCGGACGCGCTGCGCGCGGCACTGGCGCTGTGGCGCGGCCCGGCACTCGAAGGCGTGGAGTGCGGGCCGGTTCTGGAAGGTTATGTGGCCCGCCTCGAAGAGCAGCGGCAACGTGCGCTGGAAACGCGCCTGGAAGCGGACGCGCGGCTCGGCCGGCACCGCGAGATCATCTGCGAACTGCGCTCGCTGGTGGCCGCCAACCCGTTCAACGAATGGCTGCACACCCGCCTCATCGACGCGTTGCGCTGCTCGGGCCGGCGCGCCGAGGCGCTGGGCGCGTACCAGTCACTGCGCGCCCTGCTCGAAACCGAACTGGGCCTGGAACCCTCGCTGGAAGTACGGCGCATCCGCTGCCAGATCCTCGGCCGGGCCGCCTGAGCCCCGCCCGCCGCACCCCGTGGGAAACCGTAGTCAGTACGTGATCGAAGACCTTCTGCCCCCGCCCGTGGCGGCCGCCGAACATTTCGGCGACGCGCCCCTCACCGAACTCTTCCGCGCGGAAGCCGAGGCCGTCGCCGGGGCGGTGGTTTCCCGGCGCCGCAAATTCTGTACCGTACGGAGCTGCGCCCGAAAAGCCCTCTCCCGGCTGGGACTTCCACCCGTACCGATCCCCCGGGGGCCACGTGGCGAGCCGATGTGGCCGGACGGGATCGTGGGCAGCATGACGCACTGCCACGGTTACCGTGCGGCCGCCGTCGCCCGCTCCGGGGACGTTCTGGGGATCGGCCTCGACGCGGAACCCGATGAACCCCTGCGTTATGCCGATATGCTGCACAGGATTTCCCTCCCGGAGGAGCGCGGCCACATCGCGGAGCTGCTCGCCGAAAGGCCCGGAATCCACTGGGAACGCCTGCTGTTCAGCGCCAAGGAGAGCATCTACAAGGCGTGGTATCCGCTGACCGGAGAAGCGCTGGGATTCACCGACGCCCGCGTCACATTCGCCCCTGACGAGGGTACGTTCACCGTCCGGCTGCTGCCCGCCCGTCCGTACGGGCCGGACGGCCGCCACCCCCACTTCGACGGCCGGTGGCGGGCCGCGAACGGCCTGCTGGCCACGGCACTGACCGTGCACCGCCCATCCAACGACCACCCCACTCCACCGGAGCGAGCGATATGAACACCCCGCATCATCAGCCTGATACGCCTGGCGACGCTCGTGGGCGGGTCGCCGAGCTGCATGCCATCCGTGAGCAGGCCCGGCGTGGGCCCGGTGAGCGGGCGACTGCGGCGCAGCATGCGAAGG